>NZ_MCZZ01000146.1 GCF_002875705.1 Vibrio sp. 10N.261.45.E2
AATACTGACTTCAAAACTACTATGTAATTTTAAAGCTATTACCATTCCAACAGAATGATAATGAATTGACTGTGCCAAATAACCCCTCTCTATATAGAAAGTAATTATTCGTATTGGTCACTCAGTTCATTGAAATCAATTTGTTACCGAAGTAACTGCTATTACCTAAGTAATAACGTTTTGATATTCATCAACGAGTGCCCACACAGATTGATAGGTTTAAATTGTTAAAGAGCTTTTCCTTTTTGAGCTTCGCTCAAATCGGACGGCCATTTTAGCGATTTAAGTTTTAGTGTCAACCACTATTTTCAAAACTTTTTTCAAGCGCTTAGCTTGGCTAATTTGACCTGCTGATTCGTTTGGGTTTCCTAAGAAGCCATCCCGTGTCAGCGAGGTGGCATTATAGAGATTTCGATCACACTGGCAAGCCCTTTTTGAAGTTTTTCTTACTTTTTTGATTGTTCGAGCGTTTTTTGTTCAAAACACCCCATTTTCACTAGTATTCCCCTTAATTAAGGGCTTAAGGTGCCTATATAAAGGAGGATTTATGAGTTCAATACGCAGTTATAAAGGGATATCACCCCAAATTGGGCAAGGTGTCTATATAGATACAAGTTCGGTACTGGTTGGTGATATCAAAATCGGGGATGACTCTAGTGTATGGCCTTTGGTTGCAGCTCGAGGGGATGTGAACCACATACATATAGGCGATAGAACCAATATCCAAGACGGCAGTGTCTTGCATGTCACCCATAAGAATGCAGAAAACCCTGACGGTTATCCTCTATTAATAGGTAATGATGTCACTATCGGACATAAAGTAATGCTGCATGGCTGTACTATTGAAGATCGTGTACTTGTTGGTATGGGAGCTATCGTGCTTGATGGCGTGGTTATTAAAGAAGATGTGATGATTGGTGCTGGTAGCTTGGTTCCGCCTAATAAGGTACTTGAAAGCGGTTATCTATATGTAGGAAGCCCAGTTAAGCAAGCACGCCCATTAAACGATAAAGAACGTGCTTTCTTGCAGAAGTCGGCTGACAATTATGTTCAGAATAAAAATGATTACCTAGACTCAGTGCTTCCTGTTTAAAGCGCTTTGATCTGAATTCGATTAGAGGAGTCATACTCCTCTTCTTCTATTAGCTCTTCTGCTAATTCTTCAATATCAAAACGAAGCTCAGAAAATATAGCCAACGCTTGTTCACCTTCTTCTATATCTTTACCTGCCAATAGTGATAATTCTTCAATAGACATGACACATTCGATCAATGCACCCGACTGTTGTGCTGGAAAAACGATTGACTGACTCTCTTCATCCCAATCTTGGATATCAGGAAATAAGATTGATTGATTCATTTTTATAAGTACCTTGTTACATCTCTAGATTTCTACGTAGTTCTCTTAAGATCTGCTTGGTTCCCGGACGAAGACCACGCCAGAGCATGAAGCTCTCTGCAGCCTGACCCACCAGCATACCTAAACCATCATAAGCAGCATGAACACCATTATCTAATGCCCATTGATTAAATACTGTAGTTCCCGATCCGTAAACCATGTCATAAACGGCACTATTAGAATTGAAAATAACGTCAGACACTTCAGGAAGCTGTCCGCTTAGACCAGAAGAAGTCGAATTAATAATGACATCAAAGCCTTCGTTCACATCACTTAGCCCCATACCTTTGATATTTCCATGCGACGAAAACATCTCAGCCAATAGTTCTGCCTTTGAACTGGTTCGGTTGGCGATAACCAACTGCTGCGGTTTTTGGTCAAGCAGAGGTTGAATCACTCCTCTCGCTGCACCACCAGCACCTAACAAGAGAACTCGAGCACCCTCTAATATTACCTGATGCTGAAGCAAATCCTGAACGAGACCCTCACCATCAGTGTTATCACCGATGATCTCTCCGTCATCTAACTTCTTCAATGTATTAACTGCACCAGCTAGTTGAGCCCTTTCCGTTAAGCGATTAGCAAACTGATAAGCGTCTTCTTTAAATGGCGCAGTGACATTACACCCTCTACCGCCTTCGCTAAAAAAAGCGTTAGCCGCGGTAATGAATTGACCATGTTCTGGCTGCAGTGCTGTATAGGTAAGTTGTTGATTGGTTTGGCGAGCAAATAATGTGTGAATAAATGGCGATTTGCTTTGCCCAATAGGGTTGCCGAAAACGGCATAACGATCTACTTGCTGTGTCATATCCTTACCTAACAGAAATAAAAAGGGTCATCTATATAGATGACCCTATCACTATCGCTATAAGGAAGGAAGAACTACCAAACTCGAGGCTTTAGGTAGTCACTATAAAGCAGAGCTTCTGGTGAACCCTCTTGAGGTTCGTAGCGATATTCCCAACGAGCCAATGGTGGCATAGACATCAATATAGACTCTGTGCGGCCACCACTCTGTAGACCAAATAGGGTGCCACGGTCATACACAAGGTTAAATTCAACATAGCGACCACGACGATAAAGCTGGAAGTCACGCTCACGTTCACCATAAGGTGTCTCTTTGCGTCGTTCTACAATTGGTAAATACGCGGCAGCAAAACCTTCACCGACCGCTTGCATATAAGAGAAACTCTTCTCAAAGCCCCACTCGTTAAGATCATCAAAGAACAGACCACCAACACCGCGTGTTTCATCTCTGTGAGGCAGATAAAAGTATTTATCACACCACTCTTTATGCTCTTGATAAACATCATCACCAAACGGCGCACACAGATCTTTAGCTGTTTGATGCCAAGACTGGCAATCTTCATCAACCGGATAGAATGGTGTTAAATCAAAACCACCACCGAACCACCAAATAGGGTCTTCCCCTTCTTTTTCCGCAATAAAGAATCGAACATTCGCGTGTGAGGTTGGGATGTATGGGTTTTTAGGGTGGATAACTAATGAGACGCCCATTGCCTCAAACTTACGCCCAGCTAATTCAGGACGATGAGCGGTGGCTGAGGCTGGCATGGCCTTACCCGCTACGTGAGAGAAATTAACCCCACCTTGCTCGAATACCGCACCGTTGGTCATCACACGAGTACGACCGCCGCCACCGAGACGTTCACCAGGTTCACGCTGCCATGCGTCTTCTTCAAACAACGCACTACCATCAGCTTGCTCAAGCTGCTGGCAAATCGAATCTTGTAGGCTCAGTAAAAACTGTTTTACTGCTTCTTTATCAATTGCTGACATCTTTCTTCCTCTGCAGGGTTTAACCCTGTCTTAATATTTTCGACGTTTTTGCATCTCTAATTTCGCTTGGCTTCTCACGACCACCCGTTTGACCTTCTAAAATAGCCACCAAATGTTGGCCAAGTTGCAGCTGAACTTCTTCAGTCGTCATACAAGGCGGCTCGCCGGTCAGGTTAGCACTGGTAGAGGTTAACGGCTTACCAAACTCATTACACATTCTTTGAACCAAAGGGTGATCAGTCACGCGTACCGCGATCGAATCAAATTGACCGCTGACCCAGTCAGTAACTTTACTGCTGGTTGGCATAATCCAAGTGACCGGACCTGGCCATGTCGCTTTAACCGTCGCTAATTGGTCATCCGTTAGTTGACTCTCATCAATATAAGGAAGCAACTGCTCGTAGCTTGCCGCAATTAGGATCAAGCCCTTTTCAGCTGGGCGTTGTTTTAACTCGAGTAATTTCTGGATGGCTTGTGGATTATCAGGATCACAACCGACCCCAAAAACGCCTTCGGTCGGGTAAGCAATGACTTCACCTTGTTGTAATGCCTGCAAAGTATGTTGAAAGTTATCCACGGGTGCCTCATTAATTCAGTTATCTAACTCACTAAGTGTACAAATTATCACTCACTGTGACTAAAGCTATTTGTTTATAAAATGTATCAATTAACAACTTAGACTGACGCAAACGTTTTCCTTGGGCAATTTTACCCGTATAATGCGCGCAAAATATCTAATCACTAATTAAATCGTACCTGAAGGAGTTTGAGATGACTGTCGGTATTATCATGGGTTCTAAATCTGATTGGCCAACAATGAAGCTAGCTGCAGAAATGTTGGACCAGTTTGGCGTGGCGTACGAAACAAAAGTGGTTTCTGCTCACCGCACACCTCAGTTGCTTGCAGACTACGCAACCAGTGCGAAAGAGCGCGGTATTAAAGTGATTATTGCTGGTGCTGGCGGCGCTGCACACCTTCCAGGCATGGCTGCTGCTTTCACAAGCGTACCTGTTCTTGGTGTTCCAGTTCAATCTAAAGCACTGAAAGGCATGGACTCTCTGCTTTCTATCGTACAGATGCCAAAAGGCATCGCGGTAGGTACTCTAGCTATCGGTGAAGCTGGTGCAGCGAACGCTGGCATTCTAGCTGCTCAAATCATTGGTACACACAATGAAGAAGTGATGGCAAAAGTCGAAGCGTTCCGCTCTGAGCAAACAGAAACGGTACTTGCTAACCCAAACCCTGCAGAGGACTAATTCCCATGCATGTTCTTGTGTTAGGCGCGGGCCAACTTGCTCGCATGATGTCCCTAGCTGGGGCACCGCTGAATATTGAAATTTCTGCTTTTGATGTTGGCAGCAAAAATATTGTTCACCCATTAACGCAAGCGATTCTAGGCAACGGCTTAGAAAATGCGATAGAGCGTGCGGACGTCATTACTGCAGAGTTCGAACACATCCCTCACGATGTACTTGAGGTGTGTGAGCGCAGCGGTAAGTTCTTACCGACAACAGAAGCAATCAAAGCCGGCGGCGACCGTCGCCTTGAAAAAGCGCTGTTGGACGAAGCGAACGTGAAAAATGCTAAGTACTATGTGATTAATTCTCGTGAAGACTTTGACGCTGCGATCGCTCACGTTGACTTACCAATGGTACTGAAGAGCACACTTGGCGGCTACGATGGCAAGGGCCAGTGGCGCTTAAAGACACTCGACAATGTTGATGCGACTTGGGCAGAAATGGCTGAGTGTATTGCCGCAACAGACAACCAAGCCATTGTGGCTGAAGAGTTTGTTCCGTTTGACCGCGAAGTATCACTGGTTGGTGCTCGTGGTATCAATGGTGAGATTCAAGTGTATCCACTGGCTGAGAATGTTCACACCGAAGGCGTGTTGAGCTTATCGACAGCGATTGATGACATTGAGCTGCAAGAGCAAGCAAAAACCATGTTCACCGCAGTTGTAGAACGTTTGGACTACGTTGGCGTGCTTGCACTTGAGTTCTTTGATGTTCAAGGTTCACTGCTGGTTAATGAGATTGCACCACGTGTTCATAACTCTGGCCACTGGACGCAACAAGGCGCAGAAACTTGTCAGTTTGAGAACCACCTACGTGCCGTATGTGGTATGCCACTAGGCAGCACTAAACTGATTCGTCCAACCGCAATGATCAACATTCTTGGTGAAGATACCCTACCTGAGGCTATTCTGGCTCAAGGCGGCTGTCATGTTCATTGGTATGGCAAAGAGAAGCGTGCGGGTCGTAAGATGGGCCACATCAATGTGAGCGCTGACTACAACGCCGAACTGCAAAGAACATTATGTTCATTGGCAAACATTCTCGATAAGCAAGCCTACCCTGCTGTGCATGAGTTTGCTGAGCAGATGAAGTAAGCCTACATTGGCTTATTGATGTAAAAAGTTCATTGGATATAGAAACGGCGCTCATTGAGCGCCGTTTTTTTATTTCTGGTGGTTAACTTACTGTGATTAAAATGACTACTGAGATTGAATGTGATGACACTTGCGATCAGCACATTGCTTCTTAGTGCCACTGGCCGTTTTCTTCTCCAGTAACAGCGGGAACTGGCACTCTTCGCAACGACCTATAACAGGTGGCTGGTTAACAGCAAACTTACACTTAGGGTAGTTATCACACGCATAGAAGGTTTTGCCATAGCGAGATTTGCGCTCAACCAAATGGCCTCGACCACACTCAGGGCAGGCGACAAGTGGCTGCTCTTCAGGTTGTTCTTTTGGTTGGTCCAAAGATTCGATGTGATTACACTCTGGATAGTTACTACAACCAATGAACATCCCAAAGCGACCTTGCCTTAATACCAATTCGTTTTGGCATTTAGGACACGGCACGCCCAGCTCTTTCACCACATGACCATCATTTTGATGAAGAGGCTTGATGTAATCACAGTTCGGATACTGCTTACAGCCTAAAAATGGGCCGTGCTTACCATGGCGAAGCTGAAGCTCTCCACCACACTGTGGACATGGTTCATGCTCTAACGCATGTTCATGTGCTGAAAAAAGCTGATTATCAATCTTACTACTCATGACAAGCCTGTATTAATGCAAGATACCTTGCTCTTTGGTGTACAACAGCTCTTCCATTTGCGTGTAAGCACTTTCATTACCCGGCACGTTAAATAGCACCATTAAGATAATCCATTTCAGATCATCCAATTCAAATTCGTTGGTCTCAAGTCCCATCACACGATCAATTACCATTTCACGAATCTCTGTCGTGAGCACGTTGATCTGCTCTAAGAATAGTAGGAAACCTCGACACTCCATATTAATACGTGAAATCTCTTTGCTTGTGTAAACACGCATCGAGGTATTGGAGCACATAGTAATCGCCGCTTGGTTGTCGGTATCTTGCAGTGCCGCAAGATCTTCTAACCAATGGAGGGCCTTATAAATATCATCTTGGTGAAACCCTGCTCGAAGAAGTTCATCTTCCAGTTCGTCTTGATCCACCTGCAATTCTGAATCGCTATGGATGTAGGTTTCAAACAAGTACATCAGTATGTCCATCATCATAGCTAGCCTCTCCCCTTTCGAATATAGCCACCGGAAACTGCAACAACATGCCCTGAGAGCTCAAGCTCTAAAAGCTGCATCATGACCTCATGCACAGGTATATGGGTTCTCTGTGCCAAAATATCAACGGGTGTCGCCTCTAACCCTACGTTAGCTAACAGCTGTGGAAATGGCAATTGTTCATTTTCACCCTCATTCGGCGTAGGTTCGAATAAGCTGGGCTGCTGATCTATAGACCAGTTTAACAGACTCTTTATTTCAATTAGAACATCTTGAGCACTCTGTACTAAGCATGCACCAGATTTAATTAAGCTGTTACCTCCGCGACAGGTTGGGTTATGAATAGAACCAGGAAGTGCAAACACTTCGCGACCTTGCTCCATCGCATAACGCGCTGTAATCAGTGAGCCACTTTTCTCAGCAGCCTCAACAACGAGAGTCCCCAAAGACAAGCCACTTATAATACGGTTACGCCGAGGGAAATGTTCAGATCGAGGTTTAGCACTTGGGCGGAATTCTGATATCAGCGCGCCATTCTCACAAATTCTATCCGCGAGATTTCGGTGACGTGCAGGGTAAATAGAGTCCAAGCCTGAGCCCAACACAGCAAAAGTTTCCCCTCCTTTATCCAGAGCACCATCATGAGCATAACCATCAATCCCAAGCGCTAAACCACTGGTGACAATCAAACCGTTTTGGACGAACTCTTTGGCGAAGGACTTGGCGGTTTGCAGCCCTTCATGACTGGCATTGCGACTGCCGACCATGGCGATTTGAGGTTCAATCAGCTTTTCGACGTGTCCTTTAACGAAAAGAACACTGGGTGCAGAGGCTGTCTCGTTCAGCAGTTTGGGATAATGTGGGCAACTAGGAGTAATGATGTGATGATTAGGCCGTTTTGCTTGCCATGTTAAGCAAGCTTCCACTTCTCTTGGAACTTGCTGTCTTAAGTAGGAGATTTGCTTGGCTGACAAGCCCATCGCTTGCAACTGCTGACTTGAGTAGCCAACGATGTTCGAAGGGGAGTCGATACTCAGCAAGCGAGAAAGGCGTTTGCCACCCAATTGCGGAACAAAACTTAGAGTTAGCCAAGCACTCAGTTGTTGCTCATTCACTCGGTGCCCTTAGCCTCTTCCGTCAAAGCTAGATCCAAAGGAGATACCGCCAGAATTTCATTACTAACCGGCTTAGAACTTTGAGTGATCAAGGCCAAGCTAAAATACTCGTAAGGGCGAATCACCATCAAACTACCCAGAGAGGTACTTGGCAATTGCACCTTATCGCTCGCAGCTGACTCTTTATAGCTATATTTACCCTGCTTACCAAACACCACCGCGCCGCTTTCACTAAGCGTAAACATAGATCCTTGGCGAAGATTGTCCTGTGAGCCTTTATTAATAACCACCACCTGATTCTTTGCACTGTATTGGCTGCCGTCTAATGAACCCAAGATATTAGCAAACTGACCCGCTGCACTAGGCGCAGGATAAAACGTGGTTGAGAGCTTCACCTGATCAACACCAAGTTCAGGTAGCACAAGGTCGTTAAGCAGTACCTCTTGCAGTTGAGTGTCTATTTGCAAGCTACTAAACTCAGCGTCCACCTCTTTGAGACGCGCAGTGGCAACCAAACGTAGCGATGTCATACTCGCTTGGGGTTGCTGTCGTTGGTAGGTTTCAACGGCGCGGTAAATACCCCACTTTTGATGTTGTTGGTTGCCCGAGATAAATAACCTGTCTGCACCCGATAAGAAACGCTTGCCATCACTCGTCCCCAATACTCGTTGCGCGGATTGAATATCTTGCCGCTCAACCAAGCGATCAGATTGTAGATATGGCAGAACTAATCCCTCATTGACGGTTGGCACCGCTTTCTTCTCAGAGACACGAATCTTAGGGCTCAGTTTGATAACCGGTTTAAGACTCAATACCGGTTCACCATTAATCCAAACCAAAGACAATTTATCTCCGGGGTAAATAAGGTGCGGGTTTTCTATCTCAGGATTTACCTGCCACAACCTTGGCCACAACCACGGACTATCGAGATACATCGCAGAGATATCCCACAAGGTATCGCCTTTAACCACTACATACGCCTCGGGTGCGCCCTGCTTTATGGTTAAAGGTTGAGCACTATTTTCAGCCATAGCGGCGAACGAAAGCGAGGCACAAACAACAGAAAAAATGGAAGAAAAATGACGCATGACCTAGGTTCCTTGGTCTGAATATATGACATCTGATTTGAGAATTACCTTCAGGATGCTGTCATTTGACCTCTAAAATGTCTAGAATTGAGCCAACAAGGTTTAAGCTGTTTCGGCACAGTTCAATATTTCGAGTGTATATGTCTGTATTACAAGTATTAACATTACCAGATGATCGTCTACGTACCGTGGCGAAACCGGTAAAAGAAGTTACCCCAGAGATTCAAAAGTTCGTTGATGACATGATTGAAACCATGTACGACGAAGAAGGTATCGGCCTTGCGGCAACGCAAGTAGATTTCCACCAGCGCATCGTTGTTATCGATATTTCAGAAACACGTGACGAACCTATGGTTCTTATCAATCCTGAAATTACTGAGAAGCGCGGCGAAGATGGTATCGAAGAAGGTTGCCTATCTGTACCTGGCGCTCGAGCTCTAGTACCTCGCGCTGCAGAAGTAACGGTTAAAGCATTAGACCGTGACGGTAACGAATTCACGTTCGACGCTGATGACCTTCTGGCTATCTGTGTTCAGCACGAACTTGACCACCTAGAAGGCAAGTTGTTTGTTGATTACCTATCGCCACTAAAGCGTAAACGCATTCAAGATAAGCTAGCGAAGATTAAACGTTTCAACGAGAAACAAGGTTAATAATCGCTGCTATTACTAAATTAGAAGGAAGCCTACCTTGAGTCAGTCTTTAAGAATTGTCTTCGCAGGTACTCCGGATTTCGCCGCCCGTCACTTGGCGGCGTTGTTGTCTTCGGAGCATGAAGTTATTGCTGTTTACACACAGCCAGATCGTCCAGCAGGTCGCGGTAAAAAACTAACGGCGAGCCCAGTAAAAAACATCGCACTTGAAAACAATATTCCGGTTTACCAACCAGAAAACTTCAAGTCAGATGAAGCTAAGCAAGAGCTAGCGGATTTGAATGCTGACATCATGGTTGTTGTCGCATACGGCTTATTGCTTCCGCAGGCTGTATTAGATACGCCTCGCTTAGGTTGTATCAACGTACATGGCTCTATCCTACCGCGCTGGCGTGGTGCTGCTCCGATTCAACGCTCTATTTGGGCGGGTGATAAAGAGACTGGCGTGACGATCATGCAGATGGATATCGGTCTAGATACTGGCGACATGCTAAGCATCGCGACGCTACCTATCGAAGCGACAGATACTAGCGCGTCAATGTACGAAAAGTTAGCGGGCCTTGGCCCTGATGCTCTTGTTGAGTGTTTGGCGGATATCGCTTCTGGCAAATCGGTTGCTGAGAAGCAAGACGATGAACTTGCTAACTACGCGAAGAAGCTAAGCAAAGAAGAAGCACGTATCAACTGGAGTGATGACGCGGCTCATATTGAGCGCTGCGTTCGTGCCTTCAACCCATGGCCAATGAGCCACTTTGAAGCCGCTGAAAATAGCATCAAAGTATGGCAAAGCCGTGTAGCAGAGCAAACTTCTGATAAGCCTGCAGGTACCATTCTGCAAGCGGATAAAACTGGTATCTATGTAGCGACAGGGCAAGGCGTGCTTGTTCTTGAACAACTGCAAGTTCCAGGTAAAAAAGCCATGTCAGTTCAGGACATCTTGAACTCTCGTGCAAGCTGGTTTGAAGTTGGTACTCAACTTTCTTAATCGCTTTTAAAGCAGCTAATTAGCTGCTTAGAAAACCTTTACGAGGGCAGAGATGCCCTCATGTATTCAAATAAAATATTCGGTACCCCTCATGAATGTTCGCGCTGCTGCTGCAAATGTCCTATTCCAAGTTGTCGATAAAGGCCACTCTCTTTCACACGCTCTCCCTGCGGCTCAAAAAACGCTCCGCCCGCGAGACCACGCTCTACTGCAAGAGATTTGCTACGGCGCACTTCGTTACCTGCCTCGCTTAGAGTCAATTGCTAACGAACTGATGGAAAACCCGCTTAAAGGTAAAAAGCGTGTATTCCACCACCTAATCTTGGTGGGCATTTACCAATTAAGCTTCATGCGTATCCCTTCGCATGCTGCGGTAGCTGAAACGGTTGAGGGTACTAAAACACTGCGTGGTCCAAGCCTGAGTGGTTTGATCAACGCTGTACTACGTAGCTACCTACGTGACCAAGAAGAACTAGACGAGAAAGCCGTTAGCCACAATGCGGGCAAATACGGCCACCCAAGTTGGATTCTAAAAATGCTTCAAGAGAGCTACCCAGATCAATGGGAGCAACTGGTTGAAGCAAACAACAGCAAGGCACCAATGTGGCTGCGCGTTAACCGCCAACACCACACTCGTGACGAGTATGTTGAACTGCTTAAAAACGAAAACATTGAATACACATTGCACCCTGAAGCAGCCGATGCCATAAAATTAGCGGCACCTTGTGATGTAACTCTGCTTCCTGGCTTCGACAGAGGTTGGGTATCTGTGCAAGACGCTGCTGCTCAGCTTTCGGTTGATTACTTAACACCAAAAGATGGTGAGCTAATCCTAGATTGTTGTGCTGCACCAGGTGGTAAAACAGCTCACATTCTTGAGCATACCAATGACACTGAAGTGGTTGCGATTGACTGCGACATTAAACGCTTAGACCGTGTTTACGATAACCTTGAACGTCTACAACTGCGTGCCGACGTAATTTGTGGCGATGCTCGTTACCCTGAAGAGTGGTGGATGGGCGACAAGTTCGACCGTATCCTGCTTGATGCACCTTGTTCAGCAACAGGCGTAATTCGCCGTCACCCTGACATTAAGTGGCTACGTCGTGCATCTGACATTGATGCGCTGGCTGAACTGCAAAGCGAGATTATGGATGCAATGTGGCGTCAGCTGAAAGAAGGCGGCACCATGGTTTATGCGACATGTTCTATCACGCCGCAAGAAAACGTACTGCAAGTGAAAGCATTCCTAGCACGTACTGAGAACGCAACGCTTGTTGGGTCTGATATCGAAAATCCGGGTCGTCAAATACTACCTGGAGAAGAAGATATGGATGGCTTCTACTACGCAGTTCTAGTAAAACAGGCATAACAACTAACAGCGGCTAAGAATTTATTTCTTAGCCGCTGTTTCTTTCTAGTGCATTATCAAAACTAAGTTAGATAACTAGAATTACCACGGTAAAGAAAAGAGAAAGGCTATGAAGATCATTATCCTAGGTGCTGGACAAGTAGGCGGTACCCTTGCTGAAAACCTAGTAGGTGAAAACAATGACATCACGATCGTCGACCGTAATGCTGACCGACTGCGTGAACTTCAAGACAAATACGACCTGAGGGTTGTAAACGGCTATGCCAGCCACCCAAACACACTGCGTGAAGCGGGGGCGCAAGATGCCGACATGTTGGTTGCTGTAACCAATATGGATGAAACCAACATGGCTGCATGTCAGGTTGCTTTCTCTCTTTTCAATACACCGAACCGAATTGCTCGTATTCGTTCTCCTCAATATCTAGAAGAGAAAGAAGCGTTGTTCAAATCAGGTGCTATTCCAGTCGACCACTTGATCGCACCGGAAGAGCTAGTAACCAGCTACATCGAGCGTCTGATTCAATACCCTGGTGCGCTGCAGGTTGTGAGCTTTGCTGAACAGAAGGTTAGCCTAGTAGCAGTAAAAGCCTACTACGGTGGTCCACTGGTTGGTAATGCACTATCTGCTTTGCGTGAGCATATGCCACACATCGATACTCGTGTTGCTGCGATTTTCCGTCAAGGTCGTCCTATTCGCCCACAAGGTACCACCATCATTGAAGCCGATGATGAAGTGTTCTTCGTCGCAGCGAGTAACCACATCCGCTCAGTAATGAGTGAGCTACAGCGCTTAGAGAAACCGTACCGCCGCATCATGATTGTCGGTGGTGGTAACATTGGTGCAAGCTTGGCAAAACGCCTTGAACAGAGCTATAGCATCAAGCTTATTGAGCGCAGCTACACTCGTGCCGAGAAGCTGTCTGAAGAATTAGAAAACACCATCGTATTCTGTGGTGATGCGGCAGACCAAGAGCTGCTAACCGAAGAGAACATCGATCAGGTAGATGTGTTCATTGCCCTAACCAACGAAGATGAAACCAACATCATGTCGGCAATGCTGGCTAAGCGCATGGGTGCCAAGAAGGTAATGGTACTGATTCAGCGTGGCGCGTACGTCGACCTTGTTCAGGGTGGCGTGATTGATATTGCTATCTCTCCACAGCAAGCGACCATTTCTGCACTGCTTACTCACGTTCGTCGTGCTGATATTGTAAACGTATCCTCTCTACGCCGTGGCGCTGCTGAAGCGATCGAAGCCATTGCTCACGGTGACGAAACCACATCTAAAGTGGTTGGCCGAGCGATTGGCGACATCAAACTACCACCGGGTACCACTATTGGTGCGATTGTTCGCGGAGAAGAGGTACTTATCGCGCACGATAGAACCGTAATCGAACAGGATGACCACGTAGTTATGTTCCTAGTGGACAAGAAATACGTACCTGATGTTGAGTCTTTATTCCAACCGAGCCCGTTCTTCTTATAGCCTTGTTCTCGTAAGCTTCTTTTCACAACCTTCTTGTGGGAACGAAGCTCCGGTACAAAGCGGTGGTCTATTAAGCTATGGTTAATTTTCGTCCGATATTATTAGTGATAGGGTTAGTGTTATCGAAACTCGCCCTTTTCATGTACATCCCCACATTAGTTGCCTTTTTTACTGGTACCGGTGGCTTCCTCGAGTTTGGTCAATCGGTAGTGATCACGCACGTCGTAGCGTTCACCAGCTTGAGTTTAGGTCGTTCCGCTAAGTTCCGACTTGGGGTTCGGGATATGTTCCTGATCACCTCTCTGGTATGGACAATTGCTAGTGCCTTCGCTGCACTGCCCTTTGTCTTCATCAACCACATCAGCTTCACCGACGCCTATTTTGAAACCATGTCAGGTATCACCACGACGGGCTCAACCGTATTAAGCGGTTTAGACAGCATGGCACCCAGTATTCTATTGTGGCGTTCAATACTGCAATGGTTAGGTGGCATCGGCTTCATCGTTATGGCGGTAGCGGTTCTGCCAATGCTCAACGTCGGTGGTATGCGCCTGTTCCAAACCGAATCATCCGATTGGTCAGATAAAAGTAGCCCACGAGCGAAAACGGTCGCGAAGAACATCGTAGCGGTTTATCTGGTTCTGACTGGCTTGTGCATCATTAGCTATCTGTTTGCAGGCATGGGTATTTTTGATGCGATCAATCATGCTTTCACCACACTATCGACAGGGGGGTACTCAACCTCTGACGGCTCAATGAACCACTTCTCTAACAGTGCTCACTGGGTGGGTACAGTATTCATGTTCCTTGGTGGACTGCCATTCCTACTATTTGTTAGTGCACTGCGCGGCAGAAAACTATCCATCCTCTATAAAGACGCGCAAGTAAGAGGTTTCACGTATCTATTCTTGGTCACCAGTGCCGTAATATCGACATGGCTGGTGGTTAGAGATGGCTATACAGTCATGGATGCCATGCGTGTTTCGATGTTCAACATCGTGTCAGTCGTCACCACAACCGGTTTTGGTTTAGAAGACTTCACCGCATGGGGTGCACTACCTACCACCTTATTTGCGTTTCTAATGATGGCAGGCGCTTGCTCGGGTTCAACCTCTGGCGGTATCAAAATATTCCGCTTCCAGATCGCGATGACCATGCTTCATAAACAAATGATGAAACTGATTCACCCGTCGGGTGTGTTTGTTCAACGTTATAACCAACGACCGGTAAATGACGACATTGTGCGTTCACTCGTCGCATTTGGTTTGATGTTCTTTATTACGATTATCTTAATTGCAGGTGGCTTGAGCGCGATGGGGCTTGATCCTGTGACCAGTATATCTGGCGCTATCACTGCCGTTGCCAACGTCGGCCCCGGCATGGGCAGCGTAATCGGCCCAACCGGGAACTTTGCTCCACTGCCCGACGCAGCTAAGTGGTTATTGAGTTTAGGGATGTTGATGGGGCGACTCGAAATACTGACCCTAATCGTTCTATTCTTCCCTGCTTTCTGGCGACGCTAACCAAGCACAAAATCAAGGAAACACTGATGAAATCATACGTACTTCTCGCAGGCGCATTGCTTAGCTGTTCTGCATTCGCCGACCAGTTAGTGACTCTGCCTGATGGTAAAGAGATCTTACTGAAAGACGATTTCACATGGCAATATCATAGCAAGACTTCATCGGGCGGAGAGCCTGTACTAAAAAGTATTCCGATAACCAAAAATACACGCGGCACTACAATCACAATTGGTGATACAAAACCAAGCTTGCAGGTTTCTAAATCAGGTGTGGATGTTTTGATTGGGGCTGGACTCTACGAAAATGAGCAGTTGATTCTACCGATTTCTATAACTAACCAGAGCACGCAAGCAGTCGTGTTAGTTACCTTAGAAGTTACGGTCTATTCACCAACGGGTGAGTTACTGCATCAAGAAAGCATCAATACATGGCAATCTATCAAACGTATGGCGGATACTTACCTTCGTCCACAAACTTCTGCCGAAGGTAAATACTTAGCGATCGATGTTGATAAGTACCCAGAATATAAGATCGATGTCGAGATCACCGACGTTTCAACACGTTAGAAACCTATCGTAGTAACGTCTAAACCGGAGTCACATACAGATAGATAGCGAAGAAATGGCAAGCGCATCCCGCCAAAACAAACAGGTGCCAGATGGCATGGTTATAAGGGATGCGTTTTGCCACATAGAAAATAACCCCCAACGAGTAGATCACGCCGCCTAGCGCCAGTAACACTAAGCCGCCCATCTCAATATTCATCGCCAGTTGATACACCACAATCAACGACAACCAGCCCATCGCTAAGTAAATGAACAGCGATAGACGCTTAAATCGATAGACGAAGGCTATCTTCATGATGATGCCGACCAGCGCAATACCCCAGATAACCGCCATCAAGCCAATCGCTAAAGGGGTTCTTAAACCGACCAATAAAAACGGGGTGTAACTACCTGCGATCAGTAAATAAATCGCACAGTGATCGAGGGTTTTCAATAAACGCTTGGTTTTTTCTGTGGTGATCGAGTGATAAAGGGTGGAAGCAAGAAAAAGCAGAATAATGCTGCTGCCGTAGATTGCCATGCTGGCAACAGTCAACATGTCGGCTTGATAATCAAACGCGCGAATCAGCAACAAGATCAGGCCAACCACGCCAAGTACGACGCCCAAGCCATGGGTTATCGCATTAGCGCGTTCTTCAATGTCACTGTATTCGCTAGCTGATGATGCAGACATGAGTATCCTACTAGAGTAAATGTTCAATTGACCTAGTATTGCACATTAAGCTTACACGTGTAAGCTTAAATTTTTATGACATCTTTTATGGTAGCAATAACGCCTAACGTATTTGATGAAGCTAGGCTCTCTAGAGCTAAAGAACCAAAGCGCTTACTAAGAGGCGTTATCGAGATACTCAAGTACCATCTTGCCCGCTGCTTCCGGTGAGGTATCCAATGGCACACTCAATTGACGCTGTAGCTGGCCTACTCCCAACAAGCTCGCCAACATGCCTTTTGCACCGTCGCGATTACGATCTATCTCAAACCACAACTTAAGCTCGCGATCATCACGATGAGCAACCACTTCCAGTTCACGCCAACGGCCATGATAAGGACCCGTCGTCGGAACAAACTCGAACTCTTGTACGAACGGCAGTTCAAAACCTTCAACTGCTTCACATTCAACTTGGCGAATGCGCAGGCCGTTAGCTTCAAGCTCGTTGAAAATACCATCGAGGAGTGCATCAGGACGAACCGTTAAAATGTCTTTGTCTGATGGATCAATCGCCATCGCAATATCCAACCCGGTTTCAAGCCATACCTTTGAATCACCAATCGTGACCGGTGTATTCAGCGGGACATCAAACTCACATTCAAAATCACGGGTTTCACCCGGCTGAATAACAAAGGCATACGGCAGGCTCCATTTGGCTAGCGAGTATGTTTGGTGCATTCGACGCGTTTGACCGCCCTCTTGCCTTTGCGAGTTCATGGTGACTTCTTTGACGTAACGACAGCACAAGTTGAGGTCGATGTTGTCGATCTCCTGCGGCTGAGCACCCCCGTAGACATGCACAATAATGCTCGCCTTTTGCCCTGGATAAAGCACTTCCTGTTGCAATACAGAATCCACCTTGGCAGATCCAATTCCAAAACTTGCTAACGTTTTCTTTAAGAACGACATATGCACCTCCTTTAAAGCATCATCTTAAGCCTGAAAGAGGTTCAAACTCAAATATACTGCTCACACTATTTTAGCTCTAATATCGTTTAATTATCACTCAGGCGTCGATCGATAACTTAGATAGTGATAATCTAAGCCTTGATATGCATGCATATCATTATCCTGATTTATTCTTCGGATTGGCGAAAGCCAGACGAGTGACGCTTCAAGCAATTGAAGTGGAGCTCATGGTAAATCAGGCCATTAGATTGGCAATGGATATGCCTGACCGTTAGGTAAATTAATGCGCCCAACAGCTGTCAGGTTCTCGCACACCAACCGTAGTGCGATGCGTCGTCGTAGTGGCTTTGCTGCTGCTCCAACGGCTAAGAAATTGGCTCCGACAATGACTCTAGTTGAGAAGACTGCTTTATTAGCACCGACTACAACAAAAGTGATTAAAGCCGCTTAACAAAAAGCGCAGTTTTTACTGCGCTTTTTTCTTGCTCGCTCCCATCTTGAAATGTGTTTACACATTGGTATTCCCTACCCGATTTGATACCTTAGCCACAAATCATTATAAAATTTGGGGAGAAATAAAGTATGAAGTGTCACCGCATTGAAGAACTGCTTGAACTGATGGAGCCGGAGTGGCAGAAAGATCAAGAGCTTAACCTGTTAGAGTTCATCATTAAGCTATCAAAAGAAGCGGGCTACCAAGGCAAGCTTGAAGAACTGACTGACGATGTTCTGATCTACCACCTAAAAATGCGCAACAGCGAAAAAGATGAAATGATCCCAGGTCTGAAAAAAGACCAAGAAGATGATTTCAAAACCGCAATTCTAAAAGCACGTGGCCTTCTTTAGTCGCCTGTTTGTTTAGAACTCAATTGCCGTATAGATAAAACACTCAATTTTAAAAAGCGACCATCAGGTCGCTTTTTTGTTTCTGTTCGCTATTTTTTCGTCACAACTGTTATGACTTTTGTTGTTAAAGGTTGATAGCGTTAAAGAAATGAGAACAAGATTGTCGCTATAATCGCCATCCATAAGAATCTTCTAAAATAATAAGAGTGAGTGCGATAACAACAAATGCACCAAGCTCAATTTCAACAGGTTCTCTAAACCATACTTTCAAGTAATGTCGTCATGCCCAATTTAACCGGGCAAACAAGCCACAAAAAGGATAGTCCATGAGTCAGGATAAAATCGATATCAAAGATGTGACTCCTAAAACCTTTAACCCGAAAACACATAAAGGTAATGGAGATCGATTTAACCCAAGTAACCGAATCTATGTTCGAGAAAGCAAAGGTAAATTCCAACAACTACGTCGTTATGGCGGTTGGTTCTTACTTTTACTTTTTGCGCTTATCCCATGGATTCCATTTGGTGAACGTCAGGCGATCTTGCTTGATATCGGCAGCCAACAATTCAACTTCTTTGGCACCACCTTATACCCGCAAGATCTGACCCTACTCGCGATCCTATTTATGATTGCCGCGTTTGGCCTGTTTTTCATAACTACCTTCTTAGGCCGTGTCTGGTGTGGCTATTTATGCCCACAAACCGTCTGGACCTTCATGTACATCTGGTTCGAAGAGAAACTGGAAGGTGCTGCCAATAAGCGAAGAAAACAAGACTCGGGCAAACTGACGAGCAATTTAATCCTCAGAAAAACCCTCAAACACATTGCGTGGTGGGCGATTGCCATTGCGACGGGCTTAACCTTTGTTGGTTACTTCATCCCAATCAAAGAGTTAGTGGTTGGCTTCTTTACCTTTAACTCGTCTTTCTGGCCGGTGTTTTGGGTACTGTTCTTTGCTGGATGTACTTATGCCAATGCAGGTTGGATGCGTTCAATTGTTTGTCTGCACATGTGCCCTTACGCGCGTTTCCAATCAGCAATGTTCGATAAAGACACCTTCATCGTTGGTTACAACACAGAACGTGGTGAAAGCCGTGGCCCTCGCTCTCGTAAAGCCGATCCAAAAGAGCTTGGTCTAGGCGACTGTATTGACTGTAACCTGTGTGTTCAAGTGTGCCCAACGGGGATTGATATCCGTGATGGCCTGCAATACGAGTGTATTAACTGCGGCGCGTGTATTGATGCCTGTGACAACACCATGGAGCGTATGGGCTACGAGAAAGGCCTGATTAACTACACCACCGAGCACAGACTTGAAGGTCACTCGACCAAGGTAATGCGTCCTAAGCTATTGGGCTATGGCGCCATCTTGATCGTGATGTTGGGCTTGTTCTTCGCCCAAATCGCGAGCGTTGATCCTGCCGGCCTAAGTGTTCTACGCGATAGAAACCAGCTGTTCAGAGTCAATAACCAAGGCTTGGTTGAAAACACCTACACCTTGAAAATAATCAACAAGACTCAACAAGAGCAAGAGTACAAACTCGATGTTAGCGGACTGCCCGATTCAATCTGGTATGGCAAACAGACGATTACTGTCGATCCAGGCGAGGTTTTGAACCTACCTATCAGTTTAGGCGCCGACCCAAAAAAACTGAGCTCACCAGTTTCGACAATTCAGTTTATACTCTCGGATAATGAAGAGTTTACGATGGAAGTCGAAAGCCGCTTTATCAAGAAGCTCTGATACCCGCACCTTAGTGCTTGGTATAACAACCCAATAAATGGAAAAAGGCTCAGTAATGAGCCTTTTTTATTCTATGACGATGCAAGCCTTTAACTTTGATAACCTGACTCCTGACTTCATGTGGTACGCACTGGAGAGTATTGGGGTTCGCGCTGAATCCGGGCTTCTCGCTCTCAACAGTTACGAAAACCGCGTCTATCAGTTCACCGATGAAGACCGTAAACGCTACGTGGTTAAGTTTTATCGTCCGCAACGCTGGAACAAAGCACAGATCCAAGAAGAACATGACTTCGCACTAGAGCTTATCGAACAAGAGATGCCGATTGCTCCTCCGATGCGAGTCAACGGTGCAACCTTACATGAATATCAAGGCTACCTGTTTGCCTTGTTTGAAAGTGTCGGCGGCAGACAATACGAAGTGGATAATCTGGATCAACTGGAAGGCGTTGGACGTTTTCTTGGTCGAATTCATAAAGCCAGCGCGGGAAGAACATTCCAACATCGCCCAACCATCAGCTTAGATGAATACCTTTATCAGCCACGTAAGATTCTAGAGAACTCTCAGTTTATCCCGACACACCTAGAAAACGCGTTCTTCAATGACGTAGACCTTCTAATCAAAGAGCTAGAGAGCCAGTGGCCAAGCAACATTGAGAATATCCGTCTGCATGGTGACTGCCACCCTGGCAATATCTTGTGGCGCGATGGACCAATGTTCGTCGATCTTGATGACGCACGTAACGGCCCTGCGATACAAGACCTGTGGATGCTGCTTAATGGCGAACGCCAAGATAAGCTAATGCAACTGGATATTTTGCTAGAAAGTTACCAAGAGTTTTGCGATTTTAATACCGCACAACTGAAACTAATCGAACCACTACGCGGTCTACGTATGGTGCATTACATGGCATGGTTGGCGAAACGATGGCACGATCCTGCGTTTCCTCTGGCCTTCCCATGGTTTAATGATCCGAAATATTGGGAGCAACAAGTACTTGCTTGTAAAGAGCAAATTGCTACCCTGCAAGAGCCACCACTTTCGTTAATGCCTCAGTGGTAACAGCAATCGCAACATACAACTAGATAAAAATTCAAACATAATGGAGATTTGATAAATGAAAAAGCTATTCGCATTTTTCTCATTGATCATGTTGAGCCTTTCAGCTCACGCTGCGAAATTTAACGAAGGTGAACACTACAAAGTTCTCGATCTAGAAGCATCAAAAAAACCAATGGTGACAGAGTTCTTCTCTTTTTACTGCCCACACTGTAATAGCTTTGAGCCAATCATCCAGCAGCTAAAACAACAGCTACCTAAAGACGCTAAGCTACAGAAAAACCATGTTTCATTCATGGGTGGCAACATGGGTCTGCCAATGAGCAAAGCTTACGCGACCATGATTGCACTGAAAGTTGAAGACAAAATGGTGCCAGTGATGTTCAACCGCATCCACACAATGAACAAGCCACCGCGTGATGAAGAAGAGCTGCGTCAAATCTTCCTAGACGAAGGCATTGATGCTAAGAAGTTCGATGCTGCATATAACGGCTTTGCAGTAGACTCTATGGTTCGTCGCTTCGACAAAGCATTCAAAGACAGCGGCCTTTCAGGTGTACCTGCTGTCGTGGTTAACAACCGCTACCTAGTAGAAGCTCAAGGTATTAACTCTCTTGATGAGTACTTCGAGCTCGTTAACTTCTTATTGAAGAAGTAAGCCATTGATGAAAGGAAGCTTCGGCTTCCTTTTTTTTGCTAGTTCAAAAAACATCATTGATAAATAATCAGCCAGAATACGCTGTGCTTTACTGATATTAATAACCCGTCCTAAGAACCGGTGGGCAAGGAGCCCTTAAATGAAAATAAAAATAACTCTCTTGGCATTGAGTGTTGCAGCCTCTCCTGCTTTTGCCAAGCTTGCAGACCAACAAGGTTTCAGTGGTGAAATCTCTATCAATACCGGGGTTGCCTCTTCCACCTCAAACTTTAACACCGATGCTGATAGCAACCTTTCATCTAGAAATCAGAAAGCTTCTTCGGAAAGCTCGTTTCTTATCGCCCCTTTAGGCAGCGTCGCTTACACCTTTGGCGATAAGCTAAACCATCAAGTTTATACGGGTACCGCTCGTGATGACGTAGCAACGGGTACGGTTGTGCTAGAGGTTGGTTATAAATACCAACTTGAGTCAGGCATGGTGATCGACGCCTCACTACTGCCAACGATTATGTCAGGTGAAACCTGGGCTGATCCGTATAACACCACATCAGCTCGCACCAAGACCGATGAAACTGGCAATGCTTTTCGTTTGAAGCTAAGCAGCATTGCGGGCTCTGCTTTTTCACTAGACATGGCCTACGCCACCAAAGAAGTCGATCAGGATGATATTGAACAGCAAGAGCTCAAACGAGATGCAAATACGCTCTACTTGAAAGGTCAATACCGCCTACCATTAAGCCGTACCATGATGCTGATTCCATCCGTCATCTATCAAACACGAGATGCCGATGGTAACGCCGAATCTTACGATCAGTTTGGTGGTGAGGTGAGTTTGTTTGGTGGTATGGGACGTCACCAGTATGCATTGACTGCAGGGTACAACCAGCGCTCTTACGATGCCAGCAACCCAATTTACGACAAGAAACGCAGCGACGACAATATCAACCTATTCGCCGCTTACGAATATGATCAATTCATGGATTGGGAAAACTGGTCGTTTGTTTCACTGGCTGGTTACGGTACTAGCGATTCAAACATTACCTTCTACGATGAATCTCAATACATCGTCTCAGTTGGCTTGAACTACAAGTTCTAATTCCAGCCAACACCAGCCAACACCAATAAGTTATCAAATCAAAGCCTGCACCCAAGCAGGCTTTCTTTTATCACTACACAGCTTGAGCCGTGAGTTGTTTCAACAATCTATCCATCGCACGATAGCCCAACGCCTCAGATAAATGTTTCTTTTCAATCTGATCACTACCATCTAAATCGGCGATGGTTCGCGCTACCTTGATGATTCGATGATAGGCTCGAATCGATAACCCCAAACGATGCAGTGCAGTCTCGAGAAACTCCGCATCCTCGCGTCGAAGTGGGCAATACTTCTCAATTTCTCGACTGCCGAGTAAAGCATTCGATTTATGGTTGCGAGATAACATGGTTTGACGAGCCTGTTTGACCCTTTGCTTTACCACTTGGGTGGTTTCACCTCGATCACCGCCTTCAGCGAGCATGCCTTTGGGAAGTAATGGGATCTCTAACGACATATCGAATCTATCCAACAATGGTCCAGATAAGCGATTGAGGTAACGCAGGATGATCTGTGGGTTAGCCCGCGCTTGATTACCTTCGTAGTAACCTGTTGGGCTTGGGTTGAGTGCACCGACCAACTGAAAGCGCGCAGGGAAACGCGTCTTACCCGCCGCGCGCGAAATGATTATCTCGCCCGACTCTAGTGGCTCTCGCAGTGAATCAAGCACTTTACGCTCAAATTCGGGCATTTCATCTAGAAACAATAAGCCATTGTGGGCCAGAGAGATCTCTCCAGGTCGAGGTACCGAACCTCCACCCACTAAGGCCGCCATTGAGCTTGAGTGGTGAGGGGAACGAAATGGCCTCTGCTTCCAGTTGTATTGATTGATCTCTTGTTGCGTTAACGAGGCTACCGAAGCCGTTTCCATTGCCTCGTCATCACTCATTTCAGGTAGCAAGTCACGCAGTCGAGAAGCGAGCATGGTTTTTCCAGTTCCGGGCGGGCCAAGGAAAAGTAAGTTGTGGTTGCCAGCAGCTGCGATCTCCAGAGCTCTTTTGCCTTGCTGCTGGCCGATAATATCTTGTAGGTCGCGGATCTCTGAAACATCAGCCTGATGATGCTCCGTTCTATATAGGCCAAGCTGAGCCGGCCCACACATGTCAGCGCAAACCTCCAACAAAGTTTGTGCCGACTTATGCGCTCCTTTACCCACCAGCGCAGCCTGATCACCGTTATAGTGCGGGACAACTAAGCATCGTTCGACACTATCGGCGGCTAACGTCGCTGGCAGCACACCTTTTACTGAGCGCAGCTCTCCTGACAATGCCAACTCACCGATGAATTCGTGCTGAGCTATTTTTGATGTCGGTAACTGATCAGATGCCACCAAAATCCCAAGCGCGATTGGCAAGTCGAAACGGCCTCCTTCTTTGGGTAAATCGGCAGGGGCGAGGTTGACTGTGATTCTTTTCGATGGAAACTCAAAGCGAGAATTGATGATCGCACTTCTCACCCGATCTTTAGATTCCTTGACCGTCGTTTCAGGTAGACCCACCAGCGTAAAACCAGGCATTCCATTGCTTATATGCACCTCAACGGTCACTTCTGGCGCCTCTACACCCACACTAGCTCGGCTATGAATTATCGCGAGTCCCATAACTTTCCTTTGTCTTTGATTTAAAAGTATTCGCTCTGGATATTCGTTGCTCACCAAAGCTATAAGGTTGTTATATAGCTTGGTGGAATGGTGTTTTAATGTGAAAAAAGAATGACATTTTCCTTGTCATGCGGCAGATTTGTGTGATAACACTAGAGATGTAGACTTTTACTGAAGACAATAAACGAGAAAACTCGAATATTATGATTTTTAACGCTCGCATTTACGCACTGATTAACCTGATTATCGTAGTCATTATTGAGACTGCGCGGGGGCGAGTGGGAAAAAAGTAACCACGAATTAGAAAAAACCCCCGCACTGATAAGTCCGGGGGTTTTTTCTAATTTAAACAATCTAATTTTATATTTTTGAGCATTTTCGGCTTTGCCGATTTACAGGAAGAATGGGAGCACAAGATGTGCAGAGACAAAGGAAACAGTTACCAAAATAAAGGTAATACGGGAGAATTCCGATGAAAGGCGCAGAACTAGTCGTATCCGCACTCAAGCAACAAGGAATTGAGACCGTATTTGGTTACCCAGGTGGTGCCATCATGCCAATCTACGATGCACTCTATGACGGCGGAGTTGAACATATCCTATGTCGCCATGAGCAAGGCGCTGCAATGGCCGCGATCGGCATGGCTCGTGCAACGCAAGATGTCGCTGTTTGTATGGCAACGTCTGGTCCAGGTGCTACCAACCTAGTCACTGGCCTTGCTGATGCCTTTATGGACTCTATCCCACTGGTTGCCATCACAGG
The DNA here is from genome assembly GCF_002875705.1 of Vibrio sp. 10N.261.45.E2. Taxonomy (GTDB): domain Bacteria; phylum Pseudomonadota; class Gammaproteobacteria; order Enterobacterales; family Vibrionaceae; genus Vibrio. Next base: position 24,926 of record NZ_MCZZ01000146.1, read on the forward strand.
TCAGGTTGCAAGTTCCCACATCGGTACCGATGCATTCCAAGAAATGGATGTGATTGGTATGTCTCTGTCATGTACTAAACACAGCTACCTAGTCACCGACATAGAAGAGCTAGCTCCAACTCTAGCCGAAGCGTTTGTGGTAGCAAAATCTGGCCGTCCTGGTCCTGTTATCGTCGATATCGCTAAAGATGTTCAACTCGCAGAAGCGCCTGTTAACACTCTTCCGGAATTTACTCCACCCGCTATTCCTGTTGCGACAACGGATGCTATTGAACAAGCACAGTACTTTTTGTCTCAAGCAACCCGTCCTGTTTTATACGTAGGTGGTGGTGTTCAACTTGCTAAGGCAACCGACGCGGTTCGTGAGTTTTTACGTCTAAACCCTATGCCTGCCGTAAGCACACTAAAAGGCTTGGGCACCATTGAACGTGACGACCCACATTACCTTGGCATGCTAGGTATGCACGGCACTAAAGCCGCTAACCTTGTGGTTCAAGAGAGTGACCTATTGATTGTTGTTGGCGCTCGTTTTGATGACCGAGTAACAGGCAAGCTCGATACCTTTGCACCACACGCGAAAGTTATCCATATCGATATCGATGCAGCTGAGTTCAGTAAATTGCGTCTTGCCAATGCGCCAATTCGTGGTGACATCAGCAAGATCATGCCTCAACTAGAGCTAAGCCAAGACATCTCCTCTTGGGTACACCACTCTGAAGGCCTTCGTAGCTCATTCAAATGGCGTTACGACCACCCTGGCGATCTGATCTTTGCTCCACTGCTGTTGAAGCAACTATCTGACATGATGCCTGCAAGCTCTATCGTTTCGACCGATGTGGGCCAACACCAAATGTGGGCAGCTCAACACATTCAGCCTCGCGATCCACAAAACTTCATCACCTCTGCAGGTTTGGGCACCATGGGCTTTGGTTTACCAGCCGCTATGGGTGCTTCGGTTGGGCGTCCTGATGACCAATCAATTCTTATATCTGGTGACGGCTCGTTCATGATGAACGTGCAAGAGCTTGGCACGCTGAAACGCCGCCAAATCCCAGTGAAAATGGTACTGCTTAATAACTCTCGCTTAGGCATGGTTCGCCAATGGCAATCTCTATTCTTTGATGGTCGACACAGTGAAACCATCTTAGATGACAACCCAGACTTCGTGATGCTCGCGAAAGCGTTCGACATCCCAGGCAAAACCATCACGCGTAAAGAAGAAGTAGAACCAGCACTGAAAGAGATGCTCGAAAGTAAAACCGCTTACCTGCTTCATGTCCTTATCGATGAAGAAGAAAACGTATGGCCACTAGTACCGCCAGGTGCTTCAAACAGTGAGATGTTGGAGAACACATAACATGAAAAGATACCTATTAGACATCAAAGCCGATGATAAGCCTGTACTACTAGAGCGTGTTCTTCGTGTTATCCGCCACCGTGGCTTTATTGTTAAGCAAGTCGCAGGCACTCAAAACCACGAAAGCAAAGTGGCGAGTGTTGAGATCATTGTAGACAGTGAGCGTCCAATCTCTTTCTTGGTCAATCAAATCGAAAAGCTGTGGGATGTGCGTACCGTTGACGTTATCTCTATCAGCCGCAATGAATTGCCAAACAACAACTTACAACAAAAGATAAACGCATAAGGAACCGCAAACATGACAGCTAAAACAGCAGACTATATCTGGTTTAACGGTGAAATGGTTCCTTGGGCAGAGGCGAACGTTCACGTCCTGACTCATGCGATGCACTACGGTACTTCAGTGTTTGAAGGCGTTCGTTGCTACAACACGCCAAAAGGTCCGGTGATCTTCCGTCATCCTGAACACGCAAAACGCCTAAAAGACTCAGCAAAAATCTACCGCTTCCCTATTCCTTACACTGAGGAAGAAATTATGGAAGCGACTCGCGAAACGCTACGCCAAAATAAGCTAGAGTCAGCGTACATCCGTCCTCTAGGCTTTGTCGGTAACGTGGGTTTGGGTGTATGTCCTCCGGAAAACACGGAAATGGACCTTATCATCGCAGCTTTCCCTTGGGGTTCTTACCTAGGCGAAGAAGCGCTAGAAAACGGCGTAGATGCGATGATATCAAGCTGGAACCGTGCGGCTCCAAACACGATTCCAACCGCAGCAAAAGCCGGGGGTAACTACTTATCTTCACTACTGGTTGGTGGTGAAGCGCGTCGCCATGGTTACGATGAAGGTATCGCACTAAGCGTTGATGGTTACCTTTCAGAAGGTGCGGGTGAGAACATCTTTGTAGTGCGTAATGGCGTGCTATCCACACCACCAGCGACCAGCGCAATTCTGCCAGGTATTACTCGTGATTCGATCATGACACTAGCAAAAGACATGGGTTATGAGATCCGTGAAGAGAACATTGCTCGTGAAGCGCTATACCTTGCCGATGAAGTCTTCATGACAGGCACAGCTGCCGAGATCGTTCCGGTTCGCAGCGTAGACAAAATTACAGTAGGTGAAGGCAAACGCGGTCCTATCACTGAAAAAGTTCAAGCGGCTTACTTTGGTCTATTCAATGGCACCACTGAAGATAAGTGGGGCTGGCTAGACTACGTTTATCCAGAAAACCAAACTTCAGAAAACCAGTAAGCAACAGCCAAATATTTTATAAGGATTTAAGCAATGCCAATCTATCGTTCAGCAACGACTACCCACGGACGCAACATGGCTGGTGCGCGCGCTTTATGGCGTGCAACTGGCGTTAAAGATGATGACTTCGGTAAGCCAATCATCGCGGTTGTAAACTCTTTCACTCAATTTGTACCAGGCCACGTTCACCTTAAAGACATGGGTCAACTGGTTGCGGGTGAAATCGAGAAAGCGGGCGGTATCGCTAAAGAATTCAACACCATCGCAGTTGATGATGGTATCGCAATGGGTCACGGCGGCATGCTGTACTCACTGCCATCACGCGAGCTTATCGCAGACTCAGTAGAGTACATGGTTAATGCTCACTGTGCAGATGCGATGGTATGTATCTCTAACTGTGACAAAATCACTCCGGGAATGATGATGGCAGCAATGCGCCTTAACATCCCAGTGATCTTTGTATCAGGCGGCCCAATGGAAGCAGGTAAAACCAAGCTTTCAGATCAGATCATCAAGCTAGACCTTGTTGATGCGATGATCCAAGGTGCCGATCCAACCATTTCTGATGAGCAAAGTGAGCAAGTAGAACGTTCTGCATGTCCAACCTGTGGTTCATGTTCAGGTATGTTCACAGCTAACTCAATGAACTGTCTAACTGAAGCTCTTGGTCTATCTCAGCCAGGCAACGGTTCTATGCTGGCAACGCACGCTGATCGTGAAGAGCTGTTCATCAATGCCGGTAAGCGTATCGTTGACCTTACTAAGCGTTACTACGAGCAAGACGACGAGTCTGCACTACCTCGAAATATCGCTAACCGCGCTGCATTTGAAAACGCGATGGCACTGGATATCGCGATGGGCGGCTCTAGTAACACCGTTCTTCACCTATTGGCTTCTGCTCAAGAAGGTGAGATTGATTTTGATATGGGTGATATCGACGAGATGTCTCGCCGCGTTCCACACCTATGTAAGGTTGCTCCTTCAACACCTAAGTACCACATGGAAGATGTTCACCGCGCTGGTGGTGTAATGGCTATCCTAGGTGAACTTGACCGTGCAGGCCTACTGAACAACCAGACTCGCACAGTGCTTGGTCTAAGCATGCAAGAGCAGCTAGCTCAATACGACATCATGCAGACAGAAGACGAAGCGGTACTTAAGTTCTTCCGCGCAGGCCCAGCAGGTATCCGTACCACCAAGGCTTTCTCACAAGATTGCCGTTGGGATCGTCTAGATGACGACCGCGTCGATGGTTGTATTCGCACCAAAGAGAACGCATTCAGCCAAGAAGGTGGCTTAGCTGTACTTTCAGGCAACATTGCGGTTGATGGCTGTATCGTTAAGACGGCAGGCGTTGATGAAGAGAACCTTAAATTCCAAGGCCCAGCAATCGTATTCGAAAGCCAAGATAGTGCTGTAGATGGCATCTTAGGCGGCAAAGTGAAAGCGGGCGAAGTGGTTGTTATTCGTTACGAAGGTCCTAAGGGTGGTCCGGGTATGCAAGAGATGCTTTACCCAACCACTTACCTAAAATCGATGGGCTTAGGCAAGTCTTGTGCACTCCTAACTGACGGACGTTTCTCTGGTGGTACATCGGGCCTGTCTATCGGTCACGCATCTCCAGAAGCAGCAAGTGGCGGTGTAATTGGTCTAGTGAATACCGGCGATATCATCACTATCGACATCCCTAGCCGCTCAATCACACTTGATGTGCCAGAAGCAGAACTAGAAGCGCGTCGTGTTAAACAAGACGCCCTAGGCTGGAAACCAGAAAACCGTCAGCGTGAAGTGTCGTTCGCACTGAAGGCTTACGCGAGCATGGCAACCAGTGCTGATAAAGGCGCCGTGCGTGATAAGTCTAAGCTTGAGGGCTAACTATGAGTGATGACACCTCCAGCCCCCAGAAACAAACTGGCGCAGATTATCTGCGTCAGATCCTGAGAGCGCCGGTTTACGAAGCGGCAATTGTGACACCTCTACAGGACATGCCACGTTTAAGCGCGCGCATTGGTAATCAGGTTCAGCTCAAACGCGAAGACCGTCAGCCGGTGCACTCGTTCAAGCTACGCGGCGCTTACAACATGGTATCAAGCCTTTCTGAGCAGCAAAAAGCCGCGGGTGTGATTGCTGCATCGGCGGGTAACCATGCTCAAGGTATGGCGTTGTCTGGCTCTAAGCTGGGTATTCAAACCACGATTGTGATGCCAAAAACCACCCCTGACATCAAGGTTGATGCGGTACGTGGATTTGGCGGTAACGTTGTTCTGCACGGCAGCAACTTTGATGAAGCCAAGGCAGAAGCTGAGCGACTATCAGCTGAACATGGTTACACCTTTGTCCCTCCTTTCGATCACCCATTGGTGATTGCTGGGCAAGGCACAATGGGTATGGAAATGCTGCAGCAAAATGGTCACATGGATTACATCTTTGTGCCTGTTGGTGGTGGTGGCTTAGCTGCTGGTGTTGCTGTGTTGGTTAAACAGCTGATGCCAGAGATAAAAGTCATCGCGGTTGAACCAGAAGACTCATCTTGTTTGAAAGCGGCTCTCGATGCTGGTGAACCTGTGATTCTTGACCAAGTAAGTATGTTTGCTGATGGCGTGGCGGTTAAACGCATTGGTGAAGAGACATTCCGTCTTTGCCAACAGTACATCGATGGTCACATTGCTGTATCTAGCGATGAAATCTGTTCCGCAGTGAAAGACATCTTTGAAGACACTCGTGCGATTGCTGAACCTTCAGGTGCGCTTGCTCTTGCTGGCTTGAAGAAGTTTGCTGAGCAGAACCGGTTGCAAGGTAAGCAACTGGCAACGGTACTGTCTGGTGCTAATACCAACTTCCACGGTCTGCGTTATGTCTCTGAGCGTTGTGAGTTGGGTGAGAAACGAGAAGGTCTACTTGCAGTCACTATTCCAGAGCGACAAGGTGCATTCCTTGAGTTCTGTAATATTATTGGTGGTCGTGCGGTGACTGAGTTTAACTACCGCCACAACGACGAAAGCCTAGCAAATATCTTCGTTGGTGTACGTCTGCAGGGTGGGCAAGAAGAGCTCGATAATATCATCAATGACCTTCGTGAAGGTGGCTACCCGGTTGTCGATCTGTCTGATGATGAGATGGCAAAACTGCACATTCGCTACATGATTGGCGGTAAGCCATCAAAACCGTTGAAAGAGCGCCTATACAGCTTTGAGTTCCCAGAATACCCAGGTGCATTGATTAAATTCCTTGATACCTTAGGTACCCATTGGAATATCAGCCTGTTCAACTATCGTAACCACGGTGCTGACTACGGTCGTGTATTGTGTGGTTTCGAACTGGGTGACGATGATTTGGCTCAGTTCTCGACACACCTGCGAGAGCTTGGCTATCAGTGTAAAGATGAAACCGATAACCCTTCCTACAAGTTCTTCTTGTCTTAAGAGTTAACGACCTAACCAAAAAGAGCGAGGATTTACTCGCTCTTTTTGTGGGTGCTGATTCAGCTCAAGCTTGAAAAGGATCTTCTTGTCAAGAGGTCATTAGATCGCCTTACGATGATCCAACCAATCTTGGTGAAGTTGCTCACTCGATCCTAGGTACTTCACCATCCATTCGATCAGTTTATGGTTATCGTCTTTTCGCCATACCAAACAACAATGACTTTGCGGGCTCGGTTCCGGTAATATTTTCTCCACCAGCAAGCCTTGTTCGATAATAGGGGCAGCAATATGTCTTGGCATGTAACCCACCCCAACTCCATTCTTAAGACACTCTATCGCGCTATACCAGTTAGGTAATAAAAGGCGTCTTTGATTAGAGTAGTGACCTGTATGTCGCTTAGGGAGCACGCTAGAGGTATCATCCAAGCATATCGCGGGGTATTGGCTAACAAACTCTTCATTGAGGTTTTGCTCTCGCACACATGGGTGACTTGGCGACATGACAAACGCCCAATCTAAACGGCCCATGTCTTTAACCTCAAAGTCACCACCAACCGGAATCGCAGAGGTTGCTCCAATCACAATATCCGCTCGACCCTGTGCAATGGCTTCCCAAGAACCATTAAACACCTCCATGTTGATCTGAAGCTCTGCAAACTCAAACGTTTGATAGAACTCTTCAATCATCGGCTTCATCTTGTCGAGTTTCACCACGTTATCGAGCGTTAAGCGCAAGGTTTTCTTCCAACCTCGAGCCGCTCGTCGAGTCTGGGCACTGACCTCTTCCATTTGCCTCAGCAACGCGCGCGCCTCTTCAATGAACAGTTCACCTGCAGGTGTCAGCTCTACCTTTCTCGGTAAACGTCTGAAAAGTAAAACATCCAGTTCTTGCTCGACCTGCCTAACACCGTAGCTGATCGCCGATGGTACTTTGTGCAATTGCTCTGCCGCAGCAGTAAAACTGCCCAAGCGAGCAACAGTGTCGAGCATTTCTAAAGAGGATTTAGAGAACATAAGCCTTCAAATTTTTTGATTGATAACTACATATTTTAGCGTTTTATTTTATCATGTCTGAAAAATAGAATGTCAGCATAAATAAACAGGGGCTTTCACTTCTGTATATCAAACAATTTTTTTGATGATAAAAACATCACTACCTTTAGCTTAATGGCATCTTATGAATATTTCTAAATTTCAATTGGTCTACCTTGCAGTTCTTTCAATGCTTGGCTTTATCGCGACCGATATGTACCTTCCTGCATTTAAGGCAATGGAAGTTGATTTCGCAACCGGTCCAGAGCAAATTGCTTTGTCTCTAACCGTATTCCTTGGCGGTATGGCGATGGGTCAACTTCTTTGGGGTCTAGCAAGTGACAAGTATGGTCACCGCAATACGCTGGCGGTTGGCCTGGTTATCTTTACTGCAGCTTCATTTGGCTTAGCATTCAGTACTGAGGTATGGCATCTACTGACACTACGCTTCATCCAAGCGATCGGTGTATGTGCTCCTGCGGTGATCTGGCAAGCAATGGTTATCAAGCGTTACTCGCAAAGCAGTAGCCAGCAAATTTTTGCAACCATCATGCCTTTGGTTGCGTTATCTCCTGCACTAGCACCTCAGTTAGGTGTGTTATTGGCGGATAACTTTGGTTGGCACAGTATCTTCGTTACCTTAACGCTAATGGGTGCGCTACTTGTCGCAACGACTATGGCTCAACCAAAAGAAGCACCAGAAGTAAAACAAACATCTATTAAGACAGACATCAAGATGTTGCTTAAATCAAAGCCTTACATGGGTAATGTTTTAATGTTTGCTTCTGCGTCTGCAGCTTTCTTCGCTTACCTAACGGGTATGCCAGAGATCATGGCTCAGCTAGGTTATGAAGCAAAAGACATCGGCCTAAGCTTCATCCCACAAACAATCGCATTCATGGCGGGTGGTTACTTTGGTAAGCAAGCTGTGAAGAAATACGGCGATGGCGTTGTACTAAGAAATCTTATCGGTTTGTTCAGCGTAGCAGCGATGCTTATCTTCATCGCATCACAGTGGGAACTGACGTCAATCTGGCCTCTACTTGCGCCTTTCTGTTTGATTGCGGTAGCAAACGGTGCACTTTACCCAATCGTAGTAAACCGTGCCCTATCAAGCGCTAAACAAAGCCCAGCAACAGCTGCTGGTCTGCAAAACAGTCTGCAAATCAGCATCAGCGGCCTATCAAGTGCATTGGTTGCGGCAATGGCTAGCCAAGCATTGAGCGCAACAGGTATCGCAGTTGTGATTTGTTTAGGTGCGTTGTGGGTTGGCTACATTATTTCTAACAAAGAGCTTTCTGAACACTTCGCTACGCCAGACAACTCTCGTGTAGTCGCTGACGAGAAACAAGACTAGTTTCTGGGTCAACGAAAACAAAAAAAGAGCGAGATTAATCGCTCTTTTTTTATATCTAAATTTTGCCTGTGCTTATGACTATTTCGACGCAGCTTCACTGTCGACAACTTCTAACGCTGGCGCTTTATGGCGGCTATATTCATCATAGTTAACCACTCGACTACGCCCCATATCTTTCGCCATGTACAGCGCGTTATCAGCCATCTTAACCAGAGATTCGGTATCTGATGCAGGCTTAGGATAGGTTGCGACACCTATCGAAACACCCAACTGACCTAATAAGAGACCCTTGTGTTCGAGATGCATCGAACGCACTGCATCACACAAGGTTTGGCCAAACTCAGTCGCTTGCTTCATGGTGTAATGTGGAAGCAACACAGCTAACTCTTCGCCACCTAGTCGGCAAGCAATCTCGTCCTCGCTGACACTCTGCTTGAGTAGCGCACTGATCTCTTTCAATACGAAGTCACCTGCATCATGACCAAAGTTGTCATTAAAGCGTTTGAAATGATCCAAATCGAGCATCAATAACGATAATGGCTGTTCGCTGGTGGCTGAATTCATCGAGTGCTCTTCTAGTTTTTGCTCGAAGAAACGACGGTTGAATAAGCCAGTCAGCGGGTCGCTCAATGCTTGTGAACGAAGCTTCTCTTGTAAGCTCAAATTAGCCAATGCTAACCCAAGGTGCTCTGAAACACTGAAAGCCAATTGCTCAGTAATAGGATCAATCTTGATATCACCAACACCGAAATATAGGTGCATTATGCCGATAGTATTGCCGTGTGCAGTCAACGGGATACAAAGGGTCTGGTTGTTTTCCATCTCATGCATGTGACCACAAGTTAACGAGTGGAAATCATCATTCGATTGATGTGCTCGCCCTTTGCGAAGTGACCAACATTCTTCCGGTGCAAAGCTCGCACTTCCGGGCCAAGTATCTCCCCAATCGAGCTGCGTGATCAGCTGGTTACGTGATGCACGCATCAAAGAGACACTGCCATTTACGTTACCAAGAATTCGCGGCAATATGTCTGAAACGATCTGTTGTGCTTCCACCATATTATTACAAGCTGCTAGCATATTCGCGAGGCGGTGCATCAACTCGATTTCGTGGGTTCTTTGACGAATGCGTTCGTCTTGCTTCTTCTGTTCCTCTTCTACTCGATGAACAATTTGGCGATTGCTCACGTAAGAAGTGCCAATCAAGAAGCTCAAGCTTAGCAACACCATACCAACCAGAATTCCCATCAATTGGAAATTCATCTGTTTCAGTTGATGCATTGGCGAAGAGATCACGATAACGAAACTGCTACCGTTCATTGATTCTTTGTGGGAATAATAGATGCGATCCACAGACGTAACCGTACTGAAGCGCACATCACTGCCAAGCCCTGTTTTCAAAGCTTGCTGAAACTCGGGACGATTGCTGTGGTTCTCAACACTCGCAAGTGCATGATCGGAAAGGTCTGTATCCCCAATCACGACACCATCAAGGTTAATAACCTGAATTCTCAGTCGCGTACTGGCTTGCGTCAAGTTGCCAATATAATCATCCACATCGACTCCAGCAGTAAACAGACTACTATCTTCACGAATCTCATAAACAACATCAGACATCAATGAGACGAGATGGTTACGTTCGTTCTCTACCACTAACTTTTCCAAAGTGATGTAAAAGCCATACAAGCCCACCAGCATTGAAAAAGACAAAATAACGATCGGCAAGGTTTGCCACTTTTTATCAACAAGTCTCATTTGCGTACACTTCAACTTACAGAACGATAGTCTGAATATTAACAATCTTCCTACAAAATACAATTAGGAAATAGATTATTTTTTTATCAATAAATAATGACAAAAAAGCCAGCAACGTAAATTGCTGGCTTTCACAAGAATCAAACTTTGGATGTTAGAAGATTACTTCTTCTTTGGACGCTGCCAATCCGCAATCTTGCGCTCTTTAGCACGGCTAATAACCAGCTCATTCTCAGAAACGTCACGTGTTACCGTAGAACCAGCACCAACGGTTGCACCATTACCGATCGTAACAGGCGCGATTAATTGGCTATCAGAACCAACAAATACATCGTCGCCAATGATGGTCTTAAACTTATTCGCACCATCGTAGTTACAAGTAATTGCACCGGCACCCACGTTTACACGCTGACCAATTTCAGCATCGCCTAAGTACGTTAGGTGGTTCGCTTTAGAGCCTTCGCCTAATCGAGTGTTTTTCACTTCGACAAAGTTACCTACGTGCGAATGATTACGCATATCAGCGCCAGGACGTAAGCGTGTAAATGGACCAACCGTACAGTCTTCACCTACCGTCGCACCTTCAATTACGCTGTATGGACGAATGATGGTGTTGTCATCAATCTCACAATCTTTCAATACACAACCAGTACCAATAACTACGTTGTCGCCAATGCTTACGCTGCCTTCGATGATAACGTTAGTATCAATCTCAACATCCATACCGCATTGCAGTTCACCACGCAGATCGAAGCGGCTTGGGTCGCGCAGCATTACGCCTTGCTTCAATAGCTTGTCTGCTTGTTCAGCTTGATAAGCGCGCTCTAGGCGAGCCAGTTGAGAGCGATCGTTAACACCTTCCACTTCAATTGGACTCACAGGGTATACCGCTTCTACCGCACGACCTTCATCGTGAGCTGCTGCAATAACGTCAGTCAGGTAGTATTCACCTTGTGCGTTATCGTTACTTAGGCCAGACAACCAACGCTTCAAGTCACCACCAGTCGCTACCATAACGCCAGTGTTGATCTCTTTGATAAGCTTCTGCTCATCCGTTGCATCTTTCTGCTCAACGATAGCCACAACAGGGCCATTACGACGAATGATACGACCGTAGCCCATTGGGTTATCTAACACGACCGTAAGTAGCGCGATGCCACCGTTTGGTTGAGCGTCTAATAGGTTTTCAATGGTTTCAGGTGAGATTAATGGAACATCACCGTATAGCACCAATACTTTTTCATCATCAGCGAAATGTGCAGATGCTTGATCCACAGCGTGGCCAGTACCCAACTGCTCAGCTTGCAATGCCCAGTTTACAGATTCTTCAGCTAAGGTTGCCTTCATCTGCTCACCACCGTGGCCGTAAACCAGGTTGATGTTTTGAGCGCCTAGGCCATTACATGTATCGATAACATGCTTCACCATAGGCTTACCCGCAAGCGTATGCAGAACCTTCGGTGTGTTTGAATACATGCGAGTGCCTTTGCCCGCCGCGAGAATTACCGCGCTAAACTTCATTGTAAACCTATCCAACATTATTTTTATTAAGTAGATATTGTAACCGTTTTTGGCCAAAAAATTAAATCGCAATAACCATTTAACCAGTAGTGATACGTAAAAGAAGTTTTTTGAAGACCTAAAAATGCAAAAAGGCGACCCTTAGGTCGCCTTTATCTCAGAGTCTATAATCTTAAAAAGATTAACGACGCTGTTTTGTCAGTTCGATAACTCGTAACTGAGCAATGGCTTTAGCCAGTTCACCGGCCGCTTGTGCGAAGTCTATGTCGCCATGCTGATTTTGGATATTCTCCACAGCCTTGCGCTTAGCTTCTTCCGCCTTTGCTGCGTCTAGCTCTTCACCACGGATAGCTGTATCAGCCAGTACAGTCGCTGTACCAGGCTGAACTTCTATCATACCACCAGAAACATAAATGATTTCTTCGTGGCCGTGCTGCTTAACAATACGCACCATACCAGGCTTGATAGCGGTCAGCAGTGGAGTATGACCATGGAAAATACCAAGCTCACCCTCACTACCGGTCACCTGAAACGTCTCAACAAGGCCTGAGAAAATTTGTTTCTCTGCGCTTACAACGTCTAGGTGAAAGGTTATTGCTGCCATATCGCCTCCTAGTTAGCCTTATAGCTTCTTAGCATTCTCGATAGCTTCGTCAATTGCACCACAGTACATGAACGCTTGCTCTGGAATGTCATCGTATTCACCAGATAGAAGACCTTGGAAGCCACGTAGAGTCTCTTTAAGAGGTACGTAAACGCCTGGGTCACCTGTAAATACTTCCGCTACGTGGTAAGGCTGAGTTAGGAACTTCTCAATCTTACGAGCACGAGATACAACTTGCTTATCTTCTTCAGATAGCTCGTCCATACCTAGGATAGCAATGATATCTTTCAGCTCTTTATAGCGCTGAAGAGTAGACTGAACGCCACGAGCGATGTCGTAGTGCTCTTGTCCAACTACCAATGGATCCAGTTGACGTGAAGTAGAATCTAGCGGGTCGATCGCTGGGTATAGACCCATAGATGCGATGTTACGGTTAAGTACAACCGTTGCATCCAAGTGAGCGAACGTTGTTGCTGGAGACGGGTCAGTCAAGTCATCCGCTGGTACGTATACCGCCTGTACAGACGTGATAGAACCAGATTTAGTTGACGTGATACGCTCTTGTAGAACACCCATTTCTTCAGCTAGCGTAGGTTGGTAACCTACCGCAGAAGGCATACGACCTAGAAGTGCTGATACTTCAGTACCTGCTAGTGTGTAACGGTAGATGTTATCAACGAACAGTAGAACGTCACGACCTTCGTCACGGAAACGCTCTGCCATTGTTAGACCAGTCAGTGCAACACGTAGACGGTTACCTGGTGGCTCGTTCATCTGACCGTAAACCATCGCTACTTTTGATTCTTCAGGTTTTTCAACGTTTACAACGCCAGCTTCCTGCATCTCAAAGTAGAAATCGTTACCTTCACGAGTACGCTCACCTACACCTGCAAATACAGATAGGCCTGAGTGTTGAAGTGCGATGTTGTTGATAAGTTCCATCATGTTAACGGTCTTACCTACACCAGCACCACCGAATAGACCGATTTTACCACCCTTAGCGAATGGACAAATCAAGTCGATTACTTTAACACCAGTTTCTAGAAGAGCTGTCTCGTTAGACTGCTCTTCGTAGCTTGGAGCTTCACGGTGAATAGCGTAGTGCTCTTCAGCACCGATCTCGCCACACTCATCAATCGCGTCACCTAGGACGTTCATGATACGACCCAATGTCTTAGTACCTACTGGTACTGAGATTGGAGCGCCAGTATTTTCAACTGTCAAACCACGACGTAAACCATCAGAGCTACCCATTACGATTGCGCGAACTACGCCACCGCCAAGTTGTTGCTGAACTTCAAGAACTAGGCGTTCTTGTACTTCATTAACATTCAGAGCGTCGTATACACGAGGTACTTCACCCTGTGGGAACTCTACGTCGACTACCGCACCGATGATCTGTACGATCTTACCTGTAGCCATCGTTAATCCTCTAACTATTTAGTTTTACCTAAGCTTAAACCGCAGCTGCGCCTGAAACGATTTCAGAAAGTTCTTGTGTAATCGCCGCTTGACGCGCTTTGTTATACACAAGTTCTAAGTCATCAATAATGTCACCAGCGTTATCTGTTGCTGATTTCATTGCAATCATTCGAGCCGCTTGCTCACAAGCAAGGTTCTCAACCACACCTTGGTACACTTGAGATTCGACATAGCGAACCAATAGTGCATCTAGTAGTGGTTTTGGCTCGGGCTCATAAATGTAGTCCCAAGAATGACTGCGTTTCATTTCTTCGCTGTCTGATTTAGGCAAAGGAAGTAATTGATCGATCGTTGGTTCTTGAACCATAGTGTTTTCAAACTTGTTGAACACTACGAACAGGCGATCTAATTCGCCTTCATCATATTTCTTCAGCATAACGCTTACAGAGCCAATCAAGTCTTCAAGGCTTGGGCGATCGCCCAGACCAGAAACTTGAGCTGCTACTTTCGCGCCGCTGTTATTGAAAAATGCTGTCGCTTTTGAACCGATAATTGCCAGTTCAACGTCAGCACCTTTCTCAGACCAATCTTTCATATCGTTCATGGCTTTTTTGAACAAGTTAATGTTCAAACCACCACAAAGACCACGGTCTGTAGAAACGATGATGTAACCAACACGTTTGGCTTCACGTTCCTCAAGATAAGGATGCTTATACTCGAGGCTACCATTAGCCAAATGACCGATCACTTTACGCATTGTTTCTGCATATGGACGAGTAGCTTCCATTGCGTCTTGAGAACGACGCATTTTTGAAGCTGCTACCATTTCCATTGCTTTCGTAATCTTCTGTGTGCTTTTAACACTACCGATTTTATTACGTATCTCTTTTGCGCCGGCCATCGTTACTCTCCGTTAATGGTATGAGGTGGCCCTAAGACCACCTACCAATTACCAGGTCTGGGTTGCCTTGAAATCGTCAACAAGCTTCTTCAGCTCAGCTTCGATTTCTTTATTGAAAGCACCCGTTGTGTCGATCTGTGTTGCTAGATCGGCATATTGACCACGAGCAAACGACAGTAAAGCAGCTTCAAAGTCTAGAACTTTAGAAAGTTCAACGTCTTGAAGGTATCCACGCTCTGCAGCGAAGATTACTAGAGCTTGGTCAAATACAGACATAGGAGCGTATTGCTTCTGCTTCATCAGTTCTGTAACTTTTTGACCGTGGTCTAGCTGCTTCTTAGTCGCTTCATCAAGATCCGAAGAAAACTGAGCAAATGCTGCAAGTTCACGGTATTGAGCTAGAGCAGTACGGATACCGCCAGACAGCTTCTTGATGATTTTAGTCTGCGCCGAACCACCTACACGAGAAACTGAGATACCTGGGTCAACAGCTGGACGTACGCCCGCGTTGAATAGCTCAGTTTGTAGGAAGATCTGACCATCAGTAATCGAGATTACGTTCGTTGGTACGAATGCAGATACGTCACCAGCTTGCGTTTCAATGATAGGTAGAGCAGTTAAAGAACCAGTCTTGCCTGTCACTTCGCCGTTAGTGAATTTTTCTACGTATACTTCGCTTACACGAGCAGCACGCTCTAGTAGACGAGAGTGAAGGTAGAAAACATCACCTGGGAACGCTTCACGACCTGGTGGACGCTTAAGTAGTAGCGAGATTTGACGGTAAGCGACAGCTTGCTTAGATAGATCATCATAAACAATCAGTGCATCTTCACCGCGATCACGGAAGTATTCGCCCATCGCACAACCAGCATACGGTGCAAGGTATTGCAGCGCTGCAGATTCAGAAGCCGATGCAACAACAACAACAGTGTTTGCTAGTGCGCCGTGCTCTTCTAGTTTGCGAACTACGTTAGCGATAGTCGACGCTTTTTGGCCGATAGCTACGTAGATAGAGAAAATACCAGAATCTTTTTGGTTAATAATCGCATCGATCGCCATTGCTGTTTTACCAGTCTGACGGTCACCGATTACTAGTTCACGTTGACCACGACCGATAGGGATCATTGAGTCAACTGACTTGTAACCAGTTTGAACAGGTTGATCTACCGATTTACGGTCGATTACACCCGGTGCGATAATTTCTACAGGCGAAGTCAATTTAGCTTCGATTGGACCCTTACCATCAATTGGCTCACCTAGCGTGTTTACAACACGGCCAAGCATTTCAGGACCTACTGGTACTTCTAGAATACGACCAGTACCTGTAACTTTCATGCCTTCC
Organism: Vibrio sp. 10N.261.45.E2; assembly: GCF_002875705.1. Classification (GTDB taxonomy): domain Bacteria; phylum Pseudomonadota; class Gammaproteobacteria; order Enterobacterales; family Vibrionaceae; genus Vibrio. The sequence goes on from NZ_MCZZ01000146.1 coordinate 40,891, forward strand.
TGTAGGTCAGCATACGGGCCCATTACAACAGCACCAACCGAATCACGGTTCAAGTTTAGTGCTAGAGCGTAACGGCCACCCGGTAGTTCGATCATTTCACCTTGCATCACGTCCGCTAGGCCGTGGATGCTAAGGATGCCATCGCTTACAGAAACGATAGTACCTTCATTGCGAGCTTCACTAACAACGTCGAAAGATTCAATACGTTGTTTAATTAGATCGCTAATTTCAGTGGAATTAAGTTGCATGCTCCAATCCCCATTAAGACTGCAATGCATCGCTCAGGCGGTCTAAACGACTGCGCGCTGAGTTATCGATGACTAGGTCTCCGGCTCGAATAATAACTCCGCTAAGCAGAGTCTCATCTATACTGCAATTCAGCTGAACTTTGCGCGCTAAGCGCTGTTCCAATTTGCTGCTGATCTCTGCGCGTTGTTCTTCAGAAAGTTCTACCGCTGAAGTTACTTCAACGTCGATCTCTTTCTCATACTCTTTTTTGAGTATAAAGAACTCTTTACAAACATCAGGAAAAGCCATTAAGCGGCCATTCTCTGCCATCACTTTAATTAAGTTCTGACCGAATTCATCAAATTGTTCGCCACAAATTACAATGAATATTTCAGCTAATTTTTCAGCAGTCATAGAACCGCTTAATAAATTATGAACATCATCATTTTGTGCCACTTCGGCAGCAAAAGTAAGCATCTGACCCCATTGGTCTAGCTCACCTTTGTCTACCGCAAAGTCAAACGCTGCTTTAGCATAGGGGCGTGCGATTGTAGTCAAATCAGACATATACAGCCCCTTGCTTTAAAGTTTTGCAGTAATGTTGTTAAGAAGATCATCGTGTACATCTTTATCGATTGTACGTTCAAGGATTTTCTCAGCACCAGCTATAGCCAGAGTTGCGACTTGTTTGCGCAGGTCATCACGGGCACGTGTACGCTCTGCTTCAATTTCTGCTTCAGCTTGCGCTAAGATTTTCTGGCGTTCTGCCTGAGCTTCTTCGCGTGCTTCATCAATAATTTGAGCTTTACGTTTGTTTGCCTGATCAATAACCTCAGTTGCAGTGCGCTTTGCTTCTTTCATTTGCTCAGAAGCGTTGGCTTGTGCCAGGTTCAAGTCTTTAGCAGCGCGTTCAGCGGCTACTAGACCGTCAGCAATTTTTTTCTGACGTTCTTCAATTGCTTGCATGATTGGTGGCCATACATATTTCATGCAGAACCAAACAAACAATGAAAAAGCAATTGCTTGACCTAACAGAGTTGCGTTCATATTCACAACAGCTACCCCTCGTTAAGAATCAACTACAAAAATTTAATTAACTATTAAGAGTTAATTAGCCTGCTAGTTGACCAACAAATGGGTTAGCAAACGTGAATAGTAGTGCGATTACGATACCGATCATTGGAACAGCATCCAGTAGACCAGCGATGATGAACATCTTAACTTGTAGCATTGGAGCCATTTCAGGTTGACGCGCAGCGCCTTCTAGGAATTTACCACCAAGAATAGCAAAACCAATTGCAGTACCTACGGCACAAAGACCAACAATAATAGCAACAGCGATTGCTGAAAAACTTAGTACAGTTTCCATTTACGTTCTCCGATTAACATTAATAGTTAGAATAAAGCTTAAAAATTTTTTTTAGTGATCACTATCTTCATGAGCCATTGATAGGTAAACGATTGTCAACATCATGAAAACAAACGCTTGAATCAAAATGACCAAGATATGGAAGATAGCCCAAGGTAGTGCACCTACCCATTGTAAGTACCACGGTAGCATTGCCGCGATAAGAATAAACACCACCTCACCCGCAAACATATTACCAAATAAACGCATACCTAGAGATAGTGGCTTCGCTAGTAACGAAATTACCTCAAGTACCAAGTTAAATGGAATCATGATTGGGTGATTAAATGGATGCAGTGCCAATTCTTTAGCAAATCCGCCTAGACCTTTCACTTTGATGCTGTAGTAGATCATCAGAGCAAAAACACCTAAAGCCATTGCCATTGTTATATTAACATCAGCTGTAGGAACCACTTTCAAGTAAGGGATACCTAGCCAATGCTCTGCAGGATATGGTAAGAAATCGATAGGCACTAAGTCCATCAAGTTCATAATGATAATCCAGCAGAATATAGTCAGTGCTAGTGGGGCAATCAGAGGGTTGCGGCCATGGAAAGTTTCCTTAACGTTGTCGCCAACGAATTCCACTACCATTTCAACAAAACACTGAAGCTTACCAGGTACACCTACTGTTGCTTTCTTAGCGACTGAGCGAAAAACCCAAAGGAATAACATCCCTGTCAACACCGAAAAAAACAGACTGTCTATATGTACGTTCCAGAAACTTGTCTCCTCTACAAGACCAAACTTAGCTAAAGAAAGGTTTTGTAAGTGGTGCTCAATGTATCCGGATGCTGTTGGCGCAGCCATAACTCATCCTATTTTTTATTGTTAATGAAAAGCACTGGCGCAAAGATATTAATACCTAGAACCAGTAAATAGGTCAGTTTGAGGGGAACTAATTCCACCTGCATATACATGTAGACAATAGAGAATAGTAGAACTGTGATAAGGATTTTTAGCGCTTCGCCTGCATAGAACGACGCCGCAACTAACTTAGTTGCGCGAGCTCCACTAAATAGGAAAGCACACACACAAAAAACTGCATTTGCGATGACAAAAATACCGCCACCGATTAATGCAGCAAAACCCCAATCAGGATTAACAGCTAAACCTAACCCTATCGCCACTAATATAACCGCGCTAAGCTCGATCAATAACATTTGCTTTGCAAGCACTCGTCCTGGTCTTGCTAACGCCGCTACCATGTATTCGTTCCTCTTTTAAGCCTTCTTTACTACTCGCTTAAAAGCGTGCTGAGAAATTGGCGAAAATTATACGTTCAGCCAAATTGATTGCAATAACAATGCAGCAATCATTTACATTTTTATATACAAACCTACAACTTTTGTACGAAATTACTTGTTTATTACATAATTGACCTAAATCAATTATCTCATTTAGTACTCTAGTTTAGCAATAAGTTGCTCTAATTTGTGAGGCTCATCAAGAGTAATTGTCACTTTTGACTTACCGCTAACAGAACGAGTAACTGAAACGTTTGCTTGCAATTTTTCCGTGAGTCTTCGTGAAAGTTCGATAGCTTCTGTGTCTTCAGGCTTCGATTCAGCTTCAACGTCTAGTTTTAAGCACTTTTTAACAAGTTGCTCAGTTTGACGAACAGTCATTTTTTTGGTTGCCGCGATGTTTGCTGCTTCAACCTGGGTATCACCTTCGAGCGCAAGCAAGGCTCGAGCATGCCCCATTTCCAATTGTTTATTGGAAACTAAACCTTTTACTTCATTTTCGAGCTGATTTAGACGTAATAAGTTACTTACCGTCGCTCTCGATTTTCCGATCACTTCAGCAACTTGTTGGTGTGTCAGCTCAAATTCGTTCTGTAGGCGCTCTAGCGCTTGTGCTTCTTCGATAACATTCAGGTCTTCACGCTGAATGTTCTCAATCAATGCCATCGCAATTGCGGCCTTGTCTTCAACTCTCTTAATCAGACATGGCACTTGCTTAAGGCCAGCTTGACGAGCCGCTCTCCAACGACGCTCACCAGCAATAATCTCGAACTGGTCATGCGCCAACGGGCGAACGACGATCGGTTGGATAATGCCTTGAGATTGAATCGATGCAGCCAGCTCTTCTAGCGCTTCAGGCGCAATATCCTTACGCGGTTGATATACACCAGGCTTCAAGCAACCAACAGCCAGTTCGATAAGCTCACCATCAGCCGACAACGCCTGACTATGGGAAGCAACTTGCTGTTTTTCACGAGCCAATGAGCTAGTTGCAAGCAATGCATCTAGCCCTTTTCCTAAACCACGCTTAGACATTGAGCGAATTCCTTTGGTTGGACCTATACTGGGACTTCTTCACGACGCAACATTTCGCCAGCAAGAGCAAGATAAGCCTTAGCTCCTGCGGAATATTTGTCGTAGTACATTGCTGGCTTGCCGTGACTCGGGGCTTCTGCCAGACGTACATTTCTAGGGATCACAGTTCGGTAGACTTTGCTACCAAAGTGTTTTTTGAGTTGATCAGATACTTCGTTCGATAAGCGGTTACGAGGATCGTACATGGTACGCAGAAGACCTTCGATCTTCAGATTCTCGTTTACAACTGCCGCTAGCTTACTGATGGTATCCATCAATGCAGTCAAACCTTCCAAAGCAAAATATTCACATTGCATCGGAACCAATACGGAATCGGCCGCAGCCATCGCGTTGATTGTAAGAAGGTTTAATGAGGGTGGGCAATCAATAAAGATGAAATCATAGTTATTGCGAATGGATTCGAGTGCGTTTTTTAAACGAACTTCACGAGCAAACACTTCCATCAACTTGATTTCTGCCGCAGTAACATCACCGTTCGCGGCGATGAGGTCATAATTGCCAGATGTACTCCGACAAACTACCTCATCAAATGGGGTGTCTTCAACCAACAAATCGTAAGCAGTTGCTTCAACTTGATATTTGTCGACACCGCTCGCCATAGTGGCATTACCTTGAGGATCGAGGTCAACAACTAATATCTTGCGTTTTGTTGCCGCCATTGATGCTGCTAAATTAATGCAAGTTGTTGTTTTTCCTACGCCACCTTTTTGGTTGGCAATTGCTACGATTCTACCCACTATGGCCTCGCTGATTATCCCTGACGCGATAAAGTAACTAGATGACGCTCTCCATCAAGCTCTGGCACTTGCAAAGCTTTAATGTCTGTCACTGAACACCATTCAGGTAACAGGTCGATTTCGTCTCTAGGATGTTGTCCCTTAAGAGCCAAAAATACACCGGATTGCTCTTTAGGTAAATGGTGACACCACTCTACCATGTCTGTCATTGACGCAAATGCACGACTGAGCACTGCATCAAACTTTTCTTCTGGTTGAAATTCTTCAACGCGACTTTGAACCGGTACCACGTTGTCGATACCCAGCTCATGAATCACTTGCTTGATAAAACGAATACGCTTACCTAGGCTGTCTAGCAAGTAAAACTCGCAGTCTGGATTCATGATTGAGAGCGGAATCCCAGGAAGACCCGGTCCCGTGCCAACATCAATAAAGCGCTTACCTTGTAAGTGAGTGCTAACAATGATGCTATCTAAGATATGTTTCACCATCATTTCTAGTGGGTCACGAACTGACGTTAGGTTATAGGCTTTGTTCCACTTGTTCAGTAACTCAACGTAGCCAACCAGTTGGCCACGTTGTTTTTCAGATACTTCAAGTTCAGTCTGGCCAATCAGGTGATCCAGTTTTTCGCGTAATGCGCTCATTATGCTTCCTCACCCTTTTTCAACAGGCCATGTTTTTTCAAGTAAACCAACAAAATTGAGATTGCTGCAGGTGTGATACCTGAGATTCGCGAAGCAATACCAATTGAGTCAGGCTTAGCGGTCGTTAGTTTAAGAACCACTTCGTTAGAAAGCCCTTTTACCTTGCTGTAATCAATATCAGCAGGCAGTTTGGTGTTTTCATGACGCAGTGATTTTTCAATTTCGTCTTGTTGACGCTGGATGTAACCATCGTACTTCACTTGGATCTCAACTTGCTCAGACGCTTGTTGATCTTCCAGTGCAGGACCAAAACGATCCAATGCGGTTAGCTGTGAATAAGTCATTTCAGGGCGACGAAGAAGATCTTCACCGCTCGCTTCACGAGACATTGGTGTTTTCAGAATTTGGTTCAGTTGATCAATATCTTCAGATTTTGGATTAATCCAGGTCTCTTTCAGACGTTGACGTTCTTTCTCCATGTTTTCCATCTTTTCGTTGAAACGAGCCCAACGAGCATCGTCAACCAGGCCAAGTTCACGCGACTTCTCAGTCAAGCGAATATCGGCGTTGTCTTCACGAAGTAGCAGACGGTATTCCGCACGAGACGTAAACATGCGGTAAGGTTCTTTGGTTCCCATGGTCGATAGGTCGTCAATAAGCACACCCATGTAAGCTTGGTCACGACGCGGGCTCCAGCCTTCTTTGCCTTGAGTAAACAAACTTGCATTTAGACCCGCCATCAAGCCTTGCGCAGCCGCTTCTTCGTAGCCAGTGGTACCGTTGATTTGACCCGCGAAGAATAGACCTTTAATAAACTTAGTTTCGTAAGTCAGCTTAAGGTCTCGAGGATCAAAGAAATCGTATTCAATCGCATAGCCAGGGCGAACGATATGAGCATTTTCAAAGCCCTTCATCGAACGAACAATTTGAACCTGTACATCAAACGGTAGACTGGTAGATATACCATTCGGGTATAACTCATGAGTCGTTAGACCTTCAGGTTCAATAAAAATTTGGTGACTGTTTTTATCAGCAAAACGCATCACTTTGTCTTCAATCGAAGGACAGTAGCGAGGGCCAATACCTTCAATTACACCCGCGTACATTGGGCTGCGATCAAGGTTAGCGCGAATCACATCATGCGTATTTTCATTTGTATGCGTGATGTAACATGGAATTTGACGAGGTTGTTGAGCTCGGTTACCCATGAACGAGAAAACAGGCGTCGGGTTATCCCCGTGCTGAATCTCAAGTTCAGAAAAATCAACACTGCGCGCATCGATACGAGGAGGTGTACCTGTTTTCAGGCGATCAACTCGGAATGGAAGATCACGAAGACGGTCAGCCAGTGCGATCGATGGTGGATCGCCAGCACGGCCGCCAGAAGAACTTTCCATACCAATATGGATCTTTCCGCCTAGGAATGTGCCCACAGTTAGGACCACAGCGCTTGCACGGAACTTAAGCCCCATTTGCGTTACCACACCCACCACTTGATCTTGTTCAACGATCAAATCATCAACCGATTGTTGGAACAAAGTTAGGTTTGGTGTGTTTTCAAGAGCGTTGCGAACAAAGGCTTTGTAAAGTGCGCGGTCAGCTTGTGCACGAGTCGCACGAACTGCAGGGCCTTTTGATGCGTTCAATGTTCTGAACTGAATACCTGCATGATCAATAGCTTGCGCCATTAATCCACCCATTGCATCGACCTCTTTTACCAAGTGGCCCTTACCGATCCCGCCAATGGCAGGGTTACAAGACATTTGTCCTAATGTATCGATATTATGAGTAAGTAATAACGTACTTTGACCAGTACGTGCAGATGCGAGTGCGGCTTCCGTTCCTGCATGGCCACCACCAACAACGATGACGTCAAATTTTTCGTGATAAAGCATGAACCGACCTCAGGTATTCAAACGTTTTCTAGATTGATAAAAAGGAGCGATATTCTACCTGTTTTCATAGCCTGAGAAAACGTTTTTGGGATTTTTCGAAAAAGCGTTTTTTAATTAATATAGATAAGATCTTTAAGGAGATCTTTTATTAGATCTATTATTAGGATCGAAGGTGTCTGTGGATAAGTCGAAAATGATCAACGAGATCATGGATCTTTTTTGGATCAAATGGTGTGATCTAACTTTGATCAGGATGAGGATTAGCTGGGATCAAAATGGCTACTTATTCACAGGGGAGAATTAGCCTAAAACTTGTTATTTGGATAACTATAGGTTAATCACCGTATATGTATGATCTTATCCACAAAGAAAATTGAAAATAGATCGCTAATTTTCAATGTTTTTTCGAAAAAGTTATTCACAACGGCGATGTTCAGAGGCAAAAAAAGCGGCATAAGCCGCTTTTTTAGAGAAGGGAGAGGTTAGAATTGGTCGTTATGATCGTTAAACCACGCTTCTGCTGCGTCTTCTGGAACCGGAGTTTCCAATACATCGATGGTAAAACAGTCAGAAATAGGCAGAGCACCGAGTTCTTTCATCTGGTTGTGGACTGATTTACCCGCCAAACAGAAGGTATCGTAACTTGAATCTCCAAGCGCCACGACAGCAAAACGAACCTGGCTTAAATCTGGAGATTGCTGGGTTAATGCGTCGATAAACGGCTTAATATTATCTGGAAATTCACCAGCACCATGAGTTGAAGTCACAAGCAGCCAAAAGCCTTGTTGGGGAATATCATCGTACTCAGGCTGATTGTGAAGGGTTATCTCATGACCTTGCTCTTCAAGAAGATCATTGAGGTGGTCGCCAACGTATTCTGCGCCACCTAAGGTGCTGCCCGTAATAATGTGGATCATTAAGCTGTCCTTACAAAGAAAAAAGGCCAGCATGAGCCGGCCTTTAAAGGTTATTTACCAATACAGAATGAAGAGAAGATGCGACCTAAAAGATCATCGGAACTGAACTCACCGGTGATCTCATTGAGGTGTTGTTGGGTAATACGAAGCTCTTCCGCTAAGATCTCACCCGCCATGTAGCCTTCAAGCTGTTGTTGACCGATATCTAGGTGCTCAGATGCACGTTCTAGGGCATCTAAGTGACGACGACGCGCCATAAAGCCGCCTTCATGACCACCAGCAAAGCCCATACAATCTTTTAGATGGCTACGCAGAGCATCAACACCTTGGCCTGTTTTTGCTGACAAGCGAATGAGGGTTGGATCGTTCACATGACAAATCCCCAGCTCTTCACTGGTTTGATCCGCTTTATTACGAATTACCGTCATACCGATGTTATCCGGTAGACGATCAACGAAATCTGGCCAGATATCTTTCGGGTCTGTGGCGTCTGTTGTTGTGCCATCGACCATAAATAAAACTCGGTCAGCTTGAGCAATTTCTTCCCAAGCACGTTCAATACCGATTTTTTCTACTTCATCAGAAGCATCACGCAGACCTGCAGTGTCAATAATGTGCAGTGGCATACCGTCAATATGGATATGTTCACGCAGTACATCACGCGTGGTACCAGCAATATCAGTCACAATTGCAGACTCTTTACCTGACAGTGCATTCAATAGGCTCGATTTACCCGCATTTGGGCGACCTGCAATCACGACCTTCATACCTTCGCGCATGATGGCGCCTTGGTTAGCTTCTTGGCGTACAGCTTCGAGGTTATCGATGATAGCTTGTAAGTCAGCACTTACTTTACCGTCAGCAAGGAAATCAATTTCTTCTTCAGGGAAGTCGATAGCGGCTTCAACATAGATGCGTAGATGAATCAGTGAATCCACCAACGTATTAATGCGCTTAGAGAATTCACCTTGTAGCGATTGAAGTGCCGATTTCGCCGCTTCTTCCGAGCTGGCATCAATTAAGTCAGCAATTGCTTCTGCTTGAGTTAAATCCATCTTGTCGTTCAAGAACGCACGTTCTGAAAACTCACCTGGACGCGCAGCACGTACGCCAGAAATAGCAAGGATGCGTTTGATGAGCATATCCATCACTACCGGGCCGCCGTGGCCTTGCAGCTCTAACACGTCTTCGCCAGTAAACGAATTTGGGTTAGGGAAGTAAAGCGCGATACCTTGGTCGAGTTCGATGCCATCTTGAGATTTAAACGGAAGGTACTCAGCGTAGCGAGGCTTAAGTGTTTTTCCTGTTACTTCTAGGGCAACCTGAGTCGCCAGTGGGCCTGAAACGCGGATAATACCAACGCCACCGCGGCCGGGCGCAGTCGCTTGAGCAACAATCGTATCTGTAGTCATAGTTGTGCCTGCTAGCATGTGAAAGCCAAAACGGGGCGTTCACGATTAATCAATTAGCTGAATTGTAATCAGCTAAAAACAAAAAGGCGACCTTTTGGTCGCCTTTCTTTATCTCTTTCTACTATCGAACTTACTTAGAATGTAAGCCTTTCTTTTCCAGCGCGCGGTAGATAAGCGTTTGCTGAATCAGAGTTACGATGTTCGATACTAGCCAGTAAAGAACCAGACCTGAAGGGAAGAACAGGAAGAAGAATGTGAACATAACCGGCATAAAGGTCATGATCTTCTGCTGCATAGGATCCGTTACAGTTGTCGGGCTCATCTTCTGGATTAGGAACATTGAAGCACCCATCAGAAGTGGCAAGATGTAGTATGGGTCTTGTGCTGAAAGGTCGGTAATCCAACCGAAGAACGGTGAGTGACGCAGTTCAACAGACTCCATTAGTGCCCAGTAAAGCGAAATGAAGATAGGCATTTGTAGAAGGATAGGTAAACAGCCACCTAGTGGGTTTACTTTCTCTTTCTTGTAAAGCTCCATCATTTCTTGGCTCATGCGTTGACGGTCGTCGCCAATACGCTCACGCATTGCAGTCAGCTTAGGCTGAAGCATACGCATTTTCGCCATAGACGTGTACTGAGCTTTCGTTAGTGGGTACATAGCACCACGAACGATGAAAGTTAGACAGATGATTGCCAGACCCCAGTTCACAACGATGCCTTGAATGAACGAAAGCAGAGTATGAAGTGGTTTAGCAATGAACCATAACCAACCGTAGTCAACTACTAGGTCTAGGTTTGGTGCAACAGCAGCCATTTGGTCTTGAAGTTTAGGACCAACCCAAAGCGTTGCTTTGAAGCTTGCTTCGTCGCCATTAGCGATGGTCTTGTTCGGCATGCGAACACCGATGTCGCCAAGGTTACCAATTACACGAGTGTAAAGGTTGCTGCCTGCTTCGTCGCGTGGAATCCAAGCACTAGCAAAGTAGTGTTGAATCATCGCTGCCCAACCTTGACCGTTTGCTAGGTTAAGAGACAGGTTGCGATCTTGCATGTCGTCGAAGCTGTATTTTTTGTAACGCGTATCTTCCGTAGAGTAAGCACCACCACGGTAAGTTGGCATTGTTAGGCTACCACCGTCATCCATAACGTTTTGACGTAGGTGAGCGTACATGCCGAATGTAGCGTTATTGCCAGAGTTGTTGATTACATCGTATTCAACGTCAATCGCGTAGCTGCCGCGCTTAAGTACGAATGTTTTTGTGTAATCAAGGCCGTTCGCTTGGTAAGTCATTGGGATGCGTAGTTCATCTTGACCTTCAGCCAGCGTAAAGCTGTCTGCTGAAACCGTGTAGCTAGGGCGGTTAGTGCTGCTTAAATCGATACCTTGAGGACCCACTAGACCGCTTTGAGCGATAAACTGGTGACCAGCTTCGTTTTTAAGAAGAACAAAAGTCTCTTCTGAATCGAACTCAGCAGAGTAATCGTTTAGGTTTGCTTTAACGACATCACCACCAACCGTATCAATTGACAGAGTCAGTACATCAGTTGTTACTGTGATAGTTTTAGCAGAAGCAACTTGACCAGGAGCCGGGTCTAGATCATCTGCATAAGATGGCGCTGGTAGGGTGCTGCCAGATTGTGCCTGCTCAACCGCTTGTGGTGCTGGATTCTGAGCTACGTTCCATTGTTGGAACAGTAGGAAAGAAACCAAAGCCAATGCGATTAACAGGATATTACGTTGAGAATCCATCGTTATTTATCTCTGTCTTGTTTTTGGACTGGTGGAACGGGGTCAAAGCCCCCTTCGTTCAAAGGATGGCATTTTAATAGACGTTTGCCTGATAACCAACACCCTTTTACAAAACCGTGAGCTTTCAACGCTTCTATCGCATATAAAGAGCAGGTTGGAGTAAATCGGCAGCGTGGGCCGATGAGTGGACTAATAAACCATCTATAAAAATAGATGGGTATTAGCGCTATCCACGCGAAGGGCGAGACAGGCGAAGCCATAATTTGTCGAGTAGCTTGAACATTTCTTCATTGCTTAAATCTTGCGCGCTCTTCTTAGCGATTACAACAAAATCTTTGTTAGGAAGTTTGTGTTGAGTGTTACGAAAGCTTTCACGAGTAAGACGCTTGAATCGGTTACGACCCACGGCTGTTTTAATCTGCTTTTTCGGAACGGCTAATCCAAGACGAGGATTTAAAAGAGAGTTATTTCGAGCAATGATGGTGAAATGAGGAGAGCCAGCTCGATGAGCTTGCTTGAAGACATTTTGATAATGTTCGGGAGTTAACAAGCGTAACTCCCGACCGAAGGCTAGCTTATTCAAAATAATCAAAGATTACTTAGAAAGACGCTTACGGCCTTTTGCACGACGTGCATTGATTGTTGCGCGACCGTTCTTAGTAGCCATGCGAGCACGGAAACCGTGAGTACGCTTACGCTTTAGAACTGTAGGTTGAAAAGTGCGTTTCATTGTAATTACCTTACTGATCAGTAGTTTTAGGTTTTTGTTAAACCCGGCGTGGGCATTTTTTCTCTTCTTTATATAAGAAAGGAAAACCGACGCCTCTCAACAAAGAGGCGGAATTGTAATCACTGTCACAAAAAGTGTCAATGATTGGGTTAACTAAAATTCCGGTCGGGGGATTATACGTAGAATAACTAAAATCACAAGGATCCTTAGTCGATCCCAACCTTATTTAAGAATTTTTTTAATTTAGGATCCTGTGGATTACCAAAAATATCCTGTGGAGATCCCTGCTCGACAATATGACCGTCAGCCATGAAGATCACTCGGTCTGCGACCTCTCTAGCGAACTGCATTTCATGGGTAACCACCAGCATGGTTTGATGTTGATTTGCCAGTTTTTTCATTAGGTTAAGCACCTCGCCAACCCACTCAGGATCGAGCGCTGAAGTTGGCTCATCAAACAGTAATAGCTCTGGTTGTAGTGCCATTGCACGGCCAATACCTACCCGTTGTTGTTGGCCACCTGAGAGCGCGGCTGGGTAGCTATCACCTTTGTCACCCAAGCCTATATCATCAAGTATTTGTTGTGCTTTTTCATGGGCTTGCTGTTTTTTCCAACCACGAACGGTTATTAAACCTTCAGCAATATTCTGTCTCGCGGTTTGGTGAGCGAACAGTGCATAGTTCTGGAACACAAAGCCGGTCTTACGACGCAGTGCAAGCACCTCTGCTTTAGTGTGTTTCTGAGCATCAACCTTGATATCATCAATAGAAATGGTGCCTTGATCGGCTTGCTCTAGAAAATTCACACAACGCAGCAAGGTAGACTTACCTGTACCACTTGAACCTATGATGACAATTATCTCACCTTGTTTGATTTCTAGGTCGATCCCTTTCAAAACTTCGGTGTCACCAAACTGCTTGTGGATATTTTGTAATTTGATCATCGTACATACGCCTTATTCAGTTTCACTTCGGCCCAAATTTGAATACGAGTGAGGATAACCACCACGCCCCAGTAAATCAGCGCTACCGCTAAGAAAGCCTCGAAGAAGCGAAAACTTGAAGAAGCCTCCATCTGAGCTTTAGCCATGATTTCAGCCACACCTAGGGTGAATGCAAGTGAAGTCGATTTGATCATGTCGATGAAGTAATTCATCAGTGAAGGCAGTGCCACGCGAGTTGCTTGCGGTAATATCACTCGGCGCATCGCTTGGCTGGTAGTCATACCTACCGAAAGGCTGGCTTCCATTTGGCTGCGATCAATTCCGATAATCGCGGCACGAATACTCTCTGCCATATACGCGGCAAAGTGCAGGGTTAAGCCAATTACAGCGGCGCTGAAGGCATCTAAGCCAACCATCCACGGAAATACTTGTGGCAAGCCGTAATAAAGGAGGAACAGCTGTACCAACAGTGGTGTGCCTCTAAAGAAGCTAATATACAGTTGGCTGAGTTGGTCGAGTACTGGGATTTTGAATGCACGAATGTTCGCCAGTATCAGAGACAAGATCAGAGCAAAGAACAAGCCCCAGATCGCCATCTCCATTGTGGTGCCCAGATACTTCAGTAGTATCGGCAACAGCTCTAGCATGTAATTAAAGTCAAATCCCATAATCTATCTCGTATTTTTATTGGAAGTGTTGTTCTATATGTAAGTACTGTTTTATACGGTTTTTTAATCAGTGCACAAAAGCAAAAAGCCCACCGCAGTATAAAGCAGTGGGCCTTGAATGGAGAAAGTGAGTAATTACTTCTGAGTAATGTCCGCACCAAACCATTTCTGAGAGATACTTTCTAGCGTACCATCTGCGCGCATTGCTGCTAATGCTTCGTTTACTTCGGCTTGCAGTTTTTTGCCGTTATCGTTGTCCACGAAAGGCCAAGCGTTTTCAATGGTTTCGAATGGCTGACCCGCTAGTTGTAATGGTAGACCAGTCTTCTTGATAAGCTCTAGTGCTGATAAGCGATCCATTACGAATGCATCTGCACGACCCAGTGCGACATCATGTTCAATACCTGTATCGTAGGTTTTTACATTGATCTTGCCATCTTTGTCGTAGCTGCGAAGCAGTTGTTCAAAGTTTGAGCCTAGGTTTACCGCAACCGTCTTGCCATCAAGATCTTCGATACCCTTAATGCTGTCATTACCTTTACGAACGGTAATTTGTGCGCCGTCTACTACGTATGGGTCTGCGAATAGGTATTTCGCTTTACGTGCATCCGTCATTGTAATTTGGTTTGAAATGGTATCGATACGACCCGTTTCAAGAAGACCAAACAGACCAGAGAAGTTTGCCGTTACGTATTCAACCTTGTAATCGTTACGCTTACCTATCTCATCCCATAAATCCACTTCAAAACCTTGTAGTTGGTCTTGTTTAACGAACGTAAACGGGAAATAGCGACCAGACATGCCGACTTTTACTTCAGTCGCAGCTTGAACAGTAGCAGCAGAGAGTGCGATAGCCGCAATTGCAGCCTTAATCCAGTTATTCATTTGGTAACTCCTTATATTTATGGGATTGGATGTTACTGGGAAAATGCTCACTAGAATAAATAACCAGATGTTATTAACCATAACCAGATTGAATTCCCGATTTGGGGATAACTAACAAGGATCCGGGCATAAGTGGATCATTGTGTGAGTAAATTTGGGGCAAGATGTGTGGATCCACCGATAAATTACAAATTTATTGTGAATAACTTGGATCTTATTCACTGGATCTGTGATCAATTGCTGGTGATCTGACTTATCAACAGGTAAAATTAGCAGTCATTTCATATTACTTAAATAGAGTGAGGGCACCGTGTCATCTTCGCTTTGGTTGCAGTGTTTGCAACAGCTTCAAGAAGAGTTACCAGCTACAGAATTCAGTATGTGGGTTCGTCCGTTACAAGCGGAACTCAATGACAATACTCTAACTCTATTTGCACCGAACCGTTTCGTACTTGATTGGGTTCGTGATAAGTATCTAAATAGCATTAACCGCTTACTGCAAGAATATTGCGGTAACGATATCCCACATCTTCACTTTGAAGTGGGAAGTAAGCGTGTGGCTGCACCAAAGCCAGCGACACCGGCACCGACTCAAACTCGTACTGCAGCCGATGTAGCCGCTGAATCATCAGCA
The DNA here is from genome assembly GCF_002875705.1 of Vibrio sp. 10N.261.45.E2. GTDB lineage: Bacteria > Pseudomonadota > Gammaproteobacteria > Enterobacterales > Vibrionaceae > Vibrio. Next base: position 56,088 of record NZ_MCZZ01000146.1, read on the forward strand.
CCTGCGCAATTACAAGCTCGCAAGCCAGTCCATAATATCTGGCGTGATGAAGAGCCTGTTGCGGTTGACTTGAACCACCGCTCAAACGTGAACCCAAAGCACAAGTTCAATAACTTTGTTGAAGGTAAGTCGAACCAACTGGGTTTGGCTGCGGCACGTCAGGTTTCTGATAACCCTGGAACAGCCTACAACCCGTTATTCTTATACGGCGGCACTGGTCTAGGTAAAACGCACTTATTGCATGCGGTGGGTAACGCCATTGTTGATAATAAGCCGAATGCAAAAGTGGTTTACATGCACTCTGAGCGTTTTGTTCAGGATATGGTTAAGGCGCTGCAAAACAACGCGATTGAAGAATTTAAACGTTACTACCGTAGTGTTGATGCATTGCTTATCGATGACATCCAATTCTTTGCTAATAAAGAGCGTTCTCAAGAAGAGTTCTTCCATACCTTTAACGCGCTGCTTGAAGGCAACCAACAGATCATCCTAACGTCTGACCGTTATCCAAAAGAGATCAACGGTGTAGAAGATCGTCTTAAATCTCGCTTCGGCTGGGGTTTGACGGTAGCGATTGAGCCACCAGAGCTTGAGACGCGTGTTGCGATCTTGATGAAGAAAGCCGAAGACCACCAAATTCACCTAGCGGATGAAGTGGCGTTCTTTATTGCGAAGCGTCTACGTTCGAACGTTCGTGAGCTTGAAGGCGCATTGAACCGTGTTATTGCGAATGCAAATTTCACTGGCCGCCCGATCACGATTGATTTTGTGCGTGAAGCTCTGCGTGACCTACTTGCGCTGCAAGAAAAACTGGTCACCATTGATAATATTCAAAAGACAGTAGCCGAGTACTACAAAATCAAAGTGGCTGACCTACTGTCTAAGCGTCGTTCTCGTTCTGTTGCTCGTCCACGTCAATTGGCGATGGCATTGGCTAAAGAGTTAACCAACCACAGCTTGCCTGAGATTGGCGATGCATTCGGTGGTCGTGACCACACGACGGTATTGCATGCTTGTCGTAAGATTGCTCAGCTGCGTGAAGAGAGCCACGACATTAAAGAAGATTATTCGAACTTGATTCGTACCCTTTCTTCTTAATACACAGTATTCTTAACCTTAATAAGCAGAATCTTGGCCACGTACTATTACGCAGTGCCATTTAGACCGTAAGAGCAAGATATGAAATTTACCATTGAACGTAGTCACCTGATTAAGCCATTACAACAAGTATCTGGCGCACTCGGTGGCAGGCCAACGCTTCCAATTCTAGGAAACCTACTGATTAAAGTAGAAGATAACGTGTTGTCGATGACAGCAACGGATCTAGAAGTTGAACTGATCAGCCGCGTAACGCTTGAAGGTGATTTCGAAGCGGGCAGCATTACCGTACCTTCACGTAAATTCCTAGATATCTGTCGTGGATTGCCAGATAACTCAGTGATCACTGTAGTATTGGATGGTGACCGTATTCAGGTTCGCTCTGGTCGTAGCCGCTTCTCATTAGCAACATTACCTGCGGCAGATTTTCCAAATATTGAAGACTGGAGCAGTGAAGTTGAAGTGTCAGTGACACAAGCTGAACTTCGTGGTCTTATCGAGAAAACACAATTCTCAATGGCGAACCAAGACGTTCGTTATTACCTCAACGGTATGTTGTTTGAGATTGAAGGTTCTATCTTGCGCAGCGTGGCGACCGATGGTCACCGTATGGCGGTATCTCAAGCACAATTGGGTGCGGATTTTGCTCAGAAGCAGATCATTGTTCCTCGTAAAGGTGTTCAAGAGCTAGTGAAGCTATTAGATGCACCTGAACAGCCAGTAACACTGCAAATTGGTAACTCTAACGTGCGTGCTGAAGTGAACAACTATGTCTTTACTTCTAAGCTAGTTGACGGTCGTTTCCCTGATTATCGCCGCGTAATGCCGCAAAATACCACCAAAACACTGGAAGCGGGTTGTGATGAGTTACGTTCAGCATTTTCTCGCGCTGCGATTCTATCGAATGAAAAATTCCGTGGTGTTCGCGTTAACCTTGCTGATAGCGAGATGCGTATTACAGCGAACAACCCAGAGCAAGAAGAAGCAGAAGAAGTACTTGATGTTAACTTCGACGGTGACGCACTAGAGATTGGTTTCAACGTAAGCTACGTATTGGATGTTCTGAACACACTGCGTTGTGAACAAGTTCGTATCTCAATGTCAGATGCAAATGCGAGTGCGCTTATCGAAAATGCACAAGATGACAGCGCGATGTACGTTGTTATGCCAATTCGCTTATAAGCCACCATGTGTTGAACTATCGAGTCGTGATTGAAGATTAATATGAAGACGTTATGCCTTTATCGCGCTTAATCGTTAAGCAGTTTAGAAATATTGAAGCCTGTGACATTCAACCGTCATCAGGCTTTAACTTTCTTATAGGGGCTAACGGAAGCGGCAAAACCAGCGTCCTTGAAGCGGTATATCTGCTCGGACACGGTCGCTCATTCAAGAGTTCACTCACCGGTCGTATCATACAAAACGAGTGTAGTGAGCTGTTTGTACATGGCCGTTTTATGACCTCGGATCAATTTGAGCTGCCAATTGGCATTAATAAGCAGCGCGATGGCACGACAGAGGTTAAAATAAGCGGTCAAACTGGGCAAAAGTTGGCTCAGTTAGCTCAAGTCTTACCTTTGCAGTTGATTCACCCCGAAGGGTTTGATTTACTGACAGATGGACCTAAGCATCGCCGAGCATTCATTGATTGGGGAGTCTTCCACAGTGAGTCGGGCTTTTATGATGCCTGGGGCAGGGTAAAGCGTCTCAATAAGCAGCGAAACGCCTTATTGAAAACGGCAACGCACTATCGAGAGCTGAGCTATTGGGACCAAGAATTGGCCCGATTGGCAGAAAGCATCAGTCAGTGGCGTGCCACCTATGTAGATCAGCTCAAAGAAGTCGCCGAAGAAATCTGTGCGACCTTCCTTCCTGAGTTTGAGATAAAGATTAACTATTATCGTGGCTGGGATAAAGACACCCCATACGCCGAGATATTAGAGAAGAATTTTGAAAGGGATCAGCAGCTTGGTTACACCTTTAGTGGGCCAAACAAAGCGGATCTGAAGATAAAAGTGAACGGCACTCCAGTGGAAGATGTCTTGTCACGAGGTCAATTGAAGTTGATGGTGTGCGCGCTGCGAGTAGCACAAGGGCAACACCTCACTCAAATGACAGGTAAGCAGTGCATCTATTTGATAGATGACTTCGCTTCCGAATTAGATAGCCAACGCCGAGCACGTCTTGCTGAGTGTTTAAAGGCGACCCAGGCTCAAGTTTTTGTAAGCTCTATTACCGCTGATCAGATTGCAGATATGCATGACGAAAATAGCAGGATGTTTCATGTGGAACATGGCAAAATAGAGCAAGGATAATTAGTCAGAGAGTAACTATGTCAGATAATTACGATTCATCGAGTATTAAGGTACTGAAGGGTCTGGATGCGGTTCGTAAGCGTCCTGGAATGTACATTGGCGACACGGATGATGGTACCGGTCTGCACCACATGGTTTTTGAGGTGGTAGATAACTCTATTGATGAAGCGCTAGCTGGTCACTGTAATGACATCATTGTAACTATCCATGAAGATAGTTCTGTGTCTGTTCGCGATGACGGCCGTGGTATTCCAACAGAATTGCACCCAGAAGAAAACGTATCAGCAGCAGAAGTAATCATGACGGTTCTTCACGCTGGTGGTAAGTTCGATGATAACTCGTACAAAGTATCTGGTGGTCTGCACGGTGTTGGTGTTTCAGTAGTTAACGCACTTTCTAAGCAAGTTACTCTTACTATCCACCGTGGTGGCAAAATCCATACTCAAACTTACAGCCATGGTGAGCCTCAAGCGCCACTAGCGATTGTAGGTGATACAGATAAAACGGGTACAGAGATTCGTTTCTGGCCAAGTGAAGAAACCTTCACTAACATCGAGTTCCATTACGACATTTTAGCTAAGCGTCTACGCGAGCTATCATTCTTGAACTCAGGTGTGTCAATTAAGCTAATTGACGAGCGCGAAGAAGACAAAATGGATCACTTCGAATACGAAGGCGGCATTCAAGCGTTTGTTGAACACCTTAATACGAACAAAACGCCAATCATCCAAAAAATCTTCCACTTTAACTCTGAGCGTGAAGACGGCATTACCGTTGAAGTTGCGATGCAGTGGAATGATGGCTACCAAGAAAACATCTACTGTTTCACCAACAACATCCCTCAACGCGATGGTGGTGCTCACTTAGCGGGTTTCCGTGCTGCGCTAACGCGTACTCTGAACAGCTTCATGGACAAGGAAGGCTTCTCTAAGAAAGCGAAGACTGCAACCTCTGGTGATGATGCTCGTGAAGGTTTGACAGCGATTGTTTCTGTTAAAGTGCCTGATCCTAAGTTCTCAAGCCAAACGAAAGACAAGCTGGTTTCTTCAGAAGTGAAGTCTGCCGTTGAATCTACAATGGGTGAGAAGCTATCTGAGTTCCTGATTGAGAACCCAGGTGAAGCTAAAGCGGTTTGTTCTAAAATTATTGATGCAGCACGTGCTCGTGATGCAGCGCGTAAAGCTCGTGAAATGACTCGTCGTAAAGGCGCATTAGATTTAGCGGGTCTTCCAGGTAAACTTGCTGACTGTCAGGAAAAAGATCCTGCAATGTCTGAACTATACATTGTGGAAGGAGACTCTGCTGGCGGTTCAGCTAAGCAGGGGCGTAACCGTAAGAACCAAGCAATCCTACCTCTGAAAGGTAAAATCCTTAACGTAGAGAAAGCGCGTTTCGATAAGATGCTGTCTTCTCAAGAAGTAGCAACGCTAATCACAGCGCTTGGTTGTGGTATTGGCCGTGACGAATACAACCCAGATAAACTGCGTTACCACAACATCATCATCATGACCGATGCCGATGTCGATGGTTCTCACATCCGTACTCTGCTACTGACGTTCTTCTACCGTCAAATGCCTGAGCTTATCGAACGTGGTTACATCTACATTGCTCAACCACCACTTTACAAAGTGAAGAAAGGTAAGCAAGAGCAGTACATTAAAGATGAAGATGCGATGAACCAGTATCAAGTATCTTTGGCTCTAGATAATGCAGAACTGCACGTAAACCCTGAAGCGCCAGCATTTGCAGGTGAAGGTTTAGAGAAGCTTGTTCAGCAATACAACGCGGGTATCAAGCTAGTGGATCGTATGAGCCGCCGTTACCCACGTGCATTGGTTCACGAACTGATTTACGTTCCTCGCCTAACAGCTGAGCAATGTCATGATGACGCGGCAGTTGAAGCTTGGGGCAAGCAGCTTGTTGAGCAGCTAAACGCGAAAGAAGTGGGTGCTAGCCAATACAGCCTTGAAGTTGAAAAACACGAAGAGCTAGGTTTAAGCGTTCCTAAGATTGTAGTTCGTACTCATGGTGTGACTCATGAACACGTACTGAGCATCGATCTTATTAACTCTAAAGAGTTTGCTAAGCTGGCCGATCTTTCTGAAGCACTTGATGGCTTGATTGAAGAAGGCGCTTACATCAAGCGTGGTGAGCGTACTCAAGAAGTGTCTAGCTTCGTTGAAGCTCTGAACTGGTTAGTGAAAGAGTCTCGTCGTGGTCTAAGCCTGCAGCGATACAAAGGTCTAGGTGAGATGAACCCTGATCAACTTTGGGAAACCACGATGGATCCTGAAACTCGCCGTATGATGCAAGTAACGATTGAAGATGCTGTTGGTGCGGATCTGTTGTTTACGACGCTAATGGGTGACCAAGTTGAACCTCGCCGTAATTTCATCGAAGAGAATGCACTTAAAGTAGCTAACCTAGACGTTTAGTATCTTTGATACTTCGCTCTTTCGCTTAATTTCTGTGTCAGAGGTGCTCACATACATTCGTATGCTCCGCGCCTCTTCCTTGAACTAAAACGAAATAGCTTCGTCTCAAAAAACTAAATATATTATTTAAAAGACTGCCAGAAATGGCGGTCTTTTTTGTTTTTAAGTGATTGAAAAATATTGGATTGTAAAAATAATTGAAAATAATCCCTTGAAACTGTTTTGTTCAATCCATATATCTATTTGTGAAGAGGATGGCTGTCTTGCTCTACAAGAGAAGAAACAGAACCTTCATTACCGCTGACGAAATATCGCTCAATAGAGGATAACTTTCGCAGCACACAACTTAAAAATTGATTCACTGTCATGTCCCAGAGTTGTCGCCAATAGAGGTGAAACCCGAGGAATGCGAATTGAATCTCTTAGCTGTTTACTGGGTCATTCACAGGTTCGATCTAAGTAAAATTCGCAGCTAAGACTATTGCTTACTAAAAGGATAGCATTATGAGAACTGTAGATTTCACTCCACTTTACCGCAACGCAATCGGCTTCGATCGTCTATTCAACATGATGGAAGCGAACACATCGAAGAACTCTTCTGGCGGTTACCCTCCATACAACATCGAGCAAAAAGACGAAAACAACTACCGTATTACTATGGCAGTCGCAGGTTTTGCTGATGACCAATTAGATCTGACTCAGAAAGAGAACATGCTAATTGTGAAAGGTGAGCGTAAAGCAGAAGCAGAGAAAACCTTCGTATACCAAGGTATCGCAGAGCGTGATTTCGAGCGTAAATTCCAACTGGCAGACTACGTAAAAGTAGTAGGTGCAAGCATGGAAAATGGTCTTCTTCACATCGACCTAGAACGCGAAATCCCAGAAGCGATGCAACCTCGTAAGATTGCTATTAATGGTAATAGCCTACTAGAAGGTTAATACCCGTCATACTTGAAGCTACAGCGTTGTTGACGTCGTAAATTCCCCCTAATCACATAGGTTCCCTATGCTCATAGGGTTGAATTTCCTAGTCGCCTAGCTGAACCCCCAATTATTTAGGGGATTCAAGTGATAAAAACTATCGGGAAGTAAAAGTGAAAGAGCACCCCATGAGGTGCTCTTTTTGTATTTGGTCTACGGTAAGCTAAAAGCTCTTATTACTGCTCTGAGTAAGCCTTTTTCACTTCTTCTGCAATGATCGCAATACCTTTCTGCATCGCTTCATCGTCTTGAACGTAGTTCATACGCAAGCATTGGTGAGCATGATCCCACTCGTCTTCTTGGCCGATAAAGAAGTATTCACCCGGAACAATCAATACACCGCGAGCTTTAAGGCGGTCGTACAGTTCCATGGTGGTAATAGGCAGTTCATCAAACCATAGCCATAAGAATATTGCGCCCTCAGGCTTGTGGATACGGAAGCGTGGGTCATCGATAGCATCTTGTAGTAACTCGACAGCACGTAGAGATTTGTCTTTATAGAAAGGTTTGATTACCTCACTGCTCAAGCGGAGTAGGTCGCCTTTCTCAATCATGTGGTTGGCAATAGCAGGGCCGACACTGTTTGGCGCTAAGCTGATGATTCCATTCATGTTGGTCAATGCTTGTGTTACTTCTTCACTCGCAATCACGATACCGCAACGAACACCCGGCAAGCCAAGTTTAGAAAGGCTCATACACAGAATGGTATTTTCATTCCAAAACGGTTCGACATCTTCAAAGATGATGTTTGGAAATGGTAGGCCGTAAGCATTGTCGATCAGCAATGGAATGTTGTTTTCACGCGCCAGCTTATCCAGTTTACGTACTTCTTCGTCGGTCAGTACGTTACCCGTCGGGTTCGTTGGACGAGATGCACAGATAGCCGCCACCGAGTCATCCACTTTTAGCTGTTCGAAATCGACGTGATATTTGAACTGGCGGTTTTCTAGCAGCTCGATCTCAGGGTGGTAAGAGATAAAGATATCGTCATCAATACCAGCATCGCCGTAGCCGATGTATTCCGGCGCGATCGGTAACAAAATCTTCTTGTGGGAACCGTCAGGCTGTTGACCTGCTAATAGGTTGAACAGGTAAAAGAAACCACTTTGACTGCCGTTAGTCAGGCTGATGTTCTTTTCGCTGATGTCCCAACCGTAGGTCTCTTTCAGCATTGCTGCTAACGATTTGATGAAGCTGTCTTTGCCCTGTGGACCATCGTAGTTGGCGAGGGCGGCGATGAGTTCTCCACTGGCGAGCATGTCGGCACTGGCTTGGTTAAAGTAATCGAGCATGGCTGGGATAGCGGCTGGGTTACCACCACCGAGCATGATAGCGCCAGGAGTGCGCAGACCATCATTCAAATCATCCATTAAACGAGTGATTCCAGAGTATCGATTAAACTTTTCGCCAAACTTAGAGAACTGCATTACTAATTTTACCTAATTCATTGTGATTGCTTGTTATGTGTCATTAAGGCAGACCTTATGTCTGCCATCAGTGTATTCCTTGAACATACCGCAATGTTTTTGCGACGCATAGCGCCAAATGCTCTAACACGTAAAAAACTTCTATAAAGTTTGGTTAATGAGTAACAGCTTGCTTATTGAGCGTACCTTTAGCGATAAAAAAAAGGAGAAGCCTAAGCTTCTCCTCTAGTTTCTGGTATGTATGTTAATGAAGGTTTACTTTGAACCTGTATAAACGACTAATACCTTGTCATCTTGGTACTGGCGTTCGAACGCATAGTAGCCCTTGCTGTTGCGGATGATGTGCTTACCCTGCGCAACGGCTGGATGGCGCAGGCGGAATTGGCCAAGTGCTTGCCAGTGTTCTAGCAACTCTGCACGTTCGCCGGTGATTTGATCCCAAGGCATGTCAGAGCGAGTGCCTTGCATAGGATCGGAACCCGTTGGGCCAAAGTCTCGTGCAATTTCATCCCCGTAATAGATCTGCACTGCTCCCGGAGCTAGCATCAACGCGTTTGCTGCTTTGGTTTGTTTCGCAAAGTCGCTGCCGTGTTGTGTCCAGAATAGCGAGGTGTCGTGAGACGATAGATAGCTCAATACGTTGAATTCGCTGTCGTGATTGATCTTCTCAGCATAACGAAGGTAATCGGCATCGAGATCTGATAGGCATTTAAGCGCCTTTGGTGCGATATCACTCTGGAATTCAAAGTTGATGATCGAATCAAAGCCATTCGCAAAATAGTCTGATTTGACCACGCTGTGTGCCCATACTTCGCCAGTCATCCAGAAAGGTAGGTCATCCAAGGCTTTGTCGGGGTTGTTCTGCTTCCACTCAGCTAACGCTTGGTTGGTACTCTCTTTCAATTCTACCCATGCTTCTAGTTCTACGTGTTTAGCGGTATCGACCCTGAAACCATCGACACCATATTCGCGTACCCAATCCGACAACCAAGTGATTAAGTGATCACGGGGTGTTTTGAGTTCATCGGTCGCGCTGGTGGATTTGTTGCGATAGAAGTTCGGAAGCCCAGTTGTCTCTGTTGATTCGGTTTTGAAATCGGGCAGATGTGCCAGAGACATGGTCAGGTTGTTGTAACCCGGGGAATCATAGGCGCCGATATCGCTGCGTAGCCAAGCTTTACCCCACCACTTCTCCCACGCTTCTTTGTCGCTGTATGAGATGTAGTTGTTGAAATAGTGCCAGTTCTGACCTTTAGCGGGCTGCCAGTCTGTCCAGTTTTCGCCAAGTGTTTTCGTTGCTTCTTCATCCGTTAGGTTGAGTTTGCCAAAATCAAACTCTTGCATGTCGGCAAGCGTCGCGTATCCCGTGTGGTTCATTACCACATCCCAGACAACGCGAATGCCTTTGCTGTGTGCGGTATCGATGAAGGTTTTCAGTTCATCTTCGGTGCCCATGTTGTCATCGAGCTTGGTCCAGTCTTGATGGTAATAGCCATGGTAGCCGTAGTGTTTGAAGTCACCTCGGTCACCGCCGCCAACCCAGCCGTGGATTTGCTCTAATGGAGACGTTATCCAAATAGCATTAGCACCGAGTGATTCTATGTAATCGAGCTTTTCGGTTAAGCCGGCTAAGTCACCACCGTGGAAAGTGCCGATTTCATCTTGTCCGTCTTGGCTGCGACCATAGCTGTTGTCGTTATCAGGATTACCATTATGGAAACGGTCGGTCATTACGAAGTAAACCGTGGCGTTGTCCCAACTAAAATCGGCCTTGGTTTCTGGTTCAACTTTCTCAAGCAGCAGAACGCCTTGGCTGTTTTCTGCAGGCTGCATGGTGACGTTGCCATTAATTACTGTGACTTGTTTGCCTGAAAGAGCGTCTCTTACCACGGTGCCATCATCAAAGGTTTGAGCAACATCGATAGTGGTTGGCTGATCACTAGAAACCGGACAAGCAAAGCTTTGTACTTGTTGTTGCTTTGGCTTTACCTGAACCGTCAGTTCATTGGTTTGTGGGTTGAGCGTAAATTGGTAGGTGTTAGCACGAAAGACCTTAATATCAATTTCAGATTTATCGGCGCAGTCGTCTAGGCGAAGGGGTTTATTGAACTTGATGCGACTCTCTTCGGCCAGCGCATAATTGGTGCCACAGGTATTTTGAGTATCGCTGATTGAGAAGGTATAGCTACCTTTCGCGAGTTCCTGTTCTGCAATCACGGTGCCTTTACCGGATGATTCGAATACGACAGTGTCGTTATCAATCGTCAGTAATAGGTTGTTGTCACTGGTTTGGCTGCATGCGCTGAGTGCCAGCATTGAAAGCGCGAGTACTGTTTTTTTCATTGTTCCCTTCCCCTGAATAAACAGGTCAGTTATAGCAAACAATGCCCTCTACAGTCTGAGTGCTGTTTCATTCAGTAGGTCAATAAAACCTCTACAAATAAATGCTTGGTTCACAAAAACAAAAAGGGAAGCTTTCGCTTCCCTTTGGGTGTTTATCTTTAGATAACTAAAGTAACTTTATCAATCGTACTTATTTTTGCAGTAGAGAGATGTCAGCAATCTGTAGGAACAGGTTACGTAGGTTGTTCAGTAGCGTTAGACGGTTCTTCTTAAGCGCTTCGTCATCAGCCATAACCATTACGTTATCGAAGAATGCATCAACAGGTTCACGTAGGTCAGCAAGTTTGCTTAGGGCTTCTTGGTAGTTGCCTGTTGCGAATGCTGGTTCTAGTGCTTCCGTCATTACTGTAACGTTCTCAGCCAGTGCTTTCTCTGCGTCTTCTTGAAGAAGAGTTAGATCGATTTCAGCAGCTAGCTCGCCATCGAATTTCGCAAGGATGTTACCTACACGTTTGTTCGCTGCTGCTAGTGCTTCTGCTGCTTCCAATTCACGGAAGTGAGAAACCGCTTTAACACGTTGGTCAAAGTCAGCTGGCTTAGTTGGACGACGTGCTAGCACCGCTTGAATGATATCAACGCTGAAACCAGCATCTTGGTACCATGCGCGGAAACGACCTAGCATGAAGTCGATAACGTCAGCTTCTACGTTGTCGTTGGTTAGCTTGTCGCCTAGTAGCTCTTTCGCTTTACCGATCAGATCGGTTAGGTCTAGGTTGTAGCCGTTTTCAACGATGATACGTAGCACACCTAGAGACGCACGACGAAGTGCAAATGGGTCAGAACCTTTTGGTGCTTGACCAATACCGAAGATACCTACGATAGTGTCTAGCTTGTCTGCCATTGCAACTGCAGAAGAGATACCAGTGCTTGGTAGATCGTCACCAGCGAAACGAGGCATGTACTGCTCGTAAAGTGCTAGTGCAACTTGCTCGTCTTCACCATCGTGAGTCGCATAGTGCATACCCATTACACCTTGTGTATCCGTGAATTCGAATACCATAGATGTCATTAGGTCACACTTAGCTAGAAGGCCTGCACGCTTAGACTTTTCAACGTCAGCATCGATTTGCTCAGCGATGTAGCCAGCAAGTTCAGTGATGCGGTCTGTTTTGTCTTTGATAGTACCAAGCTGCTTCTGGAAGATAGCTTGGTCTAGCTCAGGAAGACGGTCGATCAGCGGACGCTTACGGTCTGTGTTGAAGAAGAACTCAGCATCAGCAAGACGTGGACGAACCACTTTCTCATTACCTTCGATAACGTGACGAGGCTCTTTAGACTCGATGTTTGATACGAAGATAAAGTTCGGAAGGAGCTTCTTGTTATCGTCGTAAACAGGGAAGTACTTTTGGTCACCTTTCATGGTGTAAACCAAAGCTTCAGAAGGTACTTTTAGGAACTCTTCTTCAAACTTCGCTGTAAGTACTACTGGCCATTCAACCAGAGACGTTACTTCTTCAACAAGGTCATCTTCTAGGTCAGCTTTACCGCCAACCGCTGCTGCCGCTTTTTGCGAATCAGCAAGGATGATTGCTTTACGTGCTTCGTAATCTGCCATTACTTTACCGCGCTCTTCTAGGATCGCAGGGTATTGGTCAGCAGAATCGATTGTGAACTCTTGTTCGCCCATGAAACGGTGGCCACGGATAGTACGAGCAGATGCTACGCCTAGGATTTCGCCTTCAATAAGCTCATCACCTAGTAGTACTGTCAGTGTTTTCACTGGACGGATAAATTGAATGTCTGAGTTACCCCAGCGCATTGCTTTAGGGATTGGTAGGCCAGCCAGTGCTTTTGCAGCAATGTCCATCACCAATTCTTGAACAGGTTTGCCAGCTACTTCTTGTTTGAAAAGAAGCCACTCGCCTTTGTCTGTTTTTAGACGGTCAGCTTGCTCAACAGTAATACCGTTACCACGAGCCCAACCTTGTGCTGCCTTGGTCGCGTTGCCTTCCGCATCGAATGCTACAGAAACAGCAGGACCACGTTTTTCAACGACTTTGTCTGCTTGGCCTTCAGCCAGTGCTGTTACTTTAAGTGCTAGACGACGAGGTGCTGCGTACCACTTGATGCCTTCGTGAGAAAGCTCAGCCGTTTTAAGACCCGCTTCAAAGTTAGAAGCAAAGGCTTCTGCTAGAGAACGAAGCGCCGTTGGTGGAAGCTCTTCCGTACCCAGTTCAATTAGAAAATTCTTCGCCATGATTATTTATCCTTCTTACACATTGGGAAGCCTAGCGCTTCACGTGACGCGTAGTACGCCTCAGCAACTGATTTAGTCAGGTTGCGGATACGAAGGATGTAACGTTGACGCTCTGTTACAGAGATAGCTTTGCGCGCATCAAGGATGTTGAATGCGTGACCTGCTTTTAGAATGCGCTCGTAAGCTGGAAGCGGAAGTGGCTTCTCAAGCTCAAGTAGCTCTTTACACTCTTTTTCGCACTGATCGAAGAAAGTGAATAGGAAATCTACGTCTGCGTGCTCGAAGTTGTATGTTGATTGCTCAACTTCGTTTTGGTGGAAGATGTCACCGTAAGTCACGTTAGAACCGTCTGGTGCTACGTTCCATACAAGGTCGTAAACAGAATCTACTTCCTGAATGTACATTGCTAGACGCTCGATACCGTAAGTGATCTCGCCAGTTACAGGCTTACACTCAAGGCCGCCAACCTGTTGGAAGTAAGTAAACTGAGTTACTTCCATGCCGTTTAGCCATACTTCCCAACCAAGGCCCCATGCGCCTAGTGTTGGGTTTTCCCAGTTATCTTCAACGAAGCGAATGTCGTGAACAAGTGGGTCAACACCAAGAACCTCTAGGGAGCCTAGGTACAACTCTTGGATATTGTCTGGCGATGGTTTTAGCGCTACTTGGAATTGGTAGTAGTGCTGCAGACGGTTAGGGTTTTCACCGTAACGGCCATCGGTCGGACGACGAGAAGGTTGAACGTAAGCTGTAGACATTGGCTCTGGGCCAAGTGCTCGTAGACATGTCATTGGGTGAGAGGTGCCAGCACCTACTTCCATATCTAGAGGTTGAACAATGGTACAACCGTTTTGAGCCCAGTAATCCTGCAGCGCGAGGATCATTCCCTGGAAGGTTTTGATATCGTATTTTTGCATAGTCAGGTTCGCGCGATTCTTTTAAATGAATGAGAAAAATAACCTCTGAGTATACCGAGATATTCGTAAAGCGAGTAGGGGTAATCTTGTTTAATTAGTGGTCTAAAATGTCGTTTAGTGGATTTTTGTGCCTTTAATGTTTGTTTTTCGGCACAAGTGGATATTTTGATAAGTTTGATACTTGTGTTTGAAAGCTCGGATGATTAAAATCTCGCGGTCTTTGGGGAGTAGCTTACTTATTCATATCCTATTGAATGAGTTCGTTCGTCAACATAATTGATGCAAAATCATCATGGCGTTCGAGGCAACCACCACCTTGGTGGCGCTTAGCAAGACCTTAGACAAGCATCGTGAACCGGGATGGGGCGCGAGGTTTGTCTTTGGTTAAATATAATAATCTCCATCCCAAATGAGCATGTCGTGAGCGTTTTAGCTATTTCAATTACAACTGTCGCCTTAGCCGAGATCGGTGATAAGACTCAGTTGCTATCTCTTTTGTTAGCCAGTCGATATCGAAAACCGATACCTATTATTGCGGCTATCTTCTTTGCCACCATTGCCAATCATGCCCTTGCTGCATGGCTCGGGGTTGTGATCGCCGATTATCTTTCACCTGAAGTATTAAAGTGGGTGCTGGTGGTCAGCTTCATCGCGATGGCAGGTTGGATTCTGATTCCGGATAAGCTGGATGACGATGAGCAGATCTCAAACCGAGGCCCGTTTGTCGCCAGTTTTATTGCTTTCTTTATCGCTGAGATTGGCGATAAAACCCAGATTGCGACGTCGATTCTAGGGGCTCAATATTCTGATGCATTAGCGTGGGTGATTTTGGGTACGACTATTGGTATGTTGCTAGCAAATGTACCCGTAGTGATCATAGGTAAACTGTCTGCGGATAAGATGCCTCTTGATCTGATTCGTAAGATCACAGCCTTGTTATTCGTGGGCTTAGCTATCGCAGCGGCTTTCTATTAATAGGTAGTATTGAGTCTTATTATACTCAATCAGTAGAGTAATGTGTTGCAGGTCATACTCTTGCAGTAATGTGGGGTTTATCGAGCGGATGGACATATAACTGTCATACTTGTCATGATATTTTAATCTTGTGAGTTAAGAACACGAGGGCATGATTATGTTGACGCGTTATATGGGTATTACTCCACAAAGCCAAAGTTATCTATTTACCTTTGGTCTTGCACTTACACTACTAGGCATGGTGTTGACGGACATGTGGCTGCCAATGGTCGCAGGTGCCATCATCATGACAGGGCTTGCGGTAGAGGCTTGGATTCGGGTCGCGCATATTATTCCGCTGCGTAAAGAAATCCGAGAAATCCAGCATCAGCTTGAGCACCTGCAAAACAAATCTAGAAACGAATAAACAAAAAGCCGCTCGTACTCTGAGTTCTATTAAGAACATAAGGTACGAGCGGCTTTTTTGATACTTGATACTCGGTGGGGCATTACGCCTCCAATCCCTTTCTGATCAAATATTGATAAGGCAACGTTTCTGTTGCTTGGCCTACCAACTGGTGATCCATGAATCGACAAAAGCTCGGAATATCTCGAGTTGTCGAAGGATCGTCAGCTTTTACCAGTAACACATCGCCATCCTGCATGTTTCTAATTGTCTTCCTGACCATCATTACTGGTTCCGGGCAACGCAGGCCTTCAGCTTCTAAAGTATGGGTTGCCAGTTCAGGTTTGAATGTCATGGTTTGTATCTCTATATCTATCTAACGAGTGAATAATACGTCTGCAGAAAAAATATGCAATAAGTGCTTGGCAAACAGAATCATTTCCTATAACTTAGTTAACAAGTTGATAACAACTTGAAGCGAAGGCAACTAGCTAAGGAGTGGCGATGTTGACAGGATTAGATAGATTAACAATTTATTCGGTTCTCTGTTTTATTTCTTTTTGTGCGTTAGTACTACGTTCATCGACAGAGACCTCACTAATGCCTATTTTTGGCATAGTAGCAACGATTATTGGTATTTGGGTTGAGATGCGCCGTTGGCAGGGTGTAGCCGAAGAGCAAGAGCACTAACCTAAGTACAACAAATTAATTCCGATACGACATTCCGACACTATCCCCAAATTTTCTTGGGCTTCCCCGCGTAATTGCGGGATTTTTTTTATCTAAAGCATGCTATAAACAACTTAGTGACTAATGATAATCGTGTGATAGCTAGGTAAGTGGTGTGGAATTAGAAGACATCTATCGTAGAGACCTTAATTTATTGGTCGCTTTAAAGGTATTGATTGAAGAGGGCAGCGTTAGCCAGGCTGCGATTCGTCTTAACTTAAGCCAATCGGCAACCAGCCGAGTATTAGGGCGCTTAAGAGAACTATTGAACGACCCGCTGTTTACTCGCCAAGGCCAGCACCTTATCCCCACCAAAAAAGCACTCGAAATCAGCCAGCGTATTGACCAGCCTTTAGAATCATTCCGCCAACTACTTAGCCCGAGTGACTTTGACCCTTACTATTGCAGCGAACGTTTTCTGATCGCAACCACAGACTACGCAATGCAAACCATCTTGCCTTATGCACTGCCGAAGATTTATGAGCAAGCGCCTAATATCTCTTTAGAGTTTGCACCACTACAGCATGAGCATTTGTTTAAACAACTCAGCACGGAACGTGTTGATATGGCGATCTGCCGCCCGAGTGGCAGCATTACACCACTTCATCAAGAGGTATTGGGCCCGGTTGGTGTGTCGTGTTTGTTATCTAAAAACCACCCATTGGCTGATCAGCCGCTAAGCCTTGAGGATTATGTGTCATTGCCGCATGCGATGATTGCGATCAGTGATGGTGTTAAGGCTCTATTAGACAACGCATTAGCCAATCAACAGCCTCGTAAAATGGTGTTGCGCGCTTATCATCTTGAGGCTGCGTTGGCCATCGTCGATAGAATGCCTTTAGTGATTACTGTGCCTGCCGATTTGGCTTACTTGGTCGCAGAGCGATATGACTTGGTCGTTAAACCGCTGCCATTTGAGTTTATGCCGTTTGATTACTCGCTGATCTGGCACTCGCGTTGCGATTCTTCTGCTTCACAACAATGGTTAAGAAGAGTAGTAAAAGAAGAGTGCGGTGAGTTGATTCAAAAACGGATTGCGGATGTTGGCTTGGGTTAACTAAGACTAGTTTGGGATCACTCGACCCAAATGACAAAAACGTAAAAGGGCTGATAAAAATCAGCCCTTTTGTTTTGAGTGTTTAGCGATTACAGCTTGATGACTACACGACCAGTGATTTGACCGTTAGTGATGTCTTCTGCTGCTTGAATTGCACCGTCTAAAGACACTTCTTTGGTTGCTTGAGCGTAGAAAGATTCTGGTAGTAGTTCAGCCAGTTGTTCCCATGCTTTAATGCGCTTTTCACGAGGGCACATTACTGAGTCAACACCTTGTAGGCGAACGTTACGCAGAATGAATGGCATTACTGTTGTTGGTAAGTCAAAACCGCCTGCTAGACCACACATCGCAACCGCACCGTTGTAATCAATTTGCGCCAACACTTTAGCAAGTACTTTGCTGCCTACTGTATCGATAGCGCCAGCCCACAATTGTTTTTCTAGTGGTTTTGCTGGTTCTTCTAGTTCAGCACGCTCTACAATACGTGTCGCACCTAGTGATTTAAGCAGTTCACCATTTACAGAAGCACGACCAGTAACTGCTGCCACTTTGTAACCTAGTTGGTTTAGTAGAGTGATAGATACGCTACCTACACCGCCACTTGCGCCAGTTACTAGGATTTCACCGTCTTCTGGCTTGATGCCTGCGTCTACGATAGCTTGCACACAAAGCATTGCTGTGAAGCCAGCTGTACCGATCGCCATGACTTTCTTAGCGTCTAGACCTGCTGGCATTGGCACTAACCAATCACCGTTTAGGCTCGCTTTTTCAGCCATGCCGCCCCAGTGACCTTCACCAACACCCCAGCCAGTTAGAACAACTTCGTCGCCAGCTTTGTAGCGAGGGTCATCAGACTGAGAAACAACACCTGAAAGGTCGATACCAGGAACCATAGGGAAGTTACGAACAATACGCCCTTTACCTGTAATCGCCAAACCATCTTTGTAGTTCAAAGAAGAGTAGCTAACATCGATCTTCACGTTACCTTCCGGTAATTGAGACTCTTCAATTTGAGAAACTGACGCGATAGTTTTTTTGTCTTCTTGGTTTAGTACAAGTGCTTTAAACATGATCTGCTCCGTGGAGGAATATTAGGAAACTGAAGTAACTTTAGTTGAATAATCCGAGAAAAAATAATGAAACATCAACATTGAACATATGCGTTTTGTGCATAGATGTTGGTGCTGGTTTTTCTTTCATTGAGTTCGTTGAATAAATCGACGTATTGTTGAACATTGAGTAATAAAAAATGCAGCTATATAAATATAGCTGCACATAAGATTATCCTTCAAGTATTACAGTCAGTGATCGCTATGGGCGTTCAAATACCGTTGCAATACCTTGGCCTAAACCAATACACATAGTCGCTAAGCCGTATTTCACGTCTTGTGCTTCCATTAGGTTAATTAGGGTTGTAGAGATACGAGAACCAGAACAACCTAGTGGGTGGCCAAGCGCAATCGCACCGCCGTTAAGGTTTACTTTCTCGTCGACCACATCCAGTAGACCTAGGTCTTTCGCACATGGAAGAGATTGAGCAGCAAACGCTTCGTTTAACTCAATTACACCCATATCTTCAATGGTTAGCCCTGCACGTTTCAGTGCTTTTTGGGTTGCTGGTACTGGGCCGTAACCCATGATTGAAGGATCGCAACCTGCGATAGCCATAGACTTCACGCGAGCTCGAATCTTAAGGCCAAGTGCGTTGGCTTTCTCTTCACTCATGATAAGCATTGCAGAAGCACCATCAGACAGGGCTGATGAAGTCCCCGCTGTTACCGTGCCGTTTGCTGGGTCAAATACCGGGCGAAGCTGAGATAAGCCCTCAACCGTGGTTTCTGGACGAATCACTTCATCGTAATCCAGAGTGAACAGAGAACCGTCTGCAGCATGAGCTTCTGTTGGTAGGATTTCGTTCTTAAAACGACCTTCAACCGTTGCTGCTTGAGCGCGAGCATGTGAGCGTGCTGCAAATGCATCTTGGTCTTCACGGCTAATACCGTGCATTTTACCCAGCATCTCAGCGGTTAGGCCCATCATCCCCGCCGCTTTCGCTACGTTCTTGGACATACCCGGGTGAAAATCAACACCGTGGTTCATTGGTACATGACCCATGTGTTCAACACCACCGATCAAGCAGATTTCAGCGTCACCAACCATGATAGAGCGAGTTGCATCATGCAAAGCTTGCATAGATGAACCACATAAACGGTTGACCGTTACGGCACCAATCTCAATCGGTAGACCTGCAAGTAGAGCTGCGTTACGGGCAACGTTAAAGCCTTGCTCTAGTGTTTGTTGTACACAACCCCAGTAAATGTCTTCAATCTCAGAAGGGTTTACTTCTGGATTGCGCTCTAAAATGCCTTTCATCAAATGTGCAGACAGATCTTCAGCACGAGTGTGACGGAAAGCTCCACCTTTGGAACGTCCCATTGGGGTGCGAAGGCAATCAA
This sequence comes from Vibrio sp. 10N.261.45.E2, assembly GCF_002875705.1. Classification (GTDB taxonomy): domain Bacteria; phylum Pseudomonadota; class Gammaproteobacteria; order Enterobacterales; family Vibrionaceae; genus Vibrio. The sequence continues at coordinate 75,463 of NZ_MCZZ01000146.1, forward strand.
CAACAACTACATTATTCATTTTGCTATTCCTTTTCCAAATGTGGGTTACAGAGAACTTGCTTGTTGAGCGTCGTAAAAGCTTTCGCCTTTCTCTGCCATATCAAGCAATAGTTGAGGAACTTGGTACATTGCACCTAAGTCTTGGTAGCCTTTCGCCATTTCAACGAAGTTACCAATGCCCACACTGTCTAAGTAGCGGAATACGCCGCCTCTGAATGGAGGGAAGCCTAAACCGTAAACCAGTGCCATATCCGCTTCTTGCGGTGTCGCGATAATGCCTTCTTCTAGACAAAGCACCACTTCGTTGATCATTGGAATCATCACACGTTGGATTATTGCCTGGTCATCAAAATCTTGTGGCTGTTGGCATACGTCAGCCAAGATAGGAAGAATGTCTTCAGAGAAGGTTTTCTTCGGGCGACCGCGTTTGTCTACGCTGTATGTGTAGAAACCGCTGCCGTTCTTCTGACCGTATTTTTCAGCGACATAAAGCGCGTCAATTGCATCACGACCTTCTTTACCCATACGCTCAGGGAAACCTTGCGCCATTACAGCTTGTGCGTGGTGTGCTGTATCTAGACCAACAACGTCTAGTAAGTATGCAGGGCCCATTGGCCAACCGAACTTACGCTCCATCACTTTATCTATCTTAGTGAAGTCAGCACCGTCACGTAGCAACATGCTGAAACCGCCAAAGTAAGGGAAAAGTACACGGTTGACGAAGAAGCCAGGGCAGTCGTTCACAACGATAGGGGATTTACCCATCTTCGCTGCGTAAGCAACCACGCGATTGATGGTTTCTTCTGAAGTGTGTTCACCTCGGATGATCTCAACCAAAGGCATGCGGTGCACTGGGTTAAAGAAGTGCATGCCACAGAAGTTTTCTGGGCGCTTCAAAGATTTCGCTAGTAGATTGATAGGAATCGTAGAGGTATTTGATGTAAGAACAGTGTCCTCACCGACTAGGCCTTCAACTTCGCTCAACACTGCCGCTTTTACTTTAGGGTTCTCTACCACGGCTTCTACGACAACATCTGATTGCTCAACTCCTGCATAATGCAAGCTTGGAGTAATCGAAGACAGAATGCCTGCCATCTTGAATCCATCTAGGCGACCGCGTGACAAGCGTTTGTTCAACAACTTAGATGCTTCATTCATACCAAGATCAAGAGATGCCTGTGCGATGTCTTTCATCATCACTGGCACACCTTTCAATGCTGACTGGTAAGCAATACCGCCACCCATGATGCCGGCGCCAAGTACTGCTGCACGCTCAGTCGCTTTATTCGCAGATTTACCAGCCTGTTTTGCTAAGCCCTTAATGTATTGGTCATTAAGGAATAAACCGACCAACGCTTTTGCTTCTTCAGATTTTGCTAGCTTAACGAAGTGTTTACGTTCGATGTCGAGTGCTGCATCACGATCGCTACGTGCTGCTTCTTCAATAGCAATTACAGAAGTGATCGGAGCAGGATAGTGAGGACCTGCTTTTTGAGCGACCAAGCCTTTCGCCATGGTAAAGCTCATCATCGCTTCGAGTTTGCTTAGAGAAAGCGCAGACGTTTTTTGTTTACGGCGTAATTGCCAGTCTAACTTTTCATTAGCGGCCAAAGAAACCGTATTGATTGCCGACTCTAGTAACTGGTCTGTTTCAACAATCGCATCTAACAAGCCAACTTTAAGCGCTTCATCTGCACGGCATGCTTTGCCTTGCGTGATAATTTCCATTGCACTGTCAGCACCGATAACGCGAGGTAGGCGCACACAACCACCAAAACCAGGCATGATGCCGAGTTTGGTTTCAGGTAAGCCAATGCTGGTGGTCTTGTCACCGATACGGAAATCGGTAGCGAGTACACATTCACAGCCGCCGCCAAGGGCATGGCCACGCATCATTGAAAGAGTTGGGACAGGAAGGTCTTCGAGCTTGCTGAAGATTGAATTAGCGAATCTTAACCATTCATCAAGTTCTGCTTCTGGCTTAGCAAATAGGCCAAGAAATTCAGTGATGTCTGCGCCTACAATGAACGCATCTTTGTTTGAAGTTAAGATTAAACCACGTAACCCTGCGTGAGCATTAAGTGCATCTAACGCTTTGTCTAGTGATTCTAAAGTAGCAAGGTCGAGTTTGTTTACAGAGGCTGGTGCACAGAAGCTTAATTCCGCAATACCATCTTGTAATTCCTTTACCTGTAGGGTGTTAGCTTGGTAAATCATTGTCTATCTCCATGACATACAATCCACGATTGTTTGAGAGAATCTTGTTATCTTTCTATTATTGTAGAATACCTGGTAAGACCAGTTATCTTAGTCTGTACCTCTGCTTGATTAATTTCAATACATTTTTTAAACAATTGTTTAACATTGTGCGATAGCACAGATCCTCTAACCCTTATTATTCACGCGTGATACACTTCGTTGCTCTTATTAACTAAGTTAACGATATGAATGAACAGCCCTATTTAATACCGTCTGCGTCGGCTCTATTTGAAGAAGAGATAAAAAAGAGCGTCTTTATCACCCATCTTGCTCATACTCCAAGTGTAGAAGCTGCAAAACAGTTCGTAGAACAGGTGAAAAAAGAGCATTCGTCAGCACGACATAACTGTTGGGGCTTTGTGGCTGGTCGACCGGAAGATTCAATGCTTTGGGGTTTCAGTGATGATGGCGAACCCTCCGGTACTGCGGGTAAGCCAATTTTGGCGCAACTGTCAGGTTCTGGTGTGGGTGAGTTAACGGCTGTGGTCACTCGTTATTCTGGCGGAATTAAGCTTGGTACTGGTGGTTTGGTTAAGGCTTACGGCGGTGGCGTACAACAAGCTCTCAAGCTGCTTCAAACTATCGAGAAAAAAATAACCACAAAATTACGGCTAGAGTTAGACTATGGCTTTGTGCCAATCGCACAATCCATCATGGCTCAGCATCAGGCTGTTGAAGTCCAAGCGGATTATGGTGTTCAAGTTGAGCTTATTATTGAAATAGAGCTCCTGCAGGTAGATTCGTTTACCCAAACCATGATCAATAAAAGCGGTGCTAAGGCACTGGTAACGAAAGTCAAAGACAACTAGGAAGTGTGAAGCATTTCGCTTCGTTCAATAGCTCATGCAATTTCGCTCAATTATTCGAATCGTCGGATTATTATTAGCACTTTTTAGTGTATCAATGCTTGCTCCTGCGCTCGTCGCACTGATCTATCGAGACGGTGCGGGTGTGCCATTTGTGACGACTTTCTTCGTTCTCTTATTCTGTGGAGCAACTTGCTGGTTTCCAAACCGACGTTATAAGCATGAGTTAAAAGCGCGTGATGGCTTTTTGATTGTTGTTTTGTTCTGGACGGTAATCGGCAGTGCGGGTGCTTTACCGTTTTTGATCGCTGATAACCCGAGTGTTTCGGTAACGGACGCTTTCTTCGAGTCCTTCTCTGCATTAACCACTACAGGTGCGACTGTTATCGTCGGCCTTGATGACCTGCCTAAAGCGATCTTGTTTTATCGCCAGTTTCTGCAGTGGTTTGGTGGTATGGGTATCATCGTATTGGCAGTAGCCATTCTTCCTGTACTGGGCATCGGGGGCATGCAGCTGTACCGTGCTGAAATTCCAGGTCCAGTAAAAGATAGTAAGATGACTCCGCGTATTGCTGAAACGGCAAAAGCACTTTGGTACATCTATTTGAGTCTAACGATTGCTTGTGCAGTGGCGTTTTGGCTAGCAGGGATGAGTTTCTTTGATGCGATCAGCCATAGCTTCTCGACTATTGCGATTGGTGGCTTCTCGACTCACGATGCGAGTATGGGTTATTTCAACAGCCCGGCGATCAACATGATTACCGTCGTGTTCCTGCTTATATCAGCATGTAACTTCTCTCTTCATTTTGCCGCTTTTGCTTCAGGTGGTGTGCACCCTAAATACTATTGGAAAGATCCTGAGTTCCGCGCCTTTATCTTTATTCAAGCGCTACTGTTTTTAGTATGCTTCTTATTGCTGCTTAACCATCACTCTTACGACTCGTATTACGATGCCTTTGACCAAGCATTGTTCCAGACTGTATCTATATCTACGACAGCAGGCTTTACTACTACTGGTTTCTCCGAGTGGCCGCTATTTTTACCTGTTCTACTTTTGTTCTCTTCTTTTATAGGGGGCTGTGCAGGTTCAACCGGTGGCGGTATGAAAGTCATCCGAATATTACTACTTACGCTGCAAGGTGCTCGTGAAATGAAGCGTCTTGTTCACCCGCGCGCTGTTTATACCATCAAGGTTGGCGGTTCTGCACTACCACAACGTGTCGTGGATGCGGTTTGGGGATTCTTTTCTGCATACGCATTGGTTTTTGTAGTTTGTATGCTGGCTCTTATTGCAACCGGTATGGATGAGCTGAGTGCCTTCTCTGCCGTAGCGGCAACATTGAATAACCTTGGCCCGGGCTTAGGTGAAGTGGCAATGCACTTCGGCGATGTGAATGACAAGGCTAAGTGGGTGTTGATCGTATCAATGCTGTTTGGTCGTTTAGAGATATTCACCTTATTAATTTTATTGACCCCTACGTTTTGGCGTAGCTAAGGACAACATTGTGGCAAAAGCTCTATTTTTGTATTCAAGCCGTGAAGGGCAGACCAAGAAAATCTTGAACTATATAAAAGAAGAAATGAATGAGTTCGAATGTGAGCTTCAAGACCTGCACACTATTACTAGTGTCGACTTTGCTCAATACGACAGAGTTTTGATTGGCGCATCTATTCGTTATGGCCACCTTAATAAGAAGCTATATCAGTTCATTGATGCCAACCTTACTCAGCTGCAATCAAATAAGGTCGCTTTCTTCTGTGTTAACTTAACGGCTCGCAAAGAAGACCAAGGTAAAGATACCCCTGAAGGTAGCGCTTATATTAAGAAGTTTCTTCTTAAGTCCCCATGGCAACCGACTTTAATAGGTGTGTTCGCTGGCGCCCTCTATTACCCACGTTATAACTGGTTCGATAAAACCATGATTCGCTTCATTATGAATATGACAGGTGGGGAAACGGATACAACTAAGGAAGTTGAGTACACAAATTGGGAAAAAGTCTCTTTATTCTCTAAGAAACTGCAAGAGATGTAAGAGAAAAGCCTACTTTTGAGGCGTTTTGAGTTCTTTTTAATCGAACGAATAAAAAAAACGAGAAAAACTTCAAAAAGGGC
>NZ_MCZZ01000147.1 GCF_002875705.1 Vibrio sp. 10N.261.45.E2
CTAATGCTTCCCTATGCACCTTGGGGGTCGGGTCTTAGTGATACCCGACTTTTGTGCCACCCATGTCACCCCTAAACACTAAACCCCTTATGCTACCTACCTTCGTCTGCTTAGACTTTTGTGCCACCAAATGACACAGGTTTATTTACATCCTAGTGCATCGCATGTATTCTTGGTACATCACCAATGAACAGGTTTGAATATGGCTACTAATAAACGACGTTTAACGATCTCTCTTCCTAAGGATGTTGACGATGCTCTTGCTGAGTTTTCAGAAGTGACCGGACAGGCTCAGTCTGCTTTTGTTGTTTCTTGTTTATCTGAGAATGTTGAGTCTCTAAAACTTCTTACTCAGGCAATCAAAGAAGCCAAGAGTGGGAATGTTTCTGGGTATGAGGCTTTGATGGCTCAAGCTTTGGGTTCTAGCTTATTGAATGTCACCAATTTAAAAGAGAAGTGATCAATATGGGATATGGAAATCATGTGAAGTCTATAGAGTCAGTTTCTCTTATTAAAGAGGTTAGGGATTTTTGCGAGAGTCACAGGAAGAATCCTGTCCCTGAAGATTTCGTTTCTTTTGAAACTACAAACCCATCTTTAATGGTTGATTGGCTCTCTGTTAAATTTCTTTTTTGGAGTGATGAACAACTTAATGGGGGTAATGTAATTTCTACTAATCCTGACGGTGAAGTTGAATACACCCTAGATAAAAGAATGGGAGTCGAGGGAAGCCACGACACTAAAATTTATATTAGAACTGAGCGTCACAATTTACCCAACCTCCCTGATTTTGAAAATTATTGGATTCTTTCTGTATCTGGTAACCCTGTAAAATGGTTCCAAGGCCATAATATTTTTGGTACTTCCGATTTGAATAATTTGGTTGTAGAGCTATATGATTCGATCGCGCAGAGATTTGGAAAGACTCAGCCCCAGGCTCTGCGCGAGGCAGTTTGTTCTGGTCATTACACTATTTCACGAGTTGATATCAATGGCATGTTTGAACTGGGCTCTAGGCTTGATGTTATTACTTGGCTTTCCCATTTAGAACAGACTTCTAGAACTAGACACGGCACCGCTGTTTCTAAAGGCAATACTGTTTATTTCGGCAAGAACTCTCAGCGCTGGAGCTTGAAGTTTTATGCTAAGGGACAGGAAATAGAAGATCATGTTTTGCCTGCTGCACTTGCATTAACTTCACTCCCTGATTTTGCTAATAATAAACTTAGAGCCGAATTAACTCTTAGAACCAAAGAGCTTTCTAAGCTTGGGCTGAATGTTGGTACTGGATGGTTTAATATTGATATGTGGGAGCTGTACTCGGAATATTTGGGCAGGGTAGAAATGAGTGAACAGAAAGAGCGTGATAATTTAGTTTTAGAGTTACCTAGTCACCTTAGGTCTACTTATCTTCTCTGGAAGGAAGGCCATTCGCCTAAGACTATTTTACCTAAAAGAACTTTCTACAGGCACCGGAAGGATCTTTTAGCTTTTAGCATTGATATTTCCGTTCCCAATCCTAAAGAAAAAATGAACGATAATGTTGTTCCTTTGAGAAGAGTCATTGAAATGCGGCCTTGTGGAATTCCTGAATGGGCTTTCGGAACCGATTTGCTTTTCGAGCCTAGAAAGCTCTCATCTCAAAAATGATTCCTTACGGTGCTTTTCAGCATCGTTTTTTTTGCTCGATTTCTGGCGCTATAAGCTTGCTTGTAGGCCATAAATGAGCCGACAAGCGTAGCGCGTCAGTTTTTAGACATTGTTTATTGTGGTGTGTCTTATTTGTTCAACATTTTGTCTCATGGAAGATTTTGACGGGTGCATAGGGAAGCATTAG
>NZ_MCZZ01000148.1 GCF_002875705.1 Vibrio sp. 10N.261.45.E2
GCCGATTGCTGATTCGCGCTCTTCCATCACTTTAGTGTTGTTCATTACAACTCTTAGACCTAGAGCCTTGGTGTAGAACTCTACCGCTTGGTCCATATCGCCAACCATGATGCCTACGTGATTCATTTTCATAACTTTCTCCAATTCGTTTTTTATTCTGTGCTTTTCGAAGTCTAGCTTCGGTATCTCGTTTCGATGAAGAGAGTATAGGTAGAGATTTTGATTAACTGAAATTATCATAATTTATGTTAATAATAATTTTTTGTTATTTGATGATTGAAATGGGATCTCAGCTCACTTAAAGAAACGCTATCTACATACATGCTCTCACTATAAATAGACACTCACGTTAGTCAGAGGAAAGCCCAATATAGAGAACAACCTAAAGAGCATAGTCACTCAAATCGAGTATTGCTGATGTTTGATAGCTTCTGTCGATAGCTTTCTCCTTTCAAAGATAGGAATCGCCTATTGAATCTATAGAAATGTCCGATTTCACTAATTTTCGGTGTGGATGCAATATATCTCCATCGACGCGGGATAGCGTTAAACACTACAAATTAGAAAGAGAGTCAAAACATGATCAACACAGAAATCAAACCATTCAACGCAACAGCATTCAAAAACGGCGAATTCGTAGAAATCACTGAGCAAGACGTTAAAGGTAAGTGGGCAGTGTTCTTCTTCTACCCAGCAGACTTCACGTTTGTATGTCCAACTGAGCTAGTTGACCTACAAGACAAATACGCAGAGCTTCAATCTCGCGGCGTAGAAGTTTACTCAGTATCAACTGACACTCACTTCTCTCACAAAGCATGGCACGATACTTCTGACAAGATCGGCACTATCGAATACTTCATGGTAGGCGACCAAACAGGCACTATCACAAACAACTTCAACGTAATGCGTGAAGGTCAAGGCCTAGCAGACCGTGCTACGTTCCTTATCGACCCAGAAGGCGTTATCCAAGCAATGGAAATCACTGCTGAAGGTATCGGTCGTGACGCAGAAGACCTACTACGCAAGGTTAAAGCAGCACAATACGTAGCGGCTAACCCAGGTGAAGTTTGCCCAGCTAAATGGAAAGAGGGCGAAGAGACACTAGCACCATCTCTAGACCTAGTAGGTAAGATTTAATCTAAGCCTATCTAAAAAGAACAAATAAAACGGTTCTACAGGCGCGCTTCGGCCCCCCTCCTAAAGGGCAGTTGCGCGCCACCCTTTCAAACCATCGACACCACAATATTTGCCGACTTGCGCCCCCTTTTTATTTTCCTTTTTCAGCAAGAAGGTATTGTCAATACCAAGACACAGAATTTAAGAGCAGGCACGATTATGTTAGATCAAGCAATGAAGCAGCAGCTAAAAGCATACCTAGAAAACCTAAAAACCAACGTTCAGTTAGTGCTGACCCTAGATGACAGCGATACCGCAAACAAACTCCAAGACCTAGCGAATGATATCGCGTCTTTAACCGACAAAATTGAAGTGACTCGCGATGATAGCGCAAGCACGCGCAGCCCTATCATGCAGGTAGTGAACCAAGAGAAAGGCACTGCGATCGGTTTCGCGGGTTTACCTATGGGTCACGAGTTCACATCATTGGTTCTTGCACTGCTTCACAGTGGTGGTCACCCTATCAAGCTTGAAGCTGATGTAATCGAGCAAATTAAAGAATTAGATCAAGAACTTAATGTAGAAGTTTTCATCTCATTATCGTGCCAAAACTGCCCAGAAGTAGTTCAGGCATTCAACATGATGTCGGCGCTTAACCCTCTGGTTAAAACAACCATGATTGATGGCGCTGCATTCCAAGACGAAGTGAAGTCTCGCGATATTATGGCGGTACCAAGCGTGTTCATTAATGGTGAACTATTCGGTCAAGGCCGTATGTCACTGGCTGAGATTCTTAATAAAGTAGACTCAGGCGCAGCGGAAAAAAAAGCGGCAAACCTAAATCAACAAGCACCATTTGATGTACTGGTTGTGGGTGGTGGTCCTGCTGGTTCTTCAGCAGCTATCTACGCAGCACGTAAAGGCATTCGCACTGGTGTTGTTGCTGACCGGTTTGGCGGTCAAGTGATGGATACCATGGCGATTGAGAACTTTATCTCAGTGAAAGCGACAACGGGTCCTAAGTTAGTCGCAAGCCTGGAAGAGCACGTAAAAGAGTACGGTGTTGAAGTAATGACAGAGCAGCGCGCTGCCAACATCATTGCTGCGGAAGACACGAAAGACGGCTACATCCACGTTGAATTAGAGAGTGGCGCAACACTGCGAGCTCGTACCGTCATCACAAGTACGGGTGCACGCTGGCGTGAAATGAACGTTCCGGGCGAGCAAGAGTACCGCAACAAAGGCGTAGCTTACTGCCCACACTGTGATGGCCCTCTGTTCAAAGGCAAGAAAACAGCCGTTATTGGCGGTGGTAACTCTGGCATTGAAGCTGCAATCGACCTAGCAGGTATTGTGGAGCATGTAACTGTACTTGAATTTGCCGATACATTGCGCGCTGACCAAGTGCTTATCGACAAAGCAAACGCAACGCCAAACATCGAAATCATCAAGATGGCGCAAACGACACAAGTGCTGGGTGACGGCAACCGTGTAACAGGTCTGGAATACAAAGACCGCAACACCGATGAACTTAAACAGATCGAACTCGCAGGTATCTTTGTTCAAATTGGCCTAATGCCAAACAGCGAATGGTTGAAAGGTTCAAAAGTTGAGCTTTCACCACGCGGTGAAATTGAAATTAATGCTCATGGCGCAACATCAATGAAAGGTGTATTTGCAGCGGGTGACGTAACAACCGTCCCTTACAAACAGATCATCATTGCGATGGGTGAAGGTGCGAAAGCAAGTTTAGGCGCATTCGACCACCTAATCCGTAACTCGGCTCCTGTTAAAGAGGCTGAAACCGCTTAATCGTTAAACTGAAAAGCTTAAAACTGAAAGGCTTAAAGATTTTAACTTAAGTTCCTTAAATATTTGTTAACTTAATTCTTTACTGTTAACGACTTAGTCGACATTTAGACGCCACTCCTATGGATTTAGGAGTGGTTTTTTTCTTTGTAATTTATGCTGGTTGATAAAGCATGAAAGCAACAACCAGAGCCAGGCTTCCACCCAAGCAACGATTCACAAACATCATCTGTTTTGGTGACTGAAGCAGCTTTTTAAGCATAGTGCCGCAATACGCCCACACCAACATGCAAGGTACACCCGTAACAACCATACCCGCGATAATGGTCACTACTTGAATCAAATAGTCTGCATTTGGAGTAATGAACTGCGAAAACACGGTTAATGATGCTATCCAACCTTTAGGGTTTAACACCTGCACCAACACGCCTGACATGAAACCCGAGCGATTGTCGATAGCGCTCTCTTCGATTTGCATATTCGCAATCGACCACGCCATGAACAGCAAATAAGCCGCACCCGCGTATTTCAAAATATTGTAAAGCTCTGGGTAAAGGGTAAACAGGCTCACCAATCCAACACTGGAACCCGCCAATACAATGATGATGCCAACAGCGTTTCCAGAGATAAAAGGTAAAGTCGCAGCAAATCCATAACGACTTGAAATCCCAAGTAATGCGATATTGCCTGCCCCAGGTGTAATTGCGATTGATGTTGAAAATAGCAAGAACGCCAGCATTAATTGAGAGCTCATTTCCTCTCACTCCTAGTAAGCAAAGTATTTATACGGAGAGAGTTTACAGATTCGACGAGGAATTAAATTGCTATATACGCTAGTATTAATTCAAATTTGAGCAGAACTTTCCCGAAATAACCATGAAACAGAAAGAATCCACCAAAGAAGTGTTAGATGACACAGATATCGCCATCTTGGAACACATTCAACAAGACGGACGCATGAGCAACAGCAAGCTCGCAGAGAAGGTTAACCTGAGCGAAACCCCATGCTGGCGCCGTTGGAAACGCATGGAAGAAACGGGCTATATCGATGGTTACGCTGCGAAGCTAAATCGCAAGAAGCTTGGTTTGCATGTGGCGGGTTTTACTCTTGTGACCTTAGGCAACCATGAAGTTGAAAACACAGAGCCATTCGAAGAGTTTGTCGCAGTAACCGATTGGATTCCCATGTGTCACTGTATTGCAGGCGGTGCCGATTACATGGTGCAAGTGTTGGCGAAAGATTTGGAAGAGTACTTTGAGCGCATTAGCTCGATCAGAAGAGTCAAAGGCGTGAGTGCGATTCAATCAAATATCTCAGTAAAAGAGTTGAAAAACAGTTATCAACTGCCCCTATCAGTTTAGGGCGTGTTGATCTTTCGAGCTGATTTTTGCAGCGAGTTGCTGGGTATTTATACAAGGCAGAGGCGTCGATGTGTAGCTAGCCTACATGAGAAGCCGATAACGTAGTAGAAATGACCAGCAAACGCTGCCCGAAGGGTTCGGCTAAAAGCGTTTTACTCTTTGTTGAGGGAGATTTGCTTAGAATGACTAGGCTACTTCGCCCTCGCCGCGATTAAAACGCTTTTATCTCGAACAAAATTTAACCACGAAAGGTCAACAAGCCCTAGTCAGCTATCTCTCCCTAAAAAACACCAAACAAAAAGCCCAGCCGCTATAGATTTCTGAAGTCTAAAAGCTCTGGGCTTAACATGATTGTTTGCTTGGTTTAACTAACTTAGTTATTCACAAGGGGGAGCTAAATGAATCAAGGCTAAACCGCCTAATGATGTTTCACGATACTTCTTGTTCATGTCCTTGCCCGTTTGGTACATGGTCGCGATAACCTTATCCAACGAGATCAAAGATTTACTGTTACGTTTCAATGCCATGCGAGATGCATTAATCGCCTTCATCGCACCCATCGCATTTCGCTCAATACACGGTACTTGTACTAGGCCACCAATAGGGTCACACGTCATACCCAACGAGTGTTCCATCGCGATTTCCGCCGCGATACAGATCTGCTCGTTACTGCCGCCGCGCAGTGCCGTTAATCCCGCAGCCGCCATAGAAGACGACACGCCAACTTCACCTTGGCACCCTACTTCCGCACCAGAAATTGAAGCATTAGTTTTATACAAAATACCAATCGCGCCCGATACGGCTAAGAAATCTTTTAACTGCTTGGTATCCAACTCTTTAATGAAGCGATGGTAATACATCAATACAGCAGGAATCACGCCCGCCGCGCCATTGGTTGGAGATGTGACAACTTGGCCACCTGCGGCATTTTCTTCGCTAACCGCAAACGCAAACAAGTTAATCCAATCCATGATTTCCATTGGGTCATTTTCAACGGCTGCGTTGGCTTCAAGTTTTTTCAGTAGATTTGGTGCACGACGAGTAACGTTCAACCCACCATCAAGAATGCCTTCAGTTTCAAAGCCACGTTCCATGCAACGGCTCATCACTCGCCAGATTTGATCCGCTTTGTCTGAAATAATGTCAGCGCCTTCGAATTCCGCTTCATTTTTCAGAATCATGCCACCGAGGCTCATCCCGCTATTGTCAGCTTGTTGCAGCATTTCATCGGCGTTTTTGAACGGGAAAGGGACTTCTACTGCTTGGGTTTGAGTGCCATTTTGCAACTCATCAGCAGTTGCGATAAAACCGCCACCTATCGAGTAGTAAGTTTCATCAACAAGCACATTTCCTGCTTGGTCAAATGCGGTGATCATCATGCCATTTTCATGCAAAGGCAGATTGTCTTCATGGAACAACATGTCGGTTTCATAGTTGAAGGCAATGTGCTTCGTGCCCGCAAGATCCATCTCACCACTATCTACGGCATGACGCATTGCTTGGTTCGCACTGGTGATCTTGATGGTGTCTGGCTTATTGCCAAGTAAACCTAATATAGTTGCTCTGTCGGTGTGGTGACCAATACCAGTCAACGACAAAGAACCATATAAATCCACCTGAACACGCGTTACTTCTGCGATTCTATCGGCGATTAATTGTGTGAAATGAAAACCCGCAATCATTGGGCCATTGGTGTGTGAGCTCGATGGCCCCACACCAATTTTGTAGATATCAAAGATCGATAACATAGATATACCAGTAAAAAATCGGTCAATTAAGAAAGAACGGCATAAAGCCAATCAGGGATAACAGTACAAGCAGCAATCGTCACAACAGCGAACACCAACAAGCCGTAATGACTCGCGGTAGGCTTTGCAAACAAATGCTTTTGCTTGGCTATAAATTCATTCTGTTGCTCGGTTACTTCGCCCCAGAAGCGACTCACAACAACACCTAACACTAAGAAAACCACAGTGCCAATCAAGGCAAACCAAGGCCAAGAGATGCCACTGTATTTAGCAACGAATACCACGACCACGCTGCCAATACTGCCTGCAATCACCCCTTTTTCGTTTGCTCGCTTGAAGAACAAACCTAGGATGAAAGAGCCAAGGCGAATACCGACAAAAATCGAAGTTAAGCTAGCAATCGTTTTGAGTACAGATTCATTCGAGATGGCCAGCAAAGCAGGCACAACCACTGAAGCCGCAGCGACAAGGCTCATTTTTCTTGCTACCGATTCGTAATGTGCATCGGAGGCTGATTTACGGAAAAAGCGCTTATAAAAATCGAACGTTGCCACGGTTGCCATTGAGTTATACGTCGAATCAAGTGTCGACATTGCCGCAGCAGAAAGAGCCGAAATCACCAAACCAACAATGATTGGGTTGGTATGGTTGAAAACAAAATCGAGGATCACTTCGTTGCTGTTCTCAAAACTGCTGTCTTGATAAAAAACGCTCAGTAACACACCCATCACAGCAAAGAACAGATAAACAAAGAACGCACCATAGCCGCAAAGCAGCATCGACTTTTGTGCGGTTTTAACACACTTAGTCGCGAGTGTTCTTTGAATAATCAATTGGTTAGTACCATAGACACTCAGATGTAAGAAGCTCACAGCAACTAAACCTGCCCACAATGTGGTATCGACACCCAAGTCGAAATCAAGGTTGATGATCTCTAGATGCTCTGGAGACAGCGCCTCACCCGCGTCAATCTTCATCAGCAATAAACCAAAAATCGCAATGCTGCCAATAATCAGCACAGCTGACTGAAGCATGTCAGTCCATATTACTGTCGAGATACCACCGGCATAGGTGTATAACGCGGTGAACAAACTGATGTAAATAATCGCCTCAGAGATACCTATCGGTAGCACTTGCACCAAGATCAGAGCAACCGCATACAGAATCACTCCCGCCGAAATGCACTGAACCACAATAAACACAATCGAATTGATCGTGCGAGCAACAACGCCAAAGCGGTGCTCTAGGTATTCATAGATAGAGGTCAAGCCGAGCTTGTAAAACACAGGAACAAAGAAAACCACAGCGAAAAAAATCACTATTGGGTAATTAAGATGAACACTCATCGCTTCCATACCAGAGCTGTAAACCCAGCCCGGCATACCGACAAATGTCATCGCACTGATGTAGGTTGCTAGAATCGACACACCTGCCGTAAACCAACCAAATTGTTTTCCACCTGTGGAAAAATCACCACCAGCGTTATAACGCCTATTCACTAAGTAACTGATAAATAGAGTAGTTAGCACATAAAGAGCAATAACCACGAAACTTGAGTACGTAACCATTTTTAGATTCCGTTTAATGTATGTCGCAAATCATTCGCCGCCAATATTACTCAAAATTGGATATTTTCCCTCAAAAACCCACAGTAAGTGTGACTATTATCACTAAGATAGCTGATTAAACGTTCAAAAACCCTTAAATTGCTCAAAAACACGATCTAATGGGATCAAGATCACTAAAATACACAAAGTGGGTACGCACTCATTTTAAAATTGACCTTGATCACGGATCTAATAACCACAAAAATTCTATTATCTCTCCCGAAATGAAGACGGTGTGATGAAGTTCAATAATCACCACACAATAATCAAAACTATAAACACCCTATAAAAAATAAAGGTTTATCGGTCATGACTACTAAAAAACACATGAGCGAAGTTCCTATGATTCAAAGGGTAGCCGCATATCTAGCAATTCTAGTGGGTTACTTTTTCTATTGTTATAACTTTGTAATTATTGACTACGTACGCCCATACATCGTTGAAGCGTATGATGGTATTAACCTGTCAGACACTGCCCAGTTCTATACATGGCAGTCGGTTGGTGCACTTATTGGTGCATTGAGCTGTGCTTGGGTAGCAACAAAATTTGGTAAAAAACCCACTCTTATTGCCATCACAGCTCTAAACGGCGGCGCTACCATCATCAATATGATGTTTACCGACTACGCAACTTGGGCTGCAATGCGTTTCATCATTGGTTTGTCGCTAGGTGGTTACTTCACTGTAGCAGTGAGCTTGATGATCGGCCTATTCACCCCGACTGTTCGCGGTAAGTTAACTGCATTCGCATCTTCTATGTTCTCTGTTGCACTGATGGTTATGGGTGCGTATGCAGCATTCATTTCAAGTATTGAAGCTCCTTGGGAAAGCCTAATGCTTGTTGGTGGTATCCCACCGTTGGCAGCAGCGGCAGTCATGATCTTTGTTTTACCTAGCGATAAGAAAGTGATCGCTTACGGTGAAGAAGAGCAAGCAAAAGCAGAAGCATCAAATGCACCTGCGAAGAAAGGTTCTTGGGGCGAAATGCTCAGCAAGCCTTACCGTAAGATCACATTAACGTGTCTATTACTGGCTGGCCTTAACTTCTACGGTTTCCAATTCTTCGGTGGCTTCGTTACCACTTACCTACGTGATGTACGTATGTTCGACGGTGCAACCATCGGTCTTATCTTCTCTATTTCAGCGTTTGGCTCACTGTTTGGTGCATGGTTCTGGGGTTGGGCGGCTGACAAATTCGGTCGTAAGGTGAACGCATTTGGTTTCATCCTAGCGGGCATCATGGTTTCAATCTTCTTTGTTGCGCCTGGTGACATGGTGATTGGCGGCCTAAACATGCTGGCTCTACTTGGTCTGATTTACAACTTCGGCCTGTCTTCTTCAGCAGTATGGGGTGGTTACTTCTCTGAACTGTTCCCAGCACACCTACGTAGCTACGGTGCTGCTCTGTTCCACGGTGGTCGTATCCTGGGTATGTGGGCTCCAATGGTACTTATCTTCATTCAAGAACGTACCGACCTACAAACAGCGATGTGGGGTTCTCCAATCGTATGGATCCTTGCAGGTCTTCTATGGCTAACACTGCCAGAAACACTGAAAGGCGGCATCTTCGATAAAAGCAAAAAAGCGGAAGCAGCAAAAGCTTAATTCGAAACTCATAAGTTGAATTTCAAATACGAAAAATTTAAAGCCGGCTGATCAGTCAGCCGGCATCAAAATCCAAATCGAGTCCTGTTCCGAATGTTGACTCGACAACACAAAGAGAAATTATTATGTCTAAATATCAAGAAGCTAAACGCATTGTTCGCGAATACTTTGATGCAATGGAAAACGCAACTCACGAAAACGTTGCAGAAGTTCTGAAAGCACACACTTCTGAAGATTACTTGTGGCGTGGTGTTTACCCATTCCGTGAGCAAGAAGGCGCGCAGGCTGCGGCTGACGTATTCTGGGCTCCAATGATGAAATCAATGACACGCATGCAGCGTCGTCAAGATATCTTCATCGGTGGTAACAACGAAGTTAACCCAGATGAGATTTGGGTAATGAGCATGGGTCACTTCATGGGTCTATTCGACGCTGAATACCTAGGCATGCGCCCTACTGGCAAAATCATGAACGTTCGTTACGCAGAATTTAACTGTGTTGTTGACGGCAAAATCACGAAAACAGGCTTGTTCCTAGATCTACTAGGCATGATGGACCAAGCGGGTTGCTACCCACTACCACCATCAACAGGTAAGCACTTCGTATACCCTGGACCACGTAACCACGATGGCCTATTGTTTGAAGATGCGGCTCCAGAAGAAGGCGTTGCGACTCTTGCTCTAGTAAACAAAATGGTTGATGACCTATCTGCTCTTAACGACAGCGGCGCGATGGGTTGCCCACCAGAAGTACTAGCGAAGAGCTGGTCAAAAGACATGATTTGGTACGGCCCATGTGGTATCGGCGCGTCTTACACAATTCCTCGCTACCAACAGCAGCACCAACTTCCTTTCCGTAACAACCTGAAAGACAAGAAGTTCAACGGCCACGTTTGTCGTTTCGCTGAAGGTAACTTCTCTTGTTTCTTCGGTTGGCCAAACCTATCAAACACACCAACAGGTGGCTTCCTAGGTATGACTGGCGGTGAAGTACGTGCAAACATGCAAGTGGTTGACGTTTACTACCGTGACGGTGACAAACTGTCTGAGAACTGGGTTCTTATCGACCTTCCTTACTGGCTACAACAGCAAGGTCTAGATGTGTTTGAACGCACTTCAACCATCATGAACCCAACGCTGTAATCGAAACGCTTTAATCCCAAAGATTGAAACGAAATAGTGGCAACCTAAATGGACATCTGATTTAGGTTGCTACGCTTACTAGGAGACCCTTCTCGCTCCTAGTAAGTGCTCCACACCATTCATTATTGCTCCACTAATAATTGAATCAACTCGTGCCTCATGGATGGGGTACACCCTGCCAAACCATTACTAATATAACGGGCTCGAAAGCACGGTGGCTTTCTGCGGCCTGAATAAAGAGAATAACAATGAACAAGTCGATTCTTTCTGCAGTGATTCTGACAGCACTTACATCGGGTTCTGCTTTTGCTGCACACACTTTTACCAATGACGCGGGCGATAGCCTTACTTTAGACGGTCGTTTTGACGTTCGTTACCAAGATAAGGGCGGCGACCACAACGGTGAATGGAACAGCGGTAGTTCTCGTTTCGGCCTTAAAGGTCAAATGGGTCTAGACAACGGTTGGACTGGCTTTGGCCATGCCGAATGGGGTTACAACTCTGGTGCTAACGGCGACAATATTTACGACCGACTTCTATACGCTGGCGTAGAGCACGACAAATACGGCAAGATTGCTGCAGGTACTAAGCAGTGGTCTACTTTTTATGACGTAGCATGGTACACCGACTTAGGTCGAGTCTTCGGTACTCGCGGTTCAGGTGTTTACAACCTTTCTGACTGGGGTATTGCATCAGGTACAGGCCGTGCTGAAAACTCCATTACTTACCGCAACTCAATCAACGACGAAGTAAGCTACGGTTTTACTTACCAAACGACACGTGAAGATGTTGCACTATCGGGTTCAGATCGTAGTTCAAATTCAGGAACAGATAACCGAGCAGCTGCAACTTTGAAGAACGGTATGGGTGCATCGATCACTTACAAACCATTTGATGGCATCACACTTGGAGCGGCTTACCACCAAAATGAGCTAGATGATCTTTCAACTGGTGTTGAAGGGGCTAAAAATGGTGACAACATGCGCATCATGTTGTTGGGTGCAAACTACAGCAACGGTGGCTTCTACGCAGGTGCGACTTTCCACGTAGGTGAAAACTGGGAATCTGTTGAAACCTCAACAACACGCAACGCATTAATAGATACTCTGGGTGGCGAAGTCTACACGTACTACCATTTCGACAACGGCCTACGCCCTACGTTGAACTACAACTACATGGAAGATCGTGGCGACGAAACTCAAGGTTACGAGCGTAACTTGCTTATCCCCGGTGTTGAATACCACTTCCAGAAGAACAAATTCTTAGTTTGGACTGAGTACCAATTCGATCTAGGTAAAGATCAACTCGTTGGTAGCAAGTTCGAAAACCGTGACGACCAATTTGCTGCGGGTATCCGTTACTACTTCTAACACCCAGTTAGTCGAGTCATAAATTCTTTAAACAAAGCTCTGCTCTTAACGCAGAGCTTTTTTGGGTCATACCCAGAATAATATTCAACACCCTCTATTAACCCTTATTTTTCATCCAATCATGGCACATTGTATTTTTGAGTACGTACCTAATTATGTTACTCTATGCACAATCAATTTGGTTCAAAAGTATGGTCTATGAACTCTCCAAAACACTCTTCGGTGTCCAAAACAACCGTAACCTCAAAAGATGTCGCTAAGCTTGCTGGCGTTTCTCAATCCTCTGTTTCTCGTGTATTTGTCCCGGGCAGTTCTGTGTCTGAAAAGACCAAGCAAAAAGTATTCGATGCTGCGAAATCTCTGAATTATCGTCCCAATGCCTTTGCCCGTAGCTTGACGACAAACGAATCCAAATTGATTGGTTTGGTTTTCCCAGACGCTGATTACCCTATTCATATGAAAACCCTGCAGCTTATCTCTACTGAGCTACAAAAACAGGGTTACTCTGCAGTATTGATCCCTTGGCAAGTGGATGGCAATGACAACCACTCTATTCCCAATATCTTCCAATACCGAGTTGATGGTGTGATTGCCGCTTCTGCGACCTTTAATAAATCGCTTTATGAAGAGTGTGAAGAGTTCGATATCCCTATCGTTCAGTATGCTCGTGTGGTTGAAGGCACCAAGAGTAGCCATGTGGTGAGCGACAACTACGCCGCAGGTCAATTTGCTGCGCAGCATTTTCATAAGCTTGGCATCAAATCAGCCGCTTACGTTACAGGTAACGTCCCGACCTTTACCAATGGCGAGCGCCAAATCGGTTTCTGTACAGAGTTTGAAGACTTAACAGGGAAACAGGCTCGTGTGATTGAGGCTGATTACGATTACCTGGATTCACTCGAGATCATCAGAGCAATGTTCAAAGAAGCTTCCCACCCTGAAGCCATCTTTTGTGCAACCGACAACCTTGCAATGGCTGTGATGGATGTGGCTCGCTTAGAATTCGGACTGAGTATTCCTCAAGATCTACAAGTAATCGGGTTTGACGATATCCCACAAACTCAGTGGCTGAACTACCAGCTCACCACTTTTAAGCAGGATTTCCGTCGTCTTGCACGTGAATCGGTCAAGATCGTGGTAAACCAAATTCAAGAACAAGACACCAGTTTGGTTAAGTTAATGGTGCCTGTTCAATTTGTAGAGCGTAATACCACGTTGAAACTCAACTAGAAATCGTTCACGATTCAATGCATAAAAAATCCCGTTGGTGACGAAAGGTCTCCAACGGGATTTTTGTTTCTAGTCAGCTTTCGCTGTTCAAACTAGTTGAAAAGAATTGAGCATCAGTTGCCTACACCACCCGTTTTCTCTGCCGGAGCATCAGGCGTTACCGGAGGCCACTCTTGGAAGGTGGCTAGATGTTGTTGCACAGCCGCTTGCGCTGGGCCAAATGCCCACATTTTTTGCCCCATCCATTTTAGGTACATGCCCGACTCTTCTGCCGCTCGCTCATATGGGTCACGACGTAAGTTAAACAGCAATGGCGCGTTTAGCTCTTCTTTAGGGCCACTCCAACCGTGGTTCTGTACAATGAAGTGCGCCTTCCAATCGCCAACACGAACCGCTTGTAGCTTGTCTCGTTCGTAGTAGTAGATCTCTTTACGGTTTGACTCGCCTTTCTCAGTCAGCATGTCCACTTGGTTGTACCCATCGAGATGCGCTTTGAAGCCATCATGACCTTTGAGCATTTTCTCTTTTAGATCTGTTGGACCACCAGCAGCAGCGACCAGAGTTGGCAACCAGTCCATACCGTCAAAGATGCCATTGCCTACGCTACCTGCAGGAATCTTACCCGGCCAACTTACGAGAGCTGGAGCACGAACACCACCCTCCCAAGTTGTGCCTTTTTCACCGTGGTAAGGCGTCATACCACCATCAGGCCAAGTCATGATCTCAGGGCCATTATCTGCAGTGAAAATGATGATGGTGTTGTCGGCAATACCGAGTTCTTCCATTTTCGCCATCATCTCACCGACATGGTCATCAAGATCTTTCATGACCACTTCTTGAAGACCCCAACCGTTTTGACCAAGCATGGCTTCGTATTCGGGTGAAAGGTGCGTCCAAACGTGACCACGTGACGGGCAATACCAAGTGAAGAACGGCTTATCCGCTTCAACCGCTCTTTCAATGAAGTTGATGGCGTGTTTGTTCACTTCATCATCGAGTGTTCTCATACGCTCTATCGACAACGCACCATCGTCTTCAATCGTTTGGCCACCTTTACCGTCTGATTTTGCGTAAATAACATTACGAGGCGCGAACGCATCCAAAGATCCATCTTTTGGCCAATCTGGATCTTCCGTGTACTCCATTGCATTCAAGTGATACAACCAACCCCAATATTCATCAAAGCCGTGCATTGTCGGTAGGAATTCATCTCGATCACCAAGGTGGTTTTTGCCAAATTGCCCTGTGACATAGCCCATAGTTTTAAGGATCTCAGGAAGCGTTGGAGTGTCAGCACTTAAACCCACTGGGCCACCCGGTAACCCGACTGTGTGCATACCTGTTCTCACAGGAAGCTGACCCGTTAAGAACGCAGAGCGACCTGCCGTACAAGAGGGTTGCGCGTAATAATCAGTAAGCAGCATGCCTTTTTCGGCAATACTATCAATGTTCGGTGTTTCACTACTCATCACGCCATTGTGATAAGCACTCAGGTTTGATATCCCAATATCATCCGTGAAGATAACAAAAATATTCGGTTGTTCTTGGGCTGACCATGCCGATAGCGAAAAGCTACTCAACACACTCAGAACGACAAGGTCGAAAATCCTTTTCATAGAATGTCCTTATACTGTTTCAGATTGCTCTTTGTGAACCATTTTTATTCCTACCAAACCAAAGCCAAGCTCCAATAATAGATAAACAACAAGTAGCCAATGAGGCATACCATCTATTAGCAAGCTAATGACTCGGCCGGCAGCCAAACCCAACATGAAGACCACCAAACTGTAGAGCGCTGGCAGTCGGTATTTCTTTAGTAGCGCCCCTGCGATCCAAAACAAAGCTAACGCTAAGTACAAACCCATCACAGCACGAAAGATGTGGGTGACATTGACGGGAGTTGCATCAATTCCGAAAAGATAATCGAGGGAGACAACGGGAGCATAACCGTACGACAATGCAATCGGTGTTAAACCCAAAACAGCGACGAACAAAAAAACACTTTGTGGCTTCATATCCTTACTTTTTTAATTTGGCTCTTTTCAAAAAACATAGTCTACAATCAGCAATATGCAAGTTGCATATGTAGAAAATGAATGGTCAAAACATACATTTATAACAGTGCAATTTCACATCGAGGATAAGGATATCAATATGACTAAATGGCGTTATCTACTCGCATCAGCACTGGCTGTTAGTTCAACTGTAAATGCTCAACAAACAACTCAACCAGCAAGCACAGTGCAATGGCAACACAGCTTCGAAATTTACGCTCTCGCGCTCAACATCCACGGTGACAGCACCATAGGTAACCTTTCTACAGACGTTGATATCGATCCCTCGTTCATCATGGATCATATCGATATGACGGCGATGGTTCGTTTAGAAGGCGTTTATGACAACCAATGGGGTTACTACATCGATTACAGCTACATGAAGCTTAGTGGCAAAACAAACTCGGTATTAGGTTCCAATGCAGAGTTATTAAGAGGCAATCTTGATATCCGACAAGGTGTTTTAGATGTGAAGGGGTTTAAGCGCTACCAATACGATTTTGGCACGATTGATTATCTGTTTGGGCTTCGTTGGTGGGATAACGACATTGATGCCAAGCTTTACGGTTCAGGTGGTAAGCTAAGTGTCGACCGATCACTCGATGAAGATTGGGTTGACTACCAAGTAGGTGTGAGATGGATTACGCAGATCAATAAGGACTGGAAGTTTCACGCAACCATTGATGCAGGGCTTGGTAGCGATACCGACTTTACCTCTTCTCTATTAACTGGCGTGCGATACCAAATAAACAATTGGTCTGACTTAAATGTCGCCTACAAATCGACCTGGGTTGATTACGAAAACAAGGGAACCTTTGAATACGATACCGCATCGCAAGGGTTCCTGATTGGCTGGGCTGCTCACTTTTAAGCCACTGGTTACTTTACCCTTACGCACAAGCGGAAAGGTTAGTCATCCTTGGCATTTAATCTCTATTAAATTGCTCTCTAATTCAATCTAAATGAAGCTCTAGCGAAGATTCATCGTTAGGGCTTTTTTATGGTTCATCGCGGCTTTCCCCGAAAAGCCGCGATGAACCTTATTTTATTCAATTTTTCAGTCAGATAACGCACTCATTCTTCATGATAGTTAAGCCTGCTTCAAGAGTTTCGGTCCAAGCTTTCTCTACTTGCTCATTGTAGTGCGGGTCATATTTTTTAACCGTATTGAGTAGCGAATTAAACCATTCGTTTAGCTCAATTTCGGAAATATCCAGCCCTAAATCTTTGTGCTGCTTCCCCAATCGCTTTACGGAATTGCGCACACTCGGTAACCCAGAGGAGTTATAGATGAGGATGATTGAAGCCTTGAGCATCTTAGTTTGTTGTTCTAACCCTATCTTTTCAAAACGCTCTGAAAACCTTGGATTATGCTCGCAAAAATCCGCCAGAAAGCTCTCCAAGAATACTTGGTCGATTCGGCAGCGCTCAAAGCTTTCATAAAACAGTTCGTTCGGTTTCATCTAGCAAGTCCTTTGCAATAATCAGCCTGTAAATAACGGGTGGATTCAGAGCAGCTATAAACTCACTCTGAACCATTGACATGACCTAAGTATACTCCACTATGGCATAAAGTGAGTTGCACAGATCTTGTTCCCATCAGGATCTCGCAAATAAGCCATGTACAAGCGACGCTCGTCAGAGCCTCTCGCTCCAGGGCCGTTTTCAATGCTGGTACCGCCATTTTCGACGCCAATACGATGCCACTCATCCACAATTTCAGGTGAAGATGCTAGAAAGCCGATCGTCATACCATTACCGTGAGTCGCAGGCTGACCATCAATCGGCTTGGTTAAACCCAACACACCCGTTTGGCTAACGTAAACACAGCGCCCTTTAGGATCAATAGAACCCTCGTTGTAACCAAGCACCTTCATGATGGGATCATAAAAAGTCTTTGCGCGTTCAATATTTTCGGTACCGAGAAAAACATGGCTAAACATAACTAACCTCTTCTTTTATTGAAAGAACCACCTAAACTAGACCTATAATTCATATTTGTCTAGGCATGCTATTCGGTCACAACTGCTCCTTAACCCATTGAGCAAACACTTGAAACTTAGTTCGTTGCTCCATCCCTTTCGGGCACACTAAGTCATACCCTTTACCTGATTCAATGCTCATAAAAGGCGTAACCAACAAGCCTTGTTCAATCTGTGGCTGCATAAATTCGAGCCGACCGAGTGCTACCCCCATTGATAACATCGCGGCGTCCATCGCTAAACGGTTATCACTGTAATAGTCACATTGCACTGTGCAATCAACATCACTTTGGGTCTCACTCAACCAACGCTGCCACGCCGTAACATCACCACTATGAATAAACTGAATTCGATCTAAAGTGTGTAAACCCTCTTTCAAGCAGAACTTTTTTGCGTATTCGGGGCTGCACACTGGCGCTCTTAAACCATTAAACAGCCGTTCACTGTAATGATTAGGGTAATGACCTTCGCTATAAAAAATTGCCACATCATAAGGTTCAAACTGAAAGTCTGACTGATTCTGTTTCGTTTGCAGTTTGATACTTAAATTCGGGTATAGCTTTCTAAATTCAGGTAAACGCGGCATCAACCAAGAAGACGCGAAATAAGGTGACGTCGCGATGTACAACTCCCCACTCAATTCCCCAGTTTGAATATCCATTAACTCAGAAAAAATAGACTCAAACGAGACATTCAACATGGATAGCACCCGCTGACCCTCTGGCGTTAGTTCTAGTTTTCTGGTCTTACGCACAAAAAGGTTGAACTTCAGCTGTTGTTCTAACTTTTTGATGCGATGACTCACCCCTCCCTGAGTTAAAAAAAGTTCATTAGCAGCTAATGTGAAACTCAGATGTTTGGCTGCAACACTAAAGGTATGCAGCAGTGACAGTGTTTGTTGACGATTTTCAAACAAGCTCATGGATTAACCTCACTAATTCATAACTCATCATAACTGGTTTGTAGATATATATGGCCATCATATAAATTAAATCACGTAATCTACAATATCAAATGGTGAACAACATGGAACAGAATCAAAAACTCAAAGTAACCGTGATTGGTGGTGGCTCAAGTTACACACCAGAGCTCATAGAGGGCTTAATCAAACGCCATCACGAATTACCCATTTCTGATCTGTGGTTGGTTGATATCGAAGAAGGTATGGAGAAAGCAGAGATCATATCGGCGCTCACTGAACGCATGATTAAAAAGGCTGGCTGTGAAATTAATGTTCACCTTACCACCGACAGAAAAGCAGCTTTAAAAGACGCCGACTTTGTCTGCTCACAATTTCGAGCAGGAAAATTAGAAGCAAGGATTCGTGACGAGCGAATTGCATTAAAGTACCGAATGATAGGCCAAGAAACGAATGGCTTGGGCGGCTTCTCTAACGCTTGCCGAACCATACCCATTGCTTTAAAAATCGCGAAAGAGATGGAAGCACTCTGCCCAAATGCATGGTTACTCAACTTCACCAACCCATCAGGTATGGTGACTGAAGCCTTGATTAAACACTCAACCATCAAAACGGTCGGTTTGTGTAATATCCCGGTGAATATGGAACGTGGAGCAGCCAAAATGCTTAACGCTGAACGGGAAGACATCACCATGCAAATCGCTGGTTTAAATCACCTTGTATGGGCTCGTAAGGTACTTCATAACGGTGAAGACAAGCTCCAAGAAGTGATTGAACAGCTCCTTGGTGGCAACGACCAAATGATGCCCAAGAACATCCCTCCTTATGAGTGGGACGCAGAACTGATTCGTTCTCTGAACATCATTCCTTGTGCTTACCTACGTTATTACTACCAGTCGCGAGACATTCTAGACAAAGAGTTTGCCGCGTCTGAAAACAGCGCCAACCGCGCAGACTTAGTCGCGAAAGTTGAGCAACAGTTATTAGAGATCTACAAAGATCCAACACTCGATACTAAACCTCAATTACTAGAAGAAAGAGGCGGCGCTTATTACTCTGAAGCGGCCTGTGAGCTAATGAGCAGTATTCACAATAACAAACGCTCTATCATGCACGTCAATACTCGCAATAATGGGGCAATTCAAGGATTACCCGACGATTGCGCGGTAGAAGTAAGTTCAGTGATCACCAACAGTGCGATCCTGCCACTGAACGTTGAGCCTTTTGACAGCGATACGCTGCGCTTGATTCAACAGATGAAAGAGTTTGAAACCCTGACCGTTCAAGCAGCCATGACAGGAGACATCGCGATAGCAAAGCGCGCTCTAATCTTAAACCCTATCGTCGATAGTGGTTCGCATATCGAAGAGGCTCTACAAGAAACGATCAGCGAGAACTTAGACTTCATGTCTGTGTTCGCTCACCATCTCGCACAAACTGAATAATAACCTTGGGAGTAGCTCAGTGAAAGCTGAGCGAATTCAAGTCATTGATATCCAAAATTATAATATGAGGTCGCGATGAAATTAATATTCAATGCCGATGATTTCGGTCTTACAGAAAGTGTTAACCACGGCATCGTCGACTGCTTCAAAGCGGGCATCGTGAAGTCGACCACCATCATGATGAACCAACCCGGCACACAACACGCCGTCGAGCTCTACCACCAAGGTTTAGTGCCGGAAGTGGGTTTGCACTTTACCGTTACTTCAGGAAAGCCACTGACGCCACCAGAGCTGGTTTCAAGCTTGGTAGACGAACACGGTGATTTTTTGGACAAAGCCACCCTTTTTGACAAGAGTGATGTGGTTGAAAAAGAAGTAGAGCTTGAGCTTAACGCTCAGTATCAAGCTGCGCTTTCTGCGGGTCTAAAGATCAACCATATCGATAGTCATCACTTTGGTGGTGTCTATAAGGCATTAAAAGCGGCATTTACTCGAACGGTAAACGACATCGGCCTACCAGTAAGGCGTATAGACAATATTCTGAGCGGCCAAGATCTGCTGTCAGTGCCAACTCCTGACGCTTTCGATATGCGTTTTTTTGATGGCGGGATTTCATTAACTGATTTACAAAATGTACTGCTAAGCCACCAAAGCACTACGCCAAACGGCATAATCGAATTGATGTGCCACCCTTCATTAGCCGCTAGTGACGAGCTAAAGTCGTTGTCTGGCTACCACGAAAAGAGAGTGGAAGAACACGCGCTCTTAACCAGCCCGACATTGAAACAGTGGCTTGCAGACAACCATATTGAATGCATAGGCTTCGATGATTTGACACAGATATAAACCAGAACCTAAAACTTGAGCCTAGTAAGCTCAACTTAAAGCAAAAATGCTACTCAACAATACGCTGAGCACCCTGCCCTTGGTCATGCAGAATATCTTCTGGGTTCAACAGATGGCACTTTTGCATACTCAAACAACCACAACCAATACAACCTGTTAGATTTTCTTGTAGCGAACGTATTTGAGCCATCTTGCTATCGAGTTGGCCTTGCCACTTCTTCGCTACTCGCTCCCAATCTCGCTTGGTTGCGGTGTGGTTCATCGGTAGCGTCGATAACTCTTCAGTGATCTCTTCCAGAGTGAACCCTATGGACTGAGCGACTTGTATCAACGCAATTCGACGCAGCATCGCAGATTGATAACGACGCTGATTGCCGTTAGTTCGGATAGAGGCTATTAACCCCTTGGTTTCGTAGAAGCGCAACGCAGACGGAGCAACGCCACTGCGCTCTGCCAACTGGCCTATGGTGAAGTATACGATGTTTCTCATTGCTACACGATCCTTGATATCGCAAATATCTAAAGTTTACTTTAACTTGATAATAGCGAGCTATACCAGCCTTCACCAACGGCGACTTTTACTTTGTTAGATGATTCAACAAAAAGCAGTCATGAACAAAACGGCTCTGTTGAATCAAAATCTCATTCGATGTCTAAATATTGCTCATGATTGATTTCAGGTTCTTTGCCATTTCAACATCGGTCATTTCTCCCGTCTCGACATTAAAGTTGTCATAGAAACTCGGTACTGACATTGAACCCTTCACATCAGCATCAAAGTAAGGTGCCGAATTTACCGCAGACGACAACACCGAACTTGCGCCACCAGGGCCTGGTGATGTGGAAAGCATAACCACAGGTTTACCTTGGTACACTTTCATGTCGACTCGCGATGCCCAATCGAACACATTCTTGAAAGCTGCTGTGTATGAACCGTTGTGTTCAGCAAAAGAGATAACTATCGCGTCTGATTCTCCGATCTTTTCAAAGAAACGCTGAGCATGTGGATGAACACCAAACTCTTTTTCTCTGTCTTCACTGTAAATGGGCATCTCGAAATCATTGAGGTCGAGCACCTCGACTTGAGCGCTCTCAGCTAAGCTTGCGGTGTACGCAGCCAATTGTTGGTTAATTGATGCTTTACTGTTGGTCGCGCCAATCGCTAATACTTTCATTATTTATCCTCGATATTCGGTTAGAAACATTTCTTTAAAAATGACAAGAGATGCCTGATGTTTTTGGATTCGGGATGATGATAAAACCTCAAATTAACTTGAGGTAAAGCGATAATTTCAAAAAACAGGAAATAATTTTAAATGGCTTTTTAATGACAAATTTCTAGAAGAAGACTAGGAGCTTTTCTCGCCTGAAAATAAAAAATGGCCACCCAGTAGGTAGCCATTATGCGTGAGAGCTTAGTCAAAACTAACTCATGTAGGGTTAATCGAACAGTTCAATCACCAACTTGTTATCTCTAATCACCAGATTCGGTTCCGATGACTTAATCAACGACTCTTGAACCTTGTTGCTGTCGAGTTTGTACACTGGAGACTGAGACAAAGCAAAACCGATCATAGATACTGCCGGTTTGAGTAGCGTCTCTATTTCAGGAGAAAGCTGTTTGCCCTTCTCCTCAAAGCGCTCTAGACGCAGAGACTTTAAGTACACCTCACCACTTTCTTTATCATATTCAGGAATCGCACTGAACTCCAAGTCTAGGTCCAACCCCATATTAGGCATATTGAACACCTGAACTTTTGCATTGGTGTTCGCTAACACGGACACGCGTTGTTCATCGGCTCGACCAATTTGAACTTCCAGATCATCCACTGCCACTTGTGCGTACATCACACTCTGTACACCAACCTCTTGCTCGAGCATCACTGAATCTTCAAGGTATTTCGTCATTTCTTGCTCGGTGATGCTATAGCTAACACAACCGCTTAGCATCAGGGCAGTCATAGCTATAATGAAACGATTCATTAACTTTATTGTCATTGGAGATAGGCTCTTCTTTTTTAAATGCATGGAACGGATATTACCTCGAGATGATACTGTAAATTCGTTGTCTCCATAACAGTGTCGGATAACTGGGCAGAATGATCCACCTAAATGGTGATGTCGTATCAATTGGAATTGACGAAAAGAGTAAGAAAAACAATGACTGTATTAACGATATTCTACGACGGGACCTGTCCACTTTGTGCAAAAGAGATGACAGCGCTGACCAAGTCTGACACCAAAAACCAAATTCAGACTGTCGATATCTACAGTGAAGCGTTTTCAAACTACCCTCAAATAGATGCGGAAGCGGCGAACACGATTTTGCATGCACTGGACGAAAACGGAAAACTGTTGCTCGGTTTAGACGTAACTTACCAAGCGTGGAAGTTAGTAGGAAAAGGTTGGCTCTATGCTCCGTTGCGTTGGGCGATATTCAAGCCAATGGCAGACTGGTGTTATCTACGGTTTGCCAAGAATCGATATAAAGTTTCGTTCTGGCTAACCGGAAAATCACGTTGTAACGGAAACAGCTGTACTAAATAGCCGTACTAAATAACATCGGAATTAAGACATGCCACTGGCGACTTTGTAGTAAACGACGCCAAAGAGTGCGGCAAACACCAATACTGTGACGGCGACTTTCAACCAAATAAACTTCATGCTTTTTCCTTTTAATTCTGTTTACTGTTTCACGCGACAAGTTATCACAACAAGACACAAGGTTGTGTAACGATTTATAGAACTTTGTGGTCATACCAATAACAGTAAGTAAGTGTTCAAAAATAGCGCAGGAAAAAAGCTTGAGAACAAGGCGGATTTTTTCGATAAGTAGTTATTCTACAATCAAAAAATCTAACGACGTTATCGAGTTTTTTAACAAGCTAGGGTGAACAGTGATTTACTACGATTGGTATCAACCCTGATTCCCAGAGAGAACCTTTATGTCGGCAAAAGAGAGAAACCTTCCCACTCATCGACTTTCTAGATTCAGTAAGTTTGCCTCGCTGGCAACAAGAGTCGCGGGTAATGTGATAACGGAAGGCACCAAGCAGATTGCACAAGGCAATAGGCCCAAAGCAAAAGACTTATTGTTAACACCACAAAATATTGCTCGCCTAACCGATCAACTGGCGCATCTGCGCGGTGCGGCAATGAAGCTAGGGCAAATGCTATCAATGGATGCGGGTGATGTCTTAGAGCCTGAGTTAGCCGACATTCTTTCTCGCCTACGCTCCGATGCCGATCCATTGCCAACCAAACAGCTCAATCAAGTTTTAGAGAGCTCGCTTGGTATTCATTGGAAAACCGAATTTCTTTCCTTCAACTTTAAACCGATTGCCAGTGCATCTATCGGCCAAGTCCACCAAGCTTACAGCGATGCGGGAGACAAACTGGCCGTCAAAGTCCAATACCCAGGTATTCGGAAAAGTATCGACAGCGATGTGGACAACGTCGGCACACTGCTCAACATTGTTGGCTTGATACCAAAATCGGTCGACTACAAAGGTTTGTTAGAAGAAGCGAAGAAACAGCTCCACGATGAAGCAGACTATGCTCGCGAGGCTGACTACGCCACTCGTTATCATGACGCGTTAAAAGAACACTCTCACTTCGTCGTACCCAAAATTCATCCTCAAGTCTCTTCAGAATCGGTGCTCGCCATGGACTTCATTGAAGGCGTATCCATAGAGCAAATAGAAAAATACGACCAAGGTACCCGCAACTTTGTGATGCACAGCCTGCTAGAGCTTCTGTTCCGAGAGTTATTTGATTTTAAGATGGTGCAAACCGATCCTAATTTCGCCAACTACCTTTATGTTGAAAACACCCGACAAATTGGTTTGTTAGATTTCGGAGCAACCCGTGAATACAGTGACCGCTTCAGCGAGGGCTACCGCTTAGCCTTTACCTCTGTGATTAATCGCGATGAGCAAGGGCTGAACCAAGCTTTAGAGCAGATTGGATTCTTTAGCGAGACGATTCTTCCCGATCAACGCCAAGCGATTCTAAACCTCGTCAAAATGGCCTGTGAACCGATGTTGGTTGACGAAGAATACGACTTCAAAGCGAGTGGTTTGGCACAAAGACTTCGTGAAGCAGGCACCATACTCAGCATGGAACAAGAGTATTGGCATACACCGCCAGCCGATGCGCTGTTCCTGCACCGAAAAATTGGTGGTATGTATCTACTCGCCGCTCGTCTTGGTGCGAAAGTGAATATCAGCCGTTTAGTTGCTCCTTACCTCATCGCAGATGACAAATTCGCTAGCAAGAGCAACATGAAATAATCAGCAAAGTGATCATTTCATGGAGCTCAAGAGTAATAACCATAACGCCCACTAAAATGAGCCAAACTCATGAAATGTTCACTACTTTGCTCAACCTTATTGGTTACCAGCCTAACGAGCTCCATCGCTTTTGCAGCGAGTTGTCCCGAGATACTTAATGGCAAACAACGCTTGTTAAATTCAACCGAAGAAATTGCCTTGTGTGATGAGTTTCAAGGCAAAACCTTATTAGTGGTAAACACCGCAAGCCAATGTGGCTTCACTCCGCAATTTGAACAACTCGAACAGCTTCATCAGACATACAAAGACCAAGGCTTCACAGTGATCGGCTTTCCCAGTAACGATTTTCGCCAAGACAGAGGAAGCGAAGAGAAATCGGCCAAAGTCTGCTATCTCGACTACGGTGTAACCTTCCCAATGATGGCGCGAGCTTCCCTATCAGGCAGCAACGCCAATCCTGTGTTTACAGAGATACAGCAACAAGCAGGCGTTACACCTAAGTGGAACTTCTACAAATTCTTAATCAGTAAAGAAGGCAACGTAATCGCAACCTTCCCTAGCTCGACATCACCAATGAGCGCTACGCTCAAAAACGCGATAGAGCAACAGCTATGAAGGCGGCTCACATGGCGACGACTCAAACTCGCAACACCATGGCCAAACTGGGGTACATGGGCTTAGTCCCTTTCCTATTCGGCCTGCTTCTATCTCTGACCAACAGCCAATTAATAGGATTGAGTGGAGAAACGCTGTTCATCACTTACAGTGCGGTTATCTTGAGTTTTCTTTCAGGGATATTATGGGGAAACGGGATAGAGAACTTCGAAAGCCAAACAAGCAACAAGGCGCTGATTCTCAGCAATATTATTGTGTTAGCAGCGTGGTTAGCGGTGGTGCTCGGTGAACAGCAAGAGTTTCTCACCACTCTCCTTCTTATCATTGGCTACATTGCGGTTTGGCGAGCAGAAAGGTCGATGAGAGAAGAGAATCAGAGCCAAGGCCCCGATGGCTACTTTGATATGAGGACTCGATTAACGTCTAGCGTGGTGTTGATGCACGGTATCGTGATGTTGACTTAACTGACAGCACCCAAATAGCTGGTTTTGAGAAAGAACTAGATGATGAGTTGCATCACTAATCTCGGCTCATCATCACCAAAATAGTTTTCTTCTTGTTTAATCGTAGAAAATCCCATCGACGCGTAAAGCGCGCAAGCAGATGTGTTATTTGGGTCTACAGTGAGCAAAAGCTTAGCGTCTCGGGGCAGCTGCTCAACCGCCTGTCGCATCAGTTTCCGGCCAATTCCCATACCACGATAGTTCGGGTCTACCGCCAATGATAAGACCCAAAACTCATTCTGCTTGTCCGTGGTTGTCATCAAGGCATAGCCCGAAATCTTTGAGTCTTGCTTAGCAACTAATAAGCCTTTTCCCCAGCAATCAAATGCCTGACGAATGAAAAATTGCGGATAGGCATGGTCACCAAACAAAGCATGTTCAAGCTGGTAAATTTCAGCCAGTTCCTGTTTTTCCGCACAGACAATATTCATAGATAGACCTTTATAGATTAACTACAACTTAGACTACAGAAGAGCCCTACTGTCGACTAACCAACAAATTCGCCCCAGACAAGGCAAGAAAGACTGAACACGCTTTATTGAAGCGCTTGGCCATCTGAGGTTTTGAAAACCAATTTCGTAGATATAAGCCAAATGCCGCATAAATAGAAATCGCGAGCATTTCTAACACAAGGAACGTGCTGCCTAAAGCAAAGAATTGAGTATTTAGGTTCGCAGAAACATCAACAAATTGAGGAAGGAATGCAGTAAAAATGAGAATCGCTTTTGGATTACCAGCCGCAAGCGCGAACTCTTGTTTAACAAGGCCAACCCAATTCTTATTTCGTTCGATTTCCACGACTGGGCTAGCTTGTGAGCGCCACAGGTTAAACGCGATCCACAACAGATACATCGCACCAAATAACTTGATAAGGAAGAACAGAGTTTCAGAAGTATAAAGCACGACAGCCAAGCCAGATGCAGCCAAAGCAATCATGCCAGAAAAAGCGAGGATTCGCCCTAGGCCAGCGACAAAGGCAGCTTGAAATCCGTAACAACGGGCGTTGTTCATTGACAACAAATTGTTTGGGCCCGGAGTCATGTTGAGTGCAAAACAAGCCGGGATAAACAGCAGTAACTTCCATATTTCCATTGGTACTTCCTAGTCTCAACATGCAAAGGTTATCGTATCATCAAATGAGATATGACCTTTTATAGCAGCTATTAAAACCAGTACCAATCTTACTGTTGTGTCCTTTCAACTAATTCTCAAAAAATTTCTCATATTCTGGCGTAGACAAATTTTCCGCAACGCCAATTTCACCCACGATGTAAATAGCACTGGCAAGCGTTTCGATGGTTTTATTCGGCTCTCTGTCAGGCACTTCACCAACAACAGGGACTGGTTGACGCACAGATGTTGAATTGCAGACCACGCTTTCACAAACGATATTATTTTGTTCCTGTCGAGAAACTTCAGGCGGCTTGAAATCCTGTGAATTGAGATCGGGAGCGGCAATGCCCTCGCTTGAAAAATCAGAGGAGCTGTACGAGGCAGCTGAAAACAGAGAAAGGAGCAGCATCCACTTTTTCATATATCGTTCCATAGTTAGCATTCACTGAATTTATAAATACTATCTAATCCGAACCGTTATGAACAGTGTTTTATTATCACAAATAAT
The DNA here is from genome assembly GCF_002875705.1 of Vibrio sp. 10N.261.45.E2. GTDB lineage: Bacteria > Pseudomonadota > Gammaproteobacteria > Enterobacterales > Vibrionaceae > Vibrio. Next base: position 27,267 of record NZ_MCZZ01000148.1, read on the forward strand.
GATGTTTCTAGCTGCGAATTCCTCTCTTTGTCTTTGGATAACGCGAACTCAACTCACATGTGACTGCTTACCCAACATAAATTTATCAAGCAGCGCCTGTGGTACAGGGATTACAGAGTATCGAACGAAGGCCACCAGCGTCACTATCGCCACAAAGCTGCCTAAAACAAAATCATGAACATTAACCAGCACTAAGCCAAGAATTCGGTCACAAGTGATGGCCAGTATCGCGATACTCACCGCTGCCACCCATTTTCGGTGGTCGTAAGGTAAATACTCCATCTTTTGGCTCACGATATAGAGTAGTGATAATCTCATGGCATAAGTGCCACAAAGCACCAACACAACGCCCCATACTCCATAGATAGGTGTCACAACAAAATAGCCAATCGCAGCTAAAATTGCACACCCGCCTTGTATCCACATCTGTGATTGGCTGGAATCACCGCTGAAACAGCCAAGGTTCAGGTAATCTCCTGCGCTCTTAATCACACCAATCGCCAAGAGTGCTACCACGATAGTACCTGCATACTGATAACTGCTTGGCAAAATCAAAACAATAAACCCGGGTACGGTGAGGATCATCAAGCACCCCAACACAATGGCTAGGTTCACACCGACTAACGCTCTATCCGCACACTCTTTCTTTCCATCAGGTTGTTGCAGCATGGCCACCCGATTTGGAAACCACCACAGAGCATAAGGCTGCAGTAGCAAGCCGAGAAGCAATGCAAACTTGCCACTGACCGCATAGATAGCCAACTCTTCAACGCCGACAAAGCTTGCCATCACCCAACGATCTAGCCCGGTGATCATGTAGATCGAGGCACCACCAACTAAGGTGGGTAATCCAAATTTTAGAATCTTAACGGAGTATTTGAGGCTGCCAAATGAACCCATCTCCTGCCATTGATAACGCAGTAAACACATCATCAACAACACACTAGAAACAGCGGAAGATATGAGTACACCATCGATGCCGTAACCTGCTTCAAGCAGAATAAATGTCATTGCAGCTTGAACAGTCGCCTTCATTACATTGAGCATACAAAAACGTTTGGCCATCGCATTCATTCGCATCAGCGTTAGCGGGATAGAAATCGCACCGTCGAGCATGGTTGGTATCAGCAGTAGTAGGATTTGATAAGGTTGGAACTCAACAGGCAACATCAGCAACAATAGCGGCATACTAAGCGCAATTAAGCTCCCGCCGAGCACACACACCAACACACTCAATGTGAAACAGTTCGAGATAAGCTTCTTCTTTTCTTCACCTTCAGCAATGCCAACATATCGATACATGGCTTCAACAATCCCAAAACTAAAAAGGATTGTCCCAATGTCAGCCAACAAGACGATGGCTTCTAAGGAGCCGTATTCTGATAGCGACATCTTATGAGTGATATAGGGGATCATCACGAGTGATATCCCTTTCATCATCACAATGCCGATAGCGTAATAGGCGGACTGTTTTAGTGACCCCATAGCAGACACCTATTCCTTACAATGCAGGCATTAGGAAACTCTTACAGTCTCCAAGAAGGTGCTTTAGCGTTCGTTTTTGCGGAGCCAAAACTAACGAGCGAATACTGTATGAGATGGCCAATCGGTTTTTTTGTAAGCCTCGATAATAATCAGCGTAGCCCTCAAGTATTCTCGCCTTTGCGATTTTGAAACTTGAAGTCGGCAGATTCCATCGTTGACTGTCATTTTGGTAATGTTGAAGAATGGTCTCAACAGACTGCAAATTTCTCAGTTTAAGACTTTCAGTTTGGGTAACAGAGCTCGCTCTCATCAAGTAGCCAACCTGCACAGAGTTCAATACGCCAATCTGATGGTTTTCACTCATTCGAAGCCACAGCTCCCAATCTTCGCCATACTTGATATCAGCATTGAAGCTGTCTGTTTGAGAAAAGACATCCGCTTTCACCATGACCGTCGATGTGCCAATCACATTATTTTCAATGATGAACTCCAGCGGGTTCTCGATATTGATGAACAGATCATCTTGATCTTGAAACTGCGACCAGTAACTAAAGCAATCGACTATTACTTGGTAATCTTCAGTGAGATGCTCGTAGTTAGTAAAGCTCATCGCAAGGTCAGGAAAACGTTGATGAAACTCAAGTTGACGCTCGATTTTTTCTGGAAACCAGAGGTCGTCCGCGTCTAAGAAAGCGATGTATTCACCCGACGCTTTTTCTATGCCGAGGTTTCTCGCTTGAGGAGCACCAACGCCCAATGTGGATATAGTCACAATGCGTTCATCGTCTATCGATGCGAGATACGTCGACGTTCCATCATTACTGTTGTCATCAATTACGATGAGCTCAACATCTTGATGAGTCTGTTTAAGTACGCTGCCAATTGCCTTCGGCAGGTAATCCAAACAATTGTAGGTAGGAATAACAACACTTACTTTAGCCATGATGACGCCCTCAATTATATACGTTATATGGTTGACGTTGCATGTTCTATGCCGAGAGTGCCTCGTTATTAAGCCACTTATAGATCAATCACCTACGTACTGATTCTCAAAATGGTGATAAAACACAACCCACCGTGGAACTTACAATTCCAATTTGATTATCAATTTGAGAAAACGGTCGACTTCTAAAGAGAAAGCTTCAAAAAACCGTCGAAAGCCCCGCCAAAGCTACGATTTGATCTTGGTTCGTATCTTGCTTTATTGGTTATTACCTTGGCTTAATAGCTTTAATCACATGGATTTGAGGAATAAGGAATGAAGAAAGTAGCATTTGTAGCGCCAACCTATCCTGTACTCAGTGAGACCTTCATCCAAACGGAAGTCGACTCTGTGAAAGCATGTGGGCATGACGTTTGCGTAATGACGTTCAAAATTGAAAACTGCGACAAACAGTTTGACTACGACATTGTAGAAATAGGCAAAGATGTTCGAATGGGTAAGGTCTCCAACATTAACTGGTTGGGATTCATCAAGGCTGTCTCATTTATCTCTAAGCAAACCAGCATGCCCAAAAAGTCGCTATTTGCTTATGGGTTTAAACTCGCACTGCAACTCGCGGAAAACGACGTCGAACACGTTCACGCGCATTTCTGTCAGCACACGACAGCGCACGCCATCGTCGCGGCAAAACTGCTGAATATCACCTGTTCGTTCGTTGCTCACGGTCATGATGTTTACGAGTTTGCTTATGATATTGAACATAAGATTTCATCGAGTGATTTTGTAGTTGCCGTATGCAAAGACATGCTCGCTGACTTCAATACCATGGCGAAAGGAAACATCAAGCTTCTACACTGCGGAGTGAATACCCAACAGTTCCAACTCAACCCAAAAACCGAATCGAAGCAACTTCGCTTTGTTTTTCTAGGTCGATTAGTCGAGCAAAAAGGCATTCATCACCTTATAGACGCATTAGCGCCGATTGCAGAACCTCTCGACATTCACCTTGATATCATCGGCACTGGCGATTTAGAACAACAATTGAAATCGCAGGTAAAAGAGCAAGGGCTCACTCGAAACGTGACCTTTCTTGGCGCCAAACCCCATGAGTGGGTGAAACAGAAACTATCGAACTATGACAGCCTAATTGCGCCATTCTGCTTTTCCGAAACCGGATGTGTCGATACTGGGCCATTGGTTTTAAAAGAAGCGATGGCAGTGGGAACACCCGTCATTACCACCAATATCATGGGGTGCAAAGAGATCGTTTCACCAGACACAGGGTTTGTCGTTAGCGAAAAAAACGTGGAAGAATTAAGAGGTGCGATTGAACGTTTTGCGCAGTTGAGTAGCCGTGATAAAACATCGATGGGGTTGAAAGCACGCCAGAGGGTGAAAGACAGTTTTAACTCGATAAAACAAGCTCAGCAATTATCTCGCTGGATAGAGAATCCAGCTCAATAAGGACTAACTCAGGCATCTAAGCACCTCAAAGACAACTTAGCACTGCAAGAGCAACTAAGAGCCATGAAAACCAAAGAGCGCTACATCAATTTGAGATGTAACGCTCAAGTAGCACTGCCCAGTAGTGAGCCTTAGGCTTTAGGTAACTTTTATTAGTTTTGCTTTAAGAAACCTGACTAGCCCGCTCGCAGTGCCAAAATAGACTCAATATCTTCGATGTCACGATATTGAGCGAGTTGTTGCTCTTTCGATGAAATAGCGACAATCGACATTCTATCGGCCAATTCGTTACCTTCAATGCCAACGTGACCGTTAACATGGTAGATGGTAATTTTTGAAGCTAGTTCTTGGTAGAGTGCATACGCAGGTTTAATAATATCGAGGTTTTTGATCTCGCCACCCGACTTAGTCCAACCCTTTTTCTCCCAACCTGTTGCCCACTTAGTGATGCAATCTATCGAGTATTTAGAGTCACAATAAATCGCAACAGACAGGCCCGCGTTCAGCTTCTCTTTCGCGAGCAAAAACGCTTGCTTAAGGCCATGTAACTCGGCGGTATTGTTGGTACCAACAGGCTGATACAAGCCATACCACAATTCTGTTAATTGATTTTTTTGGTAAACCGCTAAACCCGTCCCAGCTTCGCCAGGGTTTGGCTCACATGCACCATCGGTAAAGATCTTGATATCAAAAGGCATATCCGTGATTTGCTGCTCCGAAAGAGGCGGTACCTTTGCTTTAGTCGCCTTCCCCGCAGAACTTGATTTCGCTGTGCTAGACGTGACCATAGCTTTACCGCCGAAAGCAGACTCAGCCTCACCGAGTGTTGGAAACGATTTGTATCTCGCGCCAGCAAAGCCATCGACCTGCGCTTTACACTCGTTCCAAGTGGTAAAAATACCCGGTATGCGACCTTTCCAAACCACATAATATTTCTTAGCCAAATTAACTCCTTACCAAAACCTAAATACACAAACAGTGAATAGCCCCATTAGATGCCACCACGCTATACGTTGCAAGGTCTATCAGTTAAATAGGTAATCAACAGCGACAAGGTTGTAGAACAAAAACACCGCCATGCTGACGCCGATCGTAAGTAGCACATTGCCTGTTTTCCATGTCAACAATCCGGTCACAAGAGCGCCTATCAAATATGGGTTTTCAAGGCTTGGCCAAAACATTTGTTCAGGAGCAAATACAATTGGCCCCCAAATCGCAGTCAGCACTGCTGGGCTTGAATAGCGTAATAGGCGCCTTGCAGTTTGATTGAGTCGAAGCGGAATTGCAGGTTCAAGAAACAGATACCGACTAAAGAAAACAATCGCAGTCATGAGTAATATCGTTAGCCAAATCATCTCTATTTACCCTCCACGATTGTCTTGTTACCGTTGTTTCGCTCTTGGAATGATTCGCTGAAAAAGCCTGCTAACATACCGGCAATGGCTGCAATCATTAATCCACCCTCAATATTGTTAACCGACATGGCGACCGAAGTGATCAGTGAAACAACCACACACAAGACGACGGGCAGAGTTCGGATTAATGGGAACACCAAAGCGATAAAGGTTGCTGCAACCGCGAAGTCGAGCCCAATCTCATTAAGCGAAGGAATTTGGCTTCCCGCGACAATGCCAACGAAGCTCGCGATATTCCAAACAAGATAAAAACCACCGCCCACACCTGCAGCGTACCAACGATTAAACTCTTGCTGAGACTGCCCACTACAAATCGCAAATAGCTCGTCAGTGAGCCAAAATCCAAGTAATAGACGCCAACGCGCAGGAAGATGACTGATTTTGTCACGCATCGAAACGCTATATAAAAAGTGCCTAGAAGTGATGAACAATGTGGTCAGCAACATGGTGCCTAAACCGATACCCGCTTTGAACATACCCGCGGCGACAAGTTGCGCTGATCCCGCAAATAGAATCGCTGACATGGCTTGCGCTTGAAGCTGATTCAATCCGGCGTCTATCGCATAAGATCCGGCTAGAATTCCCCAAGGGATAACCGCAATGCTCAACGGCATTCCCGCTAAAACTCCCTTCCATAACTGTGTTCGTCTATCCATTTTTTCACTGTCCATATCATTCTTTGCTCTCTTCACATTGGCTATTCAATGTAAAAAGAGTTGAGTCGGTTCGATTGTATAAACTTGCTCGATTAAGCGACCGTATTTTTCGCCTACGCTCAAAGCATCTTGATGTACTGTCCCGGCGTGTAGCCATTGGCCTTTTTGAAGTGTCGATGGAAGTGACTTTGGTCGTGAAAGCCACACTCTTGAGCAGTATCTGAAATGGTATGCCCTTGTTTCAATAACTTACGCGAAAGCCTTAACCGAGATTGAATCTGATACGCGTGAGGTGGAAGGCCGAACTCTTTCTGAAAAGAACGCACTAAGTGAAACGGGCTCAAAGCCGCAAGTTTAGATAGTTCTTCTAGGGACACATCGGCTTGCGGAAAATCGTCTAAGAACTCCTTCACCAAAACAAGCTGTCGCTGAGTTTTTCCATCGAGTTGAGGATTCAGCGGAGATTTACCGTGTCGGCTAATCAACTTCACCAACATCCCATACATCAAGGTTTCTCTTAACAAGCGATTATCGGATTCATCAATCGTGTTGAAGAGCAACCTCAATTGATTGGCAAGCTCAGGGTCTTCTACAACCGCTCTTGGAAAGTAAGGCGCACCGTAATTCGGTAGGTTTAGCTCTTGAGTGATCTTGGCAAGTTGGTCTGGGAGTGGATACATCGCTCGATATGCCCAACCGCCTTCAGTGGCAGAGTGTCCGCTATGAACTTCATCAGCGTTGACCAGAATAATCGCATCTTGAGGTGCAATATGATGTCCGCCCGTTCGATAAAAACGCTGAGCGCCCTGCTCAATAACCCCAAGTGTATAACCCTCGTGGCTATGGCGTGAAAAGTTCTGCTTTTCGTATTCAGCATTAAGAATTTCAAGGCCACCGAGCTCTTCCGTGATCTTATATTCTGCCTTTTCTTTAGAGCGTTTCTTGTTCTCCATAACAATTCCCAAGCCTGTTAATTATCGAGCGACTTATCAGTCTACTCTATAGGCTCTTTGAGCTTTTGTACAAAATTGCGCTTTTGAAGGTTAATACTGTTTCTATCGTTAGCTTTATAGCGCTTTCAAACTGGGAGGAACGTCTTGGTATGTAACGAGTTAGCGAGAAATTGACAATAATTTAATCATACAAGCCGATACTGTCTTCAAATCATCGGCAACCGACCTGATACACAATGAAAAACATACTATTCCTTTTCTTTTTCCTGAGCCTAACTGGGTGCACTCATAATCAATCCAAAGCACTGAGCATGAACTCCTCTTCAGTAAATACGTATCCTCAATCCATGTCGAACCTACAACTGTGCGATACCTTGTATTATGGGCGTTCAAGTAACCAGACACTCGCTGCCATTGGCAGTGAATTTAATCGAAGAGGATTATCAAAGAGTTGGTGTGATACCGAAACCAACAAGCTCTATTTAACAAAGACAATTGATTGGGTTGCTGATCAAATAGAAGACAAAGAAGATTCAGAGGAAGAAGCACCTGCCGTTGTTCTGCCTGCGAATTGAGAAAAACGAAACGTTCTTGAACAAGAAAAAGGCAAGCAGATAGCAAAAAGCCGCTCATAAAGAGCGGCTTTTTTAAGGGGTGGGAACCCAGCCACATCCCGGCACACAAGTCACTCGCTGCGGCTGCTCCCTTCCAGGCCTGACCGAGTTCACGAGCTATTGTTGCGGGAGGACCAGGCCCCCATAGATTCGTTTTCTAAGAGGCTTGCCTCAAAGAGTGATGGGATTATTAAGCATCACAGCAACCATTGCAAGCCCTTCCACCCTATTTTTGAACAATTGCGGTCTAAGTGCTTATCCTTTATTCAAACCACTAGAAAATCGCAGGTAAATTCACCATTTACCTGCATTGGGGAGGTTTGGATTGCCGCAGTATCAGATATCGATGTCTTCGTTATCTTCTGTGCGAATGATGTAGTCCGTCATCCACGCGGTGCCCAATAGACACAACCACACAACAAAGACGGGACTTGGCACTTCGATGCTTGGAGTAATCACTAGAGCCGCAAAACCGACCGTTGGCAGTGTCCAACACAGCAGCTTATTCCAGCGAAAGGTCTTCAAGCGCGTCAGCGTTTCCATTGATGCCATGATGCCAGTTATACACAAGGCCACCAAAGCGGCATAAGGTAAATCGGCTATCCATAATGGAAGTATTAATCCTAATGACCACCAGCTGTGTCGGCTGGCTGGTTTAAGATGATTTGCCGCCCACCAAATTACGATAATTGATAAGGTTTGAAGCGTGGTCACCCACGGTACGCCTTCAAGCTTGCCAGCTGATTGCGTGACCATAATCCCGACTTGCAAAGTCGTCACAATCAGGCCAGAAATAATCACGACCGACAAACTACTGCGTCTTGAGAAAACCACCATCAATAGCGGGAATAGAACCCAAGCACTGACGGACAGCGTGATGGGTTGCAAAGGAAGCGTGAGACCATAAGTGGTCATGGAAACAAGCAAAGCTAATCCTGCTATGCCTCCCTGCGGTAAGATCCATAAAGCCGGAATTACCATTGCAAGTACTGGGATGTCACCGTCACTTAAACTGATTGCTCTTGCGCAAACAACCGCTAATAATGTGGTGATCAAGAACTGAAACGTTGAAAATACCATAGCCCTCTCCTTCTACCGATCCGTGGTACCATACCAATCGTAGTAATTAACTGGTCACCCTAGCTTGTTAAAAAACTCGATAACCTCGTTAGATTTTTTGATTGTAGAATAACTACTTACCGAAAAAATCTGCCTTGCTCTCAAGCTTTTTCCCTGCGCTATTTTTGAACACTTACTTACTGTGATTGGTATTTATGAACTAGGAACATTTAGTATGGACCAATTTTTGAGCCAAATCTTTGCTGTGATTCACCAAATTCCATATGGGAAAGTAACAACTTATGGAGACATAGCACGTTTTTCAGGATTTCCGGGCTATGCGCGCCATGTTGGCAAAGCGCTGGGCAACTTGCCAGAAGGTAGTAAACTGCCTTGGTATCGAGTGATAAACAGCAAGGGTGAAATCTCTTTAAAGGGCGATTCGTTCGACCGACAAAAGCAGCATTTGGTTAAAGAAGGAGTTGAGGTGAGTGAGGCAGGAAAGATCAAACTCAGAATATACAAATGGCAGCCCTAGAGCTGCCACTAATCGCCAATTCAACTGGCTGAGTTAAGCTAACCAAGATGCCTTAACAATGGCATCTATTTCTGATTAACGAACACCAACCAAACGTAGGTCTGCTTGCTGTGTATTTTCTACATCAGTAATAACCGACTTGATAGTGTCAGTAGTAAAACGTAGTTTGCCGTCAACATGAATCGTTGCACGCATGTTGTAACGGTGGTTAGGCTGAATCTTGTTGTCGTCGTAGCTTAGTTCGAACGCAAACGGCACTTGTTTACCATCAGTTGTGAACTCTTGTGTTGCGATAACCGTTGATGGAGCGTCTGCTAGTGAAATATCTTCTAGCGTTACAGTAACCAATGCATTCTCCGGTAATGCAATTCTTTCGCGGTAGCTAACTGTTCCTGAAATCACTTGAGTATTCTCTGCAACCGCTTCTTGAGAAACGTTCGTTTCTGATGTTGTTTGGCAACCAACTAGCAGGCCAAACGATACTAAAGACGTTAGAAGAATTAGAGCCTTTTTCATATTCAATTTCTCTCAACATGTTTGCCGGACTCGGCAAATCTACTCACCAATTATAAGAGAGCTTTCATATTCTGTCTTGAAACCCTATGATTTATTGACAGATATCTGACTAAGCTAAATGATTAACACCATAATCTGACACCCATTTTACGAAGAGGAATGCTGGCGATGAGTCAACCTTTACAAGAATTACTAAGTTTACTTCAGCTAGAAAAACTGGAAGAAGGTTTATTCCGTGGGCAAAGTGAGAACCTAGGATTGCCACAGGTATACGGCGGTCAGGTATTGGGACAAGCACTTTCTGCAGCTCGTTATACCGTTCAAGACGACCGTAGTGTTCACTCGTTCCACAGTTATTTTCTGTTTCCCGGCGATCCTGAAAAGCCAATTATTTATGATGTTGAGAACCTAAGAGATGGACGCAGCTTCAGCACACGCCGTGTTAAAGCGATTCAAAATGGCCGCCCTATTTTCTATCTCACAGCTTCTTATCATGGCGATGCACCTGGCTTTGAACACCAAAACGCAATGCCAGATATTCCGGGGCCTGAAAATTTTGCATCTGAAACTGAGCTTGCGAGCCATATAGCGGAGTTCTTACCGGAGAAGTTGCGCAAAACTTTCTGTGGCGAGAAGCCGATTGAGATGCGCCCAGTGACGGTTGTGAACCCACTCAATCCTAAGAAAACCGAAGCGAAACAGTATCTTTGGGTAAGAGCAAATGGCGCGATGCCAGACAACCAATTGATCCATCAATACTTGCTTGCTTACGCATCGGATTGGGGATTCTTGGTGACGGCGCTTCACCCTCATGAAGTCTCTATCATGACGCCAAACTTCCAAGTGGCGACGATCGATCACTCAATCTGGTTCCACCGCCCATTCAAGATGGACGAATGGTTACTTTATGCGATTGAAAGCCCAACGGCGGCGAACACTCGCGGCCTAGTTCGTGGCGAGATCTTTAACCAAAAAGGTGAATTAGTGGCGACGGCAGTACAAGAAGGTGTGATGCGTTTTACTAAATAGCAATCAGGCGTTGTTTTAAAAGCCGTAAAAAAGAGAGGCTAGGTTTAATACCTAGCCTCTCTTTTTAATTCTAATGATGAGTGATTACGTTGAGCCAGTAACCTCTACTCAGCTTCTAACGTTGGCTCAAACTCGCTTTGTACTCGCGTTTTAATACCATCGCCTGCATCTCGCAGAAGATTAAACGGCGACATGACAACACCTTTCACTGCGCCTTCTGCCGCGCCCTGAGCGAGTTCTTTACTCTTATCGGCCAGCAGATTTGCCTCCGCTAAAATACCCGGGACTTCCGCTCGTAACATCTCAGATTCCGCGATAACCACAGGGATCGTCTGTTCGCGGTAAGACTTACTTTCAGCGAGCACTGGTGGCATTACGTCGGCTCGGTATCTCTTCAATTCCGTTAATGTTGGTGGAATAACATCGGTTCTTACCTGCTCGACTTCCGTTCGAACATTTTTTACTTCGTCTAAAATTGCAGGGATTTTGCCATCAACTGACGAAACGGTTTGATTCACGTCATCGATCGTCTTTCTTACGTTTTCGACAGTATCTAGAACCTGAGGAGCAAGCTCATTAACATGCTCAGCAAATTCCAACATTTCTTCTACTTTTAGCCCTTTAGTAAGAACAGACAAGTCTTCAATTACCTGCGGATAGGTATCAACGATTTCACCAACTTTATTGGTAAATGAGTAAATGGTGTAGCCCAAGTAAAAAATCGCGACAGCTAACACCAATTGGATAGCGGTAGATACTTTTGCAAACATGAATAATCCTTTTCTTTATCGCAGAGGCGATGTTTAAATTCGAAGCTAAACGAGTCGGTATGATTAAAGTGGCAGAGCCGTCGTGTATTTCAATGGTTCCATCGCAAACGTCGAGGTCACATTAGAAATCCCATCAATACTATTCACCAAGCGCTTATAAAAATCATCAAAGCACTTCATGTCTTTAACTTGCACCTTCATCATATAATCATACTCACCGGCCATGCGATAGAACTCCATCACTTCTGGAAATTCCGACACAGTGTTCACAAAACGACCATACCACTCATGAGAATGATCACTGGTTTTCACCAATACGAACGCGGTAAAGGAAAGATCCAACTTTTCCGGGTTCAGCAGCGCGACTCTTTTCTCAATAATGCCGTTCTCTTCTAGGCGTTTAAGCCTTTTCCAACAAGGCGTTGTAGTGAGGTTGACGGCTTCAGAAATATCGTTCAATGACAGCGTGCTGTCTTCTTGCAGTAAACCTAATATTTTTTTATCTACGGCATCTATCACACTTTCACCAGATCGCATTTAAAGAGAATAATTTTCTACAATTTAAGCAAAACAAAGCAAATATGGCAAAGTTTTTCTCTCGGATTATAGATAAATTAGAACTATACCAATTACAAGAATTCCTACACTCGATCAGGAGAACGCTTATGTGCACTGACCATCAATGGATTAACAACGCGATTCGTAAAATTGAAGCAGACTACCAACGCTCAGCGGATACGCACCTTATCAAGCTCGATCTACCAAGTATCGAAGGCATTGATGTTTACCTTAAAGATGAAAGCACACACCCTACCGGCTCTTTGAAGCACCGTTTAGCGCGTTCTCTATTCTTATACGCTATCTGTAACGGTTGGGTTGGTCCAGAAACAACGATCATTGAATCGTCTTCTGGTAGCACTGCCGTGTCTGAAGCGTACTTTGCTCGTCTACTTGGCCTGCCGTTTATTGCGGTAATGCCCAAATGCACGGCGAAGAAGAAAATTGAGCAAATTGAATTCTACGGTGGTCAAGCGCATCTTGTTGACCGTTCTGATGAAATTTACGATGAGTCTCGCCGTTTGGCGGCAGAACTCAATGGTCACTACATGGACCAATTTACATACGCTGAGCGCGCAACCGACTGGCGTGGTAACAACAACATCGCAAACTCGATTTTCAATCAAATGCAGATGGAAGATCACCCAGTTCCAGCTTGGGTAGTAATGAGCCCAGGTACTGGTGGTACTTCCGCGACTATTGGCCGTTTCATTCGCTACCAACAGCATGAAACTAAGCTATGTGTTGTCGACCCTGAGAACTCTGTATTCCACGAATACTTCCAAACGGGCAACATGAACGTAAAAGGCAGTACATTCAGCAAGATTGAAGGCATTGGTCGCCCACGTGCAGAACCAAGCTTCATTCCTGGTGTGGTTGACGAAATGCGTAAAATCCCAGATGCAGCAAGTATTGCAACGACACATTGGTTGTCTGACATTCTTGGTCGTAAGGTTGGCGCATCAACCGGTACTAACATGTACGGCGTGCTTCAGCTAGCAAGTGAAATGAAAGCACGTGGTGAGAAAGGCTCTATCGTGACTCTGTTATGTGATAGCGGCGAGCGTTACCTGGACACCTACTTCAATGACGAGTGGGTAGACAACAATATTGGTGACCTACAGCCTTACGCAGCGAAGCTAGAAGCTTTCTCGCAAACGGGTGAGCTGGCTTAAGTTCATTAACTAACAAGTTTACAATGACAAAAAAGGACGAAGTTAACTTCGTCCTTTTTCTTTATAATAAGCCCCTATTAAGACACTGATTAATCGCTATACTGTGTTATTTTTGTCACTACAGACAAAGACGCATTATCGCTATAAGTATCTACAAATAAAAACCCTTCTAGTTTAACTTTTCCTTCTATGTTATGAAGAGTTTCAAACGCATTATGAATATATTTATCTAATGAACAACATGACACTAGAAAGTTATCTGTTTGCACTAAAAAACTACATCCCGGATAAGAAATATCATCTACAGGTTGAATATTCTTTTTAGTAAGGCTACTTTTCACAATAAAACCAGTCACGCCAAATTGATTCATATTAATATCCTGAAAGCTTGATTATTAATCGTAAATATTTAGAAATAATAGGCGAACAATAACGTTCACTTTAACAATGGATGGTTATGAGCTCACTTCAAATGCTTCTGATAACGCCTCTACAGATGTTTCAGAGACAAACTCACCATCAACAAAGTACTTAACGTTTACACCTTCCTTCACGCCCGTTACCGTTGAAGAAGTGCCGTCAACATAAGTCACTTCCATCTCAATAGTATTTTCGTCAATAGTTCTTATATGACTGTCTTCAATGTTGTGGTACGTCAGAGGATCAATCGGTGCATCACGAAGTGAAGGATCAAGATCACCGTTAATATCAATCATTGTCTCGACTTTACTATCAAAGATATGCGGAGTGCCGTCGAAAGGGTTTGAACCCGTCCAGAACTCGATTGAGTTAACAACGAAGTAATCTGCCAATGTTGTAAAGCCATAAACAGGTGCCAATAAGAAGTTAACACCGCCACGTGCATAGCGGTTATCAACAACCTTAACATTAAATTCCATCAGTTTCTTGGTCGTAAAATTACTACCGACGCAACCAGTTACAACCGGCACAATTAACATCAAAGCTGATAATTTTAGTACCATTTTTTTGTTTAAAAAATTCACTTTCTCGCCTACAACTTAAAAAATATAACCCAATTCAACACCAAAAAACGTATCTTCACCTAATTCATAGGTACTTACTGATGCATTAACGTCAATTTTTCCGTTTGTCCATCCAAGTTTATTTTCGAAGATATTGTCATACCCCTCTGCATCAACAAAATACGTAAAGTCACCACGGTAGTACATATTACCAAATGGAACCAAAACCCCAGCCTCTACGTCAAAACCATCAGCAAGGTCACCACCATAGTAATTTGCACCAACATTCCACGCACCAAACCTAGCATCCCCTACATAATTACCTCCAAATCGATAATTATTATATTCTCCATCTATGTTATTCCAAACACCATCAATTACGACATTACTGGATATATTGTATTGACCTGTTAGCGACATGACGTCTGATGCTTCATCATCGTAGTCAAACGAGTAGTTTTTATATGTTATACCAACACTTGCTTTATCATTAATACCGTATGTACCGTCCAAAGATATTGCATCAGCATCTTCATAAGATTCATATTCACCTGTAATACTACTCTGGACATTTCTAATATCTTGACTGTGATAACTTTTTTTAACTTGATTTTTTTGTTCTAGGCTTTCATTAACAATAGCGTCACTTGCAAGAACTGAACCAGATAAAGAAATAAAGAACAAAGAAGATAATGTAACTAATTGTGTTTTCATGATATTCCAATGGTTGAATTTTAATGCCAAAATGGCAGTGTTAAAATTAGGCTATTAAATTAGCCGTTATTTTTAGGTAATAAAAAGCCACACCATGATTTTAAAATCATGGTTTTTTATTAATGTAAATTAATTAGACGTTAATTATCGTAAGGCGATAGATTATTTTCCTACCGCACCGCCGAGAGTTTTACCTAATCGAAAATTGATGACCTTATGAGAAATTGCATTGTCCTTATAATGGAGTTCAGACATGTCGACAATATTATTATAAGCAACCGTCACTTGACCGTTTTCTTCAGTCACTAATACTTTTTGGCCAAAAGCATCCAATCCAATACTTGGGAATTCGGTCATTGCTTTGGCACCTGGCGCTGGCCCACCAAAAACGAGCAAGGTCGCATTAGGTAGTGACTCCCCTATAGCTTCTGCTTTAGCCTTAAAGTCCCAGTTCATAAACCAAACCGTGTCACCTTGAGCAAGAACATCTCGTTTAATATTGTTCAGTGTCGTTTCAAAATCATACTCTGATACTAATGTTTCAATGCCGTAGTTCTTTGCTAAACCTTCGCTCTGCACTGGCGCAATGTTATCTAACCCATTAGTTAGCGATGCCGTTTCTTCTGCATACTGCTCAAGGGCTCCGTTATCCATTATTCCGTGTCGCTTTTGAATAAACTTAGCATCGGTATAAATTACTTTTTGCTCACCATTTTCAACATAATTCAAAATACGAAATGGCAAATCGAGCCCCACCTGTAAACTGTCTTTGAGCAACTGGGTATTCAACTTATCGTCGGTATAAAAGTCCACTCGACTTGGTGCTAAATATTCATTTGCCAGATCTGCTAACCGAGAGTGGTCGATAGTCAAAACTTTATCTAGCCCTTTATCTTCAGCGTTTCGATCAACAATGAGCACACTCTCATCAACGGCATTTAGTTGTGATTGATGAGCGTTCTGATCAACAGTCGTTTCACAACCTAGAATGGGCAGAACAAACAAAGCAATTAAAGACAGTTTTTTCATAGATAACCTCTCTAAAGTTTGAAAGTGATTGAAGGCAAAACGAAACCATCAAATCTATTGAATATTATGCTCGGAAACAAAGTCTTCAAGGACCGAATGGGCGTGCTTTGGGTCACCATCATTCAAGTGGGCTAAATACCCATACAGCGCTTTTTCATGCTCTACCATATAAGTCATTTCTTTTTCATAACCGACTGGGCTGGATGCTTGAATTGGTAAGTATTTTTTCATTCTGCCAATCATCATCGGCTTAATTACCTTTAGAGCACCTTGAAGTAACTTTTCGTCAGTTCTCGTTTCATGTCGGTCACCCGCCAACGGGCCTGGATGTAGGAAAGTCGTTTTCTCAAAATCCAGTAGTTCAACTTCATTTTCCATCTCTCCTTTACAGCGAAGATAATGAGAACGAGCTTTGCTATCAGCACCAAGACATGACACAACGATCAAGTGTTTCACTCCAAGATCTTTCATGTTTTCTGCGGTAGACACGACTAGGTCAACATCAATTGCACGTAGTTTATCTTTGGTACCCGATTTTTTAATCGTGCTACCTAAAGCAATAATCCCAACTTCCGGAAGCTCTGAGCCTAAATGGATGGCAGGAACACTTAGATCACAGTCAATTATCTGCTTCAATTTCTTATGCTGCGTATTGAGTTCACGTCGAGACAGTGCGTAAACAGTACTGATATTCTGACTGCTTAATAAAGTACTCAAAGTTTCTCGTCCAACTAAGCCACTCGAACCAGCAATAATGATTGATCTATTCATATAACATTCACCGTTTAAGTTAGGTCGTCTCGACGTTGTGTATATAATAAACACAACAAACCGACCGGTCTAGTCAGGATATTGTCAACATTGTCAGAATTAGACTGATCGGTTTGAATATTCGAAGGAGAATCGCATTGTCCTTTGAAATATAAATCTGGCTGGTGAGGAATTAAGACAGGAGCTCTCGACAGGTTTGGGGGGAGTCCTCACTGACGCACCAAAAACCGATGAAAGCCCATTCAAGTATCAGTATATATATTACTTGGTCATTAAATGAGTCGTTCAAATATTTGGGACTTAAAACTGAGCGAGTACTCAATGAGGATATTTAGGGGGACAAGCTTTCAAATCACCAATGGCTACGAAACAAATCTAACACATTAAGTGCTAGAGGTAAGGTCACATCTTTCCAACTACAAGTCTGTGTTATTTATTTCTTGGTATTTTCAAGAATAGACTCGGGAATAATGTTCTCTATCGCAATATACTGACCAACATCTAGGAACGCAAAACAGCTATAAGCCAAGCTACTCCAGCCTAAGATCGACAATGTCAGCATACCAAAGGTTTTCACTCCACTTTGATTCAATCGTTTCGAAACAAAGGTATAACTCGGAATTCCCACTAAGACTGGAGCTAAAATAACCATCGAAAGTTGGCCGTATTGATTCCATTTTTTCATGAATTTTCTGAGCTTTGGTTTAAAGACTGCGCCTTTTTGTTTCTTGAACAAGGTTGAATAGACGGGAGCAACTTTCCAACCTGCATATGCAGCAATCATTGCTGGGATTAAATTAAACAACAGCATTTCTGGGTAGGAGTAAGATAGAAACGCAGCAATAGCCGGCCCTGAATAGGTTTTCCAAAGGCTTAAAAGCGCCATCGATAAACCAATAGCCAAGTATGTTTCAAATGCTAATGTCATGCCTATTCTCCTCTCACGGGTATACAGTTTCAACGAACCGATTGTCTGATTTGAAGTGCTGAATGAATCACACACAACACAGACCGACCGGTCTAGTTGTTACTTTGTTATCCTATGCAAACCTAGAAAGCTGGGAGTTACATACTCAAACCAGTGAATGAGTATTGGCGTCAATCTCGCAGCCGTGTAGACTCTAACTAAGGATAACCATTGACTTGAAAAGGAAAGAGTTTTGGCAGAATTCAAATACAAGCAACTAACTCAAGAAGAACAAGACAAGCTAGATGCAGCTGCATTTCGTCGCCTATTATCTCATCTAGACAGCAATAAAGACGTGCAAAACATCGACCTAATGATCTTGGCTGGCTTTTGCCGAAATTGCTTTAGCAAATGGTATGCAGCAGAAGCTGAATTGATGGGAGTCAATTTAGATTTAGACGATGCACGTGAACGTGTTTATGGTATGACTTACGATGAGTGGAAAGCTAACCATCAACCGAAAGCAACTCCTGAACAATTGGCCGCATTTGAAGCTCGCCAAACGAAAAAGAGTTAAGAAATTGAACGCCAAATGAAAGTTCGTATTCTGAGCGAGCTTTTATTATCGATTGAACGAATCCCTACTTTCAATCATCAATATTCAATTAACAAAAAGCCCAGTAACTCAAACAGTTACTGGGCTTTCTTTATCAAGCTTTAAACTTATACTAGCTATAAAAACTATCTATAGTCTAGCCCTTCGTTTTACCAACTAACCGTGACTGCTTCTTCCAACATTGTCATGGCTAAGCTCTTTATTAAGCACCGCTTCCACGTGGCCCGGAGAGCGTGTTGAGCCAGAAATCAGTCGGTACATCGCAGGAATCACGAACAGAGTTACCAGTGTCGCGAAGCCCATACCGAAGAAGATAACCGTACCCACAGCCACTCGGCTTTCATAGCCAGCCCCCGTTGAGGTAATCAATGGAATCGCACCCGCTAGCGTAGTAAACGCGGTCATCATGATTGGACGTAAGCGTCGAGCAGATGCATCAATGATCGCTTTTTCGAACTCAATGCCACGGTCACGAAGTTGGTTAGCAAACTCAACGATCAAGATACCGTTTTTGGTTACCATGCCGATCAACATGATCATACCGATCTGGCTATAAACGTTGAGCCCTTGGCTCATCAACACCAAACCTAAGAAGCCACCAAAGATACCCATAGGTACGGTGAACATCACCACCAACGGGTTGATGAAGCTTTCAAATTGTGCGGCCAATACCAAGTACGCTACCAACATCGCTAGCGCAAACACCACTAGGATACTCGATTGGTTCTCTTTAAAGTCTTTTGACTCGCCAGAGTAGCTCACTGAAATATCACCCGGTAGTTGCTCAATTGCTTGCTCATCAAGGAAATCTAGAGCATCACCCAGTGTGTAACCTTCCATTAGGTTCGCTTTAATAGTCACCGATTTTTGCTTGTTGTAGTGCGACAAACGAATCGATGAAGCCACTTCTTCAATGTGCGTCAGCGTATCGAGTGTAACCAACTCTCCAGACTGAGTTCGCATGTAGATTTGGCTTAGGTCGTTCGCGTTGTTGAAGCTGTTTTCATCACCACGAAGGTAAACGTCGTACTCCTCACCGCGCTCAACAAAGGTCGTTTCACTGCGACCACCAAGCATGATTTCCAAGGTATCTGAGATATCAGAAACACTCACACCTAGCTCTGCAGCACGCTGCTTGTCTACAGTAACCAATAGCTCTGGCGTTTTCTCGGAGTAATCGATATCCGCACCTTCCATCATTGGTGAATCTTCAGCCGCTTGCTTTAAGCTCTCTGCCCACTTTTGGAGTTCAGTGTAATCAGAACCGCCAAGTACAAATTGAACAGGCTCACTTGAACCACCTTTGAAGCCCGGCATGAACGGAAATACACGTACATCAGGAATACCATTCAACGATTTACGAACTTCGTTCAAGGCTTGTTGTGCTGTAACGTCACGCTCATCCCAATCTTCTAAGATCATGATTACAAAGCCCGTTTGGTCGCCCGCATTACCACCAAACGCTGGAGACTGAATACTGAATGACTTCAAGAAGCCTTGACCAAGCAATGGCATTAGACGCTCTTCTACGATGTCCATGTTGGCAGACATACGGTTGTAACTGGTTGCATCAGCACCACGAACAAACGCAAAGATAACACCACGGTCTTCTTGTGGCGTCAGTTGCGATGGCACTTGTTGCATCAAGCCATAACTGCCACCCATACACGCGATAATGATGATTGGAGCAGCCCAGCGCCAGTTTAGAGCACGGCGCAATACCGAGCGGTATCCAGACTCAAGCTTGCCAAATACGCGTTCAACAAACAGGTTAAAACGGTTTGGTTTAACGTTCGCTTTAAGGATCTTACTGCCTAGCACTGGCGTTAGCGTCAATGCGACGAGCGACGAGAAGATCACCGACATAGCAAGCAATACAGAGAACTCGGTAAACAGAAGACCAACCATGCCGTCCATGAACGAGATTGGTAGGAATACCATCACCAATACAAGTGTCGTTGCGATTACCGCGAAGCCAACCTCTCGTGTCCCTTTATAGGCCGCAAGCAGTGGCGATTCACCACGTTCAATGTGGTGGAAAATGTTCTCAACCACTACGATTGCATCATCAACCACCAAGCCAATCGATAGGATAAGTGCCATCAAGGTAATCAGGTTGATAGAGAACCCAAAATAGTAAGCCGCAATAAACGACGAGATCAGAGATACAGGTACCGTTACCGCTGGAATAAGTGTTGCTCGAGCTTGACCAATAAAGATGTAAAGCACAAGGATAACCAAACCACCCGTAATAAAGAGTGTGCTGTAAACTTCTGAAATCGAACGGTCGATAAAGACTGTGGAATCATAGTCGACAGCCAAACGAGTACCATCAGGCAAGAACTTCTGAATCGCTTCGACTTCTTTATGGACAAGGTCAGCAACTTCAAGTGGGTTCGCATCTGACTGAGGCACAATACCCATGCTTACGTTGACTACGCCGTCACTCTTAAAGGTCGAGTTCTCGTTTTCTGCACCAATGTAAACATCCGCTACGTCTTTCAAGTAGATAGGTGTGTTATCAGAGGCACGCTTTACCACTAGGTATTCGAAATCTTCAGCTTCAGTGTAAGAACGAGCGGTACGAACCGACATCACAATCGCATCGTTACGTACTTCACCACCTGGGCTTTCAATGTTCTCACTGTTCAACGCAGAAGTGATGTCCGAGGTAGTAACACCACGACCAGCCATCTGAGCAGGTTTCAGCTTCACGTACATTACTTTGTACAAACCACCTGAGATATCCACCGAGCTCACACCTGAGATCAAACTAAAGCGGTCAATCAACACACGTTCTGTATAGTCGGTTAACTGCGTTCGGTCCATCTCCGTCGAGCTTAAGTTGATGTAGACCGAGGCTTCACCACTACCATTGTTCTTGTAAACAATCGGGTCGTCAGCTTCGTCTGGCAATGAACGCTGCGCACGCGCTACGGCATCACGGACATCACTCACACCAGTATTAAGATCGTAACCAAGCTCAAAGGTAATCGTAATACGCGACATACCGTTACGGGTTGTGGATTCGATCTCATCGATACCACTGATGCCGGATAACTGGTCTTCAAGGTTGGAGGTTATTTGGCTTTCAATGATGGTGGCAGAGGCACCCTCATAACGAGTACTGATCGATACTACCGGGCTCTCAATATCAGGCATCTCACGAACCGCGAGCTTATTGAAAGAGACAATACCAAACACAACCAATAGTAGGCTCAATACGACGGCCGCTACTGGTCTCTTTACAGAAACATCAGATAACAACATTAGTTAGCGCCTTCTTGTGCTTTTTTGTCACTCGCTGTACCAGTAGGGCGATTAACGGCAAGCTCTTGAACCAAGACGCCGTCACGCATGTTCACGATACCTTGCACCACGATCTTCTGACCAATTTCGATACCTTTGTCGATCACGACTTCGTTATCAATACGTGCTCCAAGGAAAACTTCTGTACGTTTTGCTTTGTTGTCTTCGTCAATAACATAGACGAAACGCTTCGTTCCTGAATACTCAAGCGCTTGAACTGGAATGATTGGCGCTTCCACTGGTGGAAAGTCCATATCCGCTGCCACTAACATACCCGGCTTTAGATAGTCATTATTGTTGTCGAAGTGGATTCGAACTCGAAGGTTCAAGGTTTCAGCGTTAATACGAGAATCGATGCCTACTACAGTACCCGTGAACTGAGTGTCGCCCCATGCGCTGGTGCGCGCGGTTACTTTCATACCTTTTGATAGTTTAGAAAGGTAACGTTCCGGGATCTGCAGGTCTAATTGCATGACCGATAGATCATCTAGGGTCACAAGTTCAGTACCTGCTGTGACCATTTTACCGCGGCTAAAGTCGATGAAACCAACAGTGCCCGAGAATGGCGCGCTGATGTGAAGATCTTTCAGATTGGCATTTGCAGCAGCTAAACGAGCGTTGGCGATCTCTACGTTGGTTTTCTGAGCATCAATTTCAGTTTGCGTGATCGCGTTACGTTTCACTAGGCGTTGAAATTCCGCTAGCTTACGTTGCTCGTCTTTTAGATAAGCTTGAGCTTCTGCTACCGCCGCTTTCGCTTTGTCATCATCAAGTTGAACCAACATCTGCCCTTTAGTGACATCTTGGTTTGCTTTGATGTTGATAGAATCCACTCGGCCAGCGACTTCAGAAGTGATCATGACCGATTGCTCGGCTTCTAACTTACCAACCAACGAAAGAGATTGGCTAACTTGGTGAATATCAACCTGCTCAGTAACAACAGTGACAGTGCTCGGGCCCATACGCTTTGCAAGTACGGCTGGAGACGCCATGAGAATAGACAAGCTCAGCAGGGTTAAAACAGATTTATTCTTCATAATTATGGTCTGCAAGTAAGGTTTATACCGATCACAGGAGTAAGTGGTCAGGAATAGCGCTTTAACAAGCTACGATGACCAATTATTTACTACGATTGGTATTATTATCTATAAATGAAATTAACCGTATTCTATCAACTGATGAATACTGTAACGTCAAGAAGTGTAAATCTAGATTAAATTTCGTTTACGTTTTATGTGGGTTTAGCCGAAACAATAGCAATACCGAAAGCCAACAACCTCAATGCCTTACCTCTTAGTACGTAGACCTTAGTACAGATGTTCACTTCACGAGCAATATGCGTACTTTTCGCCATCTTTGCCCAAAAAGGCAGCATTTAACACAAAACCATAAGAAAAACCCTTTACAGGTTTAGCGTGTTTGCTATGATGCGCTCCGCACTTGAGAGATGCGTTGGGAAAAACATCTCTTTAGCCTATCCATTATGAGTTAGGAAAAAACACCCTGGAGGGGTTCCCGAGTGGCCAAAGGGAGCAGACTGTAAATCTGCCGGCTCCGCCTTCGATGGTTCGAATCC
>NZ_MCZZ01000149.1 GCF_002875705.1 Vibrio sp. 10N.261.45.E2
GTTTTACTTGACCACTACATTCCTTACTTCATTCGGAGAAAAGAGAGAATTCATACGGTTAAATACTCCTTAATCAAGGACTCATCGAGTCCTGTCATTTCACCTTCTGCCACTTGGCGCCCACGGTCGAGAATACAAAAACGGTCACCGACCTTTCTCGCAAATGGCAGCTTCTGCTCAACCAACAACACCGTGAGTCCCATCTTCTCGTTGAGCATGCGAATGATGTCGCCAATCTCTTGCACAATATTGGGCTGAATACCTTCGGTCGGTTCATCCAAGATCAATAGCTTTGGATTGACCACCAGCGCACGTCCAATCGCTAGTTGTTGCTGTTGACCACCGGATAAGTCGCCACCGCGACGATGCAGCATCTCTTTTAGCACTGGGAAGATATCGAAGATGAATTCGGGGATCTTACGGTCGCCCTTTTCGCGAATCGGTAAACCTACTTCTAGGTTTTCTTGAACGGTGAGCATTGGGAATATCTGACGACCTTGCGGCACATAACCGATCCCTTGGCGAGAACGATCTTCGGCATCGGTTTTCAATATTGACTCACCTGATAAAGAGATGTCACCACTTTCAACCTTAACCAACCCCATGATGCATTGCAGCAAGGTGGTTTTTCCGACGCCATTGCGCCCCATTAATACCGTGCATTTGCCCTCTGGGATCTGCATATCCAAGTCCCACAAGGTGTGGCTCTCACCGTAATATTGATTAACTGATTTAACCTCTAGCATCCTATTCTCCGAGATAAACTTGTTTAACTTCAGGGTGAGCCTGCACTTGGTCCATGGTGCCTTCTGCTAACACATGACCTTGATGGAGGACTGTGACATGACTAGCAATCGAACGAACGAAATCCATATCGTGTTCAACTACGACCACCGAGTGCTTACCTGCCAATGAATTGAGTAGTTCAGAAGTGCGGTCCATCTCTTGGTGAGTCATTCCCGCAACGGGTTCATCCACCAGCAACAGCTTAGGGTTTTGCATCAGTAACATACCGATCTCTAACCACTGCTTTTGTCCATGAGACAGGTTGCCCGCCAAGTTTGCGGCTTCATCTTTGAGGTGAATCAGCTCTAGTACCGAGGTCAGTTTATCTTTCTGCTCACCAGACATCACGGCTGTGAAAGTTGCCCACACCGAGCGATCACCCGCCATCGCTAATTCAAGATTCTGCCACACGGTTAAACACTCAATCACAGTCGGCTTTTGGAACTTACGCCCAACACCCGCGTTGGCAATTTCAGCTTCATTCATCTTGAGTAGATTAATGTTAGAGCCGAGCCATACCTCTCCGGTATCTGGTTTAGTTTTCCCGGTGATGATGTCCATCATGGTGGTTTTACCTGCGCCATTAGGGCCGATGATGCAGCGCAGTTCGCCCTCTTTGATATAAAGATTGAGGTCGTTTATCGCTTGGAAACCATCGAAGCTTTTATTAACGCCTTCCACGTACAACAAAACGTTGTGACGGGTATCGATGGCAGGATGAACATCGGGTTTAAGGTAATCAAAAACTTCGTCTCGACGAGTGAACGCCTGAACCGATTCCTTTACGCTGTTAAATGTGGTCATGCGATCGCCTCCTTGGCTTTATGCTGTTCATCCTTATCTTGTCCTTCGTCTTTTGAGTTCGATGCCTTGCTCAGCTGTTGCCATTTTTCACTGACAAAGCCAATCACACCTTGTGGGAAGTACATAGTCGAGAGAACGAATAGACCACCGAGAGCGAATAACCACACCTCAGGGAATTCAACCGTAAACCAGCTCTTGGCGTAGTTGATGATCAGCGCACCAACGATGGCACCAAACAGAGTGGCACGACCGCCCAAGGCAACCCAAACCACAATCTCAATCGAGTTAAGCGGCGCAAACTCTCCTGGGTTGATGATGCCGACTTGAGGAACATATAAAGCACCCGCAATCCCCGCGATAACCGCAGACAAAACGAAGACCCACAGCTTGATGCCATCGACGTCGTAACCCATAAAGCGAGTACGAGACTCGGTATCACGAATCGCTAATGCCACACGACCTAATCGACTGGTCACTACCATTCGACACGCGATGTAGCTGAGAATGAGCGAGATACCCGTAGCGACAAACAGACCAATCTTGACCGCATCACTCTGTAAACTCAGGCCGATGATGTCTTTGAAATCCGTAAGCCCGTTGTTGCCACCAAAGCCCATCTCGTTGCGGAAGAACGCCAACATCAAAGCGTAAGTTAACGCCTGAGTCATGATAGAGAGGTAAACCCCTGACACACGAGAGCGAAAAGCCAGATAACCGAACAAATAAGCCAATGCGCCCGGCACTAACACCACCATCAGACAAGCAAACCAGAACTGATCAAAGCCCTGCCAGAACCACGGCAATGCTGACCAATCAAGGAACACCATGAAGTCAGGCAGAATTGGATCACCATAAACCCCACGGTCACCAATCTGACGCATCAGATACATGCCCATTGCATAACCGCCAAGGGCAAAGAAAGCGCCGTGGCCAAGGCTCAGTATTCCGAGGTAACCCCACACCAGATCGAGCGCCAACGCCAACATTGCGTAGCTCAGATATTTCCCCATCAGCGAGATAGTGAAAGTCTCTACATGAAGCGGATGTCCACTGGGTAACATGGTGTTGGCCAGCGGGATAAGAATAACGGCCGCTAGAATGGCAAGGATGGTCAGTTGGCCACCTTTATCACCACGCATCGCCGAAAGTACAAATGATTTTGACTGCATGATGTTGTCCTTAACCTTCAGCCGCACGACCACGTTGCGGGAACAATCCGCGTGGGCGTTTTTGAATAAATAGAATGATGAAAACCAGTACTAGAATCTTGGCAAGTACTGCGCCAGCCCATGGCTCTAAAATCTTATTGAACAAACCAAGACTCAGACCTGCGACGAGTGTTCCCCACAAGTTACCTACTCCGCCGAACACCACCACCATGAAAGAATCGATGATGTACGCCTGCCCCATATTTGGGCCAACGTTGGTCAGTTGAGAAAGCGCAACACCCGCAACACCTGCGACTCCAGAGCCTAAACCGAAGGTCATCGCATCAACACGTTCAGAGCGAATGCCCATCGCACGCGCCATACCACGGTTTTGAGAAACCGCACGAACCTGTAAACCTAATGGTGTCTTTTTCAAAACCATCAACAAGCCCATAAACACCAAACCACAAAACAAAATGATATAAAGTCGGTTGTAGGTCAGAGACAACATTGGGTTCAATTGAAGTGCGCCAGACATCCATTCAGGCGTGCTCACTGAGCGGTTCAAAGGAGAGAAAATAGAACGAACAGCTTGCTGCAAGATCAAGCTGATACCAAAAGTCGCGAGCAAAGTTTCCAATGGGCGACCGTAAAGGTGACGAATCACACTGCGCTCTATCGCAATACCAACTAAACCTGACACAATAAACGCTGCCGGAATAGAAAGTATCAACGCTAAACCGATGTGGTTCGGCATTAGCAGTTGCAATACATAGGTGGTGTAAGCACCAATCATGATCAGCTCGCCATGGGCCATGTTAATCACACCCATCACACCAAAAGTAATAGCTAAGCCAATGCCCGCCAGCACCAATACCGAGCCTAAACTCAAGCCGAAGAATACCGTTTCTACACCCGAATAGAGTGCTTGGCTTTGCTGGTAGCTGTCCATCGCACGTTCCGCTGCAGCGGTAATGGTCGGATCTTGCTCACTGTTCAATAGTTGATTGAGTGTTTTCAAAACGACCGAGTGTTTGAAGTCACCTACTCGCTCAATCGACGTGACTCGGTCTTCAATTGTTGCGCTGCGATCAAGGGAAGTATAAATAGCTAATGAGAGATCCATCAGATCTGCCACTTTACCCTCTGACTCGTTGGTTCTAAGTAAAGCTAAACGATCGATAATGTCAGAATCTTTGGTACCGAGTAGATCCAAAACAGCTTTATAGCGCACATCAGGGTTACTGCTGTTCAGTCCAATAGAAGCAATTTCCCCGCGCAAGATCCCGCGAAGTTTGTTATTCACGCGAACTTTTTTAAACAGCTTGGTATTGTCTATATTGAGGGTTGATTCATCCCATACCGACTGAGCAGAGGTTCCCGTTTTAATGCTTTGAATCAGGTAAAGCTGTTTATATTGCTCACTTTTTTTGTCATTAAAGTAATAGAGATTACCGTTTAACCAGCCATCCAAAATAGGTTTCGACACGTCTCCCGTTTGTGCTTCAATAACCCAATCGATAGCCAATTCTTTATCCGATGTTTTCTTACCAACTAGCGCCTTGGTAAAACTAGCTTCATCCGTTATTCCAGCAAAAGCCAATTGAGCACTGACTGCCATAAGCAATAGCGCCTTAAATACGTTCAATACGTTTTTCATCCCTGCTTCCTTAATCCACCTAGCTAGATATTGTTATTTTTGCTCAGTGGACATGTGGAGAATTATTGTTAGTTGAAACGATGAGCCTTCCGTTTGCTTCACCTCTTAAACAGAGGCACTCTTCCCAAACAAGAAGGCTCAACATTACTAAATTAACGCTCTAGTTACCGCCAGAACACTTCTTGGTTTCGACGTTAAACGCACCACATGAGAATGGCTTAGACCAACTAGAGAACAGCTTCGCTGATTCAGGTAGGTAACTAGACCAAGCATCACCCGCAACAAGGCCTGTGGTTTCCCAAACGATATCGAATTGACCATCGTCTTGGATTTCACCGATCAGGACAGGTTTGGTAATGTGGTGGTTTGGCAGCATGGTGGAATAGCCACCAGAAAGGTTAGGAACAGACACGCCAATCAAGGCATCTTGTACGGATTCAGGATCGGTTGTGCCCGCGTTGGTTACCGCTTGCGCCCACATGTTGAAGCCAACATAATGCGCTTCCATTGGGTCGTTGGTGACACGCTTTTCACTCTTGATGAACGACTGCCACGTTTCAACGAACTCTTCATTGGCTTCAGTATCAACACTCATGAAGTAGTTCCACGCAGCTAGGTGACCAACCAGTGGTTCAGTGTCCATACCTGACAGTTCTTCTTCACCAACAGAGAATGCAATTACCGGGATATCTTCAGATGAAATGCCTTGAGCGCCAAGCTCTTTGTAGAAAGGTACGTTCGCATCGCCGTTCACAGTAGAAACCACTGCGGTTTTCTTACCTGCTTCGCCGAACTTTTTGATGTCTGAAACGATAGACTGCCAATCAGAGTGACCAAATGGCGTGTAGTTGATCATGATGTCTTCTTCTGCGACACCTTTATCTTTTAGGTAGGCTTCAAGGATCTTGTTGGTCGTGCGTGGGTAAACGTAATCGGTACCTGCAAGTACCCAGCGCTCGACTTCAAGCTCTTCCATCAAGTAATCCACTGCCGGGATTGCTTGTTGGTTTGGCGCTGCACCTGTGTAGAAAACGTTTTTAGAAGACTCTTCACCTTCGTATTGTACCGGGTAGAAAAGGATACTGTTGAGTTCTTCAAAGACAGGCAGCATCGATTTACGTGATACCGATGTCCAACCACCGAACACCACATCTACTTTCTCTTTTTCGATAAGCTCACGCGCTTTTTCTGCAAATAGCGGCCAGTTTGACGCAGGGTCAACCACAACAGGCTCTAGCTTCTTGCCAAGCAAACCGCCCTTTTTGTTTTGCTCTTCGATGAGCATTAACACGGTATCTTTTAGCGTTGTTTCACTGATCGCCATAGTGCCAGAGAGTGAATGTAGAACACCGACCTTAATGGTCTCATCTGCTGCAAGCACTGTTGCAGAAGAAAATGAAAGTGTTGTACACAGTGCAGCTAGCGATAAATTGAACACCTTGTTCATGATAGTACTCCATAATTGTATTTTTGTTATTCAATTACAGAGTTACAAGAAGAGTGCCAAACTTATAAACCAACAACATTATTTATAAGCCATTGTATTAGTGGAATTTAAAAGAAAATCACACCAATAGAGTGCATAGCAATTACTTAACTATGTTTCATACTGGTGCAGTGACGAAGGGAATGAACCAAGATGACACATTCCTGTTCTTCAAATACAAAAAAGACCCAACACTTTCGTATTGAGCCTCTGGTATAACATCACCGATAGCCGTTCAAACCATGCTGTTTAAGGCTATTCCGCTGGTTGAAATTCGAATTTTACTCTCGACTTAGATTTCAGCTCGTTACAGTCACCATTACAAAAATAGCTTGCTGCACCACAAGCTTGAAGCTTCTCTAGTTGACTGTTGCACTCTGGGCAAAACCCAACTTTGGTAAAGTGAGCCTGACAACTTTCACAGTGATACTTGCCATCCCAAGCTAGCTCAGACTGACACTTAGGGCAGATATTTTCACTCATTAGCATTTCCTAATTTACTACTATTTTTACAATCTACTACTGCTGAGACTTAGCTTGCTTGATTTGGTACATGTTCTTATCAGCTTGTGCGATCAACTGGTCTAATCCTTGAGGGTCTTTCTCACAAGAGAGTCCGACACTCACTGAAAACTGCACATCATTGATATAAAGCGCTTGTTGCAGTGCTTTCTCTAAGCCGTGGTAGAAGCTGACAACACTTTCTTGATCATCAAAACATGAGAACACCACAAACTCATCACCACCATAACGCCCTATCTTGGCGCATGCTGTGGTTGCCTCATCGAGAACGTTGGCAACCGCCAACAACACATCGTCACCAAAACTGTGTCCATAGGTGTCATTTATAGATTTGAACTTATCGACATCGACAAACAAACACGCCATCACTTTTTGCGCAAAACAGCGCTTAGCCAACACTTTTTCAGCTTCATTGAACAGTGCACGACGATTCAAGCAATGGGTGAGAGAATCCCGATTGGCAAAAAAGTTAAGCTGATTTTCCAGCTCATATTTTTCTAATGCTACTGAATACAGAGAAGCCAATAGCTCAAGGATCTCAAGTTCAAACTCATGAGGTTCAGAAACATATTGACTGTAAATCGCGAAGGTACCTAACACATGACCATGTGAAGAGATGATAGGCACCGACCAACAGGCATGCAGATTCGCTTGATTCGTTAAGGCTAAGAAAGGTGCCCAGTTTGGGTGTGCATTGATGTTGGATACCATCACTGCTTTCTTGAGCGCAGCTGCCTCGCCACAGGAACCGATTCCCGCACCAATTCCCACCCCCTCTATCTGTTGATTGTAAAAATCAGGCAGATTTGGGGCATATTCAAGGTGTAAAGTTTTAGATTCGGAGTTGAGCAGTAAGATTGAAGCCATACGCTGCCCAAAAAGCTGCTCGGTAAGCTGGATGATCTTGTGGTTTAAATCTTTGCGATCCATACCAAGAGCAAGCTTGCGCAGCAAACTATTGACGGCCCGGTGGCCTTCTAATAAAAATTGTTGTTCCATTCACTAAGGCTTTCAATTGTGTAATCGGGTACAGCTTGTTCTTATGCAAGCTTGTTATTGGTTAATAATAACACACTAAATAAGCCGTACACACAATCGAAGATCATAGGTTGATCTTTCGCTTTATCTATTTTGATCAGCGATCTACCCCAAAAAGAATATTTATATCACCACACACCGAAAGCATAAGTTACATGTGCTGCATTTCAATTTTAAATAGTCATTTATATTAAAAGTGACGTTCAAAAACAAAATAAACAGCACAAGTTATTTCGATCTGTAGCCTAAATCATCGAATTACATGCGTCAGCATTTCAATATGCTGGTCATCTAACTGGGTTAACTTAACGGCTAATGCCTTAAGTTCTGAGGTGTTCTCAATGTGAGTACCACCACACGGAATAGACACTAAAGTATCGCTGTCTAACTGCCACTCCCAATAGCGAGAGTCTGTTAACGCCTCACCTTCCAGCCTCATAGTGATTAATGTCGACTCTGCAAGCCAGCCCGCAATCATCTGGTTGATGTCGGCTTCAATGCCTTCGAGGTTTGCCAGCATATCTGCAACGTTCAAACCGCGCTTTTTCAGGGTTTTACCTAAACGATACTTATCGGTACACAGGTCTGGAGTCACAAAACTCGTAACCTGAGCGTAGCTATTGAAGTCGTAACTACCAAGCGGATCCTTTCTGTCAGCATCTTTACGCCAGTAGCTCTCAGCCAATACTTTATTCAAGGCAAGGAAAGCGATGTGGCCAGCACTGTGACCACGGCTCAAACTGGCTTGGTACTCTTTATCAACCGACAACACCACTTCGTCGCTAACCTTAACCATATCAGCAGATACGGGTAGCTGGTGGACTACCACAAACGCCCAACCTTCCGTATCACGCTTAACAGGAATATCTGCTGCGATATGAAGCTTGCCAGTAGATTGTTCTATTGCACCGACAAGGCAATCTTCAACGGGATATTGCACATCACCAACACTTACAAAACCTTGGTCTGCCGGATGATCTGGCCAAATATGACTCACAGGGTGGAAAGGTGTCACGTCGGTGATCAAGTAAGTTTTGCTGTCGTCGCTTTCAACGTACAGCGCTTTTGCGTTGATTTGCCAAGCTTGATGACAAAATTGAGTAATGGTTGGTGTGATTGCTTGAGCTTGTGTAATCAAATCGCTAGTGGTCATATCATTCTTCTTTTGAAATCGAGTCTGATTCGTTAATCCATAACGAAACAAAAATGTGCCGTTATGGATTAACGTGAATTTTGCTTAAAAAAATACCCGAGACAGGCTCGGGTATCAAATCTATTGGAAAGGACTATTTACGACCTTTAACCATGCTCATCATACGCTTACGCTTGCGCTCTTGAGAGATTGTCAGCTTGTTAGTCTTAGCTTCAAATGGGTTCTCGCTGTTCTGGAATTGAATGCGAATAGGTGTGCCCATAATCTCTAATGAACGACGGTAGTAGTTCATCAAGAATCGTTTGTATGAATCTGGCAAGTTACGAACTTGGTTACCGTGGATAACGATAATTGGTGGGTTATAGCCACCAGCGTGCGCGTATTTCAGTTTCACACGACGGCCACGAACCATAGGCGGTTGGTGATCATCAGTTGCCATTTTCATGATACGAGTTAGAACAGAAGTACCAACACGAGTCGTCGCTGACTTGTAAGCCTCTTGAACAGACTCAAACAAGTGACCAACACCTGTACCGTGAAGTGCAGAGATAAAGTGAATACGTGCAAAATCAACGAAACCTAAACGACGGTCTAGCTCTTTCTTAACGCGTTCTTTAACGTCGTTATCTAGGCCATCCCACTTGTTTACCGCAATCACGATTGAACGACCTGCGTTCAACGCAAAGCCTAACAAGCTTAGATCTTGATCAGAGATGTTTTCACGAGCATCGATAAGTAGCAATACAACGTTCGCATCTTCAATCGCTTTCAGTGTTTTAACTACTGAGAACTTCTCTACTGTTTCGTTGATGTTCTTACGACGACGAACACCCGCAGTATCGATCAGAACGTATTCACGCTCGTCACGCTGCATTGGGATGTAGATAGAGTCACGAGTTGTACCTGGCATATCGTAAACAACCACACGCTCTTCACCAAGAATACGGTTAGTTAGCGTTGATTTACCTACGTTAGGACGACCAATGATCGCTAGCTTGATCGGTTGATCTTGAAGACGCTTGAATTCTTCTTCAGCTTCTTCTTCTGTAAATTCAACTTGCTCTTCTTCTTCGTCTTCAAACTCAGTTAAATCGCTTACTTCGCCATTTTCCGCTTTTAACGCTTCTGCGAACGGGTTCAGAGCAAGGTCAATAAGTGCCGTAACACCACGACCGTGCGCCGCAGCGATTTGGTACATGTCTTCTACGCCTAGCTGCCAGAAGTCAGCACTTGCAGCATCAGGGTCAATACCATCAACCTTGTTTACTACTAGCATTGAAGGCTTTTCTAGTTGACGTAGGTGTTTAGCAATCGCTACGTCAGATGGTGTTAGACCAGCACGGCCATCTACCATAAATAGGACAACATCAGCTTCATCAATCGCCGCTAGCGACTGTTCAGCCATTTTAGTTTCAACACCTTCTTCAGTACCGTCGATACCACCAGTGTCAATAACAATAAAGTCATGCTCGCTAAAATGAGCATGGCCGTATTTACGGTCACGCGTTAAGCCAGGGAAATCCGCAACCAATGCATCACGAGTTCGAGTCAATCGGTTAAATAACGTAGATTTACCTACGTTCGGACGCCCTACTAGAGCAACAACAGGTACCATAACAACCTCTACAATTTCTTCTCTAAATGTAGTTATAGGTAAGCACTTGTTCGCAAGTTTAAACTCTTACCTATAACCACACGGTTTATTAATTTTTAACAACAAAACGGCTCCTGGCTGTTACCAACCAGGAGCCGACTGTGAATTATATCACGCTTTTATTGGCTAATCGTTAGTTTCTTTACATCGCCATTGCGAGTCGTCACTAAGTAGCCTTCAGGCAGTTCAATTGGCGCAACCGCAAAGCCGCTATCATCGACAAGCTGTTGAGCAACAAACTTACCCGATGAACGATCTAACCAGTGCAGATAACCTTCAGTGTCACCCACGACTACATAACCATTAATAATAGCAGGTGCTGTCAGTAAGCGGTTTTCTAACAATGGAGTGCTCCAAAGTTCAGTACCACTACGCGCATCAACCGCAACCACATGGTCTTTGTCGGTAACAACGAACAGACGGCTACCATCACTTGCTAAATCAATTGCTGATGAGTAGTTACGTTTCCAAACTGGCTTACCAGAACGAAGATCGATAGCAATCAGCTGCCCATTAATACCTACGGTATATAGGGTGCCACCAAGAACAATTGGAGATGCGTCCACATCAACCAAACGATCGATTTCCGTTGCGCCTTTTGGCGTGCCTACTGGCTGTTGCCAAATAAGCTGACCACGGTCAACGATAGCCGCAGCTAGACGACCATTTGCTGTACCCCAGAATACACCACCAGAAACCGCAACAGGCGAGCTATCACCGCGAAGTGTTAGGCTTGGTACTTCTGTACTGATGGTCCATTTTTGTTCGCCGCTTGCTTGATCTAACGCGATCAACATACCGCGACTGGTATGAACAATGACCATGTTGCTATCAGTTGCTGGGGATGCAAGCACCTCGCCATTCACTGATACACGCCACAGCTCTTCACCGGTCGATTCTTCCAGTGCGATCACTTCGCCATTTTCAGAACCAACAAATACTTTACCGTAAGCCGCCGTTAAGCCACCCGATAAACGAGCCAGTACGTCTTTCTCAAGATCGACTTTCCACAGCTCTTTACCTGTATCAGGATCAAGTGCTTTAACCATACCTTCACGGCTTGCAACAAACACTTTGTCGTAAGCCAATTCTGGCGTTAGTTTTGAAAAGTAGTGACCAACACCATCACCAACCGAAGTAGACCACTCCTGACTAGGAGTGAACTCGCTGTTTACCGTTGGTACTGGCGCCATGATTACGGTATCTTCTTCACCCGCACAGCCAGCTAGTAGGCCAAGAGCAATCGCACACAACGCCGCTTTTGGAAACATCTTCTTCATTCAAAGCGCCTTATTTAGCTAGGTCGTCAAGTTTGATTTGAAGCGTTTGGCTAGCATCAACAGCTTGCTGTGCTTCTGTGTAAGCACTGTAGGCTGCGTCAGTGTCACCTTTACGAAGTGAAATATCACCACGCAGTTCAGCAACACGGCCTTTCCAAGATTCATCTGTCATCGCAGCAAGATCAGTCAGTGCCGCGTCAAATTCACCTTGCTCAGCTTTGATGCGTGCAACACGATAAGTAAGTAGTGGCTCTAGTGCCGCGTCCTTAGTTGCCGATTTTGCCCACTCTAGCTGTTCAAGTGCCGCAGCTAGCTCACCCGCTTGTACTTGTACTTTTGCTAATTGCATAGCAGCAAGCACTGAGTACTCAGCATCTTTGTTTGCGTCGATGAAAGCTTGAATATCAGATTGAGCATCAACGCCCTTAGTATCAAGAGCTGAAATTACAGAGGTGTAGCTTTCTGAAGCTGCTTCGCGCGCTTCAACGACTGAATCTTGGTAATAGCGCCAGCCAAATAGACCACCTAAACCAATAACCGCACCAAAGATTACGGCTTTACCGTTCTCTTTCCACCAATCTTTAATGGCTTCAACTTGTTGCTCTTCGCTATCGTAAAGTTCCACTTCCTGTCCTCTTTAATTCTTTAAACGCCAGCATAGTGCTGACGTTAGTATTCATTATGAGCGTTTGCTCAATGGCTAATTAGATTAGCGCAGCAACTTTCTCTGCAACTTCCGTTTGAGACACGGTTTCTTGCTCGCCGCCAACCAGATCTTTTAGCACAACTGTATTGTCAGCAACTTCGTTCTCACCAAGTACCAGCGCCACAACAGCACCTACTTTGTCAGCACGTTTGAATTGCTTCTTGAAGTTACCACCACCAAAGTGGTTCATTACACGTACGCCTTCAACGGTGTCGCGTAATTGATTCGCTAACTGCATGCCCGCGATCATAGTACCTTCGCCAGCAGCAACTACGTATACATCAACGCTACGGCGAACTTCTGTTAGCTCTAGCGTTTCCATCATCAGAACTAGACGCTCTAGACCCATTGCAAAGCCAACTGCATTGGTTGCTTTACCGCCTAGTTGTTCAACAAGACCATCGTAACGGCCGCCGCCACATACTGTACCTTGAGCACCAAGGCTGTCTGTGATCCACTCAAATACAGTGCGATTGTAGTAGTCTAGGCCACGCACTAGACGCTCATTAACTTGGTATTCGATACCAACAGCGTCAAGAAGTTCACACAAACCAGCAAAATGTTGCTTCGATTCTTCACCTAGATATTCAGATAATCGAGGTGCGTCACCTAAGATAGCTTGAACGTCTGGGTTCTTAGTATCTAGTACACGAAGCGGGTTAGTGTGCATGCGACGTTTGCAGTCTTCATCTAGCACATCAATGTGTTGCTCAAGGAAAGCCACTAACGCAGTGCGGTAGCTTACGCGATCTTCTTGAGAACCGATTGAATTTAGCTCTAGGCGAACGTGCTTATCGATACCTAACTCACGCCATAGACGTGCTGTCATCATGATAAGTTCTGCGTCAACGTCTGGACCGTCCAGGCCAAACACTTCAACACCACATTGGTGGAATTGACGGTAACGACCTTTTTGAGGACGCTCGTGACGGAACATTGGACCCATGTACCATAGGCGCTGTTCATCACGATTGATAAGGCTATTTTGAATACATGAACGAACACAACCTGCTGTGCCTTCTGGACGCAGCGTTAGGCTATCGCCATTGCGGTCATCAAAAGTGTACATCTCTTTAGAAACAACATCTGTCTCTTCACCAACGGCACGGCTAAATAGGTTTGTTTCTTCAACGATAGGCATACGTACTTCGTTGTAACCGTATGCGCTCACCACGTTTTTAACTGCGCTTTCTACTTTCTGCCACAGTGGTGATTGAGTTGGAAGGCAGTCGTTCATGCCTCGAATTGCTTGGATATTTTTAGCCACAGTATTTATTCCGTAATTTCTCACGACCAGGTGTTAGTGCGAATAGACAATCACACCCCATCGCGTTGTATTAATCTTCTAAGTTTTCTACATCAATGCGATTTGCTTTATCAAGCACTGACGCTTTTGCACGAATCTTAGCTTCAAGTTTGTCGACAAGGTCATCGTTGTCCAAGCGCTCTTTCTGACGCTTACCGTCTTCGTAGAATGCACTCTTACGCGCACTACCCGCTAACCCTAAATGAGACACTTCAGCTTCACCAGGGCCGTTAACCACACAACCGATGATAGATACATCCATTGGTGTGATAACGTCTTCCAGGCGCTCTTCAAGGGCATTAACGGTGTTGATAACATCGAACTCTTGACGAGAACAGCTCGGACATGCAATGAAGTTGATGCCACGCGAGCGAATACGCAAAGATTTCAGAATATCAAAGCCAACTTTGATCTCTTCAACTGGGTCAGCTGCTAGCGAGATACGTAGCGTATCGCCGATACCTTCAGAAAGAAGCATACCTAAACCAACAGACGACTTAACTGCACCAGCGCGTGCACCACCAGCTTCGGTAATACCAAGGTGAAGCGGTTGATCAATCTGCTTCGCTAGTAAACGGTAAGAACCGACGGCTAGGAATACATCAGACGCCTTAACGCTGACTTTGAATTGATCAAAGTTCAGACGGTCTAGGATATCTACATGACGCATCGCTGATTCAACCAGCGCTTCTGCTGTAGGTTCTGTGTATTTCTCTTGGATCTCTTTCTCAAGAGAACCGCCGTTAACACCAATACGAATCGGAATATTCATATCGCGTGCACAATCAACAACCGAGCGGATACGGCTTTCGTTACCGATGTTACCAGGGTTGATACGCAAACAGTCAACGCCGTATTCAGCCACTTTAAGTGCGATACGGTAGTCGAAGTGAATATCAGCAACCAAAGGAACAGAGACCTGCTGCTTGATTAGCTTAAAGGCTTCAGCGGCATCCATAGTCGGTACAGATACGCGAACGATATCAGCGCCAACTTTTTCCAAAGCTCTAATTTGAGCGACAGTCGCGGCTACATCAGTTGTTCTTGTGTTGGTCATGGATTGCACAGCAATTGGTGCACCATCACCGATCGGCACATCACCCACATAAATACGGGTTGATTTGCGACGAATAATAGGAGATTCGTGTTGCATATTAACTCTAAGGTAAGGTTATTCTAGCTACTTTGCCTGAAGTATACCCAGAAAGGTCGACAGGTTCACTTGCAAATGTCATTGATACGCCTTCTGGCGCACCCAGAATCACTTTATATGGCGCAGTTCCTGATAGATTCAGTGACTGACCCGCTTTTTTGATGCCAGTCGACAAGGTTTGGCCCGTTGCATCTTTAACTTGAATCCAGCAGTCAGCAGTAAACTGCATCACTAGCTCTTTGGCCACAATTTCAGGAGCAGCACTGACTTCATCAACTTCAGCAGTTGGCTCTGTCTCTGTTGCTTGTTGCGATGTAGTCTCGTCAGCTGGAGTGACAGCATCTAAAGTATCTTCCGCATCGCTTATCGCAGCAAGATCTTCAGTATCTTCAACAACAGAAGCACCCGCTTCGTTTTGTTCAGCTTCAATCACTTCTAAAGAGGTGAATTCAGGGGCAAGTGATTCTTCTACTGCTAGCTCTTCTGAACTTTCAGTATTGGCTAAAGATTGAGATAGAGTGTCTTGTTGTTGGTTTTGCCACCACCAAAGTGAAGAGATACCCGCGATCACAGCAAAAATGCTCCAAGTCAGGATCATAATACGGCTGTTGTGTTTCTCGGTTTTGGTCTTACGAGAAAAGCTCAGCATTTCTTGCTCTTGATGTTGAGCATCACCGGCATGGTGCAGCGCGTTCAATACCACTTTTTCGTCAAGATTGACGTATTTAGCGTATGAACGAATGTAGCCACGCATAAACGTCGCCACTTGATCTGACTCGAATTGGTTTTCTTCAATTTGCTGGATCAGCGTAACGCGAAGTTTTAAGCGATCAGAAATCTGCTTTTGCGTTAAACCAAGAGATTCTCGTTTGTTCTTAAGCAGCGTTCCTGCTTCCAAAGCTGGAGCTACGGTTTCTTGCGTCTGTGTATCTTGTTCTGTGTTCATAGAGAGTGAACTTCTAAAGTATTATCGCAGGTTGAGGAGAGCGTTTTTTTATTGTCGTTTAAGCTCAATCTAACAACCCACGTTATGTGGAATTTTTCCTGCTATCTAAATCATCAACCCTTAAGGCGAACATCATTCATTTATTATGGATGACCTTCTCAGGAAGCTAGTTTATCAAGTAGCCAACCTAAATAGACATATTGACGATCAGTAGCAAGCGAGCACTTAAATTAATTTAAGATTAGTTAATCATAAGCTAATGCCATTACAAGGCAAAAACACTTTAAACAAAATTTACCGTCAGCTCATGGTTTTGTCCAAAATTTGACGAAAAATGTAAGAAAGCGTGGGCAAGAAGTCCAAAAAATCAAAAACTGTACCCCAGAAAAGCAACAAGCCAGAAGTAAGACTTCTGGCTTGTTTAGGTTCTAATCGCGTTCTATACAGCTTTTACTTCAATCACATCACCGGCAATCAAGTTCGCTTCAGAGGCTGCTTTAAGCATTTTAGTGCGCTTGGTTCTATCAATAACATCACCGACTAACTGACCACACGCGGCATCAATATCATCACCACGAGTTTTACGAACCGTTACTGTGTAGTTATATTCCATCAGCGTTTTTTGGAAGCGATCAATACGAGAGTTGCTTGGCTTCTTATAAGGCGAACCCGGGTAAGGGTTGAATGGAATCAAGTTGATCTTACAAGGCGTCTCTTTCATTAGCTCAGCAAGTTCACGTGCGTGGTCCATATCATCATTCACATGGTCCAATAACACGTACTCAACGGTTACTTTACCGCGGTTAGCATTTGAAGATGCAATGTAACGACGAACAGATGCTAGGAAGTCTTGGATATCCCAACGGTCGTTGATCGGCATGATTTGGCTACGTAGTGCATCGTTTGGCGCGTGTAGAGAGATAGCCAATGCTACATCGATGTTGTCTGTCATTTGGTCAAGGCCAGATACAACACCAGAAGTTGATACGGTTACACGACGCTTAGACAGAGCGAAACCTAGATCATCAAGCATGATTTCTAATGATGGCATTAGGTTCTTCATGTTCAATAGAGGCTCGCCCATACCCATCATTACAACGTTAGTAATTGGACGACGACCGGTCTCTTTTTCTAGACCGATTTCGCGAGATGCACGCCAGATTTGGCCAACAATCTCTGAAACCTTTAGGTTACGGTTAAAGCCTTGTTGAGCTGTAGAACAGAACTTACATTCAAGTGCACAACCAACCTGTGAAGACACACACAGCGTCGCACGGTCACCATCTGGGATGTATACCGTTTCAACGTCTTGGTCGCCAACGCTCATCGCCCATTTAATTGTGCCATCTGAAGAGTGTTGAGCTTCAGAAACAACAGGTGCAACAATCTCACAGCGACGTTGCAGTTTCTCACGTAACTTTTTGTTGATGTTGTTCATCTGTTCGAAGTCATCGACACCGAAGTGATAAATCCACTTCATCACTTGCTCTGCTCGAAACGCTTTCTCATTCAGTTCTTCTGTGAAAAATTTACGAAGACCTTTACGATCAAAATCGAGTAGATTGACTTTAGCTGTGGTCATGATGCCTCTCAATGACGGAACAATAATTAAGGGCGCGAATTGTACAGGCTTTACGCAACTTCAACAAGTACTGTAAAACCCTGTGTTTATTAAGACATTCAAACTTAAGCGATTAAAATTTGAACAGCTGTATTTATTAGACTGATATTACACAATTGAAAGAAAAGATTCCCGATTACGCTCCTTCGTCACTATCGGGAATGACGTCGGTATTCACCAGCAACTTCCCATTTATCACAGTAAGGTCGAATAACGTAAAATCCACTTACAAAAAAGGCTTCACCGAAGTGAAGCCTTTAGAATCATTTGCTGTTTCGCTTATTGAGCTGGGCGTGGGCAAATCTCAGATTCAGGGAAGAAGAATTCGATTTCGCGAGCTGCAGACTCAGGGCTATCGCTGCCGTGTACTGAGTTGTAACGCATGCTGATTGCGTAATCTGCACGGATAGTACCGCATGCCGCTTCTTCTGGGTTAGTTTTACCCATCAGTTCACGGTAACGACAAATCGCATCTTCGCCTTCTAGAACTTGAACCATGATAGGACCAGAAGTCATAAACTCTTTAAGAGCTGGGAAGAACTCTTTGCCTTCATGTTCAGCGTAGAAGCCACTCGCTTGCTCTTCAGTAAGGCGAACCATCTTAGCAGCAATAATTTCTAGGCCTGCTTTTTCGATACGGTGGTAGATTTCACCAACAAGGTTACGCTTAACTGCATCCGGCTTAACAATTGAGAACGTTCTTTCTAGAGCCATAGGGATTCCTTCACTTCATTTTTTTGTTATTAAATACTGAAATTACTGAGACCTTTCGATCTTAGCTTTATGAATGAGCGGCATAAAATACCGCTCTCTCTTATTATTATTTTGCTTGGTCGATAAGAAGACGAGCCAGTGTGCGAACGCCCATACCCGTTGCGCCTGCTGCCCACTTGTCACTTGCTGACTTACGGTAAGTACCCGCGCAATCCATATGAATCCAACCTTTTTTGTAGTCATCTACAAAGTAAGAAAGGAATGCCGCAGCTGTACTTGCACCCGGCGTGTAATCGCCCGTGCTGATGTTTGAAAGATCAGCAAAGTTTGAAGGCAACATACCACGGTGGAAATCAGCAAGAGGTAGTGGCCACAGGCCTTCTTTCTCTTGGTTTGCCGCGGTTAGCGCTTGGTGAGATAACTCATCATCGAAGCTCAATAGTGCGTGGTAGTCGTTACCTAGTGCATTTTTAGCTGCGCCTGTTAGCGTTGCACAGTCGATGATCAGCTCAGGGTTTTGTGCACTTGCGTACATTAGGCCATCAGCAAGTACCAAGCGACCTTCCGCATCGGTGTTCATGATCTCAACTGTCTTACCATTTTTGTAAGTAATGATGTCGCCAAGCTTCAATGCGCGACCAGAGATCATGTTCTCTGCGCAACATAGAATAAGCTTGATACGCTTATTCAGACCACGTTCAATCGCTAGACCTAAACCACCAGTAATCGTTGCTGCGCCGCCCATGTCAGCCTTCATCGCTGTCATGAATTGACCTGGTTTAATGCTGTAACCGCCAGAGTCGAACGTAATACCTTTACCTACTAAACAAGCAAACACTGGTGCGTTTTCGTCGCCTGTTGGGTTGAAGTCTAGTTGAAGCATTGCTGATGTACGTTCAGAGCCACGGCCGACCGCATAAATGCCTTCCCAACCTTCGGTTAGTAGATCTTTGTCTTTAACTATTTTTGCTTTAACGGTGCCCGCTGGCGCCACTGACTTAATGTATTCTGCAGCCATTGTCGCAAGTTGACGAGGAGCCACTTCTTCAGCGGTTTTATTGATAATGTCACGAGTCCAATCAGTCGCACGAATACGAGCTTCAAGCTCAGTTTGATCGGCTTCTGAAAGTGCGTCCCATTCCAATGTATTCTTTTTCTTTGGTCCACGGTAGCCTTGGTAGAAAGCCCAAACACTTTCTAGGTCCCAACCTTCACCACGAAGTGAAACGAATGCGATACCTTGTCCGTCAAGCGTACGACCAGCTCGTTGAACCGCGCCTAGATCGTGGCCTTCACCAATGTGAATTGTCGCTCCCGCTTCTGAGAACGATAAAATAGCTCTTGCTCCCCACTGAGGCTGGGCAGTTTCTTGACTTAAAAATACTGACATCTGTGTAGACATGATTTCTCCTTGTCATGAACCACTTTGAGTGTGTGATTCTGATTATTTTTCATTAGCGCACTGATGTTAGCATTATGTAGGAGGAAAATGTCATTTTGATAAAAAAACGGACCATAAGGTCCGCTTTTTTTAGTAAGAATTGTTAACTTGGCTGCGTTTTATATTGGACTGAAACCAACCGGCAACCAAATCATCAGATAAGAGGATTAATCCATCTCATCCATCCAGCACAAAATAATAGCCTCTAAGATTTTCTCATTCGAGTGGTTCGGCTCGTCGTCGAACTCTTCAAGGTCTAGCACCCATTGATGCAGATCGGTAAAACGTACGGTTTTAGGATCAGTATCAGGGTACAAATCACATAGCTCAATTGCGATATCTCGCGAATCAATCCACTTCAAGCTCATAACACTTCCTTATATTTATCAGCGACGCTTGGTCACCTTTTATGATCTATATTCTAGGCCAGTTTTCTTAGTATGCTTGTCTTAGCAATAGCTCCTCAGTCATCACTGTACTAGTCATGACTGAGAACCGGTTCTTAGTGATCTTCAGACGCTAGATTCAAGGTGTACTTAGGAATCTCGACGACAAGATCTTCATCCGCCACTTTCGCTTGGCAACCAAGGCGAGATTCCATCTCTAAGCCCCATGCTTTATCTAGCATGTCGTCTTCTAGATCATCACTCTCTTCTAAAGAATCAAAACCTTCACGAATTACAACGTGACATGTTGTACATGCACACGATTTTTCACATGCGTGTTCAATACCAATACCGGCCTTCAATGCAACATCAAGAACCGTCTCACCAGTTTTTGCTTCTAAAACAGCGCCTTCTGGACATAGATCTTCGTGAGGTAAAACAATAATCTTTGGCATGTTTATTTATTCTCTAACTATTAAATATTATCGACTGACTGACCTGACAGTGCAGCACGAATTGATTTATCCATACGACGAGAAGCAAAGTCTTGGCTCGCTTTGTCTGTATTCTTTATTTCTAGTTCAATGGCATCAGCATCGTCGCCGTTGCGCACTTCAATCAGTGCTTCAATCGCTTGAACAAGTTGTTGTTTGCCTTGCTCATCAAGCAGCTCGTCACCATCGGCTTGCATTGCTGCAATAAGGCCTTCAATCACGCGATCCGCTTCTACGCGTTGCTCAGCGAGAGCACGCGCTTGCATGTCTTCTTTTGCAAATGTCATCGAATCTTTCAGCATGCTCGCCACTTCATTGTCGCTTAGACCATAAGAAGGCTTAACTTGGATTTCAGCTTGAACACCAGTGCTCTTCTCCATTGCAGCAACCGATAGCAGGCCATCAGCATCCACTTGGTAAGTAACACGAATGTGCGCCGCACCAGCGGTCATCGGTGGAATCCCTTTCAGGGCAAATCGAGCCAGTGAACGACAGTCGTCAACCATTTCACGTTCGCCTTGAACGGTATGCACTGTCATTGCAGTTTGACCGTCTTTAAACGTGGTAAATTCTTGTGCGCGAGCAACAGGAATGGTGGTGTTACGAGGAATGATCTTTTCGACCAAGCCGCCCATGGTTTCGATACCAAGAGACAGAGGGATAACATCCAATAGCAACATTTCTGAGTCAGGCTTGTTGCC
Organism: Vibrio sp. 10N.261.45.E2; assembly: GCF_002875705.1. Taxonomy (GTDB): domain Bacteria; phylum Pseudomonadota; class Gammaproteobacteria; order Enterobacterales; family Vibrionaceae; genus Vibrio. Next base: position 21,000 of record NZ_MCZZ01000149.1, read on the forward strand.
GACTAAAATATCCGCTTGAATCGATGCACCAATCGCAACCACTTCATCAGGGTTAATGCTGGTCAATGGCGTACGACCAAAGAAGTCACCGACCATTTCACGTACAAGTAATGTACGAGTTGAACCACCCACCATCACGACTTCTAGTACTTCATCAGCATCAACTTCTGCATCTTTCAGTGCACGGCGACATGAAAGCAGTGTTTTCTTAACCAGTGGTTTGATGATTTCTTCAAACTCTTCACGAGTTAGCGAACCAGACCAACCCAGCACTTCAACATCAACGCTCTCCGCTTCAGATAAGCCAATTTTCGCTTCTGTTGCTGCATCTAAAAGAATGCGGTTCTGTTCAGCCGTTAGCGCTGATAAACCGATTTGCTCTTGGAAATGGTCCGCGACTAAATGGTCAAAATCGTCACCACCTAATGCAGAGTCACCGCCAGTTGCTAAAACTTCGAAAACACCTTTAGACAAGCGCAAAATAGAGATATCAAACGTACCGCCGCCTAAATCGTAAACCGCGATTACCCCTTCTTTACCTGAATCTAGACCGTAAGCAATCGCTGCCGCCGTTGGTTCATTAAGAAGACGTAACACGTGAAGACCGGCAAGTTGCGCCGCGTCTTTTGTACCAGCACGCTGTGCATCATCAAAGTAAGCTGGAACGGTAATAACAGCACCAGATAGCTCACCACCGAGTGTGGACTCAGCACGTTGACCTAGCGCTCGCAGAATGTCTGCAGATACTTGAATTGGGTTCTTGCTGCCCTGCTCTGTGCGAATCACAGGCAAACCATTATCACTTTCTTCAAATTGATATGGCAGAGATGGGTATCGCTGTTGAATATCTGACAGTGAACGACCGATTAATCGCTTAACTGAGATAATGGTATTTTTAGGATCAGTCTGTGCATTTGCACGCGCTTCATCACCAGTCGTGTACGACTCTGACGTATAGTGCACAACGGAAGGAAGAATACTGCGACCTTGTTGATCAGCCAGTGTGCTCGACTCACCACTGCGCACTGCCGCAACCAATGAGTTTGTTGTACCTAAATCAATACCCACAGCAAGCTTGTGCTGGTGAGGAGCGGCGCTTTGCCCTGGTTCTGCAATCTGAAGTAGTGCCATGGATGTGTCCTTGTTATACGAACTAGCCGATCAGACGATCTTCAACTAATTCGATTTCATTCTTTAATTTTGCAATAAACTTGAGCTTTCTTACTCGGTCTGCAGCTTCTAACCAAGCCTCACTGTCTAGTTCTTGTTGGATAGCACTTAATTGTTGTTTATACATTTTGCTAACCTTTCCTTCAAATGCAAACAAAGCATCTTCAGGTTCAGAACTGTCGGCGATCTCTTCAAGCTCTTCACGCAGTTCCATTTGCTCCATTAGGAACATAGGATCTTGCAAGGTCTGCTGCTCTCCACGAATATCCTCACCATGTTGAACTAACAGGTATTCAGCTCGGCTGATTGGATTCTTCAATACCTGATACGCATCGTTGATTTGTGCCGCTTTTTGCACAGCTAGCAGGCGATCACGCTCAGAAGCAGTGGCAAATTTATCAGGGTGGAATTGGCGTTGCAGATCTCTAAACTGAGAAGAAAGAAGGCTACCATCCAGTTGAAACTGAAGTGGTAGCCCAAATAATTCGAAATGATTCATGTAACGGTGGTCCTAAGTTTAGGCTCTTCAATCAGAGCCTAATTTTATTCTTCGCTCACTATAAACGCTCAATAACTGTCGCGTTTATACGTTGAAGCTCTCACCACAACCACATTCGCCTTTCGCGTTAGGGTTGTTGAATTCAAAACCTTCGTTTAGGCCTTCTTTTACGTAATCAAGCTCAGTACCGTCTAGGTAAACTAGGCTCTTTGGATCAATGATGACCTTTACACCTGAATGCTCGAACACTTCGTCTTCTTCGTTAAGCTCGTCAACGAATTCCAGTACATACGCCATACCCGAACAGCCAGTAGTTTTTACCGCTAAGCGCAACCCGATACCTTTACCTCGGTTATCTAGGAAAGCTTGAACTCGGCTTGCTGCCGTCTCTGTCATGGTTATGGCCATACTACAACCTTGTGTTAAATATAAATTGAGAACTCAGGGGGAGCACAAAGGATGCTCCCAAATATTACTTATTTTTGTGATTACTTAATGAAACGATTAGCGCTTCTTTTTGTAATCCGCAACTGCTGCTTTGATTGCATCTTCAGCAAGAATTGAACAGTGAACTTTCACTGGTGGCAACTCTAACTCTTCTGCGATTTCAGAGTTTTTGATTGCAGCTGCTTCATCAATACTTTTACCTTTAACCCACTCAGTTACTAGTGAGCTAGAAGCGATTGCGCTACCGCAGCCGTAAGTTTTGAATTTTGCATCTTCGATAATGCCTTCTGGCGTTACCTTGATTTGCAGTTTCATTACGTCACCACAAGCTGGTGCGCCAACCATGCCGCTACCTACACTTGGATCTTCTTTATCAAACGAACCTACGTTACGTGGGTTTTCGTAGTGATCAATTACTTTTTCGCTATATGCCATGATAGTTACCTCAAATCCTCTATTTCCGTGAGATTAGTGATGAGCCCACTCAACAGTGTTCAAATCAATCCCTTCTTTATACATATCCCATAGAGGAGACATGTCGCGTAATTTGTTTACCGCTACACGAATTTGTGCAATCGCGTAGTCGATTTCTTCTTCCGTAGTAAAACGGCCGAATGAGAAACGTACTGAGCTGTGTGCCAGTTCATCGTTCAGACCAAGAGCACGTAGAACGTATGAAGGCTCTAGGCTTGCTGATGTACATGCAGAGCCTGATGATACTGCTAGATCTTTTAGAGACATAAGCAGAGACTCACCTTCAACGAAAGCGAAGCTCACGTTTAGGTTGTGTGGTACACGTTGGTCTAGGTCGCCGTTTACCGTTACCGCTTCTAGATCTTGAACACCTTTCAATAGGCGTTCACGAAGTGCTAGTGCGTGATCGTAATCTTTCTGCATGTCTTGTTTAGCGATTGCAAAAGCTTCGCCCATACCCACGATTTGGTGAGTAGCAAGAGTACCAGAACGGAAACCACGTTCATGACCGCCACCGTGCATTTGCGCTTCTAGGCGAATACGTGGCTTACGACGAACGTAAAGCGCACCGATACCTTTAGGGCCGTATGCTTTGTGTGCAGACATAGAGATAAGGTCTACCTTCATCTCTTTTACGTCTAGAGGGATTTTACCCGCAGACTGCGCTGCATCAACGTGGAAGATGATCTTGCGTGCACGACATAATTCGCCGATTGCAGAGATATCTTGGATTACACCAATCTCGTTGTTTACGTGCATGATAGAAACTAAAACAGTATCTTCACGCATTGCAGCTTGTAGCTTGTCTAGATCGATGATGCCGTTTGCTTCAGGCTCTAGGTAAGTAACCTCGAAACCTTCACGCTCTAGTTGGCGACATGGATCAAGAACCGCTTTATGTTCTGTTTTACACGTGATTACGTGCTTACCTTTCTTCTCGTAAAAGTGCGCTGCACCTTTGATAGCAAGGTTATCTGACTCTGTAGCACCTGAAGTGAAAACAATTTCACGTGGGTCTGCATTTAATAGATCAGCAATTTGCTCACGAGCATTATCTACTGCTTCTTCTGCCTGCCAGCCGTAACGGTGTGAACGAGATGCAGGGTTACCGAAGTTACCGTCCATCGTCATGCACTGAACCATTTTCTCAGCAACACGTGGATCGACTGGGCATGTAGCTGAATAGTCAAAGTAAATAGGCAGTTTCATTTTCTACTCCAATGTAAAAACTGACCGCTAAGAGCGGGCATTAACACCGTGAGGTGCTGCACTAATCGTTGTAGTGCTCGTATTTTTATGTGCAAAACTATTATTAACCGCAAGATCAATATCTTGACGATCAGAAATTTCTAAAACTTCGTTATCTTTCATTAGCTCACCGAGCGTAATGTCGTTTAAGAAGCTGCTGATTCGGGAGCTTAAATCACGCCAAAGGGTATGAGTTAAACAACGACTGCCACCTTGGCAATCTGCTCGACCGTGACACTTAGTTGCATCCACTGATTCGTCTACTGCTGCAATCACAGTTCCGACAGCGATGTCGCTCGCTTCAGCACCTAGACGGTAACCACCACCAGGACCACGAACACTAGCAACTAAGCCAGCTTTACGTAACTTAGAAAACAGTTGTTCTAAGTAAGATAACGAGATGCCTTGACGCTCTGAAATATCCGCCAGAGGTACTGGGCTTTTTTGCGAATGCAGTGCTACATCTAGCATAGCTGTGACCGCATATCTTCCTTTAGATGTAAGTTTCATACCACACCGTATCCACATTGTTTATGTGGTTGGAATCTTCCCATACCCGACTAAATTGGTCAAGTATTTTACCTGACTATTTTAGTCAAGTATTCATCCTTAGGGTTTGTGTGGCTTTTACTGGTCGTTTTTGCTCTTCTCAATCGAAGTCAGAATACCGCGAAGCGTGTTGATTTCTTGCAGTTCTGGACGCGCACGACTAAACAGGCGACGTAACTTATTCATTACCTGACCAGGCTTATCCTTAGAGATAAATTGGGTATCGATAATGACTTTTTCAAGGTGTTCATAGAACATTTCTAGTTCGTCGTGACGAGGGTAGTCATCTTGTTGCTGAGGCTTGTATTGGCTAGCCACCATATTAAGGTGTGCTACACGTACTTCGTAGCTCAGAGTTTGTACCGCCATTGCTAGATTTAGCGAGCTATATTCAGGGTTAGCTGGAATACAAACATGGAAGTGGCACTTCTGAAGCTCATCGTTGGTCAAGCCTGTACGCTCACGACCAAACACCAATGCGACAGGGTGCTTTTGACCTTCAACCGCAAACTTTTCACCACACTCACGAGGCTCAAGCATTGGCCATTCAAGTGTACGAGAGCGAGCGCTGGAACCCACAACCAAACCACAGTCTTTTACTGCTTCATCAAGCGTAGAAACAATCACTGCGTTTTCAGCGATGTCACCAGCACCAGCAGCCAGTGCTAAGGTCTGCTCGTCAACTTCACATTGAGGGTCTACAAGAACTAATTGACTCAAACCCATCACTTTCATTGCGCGAGCTGCTGATCCGATATTTCCCGAATGAGACGTACCAACCAGAACGACTTTTACATTGTCTAACATGCTATATGACACCACTTTAAAAATAATCGCGAGATATTAACACATAGCAAAGTAAAATGGTCAGACCCTTCGCGTAATGTGAAACCAAGAGTTCAAAAAATAACCACTTCCCTTTTGGTAAAACTTTGGTATACTCGCCGCCGCTTTAAATTGTTCTTTAACATCTTGTGGGAAAAACCATATGCATCCAATGCTAAACATTGCGATACGCGCTGCGCGTAAAGCTGGCAACCATATTGCTAAATCTCTAGAAACAACTGATAAGATCGAATCGTCTCTAAAAGGTAACAACGATTACGTTACTAACATTGCTCAAGAAGCTGAGTACATGATCATTGAGACAATCAAAGCATCTTACCCAGAGCACAGCATTATTTCTGAAGAGAAAGGCCTGACTGAAGGTAAAGACTCTGACGTACAATGGATCGTTGACCCACTAGATGGCACCAACAACTTTGTAAAAGGTTTCCCTCACTTCTCTGTATCTATCGCTGTTCGCATGAACGGTCGTACAGAAGTTGCTTGTGTTTATGACCCAATGCTAAACGAGCTATTCACAGCTCAACGTGGCGCTGGCGCTCAGCTTAACAACGCTCGTATGCGTGTTACTCAACTAAAAGACCTTCAAGGTACTGTTCTAGCGACTGGTTTCCCATTCAAGCAAAAACAACACTCTGAATCTTTCATGAAGATCATCTCTGGTCTATTCATTGACTGTGCTGATTTCCGTCGTACAGGTTCTCCTGCTCTTGACCTATGTTACCTAGCAGCTGGCCGTGTTGATGGTTACCTAGAGCTTGGCCTTAAGCCATGGGATCTAGCAGCTGGCGATCTAATCGCTCGCGAAGCTGGTGCTATCATGACTGACTTTGCTGGCGGTACTGATTACATGACTTCTGGTAATGTTGTTGCTTCAAGCGCACGTGGTGTTAAGTCTATTCTTAAGCACGTTCGTGAGAACGCTAACGAAGGTATGCTGAAGTAATTCAGGCCTTACGTTGATAGTCTCTATTGAATAGAGCGCTAAAAAATTCAAAGCCTCGCACATGCGGGGCTTTTTTGTATCTACGATTCCAAGATGCGAGATGCGAGATGCGAGATGCGAGATGCGAGATGCGAGAATGGTGGCTCTTAGTGACAGTAAGTGCAACTCAATTTGCCAATAAATTGCGTTGAGCTTCCCCATTAAATTTAGATGTAAAAAAACCGCTAGTTGCCTAGCGGTTTTTTTGGTTTGTAAATGTCATTCAGCATAGAGCCTATGGCATTTCGTCAAACTCTTCACCTTCTTTTTCCACTTGTGGTGGCATTAGGTGTTCACGCGTAATACCCAACTTCATCGCCAGTGCAGATGCAACGTAGATAGAAGAGTAAGTACCAACGGTAATACCAAGTAGAAGTGCAGTCGCGAAGCCGTGAATCATAGCGCCGCCCTGAACGAACAATGCAATAACTACGAATAACGTTGTACCAGAAGTGATCAATGTACGGCTCAATGTTTGTGTGATTGAGCTGTTCAGTACTTCAGGAGCTTCACCCTTACGCATCTTACGGAAGTTCTCACGAATACGGTCGAATACAACGATGGTATCATTGAGGGAGTAACCGACTACCGTTAGCAAGGCTGCTACGATGGTAAGATCCACCTCAATTTGCATTAGAGAGAACACACCCAGTGTGATGATAACGTCGTGCGCCAGTGCTAATACAGCACCTGCAGCCAAACGCCATTCAAATCGCACTGATACGTAGATCAGGATACAGATAAGAGAAACTAGGATAGCAAGGCCACCCGCTTCTGTTAATTCGTCACCCACATTAGGGCCGACGAACTCGATACGACGCATTTCAACTTGTTCACCCGTGCCTTTCTCGATAGCTGAAAGGATTTGGTTACCAAGAGTTTCGCCAGCAACGCCGTCACGAGGACGTAGACGAACCATTACATCACGAGCTGAACCAAAGTTCTGTACCGTTGCATCACCAAAGCCTTCGGCTTCTAGTGCACTACGGATATCAGGAAGGTGTGCCGGTTGTTCAAAACCAACTTCAATCAGAGTACCGCCAGTAAAATCCAGACCCCAGTTCAACGATTTCGTTGTTAGGGTGAAGATAGCAGTACCAATCATCAAGATAGAAAAAACAAAGGCAACTTTTGACCAACGCATAAAGTCGATCATTTTGTCTGCTTTTAGAATCTGAAACATATTAATTCCTAGCCTTAGATCGACAGTTTTTTAACGCGTTTGCCGCCATACATCAGGTTCACGATACAACGTGTTCCGACAATAGCTGTAAACATTGAAGTCAAGATACCGATAGACAGCGTTACCGCGAAGCCTTTAATCGCACCTGTACCCACAGCAAATAGAATGATTGCTGTTAGCAGTGTGGTGATGTTGGCATCGGCGATTGTGCTGAATGCGTTCGCGTAACCTTGGTGAATGGCTTGCTGTGGACTGCGTCCATCTCGAAGCTCTTCACGTATACGCTCAAAGATCAGAACGTTCGCATCAACCGCCATACCGACTGTTAATACGATACCGGCTATACCTGGCAGGGTCATGGTCGCCCCTGGAATCATCGACATCACACCGATAATCAACACCAAGTTCGCCATTAGCGCAACGTTCGCAATCAAACCAAAACTACGGTAGTAAAGCAGCGTAAATAGCATTACTGCAGCCATACCCCAAACCATCGCCATGATACCCATATCGATGTTTTGCTGACCCATTGATGGACCAATCGTACGCTCTTCTACAATCGAGATAGGTGCAATTAGAGCACCAGCACGCAGTAGAAGTGCCAAGTTATGAGCTTCAGCCGTTGAGTCGATACCAGTAATACGGAAGTTACGGCCCAGCGCAGATTGAATCGTTGCTTGGTTAATCACTTCTTCGTGCTTACTTAAGATCACTCGGCCTTCAGGTGTTTTACGACCGCTGTCTTTGTACTCAGCAAATACCGTCGCCATTAGCTTACCGATATTTTGACGAGAGAACGCAGACATCTTGCTACCACCTTCGCTATCTAGCGAGATGTTAACTTGAGGACGACCATATTCATCAACACTTGAGCTTGCATCAGTAATACTTGAGCCGCCTAGGATAACGCGCTTCTTAAGTACCACAGGGCGACCATCACGATCTTGCTTGATTTCGCTACCCGCAGGGGCACGACCAGAAGCGGCAGCGGCTAAATCAGCACTGCTATCAACTTCACGGAACTCAAGTGTCGCTGTCGCGCCAAGAATCTCTTTAGCACGAGCCGTGTCTTGAACACCAGGCAATTCCACAACAATACGGCTAGCGCCTTGACGTTGAACCAAAGGCTCAGCAACACCAAGTTCGTTCACACGATTACGTAGAATAGTAATGTTTTGCTCAACCGCATAGTTGCGGATTTCTTGAAGACGAGCTTCAGTGAAGTTAGCAATCAAAGAAAAACGACCATTCGAGTCAGAATCTACGAATGTCATGTCTTGGTGCTTAGATTGCAGTAGCGATTTAGCTTCAGCAAGCTGCTCTTCGTTACGTAGAATCACTTCAACCGCATCTTTGCCTGATGGGCGAATTGCACGGTAACGGATCTTCTCTTCACGAAGTTCACTACGGAAGGCTTCTTCTTGTTGGCCAACGAGCTTTTCCATTGCAGCGTCCATATCCACTTCCATTAAGAAGTGAACACCACCACGTAGGTCAAGACCAAGCTTCATTGGTGCAGCACCAATAGATTCAAGCCAATCAGGAGTTGAAGCCGCTAAGTTTAATGCAACGATAACGTTTTCATCTAATGCTTCAGTGATAACATCACGGGCACTAATTTGAGAGTCTGTATCGTTAAAGCGAACAAGAATGGAACCGTTTTCTAGAGCAACGGATTTAGTAGAAAGGTTTTCTGCTTCAAGAGCATTGGTGACAGCATCCAGCGTAGACATATCTACAGAGGCGCCGCGCGCCCCTGTAACTTGAACTGCCGGATCTTCACCGTATATATTCGGAAGTGCGTACAACGCAGCGATGGCGATAGTAAACACCACCATCAGGTACTTCCATAACGGATAACGGTTTAGCACAGCGAGGATCCTCTAGCTGTTTATAGAGATTTCAGAGTACCTTTTGGTAGCACTGCTGTAACGAAGTCTTTCTTGATAACTACTTCGTTGTTTGCGTTCAGTTCGATAGCAACGTAGTCGCTGTCTTCTGCAATCTTAGTGATCTTACCAATTAGGCCACCGCTTGTAAGAACTTCATCGCCTTTGCCCATAGAAGACATAAGGTTCTTGTGCTCTTTAACACGCTTAGCTTGTGGGCGGTAGATCATGAAGTAGAAGATCACAGCGAACATACCTAGCATGATAAGCATTTCGAAACCGCCGCCTGCTGGTGCACCTTCTGCTGCTGCGTGAGCTTGAGAAATAAACATTTAAAACATCCTCTATTTATATTTTCGTAATTGTTTGTCTAATTGGGTTGCATCCCTTTATTTTCAAGCCCCATCCCTCCGAAGAGAGACAGGGCTCGCAAAAAAAGAAATACTAAGATTCTTTACCTAGTAGTGGCACTTCACGCCCCATTCTTGCGTAGAACTCTGCAACGAACTCTTCAAAGCGGTCTTCATCGATAGACTGACGAATGTCTGACATTACTCGTTGGTAGAAACGCAGGTTATGAATCGTGTTCAGTCGAGCACCTAGGATTTCGTTACAACGATCCAAATGGTGTAAGTACGACTTGCTGTAGTTCTTACAAGTGTAACAGTCACACTCTGAATCTAGTGGTGTTGTATCGGTTTTATGCTTCGCATTACGGATCTTGATCACACCTTCAGTCACAAACAGGTGGCCGTTACGGGCATTTCGCGTTGGCATTACACAGTCAAACATGTCGATACCGCGACGAACACCTTCAACCAAGTCTTCAGGTTTGCCTACGCCCATTAGGTAACGTGGCTTATCTTCCGGCAGTTGAGGACATGTGTGCTCAAGAATGCGGTGCATATCTTCTTTTGGTTCGCCTACTGCTAGGCCGCCAACTGCGTAACCGTCAAAACCAATTTCAGTTAGGCCTTTAACAGATACATCACGAAGGTCTTCGTAAACACCACCTTGAACGATACCGAATAGCGAGTTCGGGTTTTCAAGTTTGTCGAAGTGGTTACGTGAACGCTCAGCCCAACGAAGAGACATCTCCATTGAGTCTTTTGCTTCTTTGTGTGTCGCAGGGTAAGGCGTACACTCATCGAAGATCATTACGATGTCTGAACCTAAATCTTTTTGGATTTCCATCGACTTCTCAGCGTCCATGAAGATCTTGTCACCGTTTACAGGGTTACGGAAGTGAACACCCTCTTCAGTGATTTTACGCATCGCACCTAGGCTGAATACTTGGAAGCCGCCTGAATCTGTTAGGATAGGACCGTGCCAATTCATGAAATCGTGCAAGTCACCGTGCATTTTCATGATTTCTTGACCAGGGCGTAGCCATAGGTGGAATGTGTTACCTAATAGGATTTCAGCACCTGTGTCTTTCACTTCTTCAGGTGTCATGCCTTTTACAGTACCGTAAGTACCTACAGGCATGAATGCTGGGGTTTCAACGGTACCGCGTTCAAACTGAAGTTGACCACGACGTGCGCCGCTATTAGTTTTTTTAAGTTCGTATTTTAATTTCACGAAGCCTCCAATATGCCAGAGAAACAATCTGACTGTTAATTCAGAGCTTAAGTTAGCCTTAATACTCTATGAGGAGCGGTCGCGTATTCCTTGCGAGAGATTAGACAGAGACCCTGCCCGACTCCTAGCTTACTGCTAGCACCCGTAAATTCTTATGTATATCGCTTATAACCCGCTTAAATTAGCTGGTTTTCTTATTGATGAACATAGCGTCACCGTAGCTGAAGAAACGATATTCGCTCTTCACTGCGTGATCGTATGCGCCCATCACGTTGTCGTAACCTGCAAATGCGCTCACCAACATAATCAGCGTTGATTCTGGTAAGTGGAAATTGGTAATCAAACAATCCACCAACTGGTATTCATAGCCAGGGAAGATAAAGATTTCAGTGTCACCGAAGAACGGAACTAACTCTGTGCCTTTCTTCAATGCATCTTGCGCAGCACTCTCGAGTGAGCGAACCGATGTTGTACCAACGGCAATAATGCGCCCGCCACGCGCTTTAGTAGCAGCAACCGCATCTACCACTTCTTGCGGTACTTCAACGTACTCAGCATGCATGTGGTGATCATTGATATTGTCTACTTTTACTGGCTGAAACGTACCAGCACCAACGTGAAGCGTCACGTAAGCAAACTCAACACCTTTTTCTTTCATGTCAGCCATTAGCTTGTCATCAAAGTGAAGGCCTGCTGTTGGAGCTGCAACTGCGCCCGGCTTTTCATTATAGACAGTCTGGTAGCGCTCTTTATCTGCATCTTCATCAGGACGATCAATGTAAGGAGGCAGTGGCATGTGACCAACACTGTTAAGAATCTCTAAAACGCTTTGCTCGGATGTAAAATGGATTTCAAATAACGCATCGTGGCGAGCCACCATTTCAGCTTCATACTCATCGTTCTCACCAAGGAACAGCTCAGTGCCCGGCTTCGGTGATTTAGAACAACGAACATGCGCAAGAATACTTTTCTCATCAAGCATACGCTCAACCAACACTTCAAGCTTACCACCTGATGCCTTGCGACCGAATACACGAGCAGGAATCACTCGAGTGTTATTGAAAACAACAAGATCGCCTGGCTCAACCAAGTCTAAAACGTCTTTAAACGAACCATCAGCTAGGTTGCCACTGTTGCCATCTAATTTAAGTAGGCGGCTTGCAGTGCGCTCCTCTTGAGGATAGCGAGCAATGAGTTCATCTGGTAGGTCAAAGTGAAAATCTGAAACTTGCATGTGTCTAGTCTTGTCTTAGTTGATGAGATTTGTGCCGTTGACGAATCATAAATCGTAGTTGCTGGATAATCGTTACGGTAAATCAATCGTTACCAGAAACACATCGCAAACACGACTAAAAATTTCGCAGTGGGCTAGTATAGGCACACGAGCCGCAATAGCAAGGTTTACAGTACTGGATTATTGTAAAGAGGCGTAAAATAATGCGACCAATTCAGCTCCTCAATTGAAAGAATTAGTTGCACAAAACTCACCCTAGAATGCGTCAGATCTCAGTTATTTTTTGGATAAAAAACTATAGTAATAGCAACAAAATAAAAAAGAAGGAGGTTCGTATGATCAAGGTTGAAGATATGATGACTCGCAACCCTCATACCCTATTGCGCTCACACTCACTGGCCGATGCTAAGCACATGATGGAAGCGCTTGATATCCGCCATATTCCAGTCGTAGATTCTGACAGACAACTACTAGGTGTCGTCACACAGCGAGACGTTCTAGCCGCTCAAGAGTCCAGCCTACAAAACATCCCACCAGCTCAATCTTTTACCCTTTCAACACCGCTTAACGACATCATGCATAAAAGTGTTATGTCTATAGAGCCACGTGCAGGATTAAAAGAGTCAGCTATCTATATGCAAAAACACAAAGTGGGCTGTTTACCTGTCGTAGAAAACCACGAACTAGTCGGCATTATTACCGACAGCGATTTCGTCACAATCGCTATAAACTTGCTAGAGCTACAGGAAGAAGTCGAGCCAGAAGAAGCTGAAGTGGAGTAACGCTCGGACGTGACATAAAGAAGAGCGGCCAATTCAGCCGCTCAAAGAGATTTTTTCGACCGGATTATTATAGGAGCTCAGACACCACATCCGCCAATTGGTGGAAGGTTTCACGACGCGAAGAGCTTGGTCGCCAAACAAGACCTATGTCTCGGTACGCCTGTTGGCCAGGAGGGTCGATCACCACTAAATTCTGGTTTTGCAGCAAACCATGGTCGATCGCCATCTGAGGGATAAAGGTAGTACCTAGCCCGTTTGCCACCATTTGAACCAATGTGTGAAGGCTAGTTGCTGTAAATGGGTTTATCTTCTCTTTATCGGTTAGCTTACAAGCTGATACCGCATGCTCGGTTAAGCAGTGCTCGTTCTCCAACAAGAATACAGACTCGTCTGGCAAGTCGTCATATTTAATTGGCACACGAATGCCATCTGCTTGATTGCGGCTGATCACCATTCTAAAAGGATCTTGCCCAACAACTTGGCTCTCCATGTTGTCGATATCGACAGGCAGAGCAAGAATCAGCACATCTAACTCACCATGACGCAGTGCAGCGAGTAAATTCGTTGTCGTATCTTCTCGTAGTAATAAATTTAACTGAGGGAAGCGTTGGTTCGCTTCTTGTACCAAATCGCACAAAAGGAACGGCGCTATGGTAGGAATACACCCTACTCGCAGCTGCCCTTGCATCGCATCGCCATTACATAGGTTTCCAAGTTCAACCAAGTCTTGCCCTTTCGCCAATAATTCCCGGCCATGCTTAACCACCAGCTCCCCCGCTTGCGTAAAAACCAATGGACTCTTCTTATCTTTCTTCTCATAAAGAGGGCAACCAATCAGCTCTTCGAGGTTTTGGATACCTTTACTTAGTGTCGACTGGCTAACGAAACAGCGATCAGCGGCGTCGCTAAAGTGGCGTGTTTCGTGAAGAGTAACAAGATAGTGAAGTTGCTTAAGACTTGGCCATTTATTCATGAAATTACTTTGTAATATGAGTAGGATAAGTTACATGAAGGTCATGAAACCTGAGAAAAGGACAAAGAATAAGCTTATCGCTTTTTTCGATGAACTTAATCTATTTAATTCGCTTTTTTCTATAGTACCGATTGTACTATAGTTTGTCGCGTAGAAACGGAGCCCAAACAAAGATGTGTTGGGCCAACTAATTTTTTAGGAGATTCCAAAATGGTACTAGTAGGTCGTCAAGCCCCTGACTTTACTGCAGCAGCTGTTCTAGGTAACGGTGAGATCGTTGATAACTTCAACTTCGCAGAATTCACTAAAGGTAAGAAAGCGGTTGTTTTCTTCTACCCACTAGACTTCACTTTCGTTTGTCCTTCAGAGCTAATCGCTTTCGACAACCGTCTAGAAGATTTCCAAGCTAAAGGCGTTGAAGTAATCGGTGTTTCTATCGATTCTCAATTCTCTCACAACGCATGGCGTAACACTGCTATCGCTGACGGCGGTATCGGTCAAGTTAAATACCCTCTAGTTGCTGACGTTAAGCACGAGATCTGCAAAGCATACGATGTTGAGCACCCAGAAGCAGGTGTTGCTTTCCGTGGTTCTTTCCTAATCGACGCTGACGGCCTTGTACGTCACCAAGTAGTTAACGATCTTCCACTAGGCCGTAACATCGATGAAATGCTACGCATGGTAGACGCACTAAACTTCCACGAGAAGAACGGTGAAGTTTGTCCTGCACAATGGGAAGAAGGTAAATCAGGTATGGACGCATCTCCAAAAGGCGTTGCAGCATTCCTATCTGAGCACGCTGACGACCTAAGCAAGTAATTACCTCTTAAGCCCGAACTCAACGCGGGTTAATGGTTGGAAGACTCTCTATAAAGAGAAATAAAGCATAAGCTAATAGCGCAAAGCGCACCGCCAATCAGTTAAGAAGTAAAGTCTTATTCAAAGCCCGAAGTTAACGCTTCGGGCTTTTTGTTTTTTCTTCCCCTTAGACTGTCTCTTAATACAAATAATTGAGGTAGCTCTAAACTCAAACTTTACCTCTATTTTCCTCTAGCACTGCCTATTCATGCCTGTATCTAGATTGCTATTATTTCATCAATCTCTTTTTGAACGGATAAACACGATGAACGTCGAAATTGAAGTCTGTATCGATAATTTAGAATCTCTACATAACGCTCTAACCGGAGGCGCTGACAGGATTGAGCTTTGTTCTTCATTAGCGCTAGGTGGGTTAACGCCAAGCTTCGGAATGATGAAGCAAGCAGCTCGCATCTCATCAGTTCCTGTGTATGCAATGATAAGACCAAGACAAGGCGACTTCATTTTCGACGATGATGATATGCTTTCTATGTTTGAAGATATTGAAGCTTGTGCAAGTGCAGGATTGGACGGAGTGGTACTTGGTGTGTTGGCGCCTAACGGAAGTATTGATATACCCAAAATGCAGCAACTGGCAGACAAAGCGCACTCTTTAAAACTTGGGATTACGTTCCACAGAGCCATTGATCAAAGTTCTGATTTTCAAACAGCCTTGGAGCAGGTCATTGAACTCGGATGTGAAAGAATTCTGACATCAGGGCTTGCTGTTAATGCTGAACAAGGCATTGATGTATTGACTGCAATGGTCAAACAAGCCGATGGACGAATTGACATCATGGCAGGGGCAGGTGTTAACGCTGCGAATGCAAAAATAATTCAAAGCACCACTCAAGTCCCTGCTCTTCACCTCTCAGGAAAATCAACTAGGCTGAGCCTAATGGAAAGTAATTCAAATGCTCAAATGGGCCATGATGATGTTGATGATTATCAGATTCCAGTGACTGATGCTGGCAAGATATCCGATGTTAGAGTCGCTCTCACCGCTTAAGGCAATAGTTGCTAACACAAATCCAGGAATGATGGATGACAACGATATCAACCAATTGTCTTTTACAGTTGGCTACAAATTCTAACCTCTGTCGACATTAGATAAAGTACTTTGCTCACAGTGGCTACTCGTTGTGAGCAAAGTAATTAACACAAACCCTTTAATAACTTTGTGCTTCCTATTAAAAATAGGATGACTTAGAGCCTGATAGGTTCACTTACTCTTCGGGACGCCAACTTAATGCACTAGCGATAGTGCCAATAACTAATATATCTTTCTCAGCATCATTAAGGTCAGGCAGCATCTGTAAAGATAGCATTCCATTTGTCTGTGCAGATGCAACCTCTTGTGAAGCTTGCTTAAAGCTATACCCCAAAGGTTTTTCGACTGACATCAAAAGATCTTTGCTTGAGTGGACAGTTTCTACGTCATATTTCTTAGATCCAACTTGAATATAACCAGCCTCTTTCTTTTCCAAGCTGACTTTGATCATCCCAGATTGAGACTCTAAAACGAACTCTCCTAACTGCTCACCCTTCTGAGATATAGAACAGCGATAAGGTTTGTTACCACCAAAATCAACGCCCATGTAGTTCACTGAAGTTCCACCACCAGAACAGACTAAGTTCCACACTTGATCGTTATCGACTCTAATGATCTCAGCCGCAAGCTCACCGCTTTTGAATGAAATAGTATCAAACCATGTTGAACTTGATGAATCTCGACTGTATTTTCCTCGATACAAGCCTGCAATATCAAACGTACCTTCTTGTCCTAGCCCCCAAAAATCACCATCTGTTTTAATCACTAGCTCTGGTTGCTGATTAACAGCATCTGATTTATCCATGATGGCAACACTGCCACATGCTGTTAACGTTAAAAGGGGAGTTAAAACTAAAAGAAGCTTCTTCATACTGATATCTGCCTAATAAATTAATGCAAGGTAAAAATGCAGCAGAATGATAGCTCACAAGGGATATAGCGGATACCGGTGACCGGCATAGATACTACCGTTGCCTTTGTTATCAAATGAAAACAAAGCAATACAAAACAAAGGGTTACACCAAATCTCACTTGACAGGCGACTTTTGTAAGGCTGCGTAAGTAAGCAGCCATTATCAAACGTGGGGAAGGATTTTACTTTAACGCATCATCTAAACTTTGGTCACCAAGGTGGCGTACATCTTTGCCTTTAACAAAGTAGATTATGTACTCGCAGATATTCTGGCAACGATCTCCCACCCGCTCAATTGCACGAGCTGACCACATCACCTGCAAAATATTAGGAATGTTCTTAGGATCTTCCATCATGTACGTCATTAATTGACGAATAACAGCTTCGTACTCCACATCCAACTTATCATCAAGCTTATGAACTTCAGCAGCCGCATCAACATCCATACGAGCAAAAGCATCTAATACTTGGTGAAGCATAGTGATTGCTTGACGGCAAAGAGGTTCTAGTGAGACATGAAATTTTTGCTCTTTGGTTGAAGGGATCTCTATAGCACCCTGAGCAATTTTAGAGGCAACATCACCGATGCGTTCTAGATCGGTAATGGTTTTGATGATCGCCATAATCAAACGCAGATCTTTCGCGGTAGGCTGACGTTTTGCAATGATTCGAGTACATGCTTCATCAATCGAAACTTCCATTGCATTCACTTTATGGTCGTCACGAATCACTTTTTTAGCCAATTCAACATCGTCTTTGTGAAGCGCCTGCATTGCAAACGAAAGCTGCTGCTCCACTAACCCGCCCATGGTCAATACATGAGTACGGATCGACTCTAACTCGACATTGAATTGTCCTGAAATATGGCGACCGAAATGCATATCTGCTCCTTGAAAGAAATGAAGAAAGTCATTTTGTAGAGTGACTTAGCTCTAGGTGACACCTCTTCAGAGGTTAGCCATATCTACCAGTAATGTAGTCTTCCGTTTGGTTTTTCAATGGAGACGTAAAAATTGAGTCCGTATCTGAGTACTCGATCAATTTTCCCATATGAATAAAAGCAGTATGGTCACTTACACGCGCAGCTTGTTGCATGTTGTGGGTAACAATCACCACTGTGTATTGCGTCTTGAGATCGTTGATCAGCTCTTCAATCGTCAGAGTAGAAATAGGGTCCAGTGCCGATGTCGGCTCATCTAACAACAACACTTCAGGCTCAATCGCAACCGCACGAGCGATAACCAAACGCTGCTGTTGACCACCAGATAAACCAAAGGCATTCTCATGCAAACGGTCTTTCACTTCATCCCATAGCGCAGCCGCGCGCAGAGAGCGCTCAACGGCATCATCGAGGTCTCGGCTGTTACTCACGCCTTGCAACCTCAGGCCATAAACCACGTTCTCATAGATAGATTTAGGAAACGGGTTCGGACGCTGGAATACCATACCGACACGACGTCGTAAGGTCGCGACATCCACTTTAGGATGATAGATATTCTTTCCGTGAAGCTTCACTTTGCCTGAAACCTTACAGCCCTCAACAAGGTCGTTCATGCGATTAATGCAGCGTAATAAGGTCGACTTACCACAGCCAGAAGGACCGATAAAAGCCGTCACCTGCCCTTTAGGTATCTTCATTGAGATATCATCGAGCGCTTGGCTTTCTTTGTAGTAAAGATTTAGCCCTTCGATCGAGATAGCGATTTGTTCTTCCTTTAGATTATGTACATCTAAAGGTGCTTGGTAACCCAAGGTTTCATTAATCGAGAACATCTAATCTTGTCCTAAGGTTCGGTATTTTTCACGCAGGTTATTACGGATATTGATGGCTGTTAAATTCAATCCAACAATCACCGTAACCAATAAAAATGAAGTCGCGTACACTAAAGGTCGTGCCGCTTCGATATTAGAAGTTTGAAAACCAACATCATAGATATGGAAGCCTAAATGCATGAACTTTCTGTCTAAGTGTAGATAAGGGAATTGACCATCTACCGGCAAGCTTGATGCTAATTTCACAACCCCTACCAGCATGAGTGGAGCAACTTCCCCTGCGGCTCTCGCGATTGCCAAAATCAAACCCGTAATAATCACAGGACTTGCCATCGGTAAAACAATGCGCCAAAGCGTCTCAAATTGAGTAGCACCCAGCGCTAATGAACCGTGCCTCACAGAGCTAGGAATACGCGTTAAGCCCTCTTCGGTGGTTACGATAACGACTGGAAGCGTCAATACTGCCAGGGTTAGTGCTGACCAAAGTAGGCCTGGCGTACCAAATGTCGGAGCGGGTAATCGCTCAGCATAAAACAACGTATCAATCGAGCCACCAATGGTATAGACGAAGAAGCCTAAACCAAAAACGCCATACACAATCGACGGTACACCCGCCAAGTTAATCACGGCGATACGAATCAAACGTGTTAATGCGTTGTTTTTTGCGTATTCATGAAGATATATCGCAGCGACCACACCAAGAGGCATCACGACGATCGACATCAGAATAACCAACAGGACGGTGCCAAATATAGCAGGAAACACACCGCCTTCAGAGTTCGAATCTCTTGGGTTCTCTGATAAGAACTTCCAAACTTGTTTGCCCCAATGCCCAACCTTTTCAAGATAGGACATATTATTCGGGTACCAATAATCCAGAATGTGGCTAAGCGAAATTTCGACCAGCTCTCCTGTCATATCCTCAACAAGCAAGCTTTCGACATTGAGCTGCGTTCTAAGATGCTCAAGTTTAACTTCTGCTTCACCTAATTGGCGATTTAACTCCAGTTTAGTTTGAGTATAGGTTTTAAGATACTCATCGCTCACGGACTCATTGAGTTCAAGCTTACGTTTTTCTAAACGCAGGTTCTCCAATTGCCAGCTGATATTGCGAATTTCTTGGTTCACAACACGCGACGTTTCTTTACGTAACGTATCGGCGAACGCTAAACCTTGTTCGAGTTTTTGGTCTATGTTTGAATCAAAGGTGCCAGAAGCCGTTTTAAAACCCACAGGTTTGCCAAAAAAATAGCCACCTCGACTTCGTTCAATCACAACCCAATCGCGCGGGGTTGTTGGTTCACGTAAGTTAACATCCAGAATGGAAACAAAGTCCGCAGGATACAGTTCTCTATTGGCAACTTTGATGCTCAAGCGTTGTATTAGCCCACTCGACAAATTTTGAGGAGACAAAAGGTCATGGACCTGTGGAACTTGCTCTATCGGGATGTATTTTCGTTCATATAACTGACCAACCAATACATCTTGTTTTGATACCGTTTCATCAAGATCAACCACCAGCGATAAGTCTTTGGAGTCGACTTGCCATTGATACAAAGGAGCGGGCCAAAAATAGGTCAAGCCCTTCCAGCCGATTAGCAGCATTAGGCCAAGAACAGATAGCATACTGATGCTCACCGCCCCACCCGTTAACCATATCCACGGAGAGCCCGATTTAACCCAAGATAATAATGACTTCAATTTATTCATCATGATCGACCTTGCTCTGACGTGCTGAATTCAAGGAGCGGCGAAGACCACAGGATACATTAGCCAAGCAACTAAAAGCCATTGGCACACATTGAGGCAAATCTTTAAAACTACAGCGCACGATATTTATCTCTTAGTCTTTGTCTAACCCACTCAGCAACTGAGTTGACCGCGAATGTGAAGATAAACAGAAGAAGTGCAGCCAAGAACAGCAAGCGGAAATGAGAACCGCCTACTTCTGATTCCGGCAGCTCAACAGCAATCGTTGCCGATAATGTCCTCATCCCTTCCAAAATATTCCAATCGAGAATTGGTGTGTTACCTGTCGCCATCAAGACGATCATGGTTTCGCCTACCGCTCGCCCTAGCCCCATCATGACTGCTGAAAAGATACCTGGGCTAGCCGTCAATAACACCACATAGATAAGCGTCTGCCACGCCGTCGCACCTAACGCTAATGAACCGTCCGATAAGTGTTTAGGTACAGAGAAAATAGCATCTTCAGCAATCGTGAATATCGTTGGGATAACCGCAAAGCCCATAGCAAAGCCAACTACCAACGCATTGCGTTGATCAAAATCGATGCCATAACTCGCCAAGAAAGTACGAATATCACCACCAAACAACAGGGCTTCAATGCTGTTTCCACCAGCAAACACGGCAACCACAGTAATCACCAATACCGGAATCAATATCAGTGCGTGCCAACCATTAGAGAATCGCCCCGTTAACATCTTCGGCAAACAGAACCAAACAAGTCCAGTTAGCAGTGTGCTTAGTGGTAATAACACCATCAATGAGAAGACTGCCGTTAAATGCGTCTCAACGATTGGAGCAAACCAAAGCCCGGCCAAAAAACCGATGATCACAGTCGGAAGTGCTTCCATCAGCTCTATCGAAGGCTTCACCACTCTTCGCATGCGTGGAGACATGAAGTAAGCGGTGTAAATGGCTCCAAGTACAGCAACCGGCACAGCAAACATCATCGCAAACAGAGCGGCTTTGATGGTACCGAACGTAATAGGTACTAAACTGAATTTCTCTTCAAAGTCGTCATTCGCCGACGTTGATTGCCAAACGTATTGCGGCTCAGGGTAACTTTCATACCAAACTTTTTGCCAAAGCGATGAGAATGAAATTTGTGGGTATTCATTATCGACTTTAGCCACACTGATGGTGTTATCAATTAACGTCGCCAGATGCAGTTCATTGGCAGACATAGCCGCTAATTGTGGTGATTTATCGAATGCTCGCTCAAACAACGACAGCTTTTCACTGGTCGTATAGTGGCTTTGTAATGTGCCGTTCTTATAGAAGCTATAAAAACCCTTTCTGTAAGTATCAGGAAGAATAAACTGTACTTGTTCAGCTAGCTGGAAATCTCGAATATGGGTCAAGCTACGCTTTTCATCTTTGAGTACATCGAACCACTGAGAAACTTGGCCGTCTTCATGCGTAACCAACAACGAGTAGGCCCCAGACAGTAAATCGATGCTTTTTACGGAATGTTTCGCATCACTTAAGCTAAGGTCGATCACTTCACGAACATCAAAGCCGTTATCTGATAGTTTCAAAACAACTAAATCCGATTGTGCTCGGAGATATAGAGTTTGCCCATCAGGCGTGATTAGTAGTTGCTGCTGCAAACCCAGCTTATCCGATAGCCATTGGCTTTTTTGAAAAACATACTGACCGGAAAGGTCGCTCTGATACCACTTAACCAAGACTCGTTGGTCACTTAACTGAGCGGCAACCGTAATCCCGCGTCCATTTTTTGAGAACGCAAATTTATCGATCGTCGCCCCGTTTGAAGACTCGTCATTTAAAAACGGTTCAGGAAGATCGATTTGCTCAATTTTAGGCTCGGCTTCGCTGCCCTTTTTCAGAACAGGCGCACTATACTCAGGAGAGAAAAAAGTCAGATTGTTTGCGCTATCGGCAAAGGCAAACCAGTTTTCAGATGGGGTATTTCTAGAAAAGGCGATGGGGTTGGCTAAAACACTACGCTCAAAGTAAGAGTGTGTATTTTGAGACTCTAGATCCCAAAACTGAACCAAACCGGATTTTTCGATAGTAAATGCATGTTGACCATATTCATCAACAGACAAGACGATAGGCTTTTCTACGGCAACGGTTTTCACGGCTTGGTTAGTCTCTAAACCAGTATCAGAAAATACCGGTAAAATGACCATCGCCAAGTAAACAAAAATCAATACCAGAGCAGCGAGAACACTGACGGCACCACATGTCACCGAAAAACGGACGAGACGATCTTTCAACCATCTTTTTTTGTCACGCTCTTTCAATGAAAATTGGGTTGAAGCCATCTGTTTATCTACCTTTTTTAGCTACTGACATAATATGTACGTTAGATGACAATTATATTACAAGCTACATTAAACAACTGAAACTAATAACAAGTTTGATCGCCATATTTCTTAAAGTAAGATCATAAATTTTGTGCATTTTGTCATTCTAAATTACAGTAATCCGCTCTATAGCCAGTATTCAAGGATTCTCATCTCGATGGAAAAAGACTATGTCACAAAAGAACTTAGCTGGTTGTCCTTCAACGAAAGAGTGCTGCAAGAAGCGGCTGACAAGTCAGTTCCCTTAATCGAAAGAGTTCGTTTTTTAGGTATTTACTCGAAAAACCTCGATGAGTTTTACAAAGTCCGCTTTGCTGATGTGAAGCGAAAGATCTTACTTCAAAATCCACAACAGCCCTCCAACTCGCTGAAAACTTTACTGACTCAAATGCAGAGTAAAGCGAGCGCGCTCGATGATCGATTCCATGAGCTGTACAACGACTTGCTATTGGAACTGGCACGTAATCGTATTTTTCTGGTTAACGAACAGCAAATCAGCCAAGAACAAAGTGCGTGGATCAAAAAGTACTTTAAGAAAAAAGTGCTGCCACACTTAACTCCACTTCTCGTGAATGAAGATAGCCAGTTACTCAATATTCTCAAAGACGAACAAAGCTATTTGGCGATCGATATTCAGCAAGAGGCATCTTCCCAATATGTCTTACTCGAAATCCCATCAGAGTCACTCCCTCGATTTGTTAAGCTACCGGAAGCTTCGGGTTCTCAGCGTACGACTTTGATCTTGTTAGATAATATAGTTCGATTTTGTTTGGATGACTTACTTAAAGGCTTCTTTAAGTATGACTCATTACGTTGTTTTGCGATTAAAATGACGCGTGATGCCGATTATGATCTACAAGAGGATGATAAAAGTAGCCTATTAGAATCGATGTCTTTGGGTTTAGAACAACGCCTAACGGCACTGCCGATACGCTTGATCTATGAGTCAGAAATGCCAACTGAAATGCTCCATTTTCTACAAGTCAGACTTAAGCTGTCTGACTATGATAGTGTCATCGCAGGTGGCCGTTATCACAACTACAAACATTTCACTGAGTTTCCAAGCCTTAATCGACGTGATTTAGTTAATCGTCCACTACCCGCGATTAAGTGCGCGCATTTCAACCACTACCCAAACTATTTCGAAGCGATCAAAGCTCGTGACATTTTACTGCATTACCCTTATCACACCTTTAATCACATCACTGAACTCGTGAGGCAGGCTTCCTTTGACCCAAAGGTAACCTCAATAAAAATAAACGTTTACCGTGTTGCAGAAGGTTCAAAACTCCTCAGCTCGATCATCGACGCTGCCCACAATGGCAAAAAGGTCACCGTAGTTGTCGAACTGCAAGCCCGCTTTGATGAACAAGCCAATATTCAATGGACCAAAAAACTCCAAGAAGCAGGAGTAAAAGTCATCCATGGCATCCCTAGTTTGAAGATCCACTCCAAGCTGCTGCTCATAAAACGAAAAGAAGGCAAGCAGACCGAGCATTATGCCCATATTGGCACTGGTAACTTTCATGAGGTTACAGCGCGCGTGTATACCGACTTTTCTCTGCTCACTGCGAATGAAGATTTGACTCAAGAAGTGAGACAAGTCTTCAAGTACATTGAAAACCCTTATCAAAAGTCACAGTTCAAACAACTGATTGTGTCACCCAAAAACACCAGAAAACACCAGAAAACACCTCTACCAGTTGATAGAGAATGAGATACAAAATGCAATAGAGGATAAGCCTGCAAGTATCACTCTAAAACTCAACAACTTGGTCGACCGAGAGATCATTGAGAAGCTTTATCAAGCAAGCCAAGCCAGCGTGAAAGTGCGAATGATCATTCGTGGCATGTGCTCTCTTGTCCCTGGCATCCCCAACATCAGTGACCATATTGAGATTGTCAGCGTAGTCGATCGTTTTCTCGAACACCCAAGAGTGATGATATTTGGTAATGCTGGAAAGCCGAAAGTCTATATATCTTCTGCTGATTGGATGACACGAAACTTTGATCACCGCATTGAAGTTGCAGCCCCAATCTTAGACCAAAATATCAAGCAAACCATTATCGATATCACCGAGTTTCACTTCGATGACCGCAACAAAGCTCGAGAACTAAACCAATCGATGAGCAACCCTTACATACAACCACCAGCAGAACCACTTGATTACCCGACATCACAACTCTCCACTTACCACTATATTAAACGTATGGAGAAACTCGCTCGCAAGAAGTACAAGCAAGAGAAAAAATCATGCCGCTAATTGATAACAAACATTCTCGATGTATTGCAGCTATCGATTTGGGTTCGAACAGCTTCCATATGGTGGTTGCCCGAGTATTCGAACAGCACCTGCAGCTAGTCAGCAGACACAAACAGAAAGTGAGATTAGGTGATGGGTTGGATGAACATAACTTCCTATCCGAAAGTGCTATCGAGCGAGGATTAGAATGCCTCAAGGTGTTCGCAGAGCGACTAGCGGATTTTGAACTGGATGATGTCAAAGTTGTTGCAACTCACACTCTAAGAAAGGCCAAAAACGCGAATGATTTCTTAGACCGCGCCAAACCACTGTTTCCTTTTCCAATCGAGATTATTTCTGGTCAAGAAGAAGCTCGAATAATCTATAACGGTGTCGAACACACTCAAACCGCTTCTGAATCTAAATTGGTTATTGATATCGGTGGAGGAAGTACCGAGCTCGTCGCCGGACAAGGCTTTACCCCTTTGATTATGCGTAGTTTACCGATGGGGTGCGTCAGCTTCACTCAACGTTTCTTTGCTGACGATGGACTAACCTCACAACACTTCTCAGATGCTTATAGCGCAGCTTCTCGTCTATTAATGCCATTGATTGAAGAATACAAGAAAGCTACCTGGGACATCAGCTTTGGCTCATCAGGGACGGCTAAATCAATAAAGGAGGTACTCATAGGCTTAGGTTTCACCGACGGTCTCATTACTCCCCAGCGCCTGTCTTATTTGAAGAATCACTTATGTGAATCTTCATCATCCAAAGCCTTAAATCTTTCAGGTTTAAGTGATGAGAGAAAGCCAGTGTTTGCGGCTGGCGTCATTATTCTTTCAGCAGTGATGGATACGCTAGACATCAATGAGTTACATTTTTCTGATGCAGCCCTGAGAGAAGGCGTGCTTTATGACATGGAAGATAGATTTAAAGATATTGATGTTCGGACCAGAACTGCCGAAACACTTGTCTCTCGATACCATGTCGACGTAGCGCATGGCCAAAAAGTGAAAGTACTCGCACTTGCATTGCTGAAACAAGTGCAGCCTCAAGTGACGACTACGGTCACTAATGAACTGTATGACCTGCTGAGTTGGGCTGCTTTGCTTCATGAGACTGGACAAAGCATTGCATTCCAAGGCTATCACCGTCATTCGGCTTATCTGCTAAAACACACGACAATGCCAGGCTTCAATACAGAACAGCAACGCTTGATCTCAACCTTGGTTCGCTATCAAAGAAAAGCACTAAAGCTACAAGACTTGCCGGAACTTTCTCTGTTTGCCCCACAACAAGTAATACTGCTGATTCGTATATTGAGACTCGCTATCTTACTCAATCGTCAGCGCAATCAAACGCCAGCCCCAGGCGTGACTCTAACGGTTGAACAACAGGATCACTGGGAGCTGAAGGGATCTAACAGCGATTGGTTGATCCAAAACCAACTGCTTGAATATGAACTGAAAGAAGAGCAACAGCGTTGGAAAAGTGTTGGATGGTCGTTGAATCTAGAATAACGAACAGTCAAAACAAAAACAGCCTGCGACATCGCAAGCTGTTCGTACGTTTATTCTCTGCGCTCGTAGTGGCCTAAATTAGAGCCCCACTTTTGCCAACTCTTGCTCTGCAAACTCCGACGGTATCGCTAGATAGCCATCTTTCTCTACCAGTTCTTGCCCTTGCTTTGAGAACACAAAGGTGAGGAACTCTCTCTCAACAGGAGAAAGCGGTTTATCTGGGTGTTTATTCACGTATACATAAAGAAAGCGTGATAGAGGGTAATCACCGCTCAAGATATTCGCTCGAGTCGGCTCAACATAATCTGAACCGTTCTCGGCAATAGGAATCAACTTAACGCCTGCTACTCGATAGCCAATGCCAGAGTAGCCTATCCCACTGATTGATGAAGCGACCGACTGTACAACCGATGCAGAACCTGGCTGCTCATTCACGCGATTTTTGAAATCACCACCGCACAAAGCATTCTGTTTAAAGTAACCATAAGTGCCAGATACTGAATTGCGACCAAACAGTTGGAATCGATGTTTTGCCCATGGCTGATCGATTCCAAGATCTTGCCAGTTATTCAGGGGCTTGGTTGCTCCGCAGCGTAATGTCTCAGAAAAGACGCCATCAATCTGACGAAAGTTCAGCCCTTTAATAGGGTTATCTCGGTGGACAAACAGCCCGATTGCATCAATAGCGACTCGCAGTGCGGTTGGCTTATAGCCATGCTCTCTTTCGAAGGCTTCCACTTCACGTAGACGCATTGGGCGACTCATAGGCCCAAGGTGAGCAGTTCCTTCAGTTAAGGCAGGTGGAGCTGTCGCAGAACCAGATGCTTGGACTTGAGCGTTAACATTCGGGTAGTAAGATTTAAACTCTTCCACCCATAACGTCGTCATGCCCGCTAAGGTATCTGAACCTACCGATAATAAGCTCCCAGAAATTCCCGGAACCTTAGAGTAATCAGGAAGAGAGTCGACACCCTGTTCGGCATGCACAGGGTTAACTAAAGCAAACGCTAACAATGAGCTGACTGGTAAACGCATCCTGCGTGTCAAACCACTCATGATACTGTCAGTCGATTTGGCAACGTGAAATGGAATCGACTACCGACACCCACTTCACTTTGAATTTCTAGATGTGAATCATGGTGACTAAGCGCGTGTTTCACAATCGCCAATCCAAGACCACTACCACCCGTATCGCGGGAGCGTGCTTTATCGACACGATAGAAACGCTCTGTGAGTCGATGCAAGTGTTGTGGCTCAATACCGTCTCCGGTGTCTGATACATCCAAACAAGCACCCTGACTCGTTTGATACCAACGCACCTTAACCGTCGCGCCCGGCGGTGTGTACTTCACGGCGTTGTAAACCAGATTCGATATAGCACTTCTCAGCTGATCTTCATCAGCGAGAACTCGTAGACTTTTATCAATATCAAACTCAAGCTTATGTTCTCTATCACCACTTAAACTTGCCGCTTCTTTTTCAAGAACCTCAAGCATCGCCGGAACGTTCACCACTTCATCGAGTTCATGCATCGGCGCAGCTTCGATTTTTGAAAGTGTTAAGAGCTGATTCACCAGACTGTTCATGCGATTCAATTGTTCTGTCATCACACCATGCGCCTTGGTCCACATAGGACCAACGATCATGTCTGGATCTTCCGTCATTTCAAGGTAACCCTGAAGTACGGTCATTGGGGTGCGTAGCTCGTGAGAAACGTTCGCGAAGAAGTTACGACGCATGCCCTCTAACTGCTTAAGCTGAGTAACATCACGCACCACCATTAGGTGTTCACCCTCAGTATACGGCACAATACGCAGTTCAAGCATGCGCTCCACATTAAGTGGTGAAGGCATCTCTAACGGTTCTGAAAAGTCTTGTTTATTGAGATATTTGATGAAATCTGGAGTACGAATCAAGTTTGAGATAGGTTGCCCAGAATCGTCCGGCCAACGAAAGCCCAGCAAATATTGAGCAAGCTTGTTACACCAAACGATATTGCCTTCACCGCGAAATACCACAACGGCATCGGGAAGCGATTCTGCACCGTTACGGAAACGGCGGATAAGGTTGGTCAGTTCTTTACGTTTGCGACGCTGTCTCTGCTGCATACGATAAATACCGTTGAACAGAGATTCCCAGTTTCCAGAGCCTGAAGGTGGTGTTAGACGCTTCTCATCCCACAACCATGCTGACAAACGCATTTGGTTATGTAGATGCCAGCCGAGCTGCAATACCGTCGCAGCCAGCAGTAACCAAGGTAAGTAGCCGAATATCCATCCGACTAAAACCCATGGTGCGTAAAAAAAAGCCAGCTCCCAAGCCAGCTTTTTCCATGTTAACTTTTCAACCATTCAGGACTCCGTAAACTGGGCAGCGAAGCCACATTAAGCCTTTGTAGAAAAACGGTAGCCCGCGCCGCGAACCGTTTGGATTAGCTTATCGTGACCTGCAGATTCAAGCGCTTTACGTAGGCGTCGAATATGTACATCAACAGTGCGGTCTTCAACGTAAACGTTGGTACCCCAAACGTTGTTAAGTAGCTGCTCTCGGCTGTATACACGCTCTTGGTGCGTCATAAAGAAGTGCAGCATTTTGAATTCTGTTGGCCCCATATCAACTGGGCCTTCGCTTGCAGTTACGCGGTGAGATACAGGGTCTAACTTAAGACCTTGTACATCAATCACATCTTCCAATGCGGTTGGTGTTACTCTGCGAATAACCGCTTTCAGGCGAGCTACTAACTCTTTTGGTGAAAATGGTTTGGTAATGTAGTCGTCTGCGCCAACTTCTAAACCGCGAACCTTATCTTCTTCTTCGCCACGAGCCGTTAGCATCACCACAGGGATGTTGCGAGTTAACTCTTCACGCTTCATGTGCTTGATAAAGTTTATCCCGCTACCACCAGGTAGCATCCAATCTAGTAATACTAGATCTGGGAAAGGTTCACATAGCTTGTTTACCGCTGTATCGTAATCTTCAGCCTCTACTGCTTGGTAGCCTTTTTGTTCAAGTACAAAACACAGCATCTCACGAATCGGTGCTTCATCTTCAACGACCAGAATCCTTCTCGACATAATTGGATAGCCTTTGTATTTAATCAACGCATTGCATTATCTGAGTTAATTATGACACTTTTGTGACCTTTGAAAACAAATTTTCATATAACTGTCTCAAACGTTTCACTTTATAACTTTTGATACAGAGCTAGGGACAAATCGAATTAGATCTCATATCATGAAGCACTTCTAAAAAGGTATGAGAAAAATTTATGTGGTTTAAAAATTGCCTAGTCTATCGCTTCAACCGTGATATTGATTTCAACGCAGATCAGCTAGAGAAACAACTTGAAGAATTCCGTTTTACTCCTTGCGGTAGCCAAGACAAACAGAAGTTTGGTTGGGTGCACGCAATGGGTAGACATGGCGATATGATGACGCACGTATCAGAAAACCGCATTCTTATCTGTGCAAAGAAAGAAGAGAAAATGCTACCAGCTTCTGTGATCAAAGAGTCACTGAATGCAAAAGTAGAAACACTTGAAGCTGAATCTGGCACTCCTCTGAAAAAGAAAGAAAAAGACAGCCTAAAAGAAGACATCATCATTGATCTACTTCCTCGCGCATTTAGCCGCAGTAACTTCACATACGCGCTGATCATGCCAAAAGAAGGCTTTATCGTAGTTGATGCAAGTAGCTACAAAAAAGCAGAAGACGTGTTAGCTCTGCTGCGTAAAACAATGGGTAGCCTACCGGTTGTCCCTGCAATTCCTGAGCAAGCGATCGAAACAACACTAACCGAATGGGTTAAGTCAGGCGATACACCTCAAGGCATTACTATGCTTGATGAAGCTGAGCTTAAATCGATTCAAGAAGACGGCGGTATTGTTCGAGTTAAGAAGCAAGAACTAGAAGCGGATGAGATCAAGAACCA
Organism: Vibrio sp. 10N.261.45.E2; assembly: GCF_002875705.1. GTDB lineage: Bacteria > Pseudomonadota > Gammaproteobacteria > Enterobacterales > Vibrionaceae > Vibrio. Next base: position 51,230 of record NZ_MCZZ01000149.1, read on the forward strand.
TATCGAAGCTAATAAGATGGTGACAAAACTTCTTATCAACTGGCAGGATCGTATTGAGTTCATTCTTGCCGAAGACGGCAGCATCAAACGCCTAAAATTCAGTGATGAGTTAAAAGACGAGAACGACGATATTCCTCGTGAAGATCAAGCTGCACGTTTTGATGCAGACTTCTCTCTACTTTGTGGTGAGTTCAGTGTTTTCCTTCCAAACCTGTTCGAATCACTAGGCGGGTTAACTCAACCTAACGCTTAATCAGTGACTTCAAAGCTCAGGTGCGACTGTACCTGAGCTTATTTTTCTTATATTTACCGCTGTATATTTATCCCCTCGCTCCCTTGTCAATATCATTGCTACCTTTAGGGCTATCAACCAGACTCATTTTAGCGTAAAATTTGCGCCCCTTTGATATCACTTGGTGGTATCAACCTGACTTGAGATCAGATTAGAGAACGAAGCAATGACTACACAAAAACCATTTGTACCTGAACTATTATCACCGGCAGGAAGCCTTAAAAACATGCGTTACGCATTCGCCTACGGCGCAGATGCAGTTTACGCGGGCCAGCCACGTTACAGCCTTCGTGTTCGTAACAATGAGTTCAACCACGAAAACCTACAAATCGGTATCGATGAGGCTCATGCTCAAGGCAAGAAGTTATATGTTGTATGTAACATTCAGCCGCACAACTCTAAACTAAAAACTTTCATTCGCGACCTTAAGCCAGTTGTTGATATGGGCCCTGATGCGCTTATAATGTCGGATCCTGGCCTTATCATGATGGTTCGTGAAGCATTCCCTGAAATGCCAATTCACCTTTCTGTTCAAGCAAACGCTGTAAACTGGGCGACCGTTAAGTTCTGGGCTACACAGGGCGTTGAGCGAGTGATCCTATCTCGTGAACTATCGCTTGAAGAGATCGAAGAGATTCGCGAACACTGCCCAGAAACAGAGCTAGAGATCTTTGTTCACGGTGCACTTTGCATGGCGTACTCTGGTCGCTGCCTACTTTCTGGTTACATGAACAAGCGCGATCCTAACCAAGGCACTTGTACTAACGCTTGTCGTTGGGAATACAAAACAGAAGCTGCAAAAGAAGACGAAAACGGTCAGATCGTTGAAGCAAACCCTACTGGTGTAGCTATTCAAGAAGTTGAAGTTCAAGATGAACGTCCAGACAACACACTAGGTCTTGGCAAACCAACAGACGAAGTGGTTCTGCTTTCTGAATCACACAAGCCAGAAGAGAAAATGGCAGCGTTTGAAGATGAGCATGGTACTTACATCATGAACTCAAAAGACCTTCGCGCAATCCAGCACGTTGAGCGCCTAACGAAGATGGGTGTTCACTCACTGAAAATCGAAGGCCGTACCAAATCTTTCTACTACTGCGCTCGTACTGCACAAGTTTACCGTAAGGCGATCGATGATGCTGTAGCTGGTAAACCATTTGATGAAAGCCTAATGGGTACGTTAGAGAGCCTAGCTCACCGTGGCTATACTGAAGGCTTCCTACGCCGCCATACTCATGACTCATACCAAAACTACGAGTACGGTTACTCTATCTCTGACACTCAACAGTTTGTTGGTGAGTTCACTGGTAAACGTCGTGGTGAACTAGCGGAAGTCGAGGTTAAGAACAAGTTCCTAGTTGGCGATAGCTTAGAGATGATGACACCGAAAGGTAACGTTGTTTTCAAACTGGAAGTAATGGAAAACCGCAAGTCTGAAGCGGTAGACGATGCGAAAGGTAACGGTCACTTTGTATTTATTCCTGTACCAGCAGATTTAGATCTAGAGTACAGCTTGCTGATGCGTAACTTGAGCGAAGGCCAAGATACACGTAACGCATCAGGCAAATAATTTTTACTTAAGCGACTTACTTGAGAAGAAAACAATGGCTCTGTTAATTACTGACAAGTGCATAAACTGCGATATGTGTGATCCTGAATGCCCGAATGGTGCAATCACGATGGGTGACAGTATCTTCGAGATCGATCCAGATTTATGCACCGAATGTAAAGGTCACTACGAAAAGCCAACATGTCAGTCAGTGTGCCCGATTACAAAATGTATAATCACTGACCCAAACCATATTGAAACTGATGACGAGCTGCTTGAGAAGTTTGTTATCATTCAAGGCTTGACCTAAAAGAAGAAAGGTTCAACTTAACCATAAGTTGAACTTTTTTTTATCCCGATTTTTCAATTGGATAAATATTGCAGAAAAGCTCTTTTTCAAATTGATACTCGAGTCGTTCTCGCCAGTTTATCGATTGAGCTATAGGAACAAGATAAAAGTTTTCCCTACTGGTATCTGTCACAAATGCCATTCCATACTGCATCAATTCATAGTGAACATCATTAACGAAGCTAGGATCTAAACGTTGTCTTCCTGTTAGCTGGTTGATGTCATCTCTTGAAATAGAAATACCCGAGTTTTCAGTACTGAACCTATGTCTTAACCATTCCGAAAATTCCTTTGCACAAATCATAGTCATAGTCTTATCCTTGAATTATCTATCGACGGGTATCAGACTCTGATTCGCATACTGCATATAAGCCGCATCTTTCACCCCAAAAACACTCAATCCCTTACCAAACCTTGTCAAATTAGTCATCGCCTTTGCTGATATCGTTATTGGTTTTATTAATATCAAACGATGTTCTTAATCTCGTGTTTATAAACTCTAGACAAAAGTGTGATATTTCTCCAGTTTTAGAGTCGACAAAACCAGTGGCATTACCACTGTAAAAAGCCTCGATAGATGAGGTTACTTATTCGAAATCAAGGCTAAACACTGACTTGGCATCACTTTAACTTTCTTCTTTTTCTTACTTTTTGCGACTTTTTTTGGCGGTGGAACCGGTATGGTTTTCGGAGCCCAACTTGCAAGTTCGTCTCCACAACCATCACCTTCGGGAGGGCTTGCTTGATTTACACAGTTTGAACTGCCTTCAGGGCACTTTAAACGAACGTGAAAATGAGAATGGTGTCCCCACCAAGGTCTTATTTTTCCTAACCAAGCTCTATCATTAATATCAGCGTTTTCTTGCTCACAAAGGGTTTGTTTAATCACTGGGTGAACAAAAATACGTACCACTTTTTCATCTTTCGCGGCATATCGAATAACTTGAAAGTGATCTTCAGTCCAATTTGATTGACGCAATTTGTAGTTGGTAAGGTCCACAACACTCACAGGTTTAGGTACAGCTAACTCATTCTCTGACAGCCTTTTACTGGTTAGCCTAAGCCAGATATCAATATCCAAACCGGTTTGATGACTTGAGTGACCAGAAGAAAAGCGTCCTCCTCTAGGAAGAGAAATATCACCGATCAGTAAGTTAGTATTGAGTTCGTCGCTAGTCGTTACACCTAACCTTTCAATAAACTGAATAGACTCTGTATGACCATAATAACGCCCTCTCTGTGGACGGATAATCTGGTAGCCAACTCCGGTGATTGGCAAGGCCTGAGCACCATCAAGGCAACCGTTGGCATAGCTTCCTATTGATGAGGTTGAATTTATCGTTGGGGTTTTCTCTCTCTCCCAAGTGGTTGCAGATACGAAAAAAGAACAAAAAGCCCCTACTAATACACAAAGTAACCTCATACCAATTCCAAGTGAATGACACATAGTATTTATACTAGTCGCCATTAAACAATATATTCATATTGACTGTGATTTATTGGAGAAAAAATAGAGATTTATACCAATTCCGTTAATT
>NZ_MCZZ01000150.1:0-116729 GCF_002875705.1 Vibrio sp. 10N.261.45.E2
AGCCGCGATGAACCTTTTTTCATGCGTAAGCGTTTTGATTTCAGAGTGACAAAACGAAACATGGCATTTCTATATTAGCATTGGCTAATTTATATTTATTAGTAAAATCTAATTTAAATTGTGAATGATGAATTAGTAGACTTTGTGGGAGAGTTCGGTGATGAGTTTAATACCTTGGGATGCACTGTTTGGTGGCATGCTGCTAGGCGCGTCGGCAATTGTTCTAATGTTGGGAATAGGACGAGTTGCTGGTATTAGCGGCATTGTCAGTCGACTGTTGCCAACTGCCACTGGCAATATTGAAAGCAAAGATACAGCGAGAGAAAAAACTGAAAAGCATTGGCGAGTTGCCTTTGTTGTAGGAATGGTAGCGAGTGGTTGGTTATTGATTCCAACGGGCTACCAACTCCCTCAGTTAGAAGAGATCAACGTTGCAGTCGTTATTATTGCAGGCCTTTTGGTCGGCTTTGGTACGAAAACAGCGAACGGTTGTACTAGCGGTCATGGCATTGTGGGAATGGCTCGTTTATCCAAACGCTCAATTATCGCTACTTGCGTGTTTATGGGTGTAGCAATGGCAACAGTACTTATCAAAAACTTGATTGGCTTGGGGGCATAATGAAAAACGCTTTGTTTACTATCTTTGTTGGTTTACTTGCTGGAGTCTTGTTTGGTTCGGGCATGATCATTTCGGGTATGGTTGACCCTAACAAGGTGCTTGGGTTCTTAGACATTATTGGTAATTGGGACATCAGCTTGGCATTCGTAATGGGCGGTGCGCTACTAGTGTTCGCTCCGTTTTATCACCTAGTTATTAAAAAGCGTGCTAAAGCGTTTAATGGTGAGCCGTTAGATAGTCGTAACAACCCGCTAATCGACAGAAAGTTGATTCTAGGTTCAACAGCGTTTGGGTTAGGTTGGGGGCTGGCAGGCTTTTGTCCAGGGCCTGCGGTGACGAGTCTCAGTGGCGGTAACCCAACCGTGTGGGTGTTTATGATAAGCATGCTGGCAGGAATGTGGTTGGCAGGTCGAATGAATAAAACTTGCTAGTGCTAAACTTATCGCTATCGAATAGGTTGATATGAGCATTTGAGAGGCTGACAGGCTTTAATAAGAAAGCTCGTCAGCCTTTTTACATCTCTATCTATTATTTGATGGTCGTTGAAACTGGGCAGTGGTCGCTAAGTTTGTAATCCAGCACATCTTGCGTTTCAAATACCTTCTGCTTCGCAGGTGACGCACTTAATGAGTTGCTAACCACAATGTGGTCAATCACAGAGCGGAATTGGTGTGTACGGTGGTTATTACGATTTGAGCGAACCTTACAATCCGCACGGGTCTTTCTTGTCGCCAAACGAGCATCCGTGTTTTCAGTTAAATCCTTCCACATCCAATCTCTTGAGTAGGATAGGTTATGGTTGAAGTCGCCAAGAATGGCGTAGTCTTCGTTATTGCGCTCTCTTTGCTTTATCCACTTGTTCAGTTGCTGAGCTTGGTCTTTTAGGCGTGAACAATCGCGGTTAGACTTATACGCCCCGCTGCAGCCTGCCTTTAAATGCACAGACAACATGTGAATTGGTTTTGAGCCTGTTTCAACGACCACATAGCTGGCAAACCTAAGCTTGCTGTTAGAACTCGATTCCAGAGGAAAGTCAGCGTAGTCGGTGAGTGTGATTCCTTTACGAACTGCGAAGCCTGTGTATTGGTTCACTTCTTTGAACTGGCGGGTACTGTTTTCTGGTAATGCTCGGTCAGACATCAATATCTTGTATTGATCGCCAGCCACGCGTTGAATGGCATTTATGTCATCGACTTCTTGAAAGGCGACCACATCCGCATCTAAGGATTGAAAGTATTCTTCAAGTTTGTCGAAATCAGCTTGATCACGTTGGGCGGAAAACTTATTCACAGCCTCGTTGGTTGATAACCATTCGATATTCCAACTGGATATGGTCAAAGGTTCAGCAAATGCGTGGCTACTGAGTAAGCAACCCAACATTATCCAGTTTCGACGTCGTTTCATGCCAAATATCCCTGATTTTGTCTTCCAATATTGATGAGCCGTTATCCTACAACACTTACCAAAAATTCAACTCTTTTTAGCAGTTTTTTTATTGTTACATTGTTTCTTTTCGACTTGAGAACTAGCGTAATAATATTGAATTGATCTTAGTCAGCGTTCTCTTTTTATTGATCCAAATCAATACTCAAAGTTGGTGGTTCTCGTTAAATACGCCACAATATCTAGTGTTAGTTAAACGATAAATCGCTCTATATAGTGTGTTTGTGGATAAGTCTGTGAATACCTTAAGAGTAAGGAGAAGTGGTGAAATCAATCGTAATCAAGCGTGATGGCTCAAGAGCTCCATTCAGTAGAGATCGCATCCAAGCTGCAGTGGAAGCAGCATCAGACAAAGCCGATAAGGAAATTGCTATTTATGCACTGAATGTGGCATTAGCAGTTGAGTTGAAGCTCGAAGACTACGATGAAGTTCATATCTCTGAAATTCAAACCATGGTCGAGAACGAGCTAATGCAGGGACCATACAAGTCTCTGGCTCGTGCCTACATTGAATATCGTCATGACCGTGACATCGCACGTGAGAAGCAAAGCGCTTTAACTCGCGAGATCGAAGGTTTGATCGAAGAAAGCAATGTTGATCTGATCAATGAGAATGCCAACAAAGACGGTAAAGTTATCCCAACTCAGCGTGACTTGCTGGCGGGTATCGTGGCTAAACACTATGCAAAGACTCACATCTTGCCGCGTGACATCGTACAAGCTCATGAGTGTGGTGACATTCACTACCACGATCTAGACTACGCACCGTTCTTCCCAATGTTTAACTGTATGCTTATCGATCTGAAAGGCATGTTAACGCATGGCTTCAAGATGGGTAACGCGGAAATTGACACACCTAAGTCTATTTCTACAGCAACAGCAGTAACTGCTCAGATCATCGCACAAGTGGCAAGCCACATTTACGGCGGTACTACGATTAACCGTATCGATGAGGTGCTAGAACCTTACGTAATGGCGAGCTACGAGAAGCATTTATCTTTAGCGAAAGAGTGGGACATCCATAGCCCAGAAGCTTTTGCTATCTCTCGTACAGAGAAAGAGTGTTACGACGCGTTCCAATCTTTGGAATACGAAGTAAACACGCTGCACACAGCTAACGGTCAAACTCCATTCGTGACGTTTGGTTTTGGTCTAGGTGAAAGCTGGGGTTCGAAACTTATCCAGCAATCTATCTTGAAAAACCGCATCGCAGGTTTGGGTAAGAACCGCAAAACAGCCGTGTTCCCTAAACTGGTGTTTGCAATCAAAGATGGTTTGAACCACCAGAAGCAAGATCCGAACTACGATATCAAGCAATTAGCGCTTGAGTGTGCTTCTAAGCGTATGTACCCAGACATTCTTAACTACGATAAAGTAGTAGAAGTGACAGGGTCATTTAAAACCCCTATGGGTTGCCGTAGCTTCTTGAATACATACGAAGAAAACGGTGAGTTGATTCATGAAGGCCGTAACAACTTAGGTGTTGTGAGCCTGAACTTGCCACGAATCGCGATTAACGCGAAGCAAGATATGGCTAAGTTCTACGAACTGCTTGATGAAAAACTTAAGCTAGCTCGTCGCGCACTAGAGACTCGTATTTCTCGCCTAGAAAACGTGAAAGCGCGTGTTGCTCCAATCCTATACATGGAAGGTGCATGTGGCGTGCGTTTGAAAGCAGACGACTCAATCGCTGACATCTTCAAGAATGGCCGTGCTTCTGTTTCTCTTGGTTACATTGGTATCCACGAAGCGATGACTGCGCTTTACGGCACAGACGTTCACTTGTACGACGATGGTGAAATGCGTGCTAAAGCGCTTGAGCTGGTGGAGTACATGAAGCGTGAAGTGGAATCTTGGACCAAAGAGACGGGTTACGCGTTCAGCCTGTACGGCACACCAAGTGAAAACCTATGTAGCCGTTTCTGTAGCATCGATACCAAAGAGTTTGGTGTGATTGATGGTGTAACGGATCGTGGTTACTACACAAACAGCTTCCACTTAGACGTTCAGAAGAAAGTGAACCCATACGACAAGATCGATTTCGAGATGCCTTATCCTGAAATCTCTAGCGGCGGTTTCATCTGTTACGGTGAATTCCCGAACATGCAGAAGAACATCGAAGCACTAGAAAACGTATGGGACTACAGCTACACGCGCGTTCCTTACTACGGCACTAATACGCCGATTGATGAGTGCTACGAATGTGGTTACAACGGCGAGTTCGACTGTACGAGTAAGGGCTTTACGTGTCCTAAGTGTGGCAACCACGACTCAACCAAAGTATCGGTAACACGCCGTGTTTGTGGTTACCTTGGTAGCCCAGATGCACGACCATTTAACTTCGGTAAGCAAGAAGAAGTTAAACGCCGCGTGAAGCACCTTTAGAAGCTCTCCGAGCATTAGTTAGAAATAAGATTGGTATCGGTGCTATGTCGATACCAATTCTTGCGTTTCAGCTGTTACAGCACTTCGCTTTAACCTATTAAGTAATAAAGAGTTTTCAATACTGCCTTATGAATTATCACCAATATCATCCAATCGACGTTGTAAATGGGCCAGGAACACGCTGCACTTTGTTTGTGTCGGGTTGTGTGCATCAATGTCGTGGGTGTTATAACCAATCGACTCAACGATTGGACTCTGGGCATTTGTTCACTCAAGAACTGCAAGACCACATCATTGCTGATCTGAACGATCAGCGAATCAAGCGTCGCGGTTTATCACTTTCTGGTGGTGATCCTCTGCATCCAGCAAACGTGTCTGAAGTACTTAAGCTGGTTCAGCGCGTAAAAGCGGAATGTGAAGGCAAAGATATCTGGATGTGGACGGGTTACGAGCTAGACGAACTGGATGAAAAGCAAAAGCAAGTGCTTGAATACGTAGACACCTTAATTGACGGTCGCTTTGAGCAAGACAAAGCCGACCCGATGCTAGATTGGCGTGGCAGTTCAAATCAAATCATCCATCAATTCACTGACATATAACGGTTGTCGTGACTTAGCACACTCGTTAAACGAAAAAGGGCGTCATGGTTAGCGCAATGCAACCAATCGGCCCTTGGGTGTGAGTTCTTTTCGTTTATTCGCTCAAACTGCTATTCAAGCAGCGACCTGATCTGGCTCTTCTATTAAGTTATTGATCCATTTCTTAGAGTGAATCCGCTGGCTAGTTAAAGCGATCTTCGCTAACTCCTCCAGCAGTACAATCATCAACACCCATTCTAAAGACCATCCCAGTACCAAAGCGGTGAAGTAGGCGAGGGGGATACCAATCGCCCACTGGCCGAATAGGTCGATGAAGATGCTGTAGTTGATGTCCCCACCACTCTTTAAAACACCTCCGATGCCAACCATGTTGAATACTCTCAATGTCATCCCAGCCGCCATGACTAACGCAACGTTAACCGAAGTATCTTTGAGTTCTAGATGCGTTAAATCGATTAATTGAACAATGGCTGGTTTAGCGACAAAACACAGCACTGCCAATAATGTCGTAAGTACACAACTCACAAGTACATAACCCCAAGCGGTATTCTCGACGCGTTGGTAGTTCTTCGCCCCAATCTCATTACCCAAAATGATAGAAGCGGCAACCGCAAAGCCCAAGAAGGCAGAAATTAAGATGCTTTCAACTGGCGATAACAATGAGATGATCGCCAGTTCACCAACGCCAATCTGCCCAACAATGACGTTGTAAATCAGTATTCCTCCAGCCCAAGCCGTATCATGAACCAACATAGGAATAGCAATCTTAAAGTACTTCTTTCTGTGCTTAGGTAAGATTGCATCACGCCAACTCTCAATTGTAGGAAATAGATGCGCGTAATGTTTTCTCGCCATCACAAGCAATGCAATCGTCTGAAAGAATCGAGAAACCGTGGTGCCAATCGCTGCGCCAACCACGCCGAGTTCTGGAAAGCCAAATAGTCCGAAGATCAGCAGAGCATTGAGAATCGCATTAACGATGATTGCCCAGATACTGATCTTGGTGGGCAATTTGGCTTCACCGACTGATCGCAATGCACTCTCTAGCGGAACTACGATCGCGGTACCAATAAGGCTGGCTCCTGTTATCCAAAGGTAATCCGTTGCCAAGCGGACGTAATCAGGGTCTGAGGCCACCACAGACACGACTGATTCAGGAACCAGTGTATAAATCAAAACAAAAGGGATGATGGCAAAGATAGACAATGCCCAAGATTGCGATAAGACACGTCGAATGCCATTGAAATCGTTCGCTCCAAAATATTGCGAAGCTAGCACACTGACTGCGCCGCTAATTCCCGACACCATGATCAAGTTGAAGAAGAATATACGGTTGCCAACGCCGACTGCTGCGGTTGCCGCATCTCCAAGCTGATTGACCATGAAAATATCGACCACGCCGAGCAATGAAAACAACATGGTTTGCAGTGAAACAGGTAAACCGATGTGTAATAGCTTTTGCCAAAATTCTTTGTCTAAATGACGATATGTCGAGAGCATCGCATTTCCCCTCTAGTGAATATGCGAGAAGTGTATCGGCATTTGTTTTAGCAGTATTGTTCAGGTTCATCACAAACTTTTGCCAAACTATCCACTTTGGTGGTTTGACAACATGAACGAGTGAGCAATGGAATGAGCGAGAAGCAAGAACGGTATGAGATCTCTGAAAAGACCCACCAAGAGTTTGTCGATCAAAGCCATGTGTTGGCATTTGAAGAGCTGGGTATCGTTCAGTGTGGGACAGCGTCGTGCCGTGATTTCTTCTCTGTCTACAGAAAGAACCAACAAAAACACATGTTGCTATATACCCTAAGAGGCAAAGGGTGGCTCGAAAGCGAAGGATGTCGATACATTCTAGAGCCGGGGTCATGTATTACTGTGCCTGCAGGCGTTGAGAACGGTTTTGGTATTGAAGAAGAAACATGGCAGATAGCGTGGATCTTTCTATCGCCTGATAAGCAATGGGAAAATGTCGTCAGTGATGAAGTGAGTTATACGCTCTCTCCAGCAGCAGAAGTCGTTTCATCTTGCATCCATACTTTGTTGAGAAGTATTGCCTTGCCCATTGATTTAGGCGGAGCGATTGCCATTCACAGCGTAGCGCAAATAGAGTTTATGATTAATGCGCCAGTCCCGCAGCAACAGTCTCGAAATTTGATTCGCTTGAGACGAGTGTTCGACAGCGTGCAAAAGCAACTTCATAAAGAGTGGAACGTGCATGAGTTAGCAAACCTATTCCCGTGTTCAGAGCCACACTTTCATCGCTTGTGCCAACGCTATTACTCTCATAGCCCAATGACTCATATTATGCGTATGAGAATGGAATATGCTGCAAGGCTGCTCAGGTCGAGTGATTGGTCGATTCAACACATTGGCGAGATAGTCGGATATCCAAATGCCGCTAACTTCAGCACTCGGTTCAAGGCGTGGTCAGGAATGACACCAAGACAATTCAAACAGAGTGCCCAATAACAATTTCAATAAGACATATAGAAACATAAGACACATAGAAATAAAGCGTTTTGCATTGTGCAATGGGTCATTAGGTGTTTGAAATTTGCACTATTTATCCGTTTGAAACGACCAATCTCTGATTACTTATGGTAACTAAGCGCTTCTATTAAAAAATGTTTCTGATTTTAGTACGAAAATGTTAACGTGAAATCCATTACTTGAATTTCAAAGGGTTGTGACTTTCATGTTTTCACATCTACCAAAACCAACTTTAGATCCAATTCTATCTCTTTCTGTTGCTTACCGCGGCGATACTCGTACCGATAAAGTCGACTTAGGCATTGGCGTTTACAAAAATGACCAAGGTGAAACACCGATCATGAAAGCCGTTTCTATGGCTCAAGATATCGTTGTCGAGACTCAGAAAACCAAAGCTTACGTTGGCCTAGCAGGCTGTGAAGAGTTTAACCAGAGCATGGTTGATCTGCTGCTTAAAGGGACTTCTGCAATGGATCGCGTTGCAGCGATTCAAACACCGGGTGCAAGTGGTGCACTTCGTATGTTGGGTGACTTAATGAAAGTTTCTCAACCAGACACCACAGTTTGGATTTCAAACTCAAGCTACGTGAACCACAAACCGGTGATGGAAGCGGCAGGCTTAAAAGTTCGCTACTACAATTACTTCAGTCCTGAAACGAAGCAAGTTGATACTGCAAGAATGTTGGATGACCTTTCAAAAGCGGGTCCATCAGACGTGGTACTACTGCACGGTTGCTGTCATAACCCAACGGGTGCGGATATCAATTTTGAAGCGTGGCAGGAAATCACTAAATTATCTCAGAAGAATGGTTTCTTACCATTCGTTGATATTGCCTACCAAGGTTTTGGTGACGGCCTGGAAGAGGACGCTAAAGGTCTTCAACACATGGCTAACAACGTCGAAGAGATGTTGATTACCACATCTTGCTCGAAGAACTTCGGTTTATACCGTGAAAGAACGGGTGCTGCGATTGTGATTGGCAAGAATAGCGAGCACGTTGGCAATGCTAAAGGTAAGCTTCTTACTCTTGCTCGTTCTACTTACACAATGCCGCCAGATCATGGTGCTGCTTTGGTTAAAACAATTCTTCAGAATCAAGAGCTAACCTCAATTTGGAAACAAGAGTTGAGTGAAATGCAGCAACGTTTGTTAAATCTGCGCCAAAGTTTATGTGATGAATTACGAAATATTTATAACACATCACAATTTGACTTCATTGAAAGCCATAAAGGCATGTTTAGTGTACTAGGCTTTAAAGAAACTCAAATGAATCAATTACGTGAAGAATATGGAGTCTATGGTGTTGGTGATGGACGCATCAATATCGCAGGCCTTTCCGAATCTCATATTCCTTATGTAGCTAAAGCAATAGCCAACGTTTCAAAATAGAAGGTGACTGAATGTATAATTGGAAAGCGATTGTAGTTTTAATGCTAAGTGGTGGCCTGTTTGCTTGTTCGACGACGACTCAAGCTCCTGTCGAGCCAGAGCAAAAGCCTCAAGTAGAACAACCTGTTGTGGATGACGCATTAAAGACTGAGGCAACTGAAGGCGAGAAAGTAACGGAACCTACGGAAAAGCCTGAAGAAGTAAAACCGACTGAGCCAGAAGCAAAACCAAAGCCTGAAAAAAAGCCAGCTCCAAAGCCGATTAAAACAAGCGATGGCAAACTGATCCTTGGTGAAGAAGAGTGGGTGTTTGTTCCTGGCTTGAAAGAAGCGTTCAAAGCACGTATCGATACAGGTGCAACAACATCTTCAATCAGTGCGGTTGATATTGTTGATTTCGAGCGTGACGGAAAAGATTGGGTTAAGTTCAAAATCGAACATGACGGCATCACAACTCAAGAGATCAGCTTACCGGTAGAGCGTTGGGTTAAGATCAAGCAATCGAGCGCTGAAGGTACGCAACGTCGTGCTGTTATTGTTGCTTCAATTCAAATCGGTGATCTAAAAGACAAAACTGAGTTTACTTTAGCAGACAGAACGCATCTTTCGTTCCCAATTCTGTTGGGTAGAAGCTTCTTTAGAGATGTAGCGGTAGTGGATGTAGGCCAAAAGTACGTTCAAAAGAAAATCACTAAATAGTATCGAACACGTTTAGCGTCGACATATAAATAGTGATCATAAATGGAATCCCTGCTAGTTAACTAGTGGGGATTTTTTCTATTTACGGCGTAATAACCGACTAAATGCATTTAATTGTGCATTGTTCGCTATTCGTTCACTGTTTGACCTCGACAATGTGATCCTGATCTCTATATAATCCGCGCTTCGATTTTTGTTTAATCCATACTTTCGTACTTCTTATTTAGGCTCTTCAAATAGCCTAATAATTATCTGTCAGTACACGCTTAGGAATTAGTTCTTTGATATCTACCGCGAACATCACAATGCAATTTGGCGCAGAGCCGCTGTTTGAAAACATCTCTGCTAAATTTGGTAACGGCAACCGTTATGGTTTGATCGGCGCCAATGGTTGCGGCAAATCAACGTTCATGAAAATCCTAAGTGGCGCATTAACGCCAAGCTCGGGCAACGTTTCTATCACTCCAGGAGAAAAACTGGGTGTGCTAAGCCAAGATCAGTTCGCATTCGAACAATACAGCGTTATCGACGTTGTGATCATGGGCGACAGAAAACTGTGGGAAGTTAAACAAGAGCGTGACCGCATTTACTCTTTGCCAGAAATGAGCGAAGACGACGGCATGAAAGTCGCAGAACTTGAAAGCGAATTCGCGGAAATGGACGGCTACACAGCAGAAAGCCGTGCCGGTGATATCCTAATTCAAGCGGGTATTGAAGAAGAGTTCCATTTCGGTCTGATGCAGCAAGTTGCTCCAGGTTGGAAACTGCGTGTGCTACTGGCACAGGCTCTGTTTGCAAACCCAGACATCCTGCTTCTTGATGAACCAACCAACAACTTGGACATCCACACGATCAACTGGCTTGCTGAAGAGTTAAACCAGCGTAAATGTACAATGATCATCATTTCGCACGATAGACACTTCCTGAACTCTGTGTGCACGCACATGGCAGATATCGACTACGGTGAGCTACGTGTTTATCCTGGTAACTACGAGTACTTCCTGGAAGCGTCTGGTTTGATTCGTGAACAGCTTCTAGCAAGTAACGCTAAGAAAGCGGCTGAAATCAGCGAACTTCAAGACTTCGTAAACCGTTTTGGTGCTAACGCATCTAAAGCAAAACAAGCAAGTTCGCGTGCTAAGAAAATGGACAAAATCACGCTGGATGAAGTGAAATCATCGAGCCGTATGAGTCCATCTATTGATTTTGGTGAAGGCAAGAAACTGCACCGTCAAGCGCTTGAGCTTCAAGATCTTGGTCATGGCTTCGATGGTGAAACATTGTTCGCTGGTGGTAACTTACTGCTTGAAGCGGGTACACGCCTTGCGGTTATCGGTGAGAACGGTGTGGGTAAAACCACGCTGTTACGTTGCCTGGTTAAAGAATTAGAGCAAAACGAAGGTATCGTTAAATGGTCTGAAAATGCTTCTGTGGGTTACTGCCCACAAGACAGCACCAAGGACTTTGACAACGATCTGAGCATCTTCGATTGGATTTCACAATGGCGTACAGCTAAGCATGATGACCTAATGGTACGTGGCATTCTTGGTCGTCTATTGTTTACGGCTGATGATGCAAACAAGAAAGCGCGTAACTGTTCTGGTGGTGAGAAGAACCGTCTGTTATTCGGCAAGCTAATGATGCAAGACATCAACGTACTCGTGATGGACGAACCAACCAACCACATGGACATGGAAGCAATCCAAGCCCTAAACGATGCACTTAAGGTTTACACTGGCACGCTTATCTTCGTGAGCCATGACCGTGAGTTTGTCTCTTCATTGGCAACTCATATCATCGATGTAAAAGCTAAACAGCTAGTTAGCTTCCAAGGTACTTACGAAGAGTATCTAGATCACCAGAAAAAGATGCTGATGGTTAGCTTATAAAGCAAGTCGTTGGTTTAGGACGTGAACGACTAACAGCCAGCGAAACTAACAAATAAAAAGCCCCGAACATTAATGTGTTCGGGGCTTTTCTGTATAATTTGCTCAGCTACTTATTATTTAATGACGAAACCTTAGCCTATCAATAAACTAGGTAGGAAATCTGGCTTAGAAACCGAATCGAGCTGACATTAGAATTTGGTGTCCGTATGTGCCGTTATTGCGCATATCTAGGCCAACAGAAAGTTGATCTGTAGAGTGGAAACGAGCACCAACACCAACAATTGAACGAGTATCGTCGTTGTCGATCAGTTGACCAAGGCGTGCGTTAACTTCAACGTTCGCCATTAACCAAGCTCTTAAACCGATGTTGACCTCAGTTTTAATGTGGTTGTCGTCATTGCGTTCAATGTTGTGCAGCAACATTTGACCAGTAACGTCAGCAAATTGACTAATTGGGCCGTTGAATCCCATACCTACCGCTGCATCCCAGTCGCTTTCAAATTCTGAATCGATACGAGCAACAAAGTGTGAGTTTTGAGTAAACATGGTTGTGACTTCACCACCAAAGGTACTAGGGCTGGTACCCATGCGCAGCTCGAATGTGTTGTAGTTAAAGTTGTTTGCAGACGCAGAGAATGAACACAGTGCAGCGAGTCCTAGAAGGACAGTCTTATTCGTGCAACCTAGCATGGTGACTCCATATAAATTGAATTTTGCGGCAGTATAATACAAAAAAGCCTGCAATATGCAGGCCAATTATTTGAAGTCAGTTTGTTTTCTACTTATCGCTTATAGAACTTGGATATGATCCACTTCGATTTCCGGTGTCTTACCGCCTTCATATTCGCCGAAGATACGTACTTTTGTATCAGCGGTTAGTGGCTGTGCTAGGTGGATGTCATCATCTAGCTCGATTTGAATTTCACTCTGGCCATCAGAAAAAACAAACGTGTCGTTCTTAAGTTGACGAACAATCTTGCCATCTACAATGGCTTCTTGCTCTGCGAACATGCTTGTGTCGGCAAGCAGTGTAGCAACAGAAACGGTTTCAATTGGGCCAGTATAAGCAATAGCGCTTTCGTGCTTGTTGCTGTTGTGGTCACTAGCCATTGCAAAAGTAGGAGCAAGGATAATAGTAGATGCGATAGCTAATACAGTTTTTTTCATGGTGAATCCCTTAATGTTGTTTTAGTAGAAACGCTTTCTGAATTTGAAGCGCTTCTTTTAGTTAGTACGTTATTTGTTGATACGTTTTGTTTCGATGTAGCTATTAAACAACACTGGGGTTGAATCCAGAGTGAGTAAGGCATTCATTTTCCATTCATTTTATTGAGCATCTACTCGGCAATGACGTTAAGATGGTGGAAGTTAAAGATTGCTATAGCTATAAACCAAGGATTTAAGTACAAATGCGAACACCATTAAGTGCCCTTATGGTTCAAGGGACAACGTCAGATGCCGGAAAAAGTGTTTTGGTGGCAGGTTTATGCCGTGTTTTGGCAAGGAAAGGAATCAAAGTGGCACCCTTTAAGCCACAAAACATGGCGTTAAACAGTGCTGTGACGAAAGATGGTGGTGAAATTGGACGTGCTCAAGCGGTTCAGGCACAAGCTTGTAATATTGAGCCAACCGTTCACATGAACCCTGTATTACTAAAGCCTAACTCGGATACTGGCGCGCAAGTGATTCTGCAAGGCCGAGCGCTGAGTAATATGGAAGCGACGGGTTATCACGATTACAAGAAAGTTGCGATGGATACGGTTATCGATTCGTTTGACCGACTTTCTGAAGAGTACGAAAGCGTGATGATTGAAGGTGCCGGCAGCCCAGCAGAAATCAACCTTCGCGAAAATGATATTGCCAACATGGGGTTTGCTGAGAAAGCGGACATCCCAGTGATCATCGTTGCTGATATTGACCGTGGTGGTGTATTTGCGCACCTCTACGGCACATTGGCTTTATTGTCTGAATCTGAACAAGCTCGCGTAAAAGGCTTTGTGATAAACCGTTTTCGAGGCGATATCGCGCTGCTTCAATCTGGTTTAGATTGGTTAGAAGAGAAAACCGGCAAGCCAGTAATTGGTGTGTTGCCATATTTGCATGGTTTTAACTTAGAAGCGGAAGATGCGATCACCTCTGTCCAAGAGTCTGACGGAGACGCCAAGCTTAAGGTTGTGGTGCCAGTACTTACCCGAATCAGCAACCATACAGACTTTGACGCGTTAAGACTGAACCCTTCAATTGATTTACGTTATGTCGGTAAAGGTGAACGTGTAAACAATGCCGATTTGATTATCTTGCCGGGAACAAAATCGGTAAGGGCAGATTTGGATTACCTAAAACAACAAGGCTGGGATAAAGATATTCAACGTCACCTGCGCTTAGGCGGCAAGGTGATGGGGATCTGCGGCGGTTACCAAATGTTAGGAAACATTATCCACGATCCTGATGGTGTTGAAGGTGCGCCCGGAAGCAGTGTTGGGTTAGGGTACCTAGACACTGAAACGACCTTAACGCAGCAGAAAACCTTAACTAACGTACGTGGCACCATGACGCTTGATGGTAAAACAGCACAAGTAAAAGGCTATGAAATCCACGTAGGTAGGACTGATGTCAAAGAAACAGCCTTACCGGTTCAGTTAGAATCTGGCGGCCTTGATGGTGCTGTGAATCAAGAGAACTCAATTTTTGGTACTTACCTGCATGGCGTATTCGACAACAGTGATGCTTTGTCGCTTATTTGCGAGTGGGCAGGAGCCAACGATGTGACAGCGATTGACCATGAACAGCTTAAAGAGTTGGGTATTAACCGAATCGCTGATGCCATCGAAGAGTACTTAAATCTTGACCTGCTTTGGCCTGAACTAAAGGTTTAGGCCTGAAATGAAAAAATCGGCCAAGAACTGAAACGAACAATAGATAAGTGATAATAATGAAAAAGCGAGTCTTCCTTTTAACTATGGCCTTAACTTCGGCACTGACTTCTACTCATCTTTTGGCTGCCGAAAAGCTACGAGTTTACGCTGCATCGTCAATGACCAATGCTGTTAACTTGTTAGTTGAAGAGTTTGAGAAAGATCATTCGGTCGATGTGATTCCTGTGTATGCGAGTACCTCTTCTTTGGTGCGACAAATCGAAAGAGGAGCACCGGCAGATATTTTTATTTCGGCAAATGAAAAGTGGATGACGCATTTAGTCGATCGTAAATTGGTTTCTAGTGACAATGTCACAAACTTATGTGAAAACGAACTGGTGTTGATTTCCCCTAAAGAGACATCGATTACATTAGACCTATCAAAAGGTGAACAGTGGGCTAAACTGCTTACTAATGAGAGGCTTGCGGTGGGTAATACCATGTCGGTTCCTGCTGGTATCTATGCGAAGGAGGCGTTAGAAACCTTAGGTGTATGGGACGATGTGAAAACTCGATTAGCACCAAGTAACAATGTTCGTATGGCATTAGCCTTAGTTGAGCGTAGTGAGGCTAAGCTAGGTATTGTTTACAAAACGGACGCATTGCTTTCTAAAGAGGTGAACCTAGTATCGACGTTCCCATCAGATTTGCACACACCAATACGTTACCCTGTAGCGAAGTTGAGTGATAAAGTCGCCGCAGAAGAGTTCTATACTTTCCTAAAGAGCGAAAAAGCGAAAGACACCTTGAACAGTTTTGGATTTGAAGTGCGTTAAATGATGTATTTATCGGAATACGAATACCAGGCATTAATGCTGAGCTTGAAAGTCGCGGGTTTTGCCATCTTGTGGCTTATACCTATCGGCATTTGCTTAGCTTGGCTGCTTGCTAAGAAACAATTTGTTGGCAAAAGCATTGTAGAGAGCATTGTCCATTTACCTTTGGTACTTCCACCTGTGGTTATTGGTTATTTACTGTTAGTGATGATGGGCAGACAAGGCATTATAGGCTCGTGGCTCAATGACGTGTTTGGTATTGTATTCAGCTTTAGCTGGAAGGGCGCAGCACTCGCTTGCGTGGTTGTGGCACTGCCATTGATGGTTCGCTCTATCCGATTGAGCCTAGAAACTGTAGACAGTAAGCTTGAAGAGGCCGCGGCCACATTGGGTGCGTCACCTCTTCGCGTGTTTTTTACGATCACTTTACCCTTGATGATCCCCGGGATCATTACCGGCACAATGCTTTCTTTTGCAAGAAGCCTTGGTGAGTTCGGCGCGACCATTAGC
This sequence comes from Vibrio sp. 10N.261.45.E2, assembly GCF_002875705.1. Taxonomy (GTDB): domain Bacteria; phylum Pseudomonadota; class Gammaproteobacteria; order Enterobacterales; family Vibrionaceae; genus Vibrio. Next base: position 15,718 of record NZ_MCZZ01000150.1, read on the forward strand.
TTCGTTTCAAATATCCCCGGTGAAACTCAAACCATTCCTTTGGCCATGTATACCTTTATTGAAACCCCTGGTGCGGAAATGGAAGCCGCGCGTTTGTGTGCTATTTCTATCGTGATCGCGCTGGGTTCATTGATGTTATCTGAGTGGTTGAACAGAAAGTCCGCACAACGCTTGGGAGGGAATGCATGAGTCCTTTAATCCTCCAATATCAGCAACAGCTCGGTGATACGTTTTTTGATATCGACTTGGAATTGCCAAGTAGCGGCATTACGGCAATTTTCGGTCGTTCTGGTGCGGGTAAAACCTCACTTATCAATGCGATCAGTGGTCTTAAACAGCCAGATAAAGGTTTGATCAGCGTCTCTGGCACGACTCTGTTTGATAGTGAAAATGGCATTAACTTGCCGACTCACAAACGTAACGTCGGCTATGTCTTCCAAGAGTCGCGATTGTTCCCACACATGAAGGTGGCAGCGAACCTTAAATATGGAATGAAAAGTGTTGATAAAGCCCACTTCGAGCAAATAATTTCGTTGTTGTCTTTGGGATCATTGCTTGATCGCTACCCGGCTCGTCTGTCGGGCGGTGAGAAGCAACGTGTGGCGATTGGCCGCGCATTGTTGTCCAAGCCAAGCATTTTGTTGATGGATGAGCCACTGGCGTCACTCGACTTGCCTCGTAAGCGTGAAGTGATGCCGTTTCTAGAAAATTTATCTGAAACCGTCCAAATACCGATCATTTATGTCACTCATAGCCTCAACGAAATTTTGCGTTTGGCAAATCACCTTGTGATCATTGACCAAGGTAAAGTTATTTCGTCGGGCGTGACGGAAGAGGTGTGGGCATCAAGAGCCATGCAACCTTGGCAATCTTTCTCTGAGCAAAGTTCGTTGTTTGAAGCGACTTTAGCGGAACATAATGATGATTATGCGCTGTCTCGCCTAATGTTAGGCAAGTCGACGTCGTTATGGGTTCAGAAGGTGTCGAGTGAGCTTGGTACTACAGTGAGGCTGCAAGTTAGGGCAAATGATGTCTCTATCACGCTACAACAGCCGAAAGGGACTTCAATACGTAATATTCTGCCTGTCACCATTAAAAGTGTAGAGACGCACCAACAAGGCACAAATAAGCAGAGTGTCGCTCTCGAACTAGAGTTAGAGCCTGGATGTCACTTGTGGGCAACCATTACATTGTGGGCGTTGGATGAATTGAACCTAGAAATCGGGCAACGTGTTTACGCTCAGATTAAAGGCGTGAGTGTCGCTCAAAGAGATATCGCAGTAACGCACTAAGTTCATTAATCAAGGCCGTAAATTTAAGCGGTAAGGTATTAAGATTTAGCAGCTAAGCTTTGAGGTCAATAGTTTAGTTCGATTTTGGTTTCAGCGTAGAACAGGTAAAATACGATCTTGATTCCATGAATGGATACACGCGTCATTTTTATACGGTATCACTGCCAGTTTTACGCCACACTGTATGAGTGCTAAGGCATATTATTTGTCGAATCATGTGAACGGTAGTAAAAAGAATAAACAGATGTGACGACCGACTATAAGTAGCGGATATAAAAAAGCCGCGTGTTTAAAGCAACATGCGGCTTAATTTAAAGTGTTACTGTTAGCGCTCAGCCTAGGTTTAGGCGACGAGCGGTTTACTTAGTAAAAACTTCTTTGAAATCACGCTTCAAGATAGCATCACGACGAGCTTTCTTGATTTGTTTAACCATGTCTTTTACACAGTTGTGTAGAACTTGGTCTAGCAGTTGAGCACGGTACTCTTCTTTTTCTTCGTCAGTCATGTCTTCTGGAAGTTTAAGAGTAGGGAACTCTTCCATCACGTTAACACCAGCGAAAGCTTGGCTAACTGAGATTAGAGCGTGGAACTGCTCGAAGTTGTCTAAAACATTTTGCGCGCTTGCTGGCAGGCTATCCCAAGCTTCACGTACTGCTTCTTCAGACACTTCGTGAATAGAAGTAACCATAAAGTGCATCTCTTTTGGCACGCCATCAAATTCGATAACTTGACGAAGTTCTGGTGAGATAGTGGTTAAATCGATTTCTTGTTGTTCGTTGTTTGTAGCGTCTGACATAGTATTTCTCTTTAAAAAGAAACAATGCTAAAAAGATCTGTAAAAAAGTCAATATAATATAGAGATTAGGGCATGATTTAAGCCCAAATTTGAGCTACTTTGAATATTCAACACTAGATAAAGGTGATGTGATGATAGAAAAGGGATCTTCGATGCGCATATTGCTGGTTGATGACGTTCAACTGGACAGGATGCAACTTGCTATTCGACTCAAGCAACTCGGTCATATTGTAGAAGCTGTAGGTAGCGGAAAAGAAGCCCTGAGTGTTTATTCTGATTTTGACCCTGAGCTCGTGTTACTTGATATCAGCATGCCAGATATGGATGGATTTGAAGTGGCTAATGAGGTTCGAGGTCGATTCCCTGAATGGGTTCCCATCATCTTCCTGAGCGGCCATGAAGAACCTGAGATGATCGCGAAAGCGATTGATGCTGGTGGTGATGATTACCTGATCAAACCGGTAAACAAAGTTGTTTTAAATTCTAAGCTGATTGCGATGCAACGTATCGCGCACATGAGACGAGAGTTAAAACAGAGTACAGCCAAACTCGAAGAACTGAATATCCTTCTGCAACAACAAGCCAACGAAGATGGCCTAACCAAATTGTATAACCGTCGATATATGGATACTAAGCTTGAAGAGAGCATAGCGTGGCACGGAAGGCGTAATATATCCATGACCGTCATACTTCTAGATGTAGACTTCTTTAAGCCTTACAACGATAATTATGGTCATATTCAAGGGGATAAGTGCTTGCAAGGACTTGCCAATACCTTGAAACAACTGTTTGTTCGAGCGGGTGAATTTGTCGGCCGTTATGGTGGGGAAGAGTTTATTTTAATTCTTAGCGATACAGACAGTGAAGCCGCGAAGGTACACGCGACTCGAGTTAAAGAGGCATTGCATGAGATGAATTATGCTCATGACCACTCAACGGTATCGGATAGAGTGACAGCGTCACAAGGCGTATTGTCATTTGTGCCAGAAGGTGGTGAATCGATCGCTTCTATCTATGAAAAGGTCGATCAAGCGCTTTATCAAGCGAAACAAAGTGGTAGAAATACCTTTGTACAACGCAACATTTTGGAGCTTGCTCGTTAGTTGGCGAGCTCTTTTAGATATTTGAATTTATACTTCTATTAGCGTTTGAGCTAGGAAGTGCTTTAAGTGATAAAAGAAATGCCACATTCGAAGTCATTTTCTATGGCTAACACATCTTGGATGCTTGCGGTTCCTCTATTTTTTACCGTTTTGCCGACCACTGTTAATGCTAATGCGCTATCTGATCTTTTTCGAAAGGATCTAGAACAGAGCTTTGCTGCTAGTGTATTACTCAACGACACAGATGTTTTCACTTTTGGTATCAATAATTTTGATCCGAATAAAGTCTTTCGTTTGGACAATGACGACATCGGTTCGAATGACTCGGTGAGCCGCCGACAAAATATCACCTCTCTCAGCTTGCCTTACACATTTGAATTGCCAAGCTATATTGAAGATAACCATCAAGAGGTGACGCTACGCTTGTCTGCATTGCGGATCGAGAACGATGTTGAGTACGCAGCAGCAAATAGAAGCGATTTTCAAAAAGAGTCGGTGGTTTCTGGTTACGTGGAATTCGCGAATGTCTCCCAGTTAGATGAATATTGGAGTTTCAGTTCTGCTATTGGTAACCATATCTCTTACTACCGAAATGACTATGAATATCGTGCTTCATTGCTAAAGCCTATTCAAGACCAACTGGATGGTGTGTATCTCAATACTGATGCTTGGGCGTACATCATCGAGCCTAAAATCAAGCTGATGTACGAAGACAAGAATGACTGGGGAAAGTATAAATTGAGCACCAGTTGGCATTACTTTAATGGCATCGGTTGGGGCGAGGCGAACAATGGCAATGTCGGTCATCCAGAAGGGTGGTATATCGCCAATGAAGCCAAGGTATTCTATGACCTAGTACGCTGGGATAAGAACATCACATCGATGTATTCGAGTATAAGACGAATTGATATTGGTGGTGACACCGTAAAGTCGATGGGTACAACCTCCTACTATGAAGGCAGCGTAGGTTGGCTACTCAACCCAAACCTGTTTAACGAGTGGGTCGATAACGTGGGGATAGGTTTTACGATCAACTATGGAAGTAGTTTAAAAGGCGGCAGCTTGGTTATCTTCTTCAACCAAGATTAAGCTTCACCAAGGCTTAGCTTCTACCTAGATATAAGCTCTCTTCGAATGACTTGTTTTTCACTATAGCGATTAAGCGTCTAGCTGTTAAGGCACAATTTGTTTCGACCCGTTTCTTTCGCTTTGTACAGTGCTTGGTCGGCAAGCTTCAACACTTCTTCAGGATGTCTGGTGGTTGTACTATCGGACAATCCAATACTCACCGTCACATTCACCACTTCCGATGGTTTGCCGTTCTTACCACGCTTTTTTATACCCACTTCATTATCATCGGGGCGTTCATGGCTATTTCGAATCGTCATGTCGTAGTTTTGAACCTCAGAAATCAGAGCTTGTAGGTGCTCTTTAACTTGTTCCGAATGTTTACCTTTAAAGATAATTGTGAACTCTTCACCACCATAGCGATAAGCCTTCGCGCCGCCTGTCGTTTCTCGTAATATGCGAGCGACCAGTTTCAACACATCGTCGCCAATATCATGTCCGTAGGTATCATTGAATTGCTTAAAGTGATCGATATCGACCATCGCCATCGAATACTTACGCCCCAAGTGCTTCATATCGACTTCTAAAGCGTGTCGACCTGGGATGTTAGTCAGTTGGTCATTAAAGGCCATATCATGACTGGCAGACATCACATAGACGATGATTAACGTGCCTGACAACGAGAACATGGTACTGGATATGTACTGAACGTCAAAGAAGATGAACGTAGAAGAAGAAAGCAAAATAGCGCTATAAACCACAACATCGATAGAGCGGTTATACACCAACACTAAAATGGCAGTAAGACCAAGTAAGCAAAGGCTATACAACACCAAAACAAAAGGCAGCTTGGAGAAATCTCTGACAATAAACAGAAGGCCTTCACTCCACGATTCAAAACCGCCAGCATGGAAATGAGCAACGATTAATTGTGCCCACACCGTGAATAGAACAAGAACGAGGGCGTAGAGGAACATTGACCTAGAATTTACGCCGTTATCAGGAAATGCATATACAAGTAAGCAAGTGACAGGTACTAATGCCGCAAGTAACGAGAGCTCTAATAGTGTTGTACCGGTATTGAGAGGCGTTTGTAAGCGAACTTGGATGATAAAGTAAGCGACAAGCATAGTCACCGATACCATCGCCATTCGGCCTTGTCTGAATGTGTGGCATAGCAAGACCGCAACGCTCATTAAAATGTAAGGGAGGTTGCTAGCAAACCCTAAATTTGAGTCCGTCACAAGGATGACGTTGTCCATACCAACGAGCAAAATTGTTAACAGGACTAAAGGGAAGCAAAATCGAAACATGCTCGACGTTACAAAAGATGATGCCATTTATGTGGTGAGCCTAACTATATTGATGATCTTATTATTTAATACTATTCGTAGGATACGGTTAAACAAGCAATTGCCAAGCTTTTTGACTAAATTAGAGCAAAAACATAGTCATAAGTCGCTATTGATGCAATCATTTTTATATGTATTTGAGTTGCTAATAACCATAGAACGAACTACACAGTATATATGAGAAATTAATTAGTCGTTATAGATACTTAACAAAATATGCTCTGTTGACCATGTGTCGGAACAGCAACTAAAAGGGCTTGATGGTTACTTATCATCGAGCATCGTAAGAGCTGTAATAAAGTCAGAGTAAGATCAAATAATGCCCTAGATTCAACTTTCGGTATTAAAAGCGACAAATAAGTTATAGAAAGCTGTTAAGAACTGCATAGTTTCAAGTAACTTTAGAAACGACAGCGACTAGAATAACCGCTACAAATGGAGGTGTGGTATGCAAATTAGTGTTGATGTACATAACTATATGGAAACTCTGGTAGGCCATGTTTTGGCTACAGAGGAATATGTGTCTAGTTATACCAACGAACAGTTGGCCGATCTCGCGTGCTTAGCTTTAGGTCAGCTAAAACCTATCTACATTCGTTTTGATATCGATTTTCTTTCAGCATTACCAGAAGATAAATTGGTGCTCTATAAACGCAATAGTGAGATCGCCGTCAAAAATGCTGAAAGTATGATTATTGATGATCGAAGACGCGAACGTGACGACAATGTGCCCGTTATATTTAGTCAACACAATTTTGATGATGACGTAGAATTGCAATGGTATGAAAAGCCGTTGTTGAACCGTAAACAGTCATGATAGTTTAGTGTGAATACGGTCATTTAAGGAGTAAAAAACGTGGGATTCTTTTCTAGATTATTTGGTGGCAAAGAAAAAACCGAACAAAAAGTAGAGATTGAACCAGTCGAATACAAGGGGTTCAATATCTATCAAGATGCCATTGCAGAATCTGGTCAATACCGTGTTGCTGGGCGAATCGAGAAAGAATTCGATGGTGAAATCAAAACTCACCGTTTTATTCGTTCAGATGTTGTTTCAAACAAACAAGATGCCGATGAATTAATGCTTAAAAAATCGCAGATGTTCATCGACCAAATGGGCGACAATATATTTAGCTAACCAATTAGGGTTAGAATTGATGTTGGTCATAATTTGGAGAGCTTTCAGTGTATATGCTGAAAGCTCTTTTTAGTTTTAGGGACAAAGAACAGCTAGTGGGTTGTTATTAAAAGGATTATTTTCGAGTGGTTTGACCTCTTGGTTCGAGGTGGTCGTCATTTCTCTAAATGAAGCGCTCAAATTCCATCCAAATCGTTATAAGTAATAACTTTTCCTGTTCTTTGAACAAAACGCTTGAAGTATTAGTTGTCGTTAGATACAAACGAATAAGTCATTCGTGCCAATAGTCAAGGAATAGCTATGCAAATTGGTGTACCAAGAGAAACGCTCGCAGGTGAAACGCGAGTCGCTGCTTCGCCGAAATCGGTAGAACAGCTTCTAAAATTAGGATTTGAAGTTTGTGTTGAATCACAAGCAGGTGCGTTAGCAAGTTTTGAAGATGCAGCTTATGAACAAGCTGGAGCAAAGGTTGTGACCGCAGATGAAGCTTGGAAATCCGATATTATCTTTAAAGTTAACGCTCCGATCGTTGACGAGTCTAAAAATGAAATCGATCTACTTAAAGATGGCGCAACATTGGTCAGCTTTATTTGGCCCGCTCAAAATCCAGAATTAATGGAACAATTGTCCAGTCGCAACATCAACGTGATGGCGATGGATTCTGTACCACGAATTTCAAGAGCTCAGGCGTTAGATGCATTGAGTTCTATGGCAAACATCGCGGGTTATCGTGCTGTTGTTGAAGCGGCTCATGAGTTTGGTCGATTCTTCACGGGTCAAATTACGGCTGCAGGTAAAGTTCCACCAGCAAAAGTATTGGTTGCTGGTGCGGGTGTTGCTGGCCTTGCGGCTATCGGTGCTGCGGGTAGCTTAGGTGCGATTGTTCGTTCATTCGATGTTCGTCCTGAAGTAAAAGAGCAAGTCGAGTCTATGGGCGCTGAATTCTTGGAAGTTGATTTCAAGGAAGATACAAGCGCTGGTGATGGCTACGCAAAAGAGATGTCTGACGCGTTCAACAAGAAAGCAGAAGAACTTTACGCTGCTCAAGCTAAAGACGTTGATATCATCATTACGACGGCACTGATCCCTGGGCGTCCTGCGCCTAAGCTGATAACAAAAGAAATGGTTGATAGCATGAGCGCGGGTAGTGTGATTGTGGATCTTGCAGCAGCCAACGGTGGTAACTGCGAATACACAGTTGCAGATCAAGTAATCACAACCTCTAATGGTGTGAAGGTTGTTGGTTACACCGATATGGTTGGTCGTCTTCCAACTCAGTCATCTCAACTGTACGCGACTAACTTAGTTAATTTACTGAAACTTCTTTGTAAAGAGAAAGACGGTAACATCAATATCGACTTTGAAGATGTTGTACTCCGTGGTGTAACGGTCGTTAAAGAGGGCGAGGTCACTTGGCCAGCTCCACCAATTCAAGTTTCTGCGCAACCTCAACAGGCTAAGCCAAAAGCGGCGAAACCTGAGCCAAAAGTTGAAGAACCTACGTCTCCAATTAAAAAAGCGGCAGGTATGGCTATTGCAGTTGGTGCTTTTGCTTGGATTGCGTCGGTTGCTCCTGCAGCGTTCTTATCTCACTTTACCGTTTTTGTTCTCGCTTGTGTGGTGGGTTATTACGTGGTTTGGAATGTAAGTCATTCTCTGCATACGCCTTTGATGTCCGTTACTAACGCGATCTCTGGGATCATTGTAGTAGGCGCACTGTTACAAATAGGACAAGGAAGTGGCGTCGTCACGTTCTTATCATTTATTGCCGTATTAATTGCAAGTATCAATATTTTAGGTGGCTTTACCGTGACCAAACGTATGCTTGAAATGTTCCGTAAAGACTAAGGAGTAACAGATGTCTGAAGGATTAGTACAAGCAGCTTATATTGTTGCTGCTGTATTCTTTATTATGAGCTTGGCTGGGTTATCGAAACAGGAATCTGCGCGTGCAGGTAACTATTACGGTATCACGGGTATGGCAATTGCGTTGATCGCGACGATCTTTGGTCCTCACTCTGCAGGTATTGTGTGGATCATCATAGCTATGGTGATCGGTGGTGGTATTGGTATCCACTACGCAAGAAAAGTAGAAATGACTGAGATGCCTGAGCTGGTGGCAATTCTGCACAGCTTTGTTGGTATGGCGGCGGTACTTGTAGGTTACAACAGCTACATCGATCCACCGGCTGCTGTTTCTATCAACCCTGCAGATATTCATGCAGAGCACGTTATCCACCTAGTGGAAGTGTTCCTTGGCGTGTTTATCGGTGCGGTGACGTTCACGGGGTCTATTGTTGCATTTGGTAAGCTTCGCGGCGTTATTTCTTCGTCTGCATTGAACATCCCTCATAAGCACAAGTGGAACCTAGCGGCTATCGTTGTTTCTACATTGTTAATGATTATGTTCGTTAAAGCGGACGGCAGCATGTTCGCACTCATGGTGATGACACTTATCGCATTCGCATTCGGTTACCACCTAGTGGCATCGATTGGCGGCGCAGATATGCCAGTGGTTGTCTCTATGCTTAACTCGTACTCTGGTTGGGCAGCAGCAGCGGCAGGTTTCATGCTTGCAAATGATCTGCTCATTGTAACGGGGGCGTTGGTTGGTTCTTCAGGTGCGATTCTGTCTTACATCATGTGTAAGGCGATGAACCGTTCTTTTATCAGCGTTATTGCTGGTGGATTCGGCCAAGAAGTCGTTGTGTCAGATGGCGATGAAGATCAAGGTGAACACCGCGAAACATCAGCTGAAGAGGTGGCTGACATGCTGAAAAATTCGAAGTCAGTCATCATCACTCCAGGATACGGCATGGCAGTGGCTCAAGCTCAATACCCAGTGCATGAAATCACTGAGAAGCTACGAGCGCAGGGTATTAATGTTCGATTTGGTATCCACCCAGTTGCGGGTAGGTTACCGGGTCACATGAACGTACTGCTTGCAGAAGCAAAAGTACCTTACGATATCGTTCTTGAAATGGACGAAATCAACGATGACTTCGACGAGACAGATACTGTATTGGTTATCGGTGCAAATGACACTGTGAACCCTGCAGCATTGGAAGATCCAAACAGCCCAATTGCTGGCATGCCAGTTTTGGAAGTTTGGAATGCTCAGAATGTTATTGTGTTTAAACGTTCTATGAACACAGGTTACGCTGGTGTTCAAAACCCACTATTCTTTAAAGAGAACACACAGATGCTGTTTGGCGATGCTAAACAGAGTTGTCTAGGGATTCTAGAGCATCTATAGAGCTCGTTGCTAAGCGAACTGTAATAACTCGATAAGGAGCTCATTTGAGCTCCTTTTTTTGATCTTAAGAAAGCCCTTATGTTTGACACATTTACGACCAAATTGACCAATTTTAAGTGAATACATACTTGAATTGAGGTAGGGGTGGTCAATCAACCAACGAGTATGGTTGTTGAAACTGCAGTCGTATACCGTTGTTTATTGGTGTAGCTCGTCATTCTCACTGTTTTTCATGCGGTTAAAAATTTATCTTTGATAGCGAATGGTATATATTTGGTTGATCTATATGAATTTGCGTTGGTTTGTGATCATCAAAAGAACATTTACTCTTCTTATCGCTACGTTGTCTGTGTCTGCAAACGTACTTGCTGACTCTTTGCCTGAACGTATCGATAATTTCACCAAACTTTTTGATCATGAAACGGCAATCGAGTCTTACGATATTCGAGTGCTCCAGGCTGATTATCCAACACGTTTGATCATGCCGTCTTCTATGCTGCCACAAACAGCAGAGTACCCGTTAAAAGATATCCAGCGCTTGTACCAGTTATCAAAAACCTGTAGTGGTAAATTGCCGCTAAGCCCTTTGATTACGGAACCGTTAGTTTTCACTCGTGCAATGTGTAAAGGCACCAAGCTTTCTGACCGTTGGTTTAGCCGCAGTGGTTTGATTCATCCTGGCGGCGGTTCTTATGCTGCACGATACGTTGAGAAGTACCCAGAAAAGTTCGACTCTTTGAAGCGCTTTATGCATATTCAAGAGCGACCAAACACCGAACACGACGAACTGCTGTCTCGCTTACAACAAATGGATAGCGAAGCCATTACCGCACTGCTAGCAGGTGCAAGCATGTTTGTTGAACTCGATGAGATGTGGGTAAAGCGCGGCGATAGATATTACCTGTATAAAGAGTCAGTCTGGAACGAAAACGCTACGCTTGCTGGGTTATCGTTTAGCTTGTCTTCAGAAGGTAACAGCTGTTTTGTTCAGCGTGGTAACGTGTGCTGGGAAATAGAAGATCATTCTGAACTTCTCCAAGTTGCCATGTTTATCTTGGTGATCGCCAACATCATGCTTGTCTTAGGTTGGGCGATTTATCGCTGGAACAGTAAGAAACAAGAGATGAAGAGTCGCATGCTGGTTCTTCAAATCCTAACGCACGAATTAAGAACACCAATTGCGAGTTTATCATTGACGGTGGAAGGGTTCAGACGTGAGTTCGAACACTTACCAGAATCGGTATATGATGAGTTCCGTAGGCTTTGTGAAGATACACGCCGTTTAAGACAGTTGGCAGAAGCAAGTAAAGACTATTTGCAATCAGACAATCAACCGCTCGCGACTGAGTGGGTGCCAAGTGTCGAAGAGTGGCTTCAATATAAAGTTGAAGAAGACTTTGCGCCGGGTATTGAACTGCGCGTAAACAAAGATATAGCTGCAAAAGTGAACGTATATTGGTTAGGAACGTGTATCGATAACCTAATCAGGAATGCCGTGAAATACGGTGTGGCTCCAGTAATTCTAGAACTGAATACTTCTGACAAGAAGCTGACATTCAAAGTTATAGATAATGGAGACTTGTCTCGCAAAGATTGGGGGCAACTAAGAAAGCCATTCGTAAGTAAGAGTGGACTCGGTTTAGGTCTGACGATAGTGGAATCTATGGTCGGAAAAATGGGCGGTCACATGACGCTTATCGGCCCCCCAACAACATTTATTTTGGAGATACCTTGTGAAACAGACATTGCTTCTCGTTGAAGATGATAAAAATTTAGCTGACGGCCTTTTAGTTAGCCTTGAGCAAGCTGGGTATGAATGTTTGCATGCTGAACTGATCTCTGAAGTTGAAGGCTATTGGGAACAAGCGGACCTAGTGATTCTAGACCGTCAACTTCCTGATGGTGACTCAGTAGATTCACTTCCAGGTTGGAAGAAAAAGAAAGATATCCCAGTCATTTTGCTAACAGCTCTCGTGACAGTAAAAGACAAAGTAGCGGGCCTAGATTCAGGTGCAAACGACTACTTAACTAAGCCATTCGCAGAGGCTGAGTTGTTTGCTCGAATCCGTGCTCAACTTCGTCTACCAGATGCTGAAGAGCAAGATGCATCAAAAGTTATCGCTCAGAATCTTGTGATCGATAAAGCGACACGTGAAGTGTTTTTCAATGAACAAGAAGTTACCTTAACGCGTACCGAGTTTGACTTGTTGTTATTTTTGGCAAGTAACCTTGGCCGTGTATTTACACGTGATGAACTGCTTGATCATGTATGGGGTTACAACCATTTCCCAACAACACGTACGGTAGACACGCATGTTCTGCAACTAAGACAGAAACTACCGGGTCTAGAAATTGAAACGCTGCGTGGCGTTGGTTACAAGATGAAAGCTTAATGAAAATAGCCTTACTTCCACTATTATTGTTTTCTTGCGTAGCTAACACTGCGCAAGCAACGGATTGGTTTAAGAGCAGTGATGCTCTGACACAAGTGCATAAACATCTGTTAGATAATGACTTACCTCAGATGTTTGATTCACTAGTGGAAGTTTGGCAAATCAACTCTTCTCAATCACGAGAAGATCACCTCAATGAACTGTTCGATCAAGCATTGAATAAAGATTGTGGTAAAACCCTCACCAGAAAAACACTCCCAGATTGGATCAGTTCAGTCGTTGTTAAAAGACACGTCATTCAAAGCCCTGGCCGAGATACTTTTCGTGTGTCGATTAATGTCGAATCCGAAAACAACATTCAAGACATTACTTTCGAGAAGTGGGTCGATAAGATCGTTTCGTCGGACAGTGAGCTAACCAAAGAAGGTGAAGTCGTAAACAACGCGTCAGTGAACCTATACCGCAAGCGTTATAATCTGGCTTCTCAACTTGAATCCGGTTTATATCGTTTAAGCGTAAAAGGCGATGGCGGCAATTCATGGAGCACATGGGTTGTTCTGGGTGAAGTTGCCATGCGTCAACAAGTACGTTGGGCATCAAAAGACACCTGGCGAATTGATAAAAAAGAACTGTTAAACCCTTATTGTCCACTTCCTAAACTCGAAATCGGTTTGTACGATTATGTCGATGAACATTATGAACAGGTGTGGGGCTTGATGTAAGCGAGAAGCTTGAAAGTCTGATCTAATAAGGGTTTTGAGGATAATCGATGAGAACACTACATTTTTAATTAACCACGCAACTGCGCATTATGTACGTTATGTTAAATTACCTTTATGTTTATAAGGCAGGACTCTTTGTGTGATGCCCTGCCTTTGTATTGTGTCGATATTCTCTAATTTATACTGTGTATTTAACCATAATGGTTATTTACCATAAAATACCTAATAACCAGTGATAATAATCTTCGATTTTAACCCTGGTATTAGTTAGAGATTAACCGCCAGCAAATTTAACTTTGTAGCCTTTCTTTTCAAGGTGCGCTTTGATCTTGTCACGAGCATCGCCTTGAATTTCGATGTTGCCATCTTTTACTGAGCCACCGCAGCCGCAAACTTTCTTAAGTTCTGCGGCCATTAATTTTAATGGTGCGTCATCTAGGTCCAAGCCAGTTACGACAGAAACGCCTTTGCCTTTACGGCCTTTGGTTTCTTTTTGGATTCGAACGATACCATCGCCTTTTGGACGTTGGACTTTCTCTTCTTCAGGCTTAATACGACCTGTTTCTGTTGAATATACTAGGCTCATAATTTACTTCTTTTGTTGCTCTGCTTTTTGTTTTGCGAGTAAGTAAGCTTCTATATGACGTTGGATTGCAATCTTACCGCCTTTGATTAAGCGACCGTTAAACATGCAATACCACGCATTAGGCTCACCGGTGTCATTCTTAATTTGGTAGCCGTTGAAGTTTTCAGTTGAGCCACCAGTTCCTCTCGACTTATTTAATGCTGTGAATTCTTTAGGGTCAATAATAGATGCGGTATCTATCCACCAATCAATACTTTTCTTAACGGCAGCTAAACTACCTTGAATAACATTGTTTTTTAACTTCGCACGCCAAACTGTGTTTGTAGCATCCGTCGATTGCAGATGGACGCTTCGGTAAATTGAATTAGCCATATCTATTAATCATCTTTTTGTTTTCGCTGCATTAATCATAAGTATACTTATAATGATATCAAGCATAATATGGCAAAAACACTTGTCTAGGTACGGTAATTTGAGAAAAAAAGTCCCTATTTTAACCGACTCTGTAATAATCAATTCATTTGTTGAAAAATTAAACAGGCACGCGACAATTGAAATTATAGATGAGTTGACAGGATTTCAATACTCACACAATTCACTGCTGGGTATCTATAGTGATTGGAATCGCTATCATGCGTTCTGTACCAAACATCGTATTAACACACTTCCCGCTTCTATAACCGCTGTGCGTCGATTTCTTGAGACGGAGTCCAACGATAGAAAATACGCATCTTTGAAACGTTACACTGCAACGCTTAGTATGTTACATACTGTGTTGAGCTTTGCTAACCCGATCAAGCATAGGCAAGTTCGCTTTGCCCTGCTCCACTTACAATCTCAAATGGCCGGTGACGCCAAACAAACTAATGCTATGACATCTGTGCATCTCACTGATTTAAATACGTTACTCTCCCATGATAAAGCAAACTTGAAAGAGATCAGAGACATCGCTATTTATAACGTTATGTTCGAGTGTGCTTTAAAGCGCTCAGAACTTAAGGCGTTGTCGATGACCGATGTTGAGTACGTTGAAGATCATTACCAAGTAACAGTCAAAGATTCAGCTTATCAGTTATCACAAACAGCCAGTGTTGCACTTCAACGTTGGCTTTCGTTTACTGGTACACAAGATGAGTTGCCAGTATTTCGTGCGATAGACAAGCATGAGAATATTGGTTTGCAGCCTTTAGATGATTCGTCTATCTACAGAATATTGAGAAGAGCAAGCGACTTACTTCAATTGCCTGAAAACTACCATTTTTCAGGAAACTCGATTCGTGTTGGCGCTGCACAAGAGTTGTCGAAACAAGGCCTTAAGGTAAGGGAGATCCAGGATTTTGGTCGCTGGCTCAGCCCTGCAATGCCTGCCCAATATGTCGGTTATTCGGGAACGGCTGAGAATGAAAAGATGAAGTTTAAGGCGCTAATACCTTGGCAATAAACGCTCGCACATTATTGAAATGTTAGTTGTGGGCAAAACGATAGATTTCAAAATCGAATGGATTTGGAAGCAGCAAGTGCCTTGGCAGAAAGCTCAAGGCACTTGTTGATTTTAGATTGAAGTCAATGAAAACGGGTAAAGAGATCTAAGAAAGGCTCGTTCTCACACAGTTCTCCAAGAACTCACTGAATTTGTGGCCATCATGCTCAACCATTTTAGGGAACATCGAGATTGGCGTCATTCCTGGGAATGTGTTGACTTCGTTCAGGTAGATCTCGTTGTCTTGCGTTAGGAAGAAGTCGATACGAGACAAGTGACGAAGCTTCATTTGAGTGAAGACTTTGCGTGCGCTATCTGCTATCAATTCACGCTGTTCGTCTGTTAAGTTACTTGCTTCAACTTCAGTAATTGAGTGGCTGTCTGCACTGTACTTTTCTTCGTAAGAATAAAATGCGCCATTAGGTGCAATCACCTCGCCCGGCTTGCTGATATGCAATTCGCCATCGATTTCATAAGCGGCAACTTCTAACTCTCTAGGTACCACTGATTTCTCAACCAATACTTGGTCCGAAAAAGTGAACGCCTTGTTGATAGCTTCGCTTAAATCTTCTACTTGGTTAACTTGGTAACAGCCTACAGAAGAACCTTGGCGAGCCGCTTTAACGAACACTTTTCCCCAGTTTTTAAAAGCTTGTGCTGCTTGTAGATGCGCTTGGTCGCTGTTGTCTGATAAGAACAGGTACGGCGTATTTGGAATATCAAGTGCGTCATACCAAAGCTTTGAAGTGATTTTGTTAAAGCTGTTGTTGCTTGCTTCAGAACCACAACCTAGGTACGGAATTTTAGCCATTTCAAACAGTGATTGAATATCACCGGTTTCACCTGGGAAACCATGAATACAAGGAACAATGAAATCGACTTTAGATGCTAAATCGTCACCGCGTAAGGTTTGATCGTTAATATCAAGATAAACCAATTCACCGGAATCAAGACACCAGCCTTCATTTTTAATTTCAACTCTTACAACGTTGAAATCTGCAACACTATTGAGTTGTTCAAAAAGGTAATTGGCTGAAACTAAAGACACTTCATGCTCTGAAGATCCACCGCCGCAAAGTAGAAGGATGTTTGTGGTGCTCATGGGTAAATTCGGTCCTTGAAACTAGGAGTACTGACTTCAATGATAAACAAAAGTCGAGATAGGTACAGTGTTTTGATTGTTAAAATCGCGTTCGAAAGAGCGAGCGATTAACTATTAAACAAAAACAGCGAGTCTTAAAATAAAAGAAGGAGCATTTGCCCCTTCTTTATGAATTAAAACTTAGTTCAACTTGTTAAGCGTTGGGTATTCAGAGTTCTTGATGTCATCAATGCTCTTAACGAACGGCTTTAAGTTTTGGAAAGTGGTCGGCAGCGTTGAGATTGCTTTTTTAGCTTCTAAGCGCGTTGCGTAGTCACCATAAAGTACGGTGAACCACTTGGTGCCGTTAACCATTTTGTAGTTTTCCCAAACGGGTTGAGAAGTCGTAGGTAGCATTTTCACGAAAGAATCGACTTTACTTTGGCTGCCAACAGCAACAACTTGAACTGTGTAACCAAAACGCTGGTTCATGTCTTGTTGTTTCTTGGTTGGGCCTGTCACTACTGCAACTGGCTTCGCTTTAGTTGTTTGAGCGACTTTCTGTTCAACAGGTTCGGTTCTGATCACGTTGACAACATTTTCTTCAACAACGCTTGTTTGCTCAGATTGAGATACAACTGGAGCTTCAACTTTGGCCGTTTTGTACTCTTCTTGATAACTATCTGATGTGACATTGGTAACGTAGTCGTCAGATACACATGCAGCCAAGAGCAGTGGCAAAGTCACAATTGCAAATTTTTTCATGGAAAGCTCTATATCCTTAATAATAATTACTATAAATCATGCCGATACGTCGGTTTAGAATCAAGTTAACTTTGAGATTATACACCATTAGTGGGTGACCTATTTCACAAACTTTATGCAGTGTCTGCTTATTCATCTGAATTCGGTGAATTTGCCATCAACCTGTCATCGAAAAGTAAGTTACGATGAACTTACGTGCATTGCTAGGATATGTCTATGAATCATCTTGATCCCCTACTGAAACCCCGTTCGATCGCTGTTGTTGGTGCTTCCCAACGTGAAAACCGAGCGGGATATATCGTCATGAACAATTTATTACACGGGGATTTTAAAGGTGCGGTGATGCCGGTTACGCCGAAATATGACTCAGTTGCAGGCGTACTCTCTTACAAAAATATTTTGTCGTTACCGATCGTTCCTGATCTGGCTATTTTGTGTACCAATGCCAACCGTAATGTCGCCATTTTTGAAGAGCTAGCCGAGAAAGGCATAGCCTCTGTTATTGTGCTTTCTTCCGATATGCAACAACAAAGCGAGAATGGCGAGACGTATGATGAACGATGCTTAGCGATTGCAAAAGAGCACAACATTCGAGTGCTTGGTTCCAATAGTTTGGGAGTGATTGTTCCTTGGTTAAACTTGAACGCCTCATTCTCTCCAGTGACAGCATTACCCGGTAAGATCGCTTTTGTTTCTCAGTCGGCCGCTGTCTGCACAACTATTCTCGATTGGGCTAATGACAAAGAGATTGGCTTTTCTGCATTCATCTCGATTGGTAATGGGAGTGACATCGAGTTTTCAGAGCTATTGGATTATTTGAGTACCGATTCTCACACGGAAGCGATACTACTTTACGTCGACAGCATTACTGATGCGAGGCGCTTTATTTCTGCGGCCCGAGCAGCCTCACGTAACAGGCGAATACTGGTACTCAAAGGTGGTCGAACAGCCAAAGGGAGAGCCGCCGCAATGGCGCACACTGGTGGTGCCGATACATTAGATATAATTTATGACTCAGCGATTCGACGCAGCGGAATGCTACGAGTAAAGAACTTACATGAGCTGTTTGCCGCAGTAGAAACACTGACTCATTCCGTTCCATTGCGCGGAGAGCGCTTAGCTATTGTTACCAATGGTGGCGGCCCCGCGATTATGGCGGTAGATACCCTGTTTGATCGCGGTGGTAAGCTTGCAGAGTTTTCGGATGAGACGCTAGATAAATTGAACAAGGTGCTGCCTTCGAGCTGGTCTCATAGTAATCCTATCGATATTGTTGGCGATGCTGGTGATCAACGCTACATCGACACGATTAACGTTTTGCTCGATGGCGATGAAGCAGATGCCATTCTTATCATGCACAGCCCTTCTGCGATAGCACACTCCGCTAGAACGGCTGAACGAATTATTGAAGCGATTAAAAAGCACCCTCGTCACAAGCGATTTAATATTCTGACGAATTGGTCTGGTGAATTAACCGCAAGACCAGCGCGAAAACTGTTTACCGAAGCGGGTTTCCCTACTTATCGAACACCTGAAAGTTCAGTGGTCGCGTTCATGCACCTAGTCGAGTACCGACGTAACCAACGTCAGTTAATGGAAACACCAACTACAGCAGAAAAAGTACACATTGAAGATCTAGCTGATGCAAAAAATTGGATAGAACGACAATTACTGGATAAAGACACAGTAAGCCTTGATACCCACCAAAATAGCCAGTTCTTTAAGAGCTTCAACCTCGATGTGCTACCTACTTGGATCGCTTCTGACCCAAGTGAAGCGGTACATATAGCTGAAACGATTGGTTATCCCGTCGCAGTAAAATTACGCTCTCCGGATATTGCACACAAGTCAGACGTACAAGGCGTGATGCTAAATCTACGAAACAGCAATGAAGTTGCCAATGCGGCTCAAGCCATTCTTGATCGCTCTCAGTTATCCTTCCCTACAGCGCACATCCATGGCTTGCTAATTCAAGGGATGGCCAAGCTCGCGGGCGGCCAAGAGCTACGTATTAAGGTCACAACAGACGAAACCTTTGGCCCAATCATTTTACTTGGGCAAGGTGGTTCTGAATGGGATGAATCGATTGATGCTGCCGCTGCTTTTCCACCGCTCAACATGACACTGGCGCGTTACTTGATTATTCGAGCGATAAAAAGTGGCAAGATTCGTCTACAAAAGCTCCCCAATCCTATTGATATTGAAGGCTTGTCTGAATTATTGGTGCGTATATCGCAGATGGTCGTTGATTGCCCTGAGATACATGATTTGGATATCCATCCAGTACTGGCCAACGGAGACAAGTTCACGATATTGGATGCAGATATCATATTAAAAGCCTACGAGGGGGATCCTCAAGAAAGATTGGCGATTCGCCCATATCCCGTAGAGCTTGAAGAACGTATCCAGCTAAAAGATGGTACTGAGGTATTGTTGCGCCCTATTTTGCCCGAAGATGAACCGCTTCATGCTGACTTTATTAACCGAGTGTCAAAAGAAGATCTCTATAAGCGTTTCTTTAGTGATGTCGGTGAATTTAATCACGAGGCGTTGGCGAATTTCACTCAGATTGATTTCGATAGAGAAATCGCCTTTGTGGTCGTTCGCGAGGAACAAGGTATTCCTGCGATCATCGGTGTTTCCCGTGCGCTGATTAATCCAGAGAATACGGATGCAGAGTTTGCGATATTGATACGGTCTGATCTTAAAGGCGTCGGGTTAGGACGCATTTTGATGACCAAGGTTATTGATTACTGTCGTGCTAAACAGACTAAGCAAATGTCTGGAATGACGATGCCAACCAATAGAGGGATGTTAACACTAGCTCAAAAGCTTGGTTTTAAGCTAGATATCAGTTTTGAAGATGGTACTGCAGATATGGTGTTACCGTTACTTTAACGTCCATGTCTTTTTAAGGTGTTGAATACACCAAGATTTGGCGTCGCCCATTTTGTTGCGTCGCCAAGCCATCACGATATCGATAGGCTGCGGCTCTGTTCCCGAGATCAGCTGTAGAACGCCAGATTCGATCAGTGGTTTAGCAACAACATTCGGTAAGGTTCCAATCCCTAACCCCGTCGTCAGAGCTTCTACTTTTGCTGGGAAGCTCGTTACCGTTAAGCGTGGTTGTTTCTCTAGAATATTACGACTTAAAGCAGGTTGATCTCGCGCCGTATCTGCAATGGCGATAACCCTGTAACTTTCCCTTGCCTTTTGGTCGAATTCACCAGAACGTTTGTGAACATAGTGATTTGATGCAGCAACCCAAACCATTTCCATCTTTCCGATAACGTCACTTTTCATATCATTCGGGATCGTATCTACTTTTGGGCACACCAGTAAGTCAGCACGGCCATCTGAAAGTGATTCCCAGCACCCGGCCAAGATCTCTTCTTGTAAACGAACGCGTGTTTTACTTATTTTTCCTAGTTCGTCTACCAGTGGGAAAAAGTTAGCAATCGGGATGATACCATCAAAGGCGATGGTCAAATCGAGCTCCCACCCGTTAGCAAGAATACTCGCTTCGTTAACGAGTCGTTCTGTTGCGCCAAGAATTACCCTACCTTGCTCAAGTATCAACTGACCCGCTTCTGTGAAATTTGCGCGATGTCCAGAACGGTCAAAAATCATGATGTCCAGATCTTGTTCAAGCTTCTGTATTTGGTAGCTCAATGATGAAGGAGCACGATCCATCTCGTTCGCTGCGGCGGCGAAACTTCCACGGCGATCAATGGCATCTAATATGTGTAGCGCTTCAAGCGTTATTGGGCTCTGCATAGCTTTCCTACTTTTAGTGAGATCCAAGTCACAAAAACACAAGCATTCATTAAGTGAATGGAACTGAAAAATCTTTTAAATACAGCTACTTAAGCATATTAATTATAGATTAGCTGATAAAACTGAAAATTAATTAAATGCAAATAATAGTAATTATCATTTAGATCTAATATTATCCTTCGCAAATCAAGATAATACTATGGAACTAAGGTAACTATCAGATGTATAAGCAATCCCTACTCTCGGCTTCAATCGTTTTGGCGCTTTCATCAACGTCAGTCTTTGCTGATGATTATGCCCTATTTGACGAGGTTGTTGTATCTTCGACTCGTACTAATCAAACACTTATCAATACAGCCGCTTCTGTTACTGTCATATCGGATAAGCAAATCGAAGAGAATATGGCGAAAGACGTGAATGAAATCTTCGAATACACTCCGGGTGTAACGATGAATTCTAGCTCCCGCCAAGGTGCACAAACCATCAATATTCGTGGCATGGAAGGTAAGCGCGTCAAGATCTTAGTAGATGGCTCGTCGCAACCAGGTTCATTTGATGGTGGCCCTTATGCATTTATTAACTCTAGCGGCATTTCAATCGACCCAGATATGCTGAAAAGTGTTGAAATTATCAAAGGCGCGGCTTCAAGTTTACACGGAAGTGACGCGATTGGTGGTGTTGTTGCCTTTGAAACTAAAGACCCTTCAGATTTCTTAAAGGATGGCGAAGATTTCGGTGGTCAAGCAAAACTGTCTTACTCTTCAGAAGATAACTCTTTCAGTGAGCATGTGGCATTAGCTAATCGTTTTGGCGACTTGGAAACATTGGTTGCTTATACTCGTCGTGACGGTGAAGAACTTCAAAACTTCCGTAATTCAAGTGATCTAGAGAACTACGCGGTAGAAAATCAAGATACATCAGCAGACAACCTATTGGTAAAACTGCAATACCAATTGAATGAAAGTCACCGTATCGAATTTCTAGCGGAGCTAATCAAAGATACTTCAGATTCTGACATTTATCACTCAAGCTACGATAGCTACACTGGCGAAGATGACACTAAACAAAACCGATTCACAATAAAGCATATATGGTTTGCAGACGGTGCGATTGCTGACACTGTGACGAGCAAAGTGTCATACATATCTAAAGAGGAAAATGGCGTAACGAAACGCTTTAAACCTGCGGGCCCTGGTTTTCCACCTTATGTCCCTGCTAATAATGACAATCTTCAAACCAAAGACTACGAATACACAGAAGATAAGCTAGAAATCGAAACACAGCTAGATAAAGAGATTAACAACCATTACCTAGTTTATGGCGCTACTTATACACATAGCGACATAAGCAATACAAATATGGAGTACAACTCTGATCCTGCTACTGATGATCAGCTTTATGTATACACTCCTGATGCTAAAGAGCAGAAGTTTGGTCTGTTTGTACAAGACGAAATTAGCCTAATGAACGACAAACTTGTTGTTACTCCAGGTGTTCGTTTCGATTACTTCTCTACAGACCCGGGTAAAAATACAGGTGAGTCACTTACGGACTTCTCTGATTCTGCGGTAACTGGACGTTTAGGATCAACGTATAAACTTACAGATACAGGCACCATATTTGGCCAGATTAGCCAAGGCTTTAGAGCCCCTTCTTTCGATGAACTGTACTATACGTATGACAACCCAGGGCATGGTTACGTAAACGATCCAAACCCGGATCTTAAGTCAGAAACCAGTATCTCTTACGAGCTAGGTTACCGTCACAATACACAGGCTTCATCGTCTGAAATTGCGGCTTATTACAGTGATTACGATGACTTCATCGAAACAGTTGTAACGAAAAAAGTTGGCGGCACTACACACTATTCTAACGTTAACTTAGATTCGGCAACAATTAAGGGTGTTGAATTCTCTAACACATTACTATGGGATGTTTTGGTTGGTGCACCTAAGGGTATTTCAACCCACTTCGTTGCCTCATATACAGAAGGTGAAGATGGAAACGGTAATGCGCTAAATAGTGTTAACCCTTGGAATGCTGTATTAGGTCTTAACTACGATGCTCCAAACCAAAACTGGGGTACTAGTCTGAAGTTAAACTACACGGCTAACAAGTCTGGCTCAGACATCAACTTTGATGACGAAAGCGGCGGTAACGCAGGTCAAGCTGAGCTTCCGAGTGCTACGGTTGTTGACCTGACAGCTTACTACAAGCCAATGAAGGATCTTACTATTCGTGGCGGTGTATTCAACTTAACTAACGAAGAATACTACCGTTGGAACGACATTCGCGGCGATGATGAGCTTTACAAAGAGAATTCTCAAGCGGAAAGAAACTACGGTATTTCAGCTAAATACGAATTCTAATTCGTCAAAAACCTGAATTGCAGATACTAAAAAGCCAGCTAGATGCTGGCTTTTATCATTTCACTAAAAATTGTTTATAAAAAGGGTAAAGTGAAATTACTTCTCTGCCATTTCTTTCTTAACCATTACTGCTGCAGCAACGATGAAAGTGATGATTAGGCCTAGTTCCATGATTAACTCCAAAGAAAATTAACATTAAACATATAATTCGCGAGCATAATAACACAACCGATACAGAATGATACTTTTTAACCACCAATTTACTTTTTATTCGATTAAGATCAAAAAAGATGCCCTAAAGCATCTTTTTGTAAGTTAATCATTCATGAAACGACTAGATCAACCAGGGAATCCATCAGGGTTGGTTGACTGCCAACGCCATGTATCTTCAGTCATTTCTGTCAGTGTGCGCGTCGCATTCCAACCAAGCTCTTTCTGAGCTTTAGCTGGATCTGCCCAACACTCTGCAATATCACCAGGGCGACGTTCAACTAGCTTATAAGGAATTTCTTTGCCGCTTGCTTGTTCAAACGCTTTAACCATGTCTAAAACACTAGAACCGTTGCCAGTACCAAGGTTGTAGATATGAAGACCGTCTTTGCGCCCTACTTTCTCTAGCGCTGCAATGTGTCCATCAGACAGATCCATGACGTGGATGTAGTCGCGAACGCCAGTGCCATCTTTTGTTGGGTAATCGCTGCCAAATACTGATAAGAAATCACGTCGGCCAACCGCCACTTGAGACACGAATGGCATTAGATTATTTGGGATACCTTGTGGATCTTCACCTAGCTCACCGCTTGGGTGAGAACCAACAGGGTTAAAGTAACGAAGTAGCGTGATGCTCCAATCGGGATTCGCTTTTTGGAAATCAGTTAAGCACTCTTCAACCATTAACTTACTGCGGCCATAAGGGTTAGTCGCGCTAGTTGGGAAATCTTCGGTAATAGGCACACTTGCAGGATCGCCATATACCGTTGCCGACGAACTGAACACTAATGTCTTAACATTCGCTTCGCGCATCGCATCTACAAGAACCAAAGTGCCATTTACATTATTGTCGTAATATTCAAGAGGCTTCTCAACCGATTCACCTACTGCTTTCAATCCAGCAAAGTGGATTACGGCTTCGACGTTGTGCTGCTTCATTGTTTCCGTTAACAATGCTTTGTCACGAATGTCACCTTCAATAAAGACTGGGCGAACGCCAGACACTTTTTCTATACGCTCTAACACGCTTGGTTTACTGTTATACAAGTTGTCAAACAGCACTGGTGTCATACCTGCGTTGATCATCTGGATACTTGTATGGCTACCAATGTAGCCCATGCCACCTGTAACTAAAACATTCATGTCTTGCAGACCTTTTAATGAAAATTTATTCAACCTATCACTTATGATACAATAACTTAGTGTGGGCTAACAAACACCGCAGCCTATTCACCCTCACAAGAGAACACAAACTGACCTTTTCCTTTACGTTTTGCTTGGTACATTGCCTCATCGGCGACCTTCAAAATTACATCAATATCACGATCTGAACCATCAGCTAGATGGATACCCAAGCTTGCTCCTACACGAAGCGAACGCTGTTTGTAGTTCACCTCTTGTCCAATCAATTCCAACAAGCGCTCAGCTAGCTTAGCTAACAAGGCTTTGTTCGCTTGTTTAATAATAAGAACAAATTCGTCACCCGACAAACGCGCAACTAAATCTCCCGCTCTTACCTGAGATAACAACCGGTTTGATACTTCTTTTAGAATTTCATCGCCGGCATCGTGTCCATAGTTATCATTAACCTCTTTGAAGCCATCCAAATCCAAGTAGATAACCGCAAAATGCTGATTTGAATAGTGGCTCGATATGACCACATCATCCATCACCTTGTACAATTGCGCTCTGTTCGCTAACCCTGTCAATGCATCGTGATGAGCTAGGTGTTCGAGCCTTTCCATCTCTTTAACGCTGGATAAGTCAGACAGCGTTAATACCATATCAAACTCATCTTTCTCGTTGTCCGAGGTCACTCGGTTCACTTTGACAAACATTGGAACTAACGTGCCGGACGCGCTCTTCTCCCACACTTCTCCTTGCCATTGCCCATAGTTGTCTAACGAACTGCGAATAGTCGGCATAAGTGATGAAAACTGCTGCCACGAGAATACTTCAAACGGTGTTTTGCCCACCAGCAGATCAGCGTGATAACCGAGAAGTTGTGTAATCGCCGGATTAACCATGGTAATGACGTTGGACGAGTTAAGAACAATCAAACCGTCTTTACTATTTTCGAAAACACCTGCAGCGATACGCTGGCGGCTCATGGCTGTTTCTATATCTGTGACATCTTGAATTGCATATAGAATACGACCATGTTTTGTCAGAGAACGGCTACTCATACGAAGCCAAAGCTTTGATTGAAGGAGGTCAGTAG
The DNA here is from genome assembly GCF_002875705.1 of Vibrio sp. 10N.261.45.E2. Taxonomy (GTDB): domain Bacteria; phylum Pseudomonadota; class Gammaproteobacteria; order Enterobacterales; family Vibrionaceae; genus Vibrio. The sequence continues at coordinate 41,328 of NZ_MCZZ01000150.1, forward strand.
TTTCCAATAATTGGTCATTGAGTTCAATGTGGGCGTCAATAACACCTTGTAAGAAGCCTGTCTGCTTGGTCGGGATCAACTCTTGGATCAACAGGTTTTCCAGAAACGCTTCTGTACACTTAAAAATATCGCGAGTGGCTGCGTTAGCATGAACAATGAGCCCTTTTTCGTCAACCACTAACAATGAGTGTTGAACGGTTTCGATGACCTCATTAGCGAACGATTTTTCTTCTTGTAACTTGTCTAACGTAAAATTGATTTGGTTATCTCGATGTTGAAGCCTTTGTAGCATGGTGTTGAAAGCTCGAACCAAGTCACCTATTTCATCGCGGTTCGTTGCGACCAATTTAGGTTGCTCGGAACGGCGCTCAACAAAGGCTTGCATTGCTTCGTTAAGATTAAACATTGGCTCGATAATGAAACGTTGAACCAATTTGACTAATACAGCCCCCAACACAACCAGAAATAGAAGATAGATGGCCGCAACTTTTAAAACATGCGTCAAGATCGTAGTGAAGGTCTCTTTCGATATTGTCACCCTCAAGTTTGCGATTACTGCATCATCTAGCGTTACTGGAACGAGCAAAAATATGAAATGCTCAGAGATAGCAAATTCATGATCCTCGATATCGTTTAATTCATATTCGTTTGGTCTTGGAACCAAAGTGTTACTCACCTGATAGCTTGCAAATAGCTGATCGTTAGTGTCATAGAGCTTCACTCTAACAATGTCTTTATCCGCGGCAAAAGCTGACAATATTTCCTGAGCTGATGATTTGTCTTCAAATAGAATTGCGGCCTGAAGGTTATAGGCAACACCTTGTGCTAATACTTTAACCCGTTGGATAAGGCTCTCTTTTTCTCGCTCAAAAGTGACAGTGTAATTTACAGATTGAATAGTCACAAAAGTGACCGCGATAAAGATGATAATGGGCAGTATCAGCTTGTTTTTAATCGATATATTATTTAGGAAAGACAACATTATTTGCCCTCCACTATAGCGATTCGTAATAGGTTTGAGCCAATGACGTACTCACCACGCCTTGCATTCTCTAAATTAACTTTAGGTTTGAGCTTGTTATCGACGTGCGTGAGTTCAATGACTCCACCTAAGTCTGTAAAGTTAGGTATATCACTGATTGTTACAGTGTGTGGGGAGTGCTCTTGACTGCGGAACTGGTCATTTTTACGATCAGACAAGTACGTGATATCGCACTTAGGAGTAATTGACTGTTGAACTTGGATAGCGAGCGAACGAATAGATTTCCCCTCTGTAATTGACGTTAGTACTTGGCTTACCTTGTCATCGCCAATCACACAAAAGTTCACAGCATTCATTGAACTCTCATCATTCCAACGAATAAAATTCGCAATTCTAAAAAGGTATACCGCTTTCACTTCATAAGGTTTGAAGCTTGCCGCGGTGGTATTCAAAGGCACAATGAACATCGCTAAAGTGGTAAGGCCTAGTTTAGAGAAACCTAACTTAACTCGGTGCTTAAACCATTTAGAATTCATGAGAGATCCTCACATACACCGATTCTTGATTGACGCTTTTCTGAGATGTGAATTCAGCTTGATAGCCGTCGCTCTTCCCAATATTTTCAACGACTACTTCAATTAAAGGCGCTGCAGACGATTTTTTCCATGCTAGGCGCGCATCAAAGGTTATTTCATGTGGGTAAGATTGCCATTCATATTGAGTGCCATCGCCTGCTACCCAATAGTCTGGGTAATTCACATTAATGTACTGGCCTATGACATCGAATTGCCAACTGTCGGTGATATTCCACATCAACTGTGCCGTCGCTAAATGTTCATTATCAACATCGTAATAGACACTCGTTTGAGGACTAGATTTAGGGTCATCACCTTTATTCTCACCTTCTAGCGTCGTATAGGCATAACTCAGATAACTGGCTAGATCCGCAGTGAGTTGATAGCTCGCTCCCAACTCTAAGCCATACGTTTTTGCTTTATAATCATCAGACAGTGTACCGATATAGACATGATTCGCGGGGATATCATTCGGGTCATAGCTATGGAAGCGCAGGTTGTCATGTTCACTCAGGTATATCGTTGCATCGAGCTCGAAATTTGAGTTGTTAGAGTAACGATAACCCATTTCAGCCGTCACGACGCTTTCTGTTTCAAGGTTCGAGTTTGATTTATATACATCTAGGTAGCTGTTGTTTGAGTCTGAACTGGCACTATTGAAATAGTATGTCGAATTCGAATCCATATAAGATGGTGCAACCACCGCACGGCTAAGCCCCGCCCACAGGGAGTGACGTTGAGTCAATTTATATAAACCACGCAGCTGAGGCGAAAGTTCAGTCGAGTCATTCTGGGTAAAATGCTCAACCTTCGCGCCAACAGTAATAGATAGCGATTCTGTCATCTGGATTTGGGACTGCACAAACGCATTCGCAATATAATCGTTGGCAGATGGGGTATTGTAGACGCGGCCATAGTAGTCAGGATTGTACCAATCAACGTCCGATAGTTGGCTGGATGAGAAATCGAGATACATATAACGTAGACCACCACCAAATGTTAACTGGTGGTTTGCAGATAGCTGGTTGATATAAGTTGAGTCGAAATCGATGGTGGAATAACTTCCCGGAGCATCCGGCGCGTTATCTTCATTATACTCTCCCCATAACGAATATGAGAGTGTCGAGCTTTCATCAAAATGGCGAGCGTCGTTGAACTGGACGTAAACAGATTGGCTCTTGTTATCGAAATCGTTGGCTTGTGATCCAACAAACGATCCTGAGTTATCATATTGGAATGTATACAACTCCGACTCGTAAAAGCTTTTCTCACCACCGATACGTAATGACCAATTTTTTTCGGCATTACTTGGCTGAAAGACCATCCCTGCCGTTTGTGATTTCCATTTCTCAGATTCGCTTGTGCGATAAGTTGGTTCTTCGCGGTACTTATAAAATGCTCGAGCATTCACACTGTCGTTTAAGCTTAATCCCTGACGAACACTAAATTCATAGTTGTCAGTATTAGAAGCGACACCTGCGAGATAAGTCCCCTGTGTATCCTTGGCAGACTTAGTAATGATATTGACAACCCCATTAACCGCGTTACCTCCCCAAATCGTTCCGCCTGGGCCTTTTAGTACTTCGATGCGTTCAATATCGGCAAGTACATAGTCAACATCACTCCAATACGTACCGCCATATACTGGGCTAAATAAGCTTCGTCCATCCATCATTACGAGCATTTTATTATACAGCCCATCGTGAAAACCACGGGTAGAAACAAACCATGAGGTTTCATTGAATTTGGTTACTTTGAGTCCAGGAACCAACGACAATACTTCAGCAATGGTTTTCGCCCCACTGCGCTGAATTCGCTCATTAGAAAGGACATACACCGATGAGGGAATATTAGTGAGTTTTTGTGTCGCTTTCGAAGCCGTTTCCATTTCGACATCTAACATAGACAACTCTTCAAGGCTCATCGACATAAGTTGATCTAGAGAGTTTTCTTGAGCAGAGACAAAAACAGGTGTCGTTAATGCGAGTCCTAAGCAAACCTGGCGGGATATCATGTGCTCACCTAATATACAGATAGATATTAATCCTTTAATTAATAGGTCAACTATATATGAAATGCCATACTGGTAAATTCATGGTGTCGAAAGTTTGAGTTAGGTCACTGTTTATTTATGGTATTTATAAGACCGTCATTACTTACCTAAACGTAAAGGATTAGCACCACGTGACAACGAAGATTTTGCTTAATTGCGACATGGGAGAAAGTTTCGGCAACTGGAAGATGGGCGATGATGAGTCGGTCATGGAATGGGTCGATATGGCGAACATCGCTTGTGGCTTTCATGCGTCTGATCCACATGTTATGTCCAAGACAATTAAATTGGCTCAACACTATCACACTCAAATAGGCGCTCATCCTGGTTATCAAGACCTCGTTGGTTTTGGTCGCCGTTCTATTCCACACACCATGAATGAAATCTGTGAATTGGTGTGCTATCAAATCGGTGCACTACAAGCCCTTTGCCGTTATCACCATACCTCTGTTGGCTATGTGAAACCTCATGGCGCCCTCTATAACGATATGATGGCGAACATTGATGTATTTAATGCCGTTGCCCAAGTTGTTGCTGAATTTAATATCCCCTTAATGATTCTTTCTTCATCAGACAATCAACAGTATTTAGATATTGCTGACGACCATGATCTTCCACTCTTATTTGAAGCGTTTGCCGACCGAGCTTATTTAAATAACGGGCAATTAGCGCCACGGACTCAAAAAGGCTCGGTTTACGTCAATCAAGACGATATCTATAACCAAGTCATGCAAATCATTAACTATGGCTCTGTTACGACTTTAGAGGGTGAAAGATTACCTATTGAAGCTGATACCATCTGTGTTCATGGGGATAACCCTCAATCCATCGCATTAATTAGAAAAATCAGACAAGATCTCAACGCTTTTAATTAGCATCAAGCGTGTGATTGGTAAGACGCATGATTAATCACTCGCTTAACCGAACATCGAACCAATTGCTCATAAAATTAAATTGCTGTGTATTAGTTTGGCACGGAAGTTAAACGCACCAAGCAAGCAGAGCAAAGGCAAACAAACGTATGGAAACGAAATGACGACGAATAAGATTGAATTCAATATAGCGCCAGTCGCTGAATGCAGCGTTTTGGTTACCTTGACTCTATCGCCTCCAAATGATCAATCTAGTGCAGAATATGCGCAATGCATGGCTTATTTTTCCGATGCCATTCGCCAAAACTTAGCATCGGTATTGATGAATGTGACGCCGGCTTACCACACAATATTGGTCGATTACCTACCTTATCGAATATCAGAACAGCAGCTCATCAAGCAACTCAACAACTTGTTGGCTCAAGCTATGTCGTCCTTTTCACGTGTTAGTCAAACTCACAATACGATTGAGCTTCCTGCCTACTATTCACCAGAAACAGCGCTCGATTTAGACAGGTATCAAGACAAAGGTATGACTCTAGACGACATCATTCAACATCACACATCACAGACATACAGCGTCAGTGCAATTGGGTTTACGCCTGGCTTTGCGTTTATGTCTGATGTGGTGAGTGAGCTAGCTTTACCCCGTCACTCAACACCCCGCTTGAATGTACCCAAAGGCAGTATCGCAATCGCTGATACAAAAACGGCGGTGTACCCTTCAGATTCACCGGGTGGTTGGAATATTATTGGCAATTGCCCGCTTCCGTTGTTCGATCATAACCAATTGAAGAACGTCGATATCGCACAAAGGCCATTGTCTCTACTTAATGTCGGCGACACTGTCCGTTTCATCGCGATTTCAAAAAAAGAGTTTGAAGAGCTTAGGCTTATGGAAATTAGTGGAGGTGTCGCAAATGGTTAAGACAAGAGCTAAGCCAACACTGACAGTGATCAAACCTGGCCCGTTGAGTTTGATTCAAGACTTCGGGCGATTTGGTGTTGCTCATCTAGGGTTAACGCAAGGTGGCCCGGTTGATGATTACTCTTATAGTTGGGCCAATCATCTATTGGGAAACCCAGTAAACCAAGCGGCGTTGGAAATCACACTAGGACAATGCGCGTTGCGAATCGACTTTGATTGTGAGATGGCGTTATGTGGGGGGGATTTACAAGCGAAGCTCGATGGCAAACCACTGTCTAATTGGCGCACCTTTCAAGCTTTCAAAGGTCAGATTCTCTCGTTTGGTTTACCTAAAAATGGACTAAGGGCTTATTTGGCCATTAAGGGTGGTTTCGATGCACCACAAACTCTTCACAGTTGCTCTACCGTTCCCCGAGAAAAGATTGGTGGATTAACGCAAGACGGAGAGCCGTGCCAACAAAGGCAGCAAATTAGTTTTACTGAACACAAACTCTCTCGTCCATTTAAACCTCTGAGTGTCACTTTCCGATACACACCGGATTACAACCTCCCCGTGAATCTGCGAGTCATTGAGGGGTATCAAAGCGAACTATTCTCGGAATCGGCAAAAGAGACTTTATATAACGCACAATATAAAGTTGACCAAAACTCCAATCGGATGGGTTATCGACTCAGTGGCGAAGCTGTGGAGTCGCCTGACATTTCATTGTTGTCAGAAGGTATTGCCCTCGGTGCGATTCAAATTCCTCAAGATGGACAACCTATCGTGTTGCTAAATGACAGACAGACCATTGGTGGCTATCCGAAGATTGGATGCGTCGCCAGAATCGATTTGCCACGCTTAGCACAGGCAAAACCGGGGCATGCGATATCGTTCAGCAAAGGCGATCGCTTAGGCTTGCAAGATGTTTGGTGTCAATGGGCTCAGTTTTTCGGTTATTGATATTTTTGCCTGGTGAACAGAAGTTTTAGCGAGGTAGATTATCAGTATAAAGAAGGTATTTTGGCGAAGGTTCGGCTTACTTTGACAGGTAAGCCGAACTGGAGAGATTCAATGCAGTAAATTATGACTTAGTATTAAGCGTGGTCTTGGCCTGATACCTTTGCAAGCGCTTCTGGGTATCCACGTTCTTGTGTCAAATCTATCGCTCTGCCCTCAATATCATCCAAAGTAAGTGACATTGTCACTGAGTGCATATCTTCAATCGATACCGCCTCTTCTGCAACGTCAAACCATTGTTCAGCAACCTTTTGTCCCGCTTCTAGTGTAGACGAAGCCTTCACGACTTCAAGTCGAGCATAGCGTTCACCACAGAATGAAACGTCTGAAGCTCGCAAGCTTGGATCCGTTCCCGGGATCTGTTGTGCACCAAACAAAGGCTTGCCACCAACCAGCGCAGATCTGAAACTTGGGATAAACTGAGAAATATGCGTTATTGCAGCGCGAGTTCTTAATTCAAGCTGTTCTTCAGTCCAACCTGATACGATTTTTTTAAGAAGCTTAGAAGGCAACTGAGGCTGTGACGAATCTGTCGACGATGAAACAAGTCCCCCCTCAAACAGAGTAATGCCTTCTGTCATACCGTGAAGCTGGAATACGCCATCAGCATACGGCGTTAATTGCGCCATACCTTGTGGCGTGCCTCTTGGGCCATGGAAGATAACCTCTGGCCACTCTTCCTTACATTCTTGCGAATACGGCCACTCTGTAACGTACGCGGCTTTAAACTCAACGAGCCTTTGCTGCTTAGAGCCAACAAAGTCGTCCACGATACCCGTTTCAAATCCACTCGCATTAATTAAGTAGTCAGTTGTTAATTGGCAGCTTTGGTTATCAACATCGGTATAAGTCAAAGACCAACCTTTGCCTGTCGATTCAACAGATTGTAAGCGGCTGTTGGTTAACACGGTACAGTTAGCCTGTTGTCCCAAAGAGAGTTGAGCGGTTGCAGAAAGTCTGAATACGCTCCAACCATATTCTTGAACCATAGCAACAGGATACTTAAGGGTTTCTAAATCTGTATGTTTCGCAAAAGGAATACACCAATCATCGAGAGATGTTGGCTTCAGGGGCTGAGTTTTCGTAGAAAGAGCTAATAAATCTTCTTTGCTGTACAGCTTGTAATATTCTTGCGGATCACCAAGCACTTGGTTGCTTTTATCTTGCGTAACGAGAGCGGCATAAGCGCTTTTAATTATCTTAAGGCGAGGAAGCAAATCCAACGGCTCGCCACCATCACTGTGCGGAACGGCGATGATTGTCGGACGAATATTGATCGTGTGAGGAAATAAGCGAACGGTATCAATTGACTGTTTAAGCAACTGCAGACACTGCTCTACAGAAATATCTCGATACAAATTGCCTCCAGCGTGCAGGTGGCAAATTGGTGGACCATTAACCAAACTCGGCCCTTTTTCCATGATAGTGACCTTAAAACCCAACTCACTAAAGTGAATCGCGCTCGTTGTTCCGGCAATACCACCACCAACAATGGCAATAGAAGGTTGATTTGTATCCGTTTTGTTGTGGTTCATCGTGTTCTGTAGAATAAGATTAACTGCCGCTATTCTACTTTTGTTCTGCGATGAATTAAAACACATTTTTATCAAGGTCTTAGATAGGCGGGATTTAATATCTATGTAAAAAACATAAATAATCTCTTGACTCAATAAGTCCAGATAGAGTTTTAAAGGTTATTCTAACAGTCAAATTTGTCCTAAGTGACGCCACATAAAGGCTGCCTCAATACTCTTAAAACATAGATGTTAACTTATCCCTAAAGTTATCCACCGTTTTTGTGGATAACTGTTGATAACGTTCTTGCTAAGTTGCGCAAACCCTTTATTTACAGGGACTAACCGTTGTTCATTAAATCGGCGTTATTGCGCAATTAGTTTTGAAAAATGCTAAAAAGAGTCGAATTTAAGGTGCGATATTTTTTACTTATGCTATAGGTTGGTTAAATAAAAAGCGGTCTAAAACGACATCTTATAAATAGTGCATGACTAGGTATAAATCATTTCGCTTTTAGACCGTTTTAAGCTTTAGACCGTTGAAAGTACCAGGTAGATTTTTCTAGCTACTAGCCAAAATTCTTGTTTACTGGTGCTAACAGACGTTTGATTAAACTATTCACTACTGCAGCCAATGTGATGAATGTTAGCACGGGTAGCGCTATCCAAAGCATCGGGTGAAGTGAAGGTTGTAACTCAAAGCCAAAGTTCATTACCCCCGCTACACTCAATTCAGAGCCAAGTGCCGCAATCGAGCCTGCCACTAACGCCATTAACCCATATTCACACCAAATGGTGTTGAGGATTCGCTTCTTACTTGCACCTAAGGTTCGGTACAAGCGAATCTCTTGTTGTCTTTGAGATAAGCTCAATCGCAATAAAGTGAAGATAAGCAACAGCCCCGCGACCACACCTAACGCTGCAAGTACGGTTATCGACCAAACAATCTGTTTGAGCAATTCTTGGATCTTGCTACCCATCTTACGAATGTCCATCAAACTTACGGTTGGGTGATTGCGAGAAAGTTCGTTGAGCATTTGGTTATGTTGTTCTTCTAGTCTGAAGCTCACTAGCCAAGTAGAAGGAATTGAGCTCAATACATCTGGTGTAAAGATGAAATAGAAGTTTGGCTTCATTTCTCGCCACTCTACTTTGCGGATGCTATTCACTTTGGCTGAGACATTTTGGCTGTTGATCGTGAATGAAAGCTCATCGCCGATCTTCAAACTAAGCTGGTCAGCGACATTCGATTCTACCGATACACCCTGCTCTTGTGTCCAGCCACCTTTCAACACTTCATTGTACTCAGGCAGACTATCTCCCCAAGTGAAATTTATCTCGCGGCTTAGTGCGTCGGTTTCTCCTGAAGTATCGCTGTATTCCGATGCTTCGACGCCGTTGATGGTCGTTAGTCTTCCGCGGATAATTGGAAACGCTTGAGTACGCTCTACTTCGTTTGCATCAATTGTGTCGAGATAGCTGTCTTTTTCATAGCTTGCAATATTAAGTGCAAACGCATTGGGTGCGTTCTCAGGTAAGGTTTGTTGCCAATCTGACAGCAAATCACTTCGTACTAACCAGATAATCGACAGCAGCATTAGTGATAGCGCTAAAGAGCCAAACTGAATTCCAGTCGCCAGTGGCGTGCGGTTTATACGGCTTAATGCCAAGCGCATAGATGTTGACGTTGGTAACTTACCGACAAGGCGAAGAACAACCGTGCTCACAACAGCTAACACCAAGAACAGACACGCAATTCCGGCTAAAACAATCCATACCAACAGGTTATCGCCATACATCAACATCATCGGGATGATAGGTACTAACAGCAGCCCGAACTTTTTGTAGCTGTCTTGTGATTGATGGCTTGATTGAATCACGCTGATGGCTGATGTATTAACTAAACCAATCAATGGGATCCCTAAGGCAGGCACACCAATTAGAATGCTTGATGAAATAGCTAAGATAGCGGGTTCGATACCGTAGCTTGGAAGTGGCGATGGCAACAAGTCACCCAGTGGAATTCGAAGCAAAAACTCTAAGCCGATACCGATGGTAATTCCTAGTACAGCGCCAATAACGACTAACAAAGATACCTGAACCGACAACCACTTAATTATCCACTGCTTACTAGCCCCCAAACTTTTCAGCATAGCGATGGTTTTACGACGGCTTGCCACATAATGTTGGCAAGTAAGTACCAAAGTGGTTGCCGCCATTATGACAACGATAGCAACAGTCAGTGAAAGGTATTGAGTCGTACTTTCGAACATGTCGTTGGTTCGACTGGCTGAATCTTGATTGCGCCAGCGATCACTCGGTGTTAACTCAACACTGTCTTGCGCGGCTTTGAGTTTTGCTTCATCCCCGTTCAAGAACAGTCGGAAACTCACGCGACTTCCGGGCTGAATGGCACCGGTCGCATCAATATCACTTTTGTGTATTAACACTACTGGCATTTGTTGGAATGGATTAAAGCTCAACCCTGGCTCTTGAGTGATTCGCCCTGTTATTGTTAAATCGGCATCGCCTATTGTGACATTGTCACCTACTTTAACTTCGAGCTGCGCAAATATACGCTCATCGAGCCAAAGTTCGCCCGGTTCAACATGATGACTTGACGCGTTGTTAGCACCCTCTAATATCATTTCACCACGCAATGGGTAGTTGCTTTCCACCGCTTTAACCGTCACCAACTGCATTGAGTTGTCGCTGAAGGCCATGGTGGAGAAACGCGTTAACTCGGAACTTTCTAGCTGCTCAACTTGAGTAAGGTCGAGCAAGGGTTGTGGAATTGGATTTGCTGAAATAAATACACTATCCGCAGTCAGTGCGTCTTTACCTTGCTTAACAATTACCTGCTCCATACGCTCGGCCAGCGCCGACAGTGCAAACACACAAGCAATAATTAGCGTTAAAGCGATGGATACTGGCCACAACTGACCATGTCGAATCTCTTCGATACTCCATGAAAACAGGCGTTTATTCAGTCCGTTTGATGAATTCAATTTAGACTTCCTCTATCTGACCAACATGCATCTTAAGCGTTCTTTGACAACGTTGTGCAAGCTTAGGATCGTGTGTCACCAAAACTAACGTTGTGCCGTGGGATGAGTTCAATTCAAACAGCAACTCCACAATCTTGGCTGCTGTTTGTTGGTCTAGGTTGCCTGTTGGTTCATCTGCAAAAAGGATTTTGGGCTTGATCATAAATGCACGTGCCAAAGCAACTCGTTGTTGCTCACCACCAGATAGCTGAGACGGCAAGTGATCAAGCCTATCTTTCAAGCCTACTGATTCAAGTAGAGCAGTCGCGCGTTCAATGTCTTCGTCTTCTCCCTTCAACAAACAAGGCAGCGTTACATTTTGCAGAGCAGAGAGGCTTGGGATTAATAAGAAGCTTTGGAATACAAACCCTACCGATTCACTGCGGATCTTAGCCCTCGCCTCATCATCAAGCTGTGACAGTGGCTGACCTAGTAAACTGATTTCGCCTTTCGTTGGTACATCAAGACCAGCAAGCAGAGTCATTAGGGTCGACTTACCCGCCCCAGACGTACCAACAATCGAGACAGTTTCGCCTTCACGAATATCGATATCGACGTGCTCTAGGATTGTTAAATGTTCTTGATTAGTAGACACTGTCTTCGAAACAGCTTCTGCCTTAATGATGGATGTATGCATGACTCGACTAATTTCCTTTTTATTCTTTATTTTATTTTCAACCGCTTCTTTGGCTCAAGATACCGAGCTAGATTCTAAGCTACTGGTCCTTGGTGATAGCTTGAGTGCTGGTTATAACATGGACATCAAACAAAGTTGGCCAAGCTTGTTACCAGACGCGTTAGCAAAGCATGACAAAACGGTAACTGTGGTTAACGGCAGTATTTCTGGTGACACAACAGGCAATGGTTTAGCCCGCTTACCACAATTGCTTGAAGAACACGCTCCAGATACCGTTCTTATTGAACTTGGTGCAAATGATGGACTTCGCGGATTCCCACCTAAGCTGATGTCTGCGAACCTTGATCAAATCATTGAGCAGATAAAAGCTGCGGGCGCCAAACCTATAATGATGCAGATTAAAATCCCACCAAACTACGGCAAGCGTTACAACCAGCAGTTTGAATACGTTTTTGCAGCGCTAGCTGATCAACAAAACGTGCCACTTTTGCCGTTTTTCCTAGAGCACATCATCCTTAAACCTGAGTGGATGATGAACGATGGACTGCATCCAAAACCAGAAGCTCAACCTTGGATTGCTGAATTTGTCGCCGAAGAATTATATCAGTATCTTTAGGTTTTAATGGTCTAGCTCAATAAATTTTACACAGCTTTACGTTAGCCTGAGTGCATATCACCGTTAACTGTAAGGTTATTTATGCTGATCGAACCTGTTATCAAGGGTGTGGTAGCAAAAAGCGCTCACCCTCTTGGCTGTCAAGAAGCCGTAAAGCAACAAATCAAGTTTGTTAAGAGTGCGCCGCAAATCAAAGATGGCCCTAAACGAGTACTGATTATCGGCGCTTCATCAGGCTTCGGCCTTGCCGCTCGTATTGCCCTTACCTTTGGCGGCGCAAAAGCTGACACTATCGGTGTCTCATTCGAACGCGGTCCAAACGACAAATCCCTCGGTAGTGCTGGTTGGTACAACAACATCTACTTCAAAAAAGAAGCCGAACGAGAGCAACGCACTGCTATCAACATCGTTGGCGACGCTTTTTCACAAGAAACACGCTCACAAGTTGTCGAAGCCATTGAAACCTATTTCGAAGGTGAAGTGGATCTGGTTATCTACAGCTTGGCAGCGGGTGTTCGCCCTAAACCTGACTTTGATGAATTCTGGCGTTCTGCCATCAAGCCTATTGGCGAAAGCGTGACTGGTGCGACGATTTCTCTTGAGCACGACAACTGGGTGACCAACACGCTCGACGCTGCAACAGAAGAAGAAGCTGAAAGCACACTCAAAGTGATGGGGGGAGAAGATTGGGAAAACTGGATAGACGAACTGATCAACGCAGAATCTATTGCTCCGGGTTGTAAGACCATTGCGTTTTCTTACGTTGGTCCTGAAGTGACCCATCCTATTTATTTGGACGGTACTTTAGGTCGTGCCAAGATCGACCTTCATCAAACCAGCCACGCATTGAATCTTGAATTAGCAAACTTTGATGGCAATGCTTACGCGACTGTGTGTAAGGCATTGGTAACGAAAGCTAGTGTATTCATCCCAGGGTTGAGCCCATATCTTCTTGCCTTGTATAAAGTGATGAAAGAGAAACAGACGCATGAAGGATGTATTGAGCAAATGCAACGCCTGTTTAGCAGCAAGCTGTATGGACAACCAAAAGTACCGCTTGATGGTGAGCGCCTGATTCGTATGGACGATTGGGAGTTAGATCCAGAAACACAAGCCCATGTGACAGAATTGCTTAACAATATGGATGAAACCAACTTCCAAACCTTAGGCGATTACCAAGGGTTCAAAGATGAGTTCCTACAGCTAAACGGCTTTGCCCAACCTTCGGTAGACTACAGTAAGAAGCTGAATAGCGAAGATTTTATAAAATTAAAGCCCTAGTCGAAATATATCTCATTACTGAGACCCGGATTCACATTTGAAAACCTCCGCAAAATTGCGGAGGTTTTTTCGTGCAACATTTCTTATACTTAGACAACGTAAGGCTAATATTTTATTTGGTTCATCATAATTAACACAGGATGTGTTGATGCATTTAGCATAATTGACTCGGAGTCATATGAAGAAAATAAAAACGATAGACTTAGATATCCCAGACGATATGGCGTCCGGTTGGCAAAATATTGTCGACCTGTTAGCTCAAATTACTCAAGTGCCTGCCGCACTCATTATGCGTGTCCACGCCAACTATATTGAAGTATTCTCGACCAGTCGGAGTAACAATAATCCCTATACCAAAGGCGATTCCGAAACCTTAGGCAATGGGCTTTACTGCGAAACGGTGATGGAATCTAAGCAACAACTTGTTGTACCCAATGCTCTCGCGGATCCAGCTTGGAAAAACAACCCAGACATCAAACTCGGTTTGGTTTCCTATTGCGGCATTCCCCTGCTTTGGCCGAATGGCGAAGTGTTTGGCACCATATGTATTTTAGATTCAAAAGAGAATCACTACACACCTACCTACATCAAGCTTTTACAGAGCTTTCGAACCTCGATCGAGTCTCAGCTTAAAACCCTATTTCAGCACGCTAAGCTCACTCAAATGAATCAAGATTTAAAAAACCGTGTTTATAATCGGACCAAAGATCTTGCGAGCCTTAATTATTCATTAAACCAAGAGATTGATAAGCGAAAAGCCGCAGAGCAAAAGATCAACTTTCAAAAGAATCACGACCTCAGTACAGGTTTCTTAAATCGAAACGCATTTGAATCTCGCTTAAACCACAAGTTACTATCACAGCGCAGGCTAACAGGAAGTTCATTCGCCGTCGTTCATATTGGTTTTACTAATGGTAGACGCATACAAGCTCGATACGGCTACAATGCGTTAGACAAAGTGCTTGTTGAGTACAGAAAACGCATCGACAGTATTTCTGATATCGATGTATTAACGGCACGCCCTACTTCAGTTGATCTTGTACTGGCATTCAGTGTTAAAGATGTACACCAACGCCTAGAGGAACTTTGCCAGACGCTAGTTAAAGTCGGCCATTCAGAATTTGAAATCGAAAGTGACAAAGTGCATTTGCACGCCTTTATAGGAATTGCAATTACGAACGACGAAGATGATGCGGAAAGTATTCTACAAAAATCTTCTGAAGCGATGTTGGCCTGTAAAGATTCAGGACAAAAATTCGCTTACTACTCTCAATCTCATACCGAAGAGCAAACCCACATCAATAAAATTGAAGGCTATCTACTGCAAGCCGTTCGTAATGATGACCTTATGCTCTACTTTCAACCTAAAGTATGTCCGTTGACGCACCGATGGGTTGGTGCAGAAGCTTTACTTCGTTGGCGACATCCGGTTTTGGGTGATATTTCAAACGAAACCTTAATCCACATGGCTGAGCAAAATGGTTTGATTTTCGAAGTGGGTAGCTTTGTTCTGCGTAATGCGATTGAACAAGCCAAGGAGTGGTCTGAATACGTTGAAGACTTCAAGATGGCGGTAAATGTCTCTGCGATTCAACTTAAGAATGTACACTTCGCAGAACAGTTAGTTCATCTACTCGAAACTTATCATCTAGAACCTCGTTTTTTAGAACTTGAAGTTACGGAGAGTGGCCTGATTGCAGATGAAGTGGTTGCCAAAAATACTCTAGAATCTTTGCATGATATTGGCGTTACATTGTCACTGGATGACTTTGGTACGGGCTACGCCTCTTTCAGTTACCTGAAAAAATTCCCATTCGACGCAATTAAGATTGATAAGAGTTTCATTGACCAAATGCTCAACTCTCAAGAAGATTCAGAAATTGTCCGTTCTATTGTCCAAATTGCGAAAAAACTCGACCTAAAAGTGACGATTGAAGGCATTGAATCAGAAGTTCAGGAGCAGTTTATTATTAATGAAGGCTGCGATGTCGGCCAAGGTTACCTGTATGGAAGACCCATGCCGAGCCAAGAATTCGAACACAGCTTAATCAATCAAAACTATTTGGGGACAACTCGTTACGCTTAAAGCGAAAAAGAGCAGTTAGTTTTGGATTTAGGCCTAGTTTCTCTTTACTCTAAAGGTGGTGATTTTTATAATCGCCGCCTTTCTGTTTTTATCTTTCCCCTTATATAGGCATTCCTCGTTATGGATCAGTTGACTGCAAAGCTTAAAAAGCTCGAAAAACAAAACTACCGTGCATATCAACAAATTAAAGGTCAATACGACTTTGCTGATTTTGAATTACACATCGACCACATCCAAGGTGACCCATACGCGTCAGCTTCTCGTTTTCGTGCAACGCGCGCGTGGTCGTTAACTGGGTTAGATTGGCTGAAAGAAAAATCTTATGAATACCAAGTAGCGGCTCGTGATTTTATCGCACGTAGCTTCTCTGAGTTCGCGAAACAAGAGTCGAGCGTGTCGATTGCTCTGACTGGTCAAACAGTATTAGACAGCACCGCCGTTGTTTTCACAGAACATGGCATCGAGATTCGCTTCCGTATCAATTTGCCAGCTGATGGCCGAAGCATTCTTGCTAAGAAAGCGAATAACATCATCACTTTCTACTTACCGAAATTTATTCGTCGCGCGACGTTAGAGCGTGAACTGAACATCGATGCAATGATTAAGCATTGTGAAACGATTGAAGACCAAGAAGCCCTTCGTGCTCAATTGGATGAAAATAATCTAGCGGCGTTTGTTGCTAACGGTAGTGTACTACCGCGTATCGCTGGTAACTGCGACCTTCCAATGAAAGACGCTGTACCTTTCGCTGCTCCCGAATCGTTGAGCGTGACTTTGAATACTCCAAACCAAGGTGATGTGACTGGTCTAGGTATTCCGAAAGGTATCACGCTAATCGTTGGTGGTGGTTTCCATGGTAAATCGACACTGTTAAACGCGGTTGAACGTTCTATCTACAACCATATTCCTGGTGACGGTCGCGAAGGTATCGTAACTGCGATTGATACCATGAAGATCCGCGCCGAAGATGGTCGATGTGTACACAGCTTAAACCTGTCGAACTACATCAACCATTTACCAATGCAGAAAGATACGTCTAATTTCAGTACGCAAGATGCATCTGGTTCTACGTCTCAAGCAGCTTGGTTACAAGAATCGATTGAAGCCGGTGTTCAAACGCTACTTATCGATGAAGATACGTCAGCGACCAACTTCATGATTCGTGACGAGCGTATGCAAGCGCTTGTGTCAAAAGGCGATGAGCCAATCACGCCACTAGTCGATCGCATTGGTCAACTTCGTGAAGAGATGGACATCTCTACCATTGTCGTGATGGGCGGCTCGGGTGATTACCTAGACGTAGCAAACACAGTCATTCAAATGCACGACTACCAAGCAGTAGACGTAACTGAAAAAGCAAAAGACGTTATTGCACAGCACCCTACCCAGCGTACGAATGAATGTGAGACAGCTTTAGAGACATTTGTCCCACGTTCATTGAACCGCGTATCACTGATGAACATTCTTATGGATGGCAAATTCCGTGTTAGCGCTAAAGGCAAAGATTCATTACGTTTCGGTAAAGAGTTTGCGGATCTTTCTGCACTGGAGCAATTAGAATCCCCGTCTGAAGTGAACGCGATCGGTTGGGCTTGGTTCCAATTTGCACAAACTCCAGGTTGGTCAAACAATCCTGCAAAAGAATTCAACGCTATTTTAGAAAACGAGTGGCACGCTAACATGCCTAACTATGGTGACTTAGCAAAACCAAGAACATTAGATGTGATGGCTGCTCTGAACCGTATGCGTAAATCTCAGTTCAAGCCTTCGAACTGATCTCGTTAAATACCAGACCTGTTGTGCTCTAGGCTTTTGAAGCTCTCATCTTCCAAGCGAGTAACTTAAGTTACTCAGTACGCAAAATAACTGTCTACGGCTCTCACTCTGAGGGCCGTAAATTTATCTAACCTCTATTCCTCTATTCCTCTATCCTTCTATTCACTAGTGTCATCAAAACTCATCAACTGAACAATTCATAAAACCAATCGTTACATCAACTACTTATCTAACTTTCTTATAAAAAGATTCAACGCGTTACTTACTACTATCTAATGCTGCCGATCCCTAAAATCATGACACAGCTTTTACAAAACCCTAGTGATATTCAGATAAAGTCCCGATTCGACAAGTGTAACCAAATGTAACAAACTCTTGAGGCTTCAATGAATCATAAACGCGTTAAGATGCGTGACCACAAAAGCGAAGTGAACCTTTTCAAAAACCGTGTAATTGTCGCGTTTTGTGGGATCTTGCTGTTCACTCTTGTCTTAGTCGGAAACCTGTACCGACTTCAAGTTGAAAATTTTAAAAGCTATCAAACTCGTGCCGATGGCAACAGAATTAAAGTACTACCTATCGCCCCTACGCGTGGTCTTATTTATGACCGTAACGGCGTCTTACTAGCAGAAAACAAGCTTGTCTTCGATTTGACGATGATTCCTGAGCAAACTGATGATGTTGATGCCATGCTCGCCAAGCTAGATAAATACGTCCCGCGTGATGCTGAGCAGATCGCGCGCTTCAAAAAACGTTATCACAACACCCGCCGTTTTAAATCAGTGACTATTCTAGAGAACTTAACGGAAGAAGAGATTGCGAAGTTCTCTGTGCACCAGTACCTATTCCCAGGCTTATCTATCGATACCAGCTTAAAGCGTTTTTACCCAAATGGTGAGGTACTGACCCATGTTCTTGGCTACGTGGCGCACATTAATGATAGCGATCTAAGAAAGCTAGAAGAGCAAGGTATCGAAGCAAACTATCAAGCCACAACCATCATCGGTAAGCTCGGTGTTGAACGTTACTACGAAGATATTCTACACGGCACCAAAGGTTATCAAGAAGTCGAAGTAAATAGCCGTGGGCGAATCGTCCGAACCATAGAGTACGTGCCGCCAGTTGCTGGAAAAGACATCGTGCTAAATATTGACCTTGAATTACAGAAGTACGCCTTTGAACAACTTGATCACCGAACTGGCAGTGCTGTTATTCTCGACCCAAAAGACAACAGCGTTTTGGCGATGGCATCAAGCCCGAGTTATGACCCGAACCTATTTGTCGACGGCATTTCGAGTAAGAACTACCAACGTCTATTGAACGACCCTGCCCACCCGTTGGTAAACCGCACGACTCTAGGCGTTTATCCGCCAGCATCAACCGTTAAGCCATTTATGGCAGTTGCAGGGTTGCAAGAACATGTTATCTCAGAGGATACGATTCGTAACGACCACGGCGTTTGGAGAATCCCCGGTTCTAAGCGAAACTCTAAATCATGGCGCGACTGGAAACGCTGGGGACACGGGCCTGTCGATGTCACTCAAGCTATTGAAGAATCCGTGGATTCCTTCTTCTATCAAACCGCTTTTGATTTGGGTATTGACCGCATTTCAAGCTGGATGAATCGCTTTGGCTTTGGTGAACCGACTGGTATTGATATCTATGAGGAAAGTACCGCTAATATGCCGACTAGAGAATGGAAGATGATGCGCTATCGAACCCCTTGGTATCAGGGTGATACCGTCCCTATTGGGATTGGACAAGGTTATTGGACATCCACTCCAATGCAGCTTGCTAAAGCGACATCAGTACTGGTCAATCACGGTAAGGTGATGCCACCTCATATCTTGAGAGCCACCTTAGATCACGGTGAGGATTTCAGTACGCAACAACTCGTAGAGCCAGAATCAATGCCTTCAATCACCGAAGTGCCAGATAGAATTTGGGACGTGTCACTCAACGCAATGCGACTGGTAAACCACGGCAGTCGTGGTAGCGGCAGACGTGCATTTAAAGGGAGTGACTACACAAGCGGCGGGAAATCAGGTACCGCACAAGTGTTTGATCTAGCGAAAGATCAAGTCTACAACTCGAAGAAACTCGCTAGGCATTTGCTTGACCACGCGCTTTATACAGCTTTCGCACCGTATGAGCACCCTGAGTATGTCGCTACTGTGGTTATTGAACACGGTAATGGCGGCTCAAAAGTCGGCGCCCCTTATATTCGTAAAGTGCTCGACTATGCCTTTGCGCATAAAAGCGGTGAGAACAAAGACCACTCCTAACCCCAACAACTTAAGTCGCTACAACAACCAGCATGGCAACAACGGATAACCATCGTTATTGCAAATAGATGAGTCATTGCACATAGATTAGTTACAGAGTACAGCGTAATGACAACAAAGCCCCGCTTGTGTCACTCACAAATGGGGCTTTCTATTCTAGGTTTCCAATCGACTAGCAAGGTACTATTTACTGTCGATTACGAGCTTCTTAAGACATGCCACGCTTCACAGAGCGTCTGAAATTTTGCGGTGTTGCCTTCATCTCTGTCTGGGTGCCACCTCAAAGCCAGTTGTCGCCAACGTTTTCTAATCTCATGATGAGTCGCGTCCAACGGTAACTCAAACAAGTTTAATGCTCGGCTTCTATCCATATCGAGTTCATCACCACCCACAAACTTTCTGTATCGAGTCCAGAACTCGTTCAGCAGCCTTTTAACTTCGCCCTCATCGGCTTCATAGTTAACCCAATTTACGTAGTAATCTCGAAGTGGGTCTTCAAGATCGATGCTGTGGCTGCTTCCGTGATAACGGCCATTCATTAATTCTATGTCCATCGCTTGAACTTGGAGCCAACTATCAGGATGTAAGGTTTCTTGAAGCTGATAAAGCGCATTCATGATGAGGAAGTTTTTCTTGAACAACTCTTTTTCAGCTACAGCATCTAACACCGGCACAAATCCAAGGTCGTTCAGATGAGCCGCCAATGTGTGTACTTTCCATCCGCTTGGCTTTTGCTTAAGCACTTCCATAATCGGCCAAAGCAATGGGTTTTCCATATGACTATGAAAATTTACTCTCACATCTTGATGATTCGACATAATAGACTCAGTTAACTTATCTGAATTTAATGGGTTGCTTGATGAGTAGATACGATAGGTATTTCACATTCACTACCTATCTATTTTAATTGAAAGCGATTTTTTACAATTTGTCGAGCTTAAGGCCAAACAACCTCCTATCGCCTGGCTTAATACCTCCTTTTATCGCCGAAAACTGGTGCCAATTGATTGAGTTCAGACGCAATAAATACTGGAGTTAATTGATGGCACAGAGACAAAAAAGGTCAGCAATTTAGCTGACCTTTCATATCTATCCCTGTTTTAGGACGAAGCATTTGAATAATTAGATCACGCCAAGCTCTCTCAGACGCTCCATTAGGTACTCGTTTGCTGTGTACTTTTCAGACAGCACAACTTCCGGTTTCGGGTGAAGGAACAGAGGCAAAGAGATACGAGACTTCTCTTGACGCTCACCTGATGGGTTGATTACACGGTGAGTCGTCGATGGGAAGTAACCACCAGATGCTTCTTGAAGCATGTCACCTATGTTGATGATCATGTTACCGAAGTCACATGGAACATCTAACCACTCGTCGTTTTGCGCTTTAACTTGAAGGCCCGGTTCGTTTGCCGCAGGAAGAACCGTTAACAAGTTGATGTCTTCGTGTGCTGCGGCACGGATTGCACCTGGCTCTTCGTCACCTTGCATTGGTGGATAGTGAAGCACACGAAGCAGAGTCTGTTCACTGCCGTTGATCATTTCTGATAACGCAATAGAGAACTTCTCTTGTACTTCTTTGGGAGCATGAACTTCAACCCAACTTAGCAATTCTTGAGCAAACGCATTCGCACGTTGGTAGTAATCTAGAATCTGCTCTTTAAGCTGCTCAGGAATTTGCCCCCAAGGGTATACGTGAAAGTACTCTTTGATATCTTTTACAGTGTGGCCCTTAGCCACTTCAGATACTGAAGGTGGAAAATATCCATCTTGTGTTTCAACATTAAAGTGGAAGTTCTCTTTCTCTTCAGAGATGAAAAATTGGTACCAGTTTTCGTAAATTGACTCAACAAGCTCTTTTGGGATTGGGTGGTTCTTGAGAACACCAAAACCAGTTTCACGTAGAGAGCGAACAAATTGTTCTGCTGCGTCGTCAGCAAGGTAATCGACAGTTTCCAGTTTCATGACTTTCTTTCTTGTTATGTAGTAATGGGGCAATTTTAAGGATCGCTTTGTTGTAAATCAAACTTTTGTGAAACTCTAGCAACTGTTTGTCTAGATACTGGGCGATAACACCCCTTTTCAACAAATCTGGTGATTAAACCTCAATTGAACACCGTTCATTATTGTGTAACACTGTTAAAAACTTCGACGAGAGATCTTGATATGACAATCACGCCACTTGCTCAAAATCGACCATTACTGTCATTGACGACGCTGTATCTCACTGTATTTCTATTTTCAGCGTTTGCTCCGGCTTCAAGAGCTGTGTGGATTGCAGAAATCGTCCCAGCGCTTGCGATATTGGTAGGCATTTGGTGGTTATCAACAAAGCTTACATTCACTAAGACAGCCTACGTTTTGATGTTTGTCTGGCTGATCTTGCATACGATAGGCGCGAAATATACCTTCGCTGACGTGCCATTTGATTGGTTCAATAACATGATAGGTTCTGAACGCAATAACTTTGACCGTGTCGCGCATTTCTCTATTGGCCTATATGCTTACCCACTCGCTGAGTATTTAATTCGCAAGAAATTAGCACAACCGGTGTTGGCATGTTTCTTCGCACTGTTTGCAATCATGAGTGTTGCGGCTGGTTACGAGATTATTGAGTGGTGGTACGCAGAGATTGCCGGTGGTGACGAAGGCATCGCTTTCCTAGGGTCACAAGGCGATATTTGGGATGCTCAAAAGGACATGCTTTGCGACACAACGGGGGCAATTGTCGCGTTATTACTGCTCAAGTTACAAGGGCGAGTCAGAGTCTATTAGTTCAAAGCTCTCGCTTAGCCTGAATTCAGGTTTGAAATGCCACAGCACATATGACATGTACTGTGGCATTTTTTATTTCATTGTTACCTTGCCACCAACAAACTTGTAGGCT
This sequence comes from Vibrio sp. 10N.261.45.E2, assembly GCF_002875705.1. Lineage (GTDB taxonomy): Bacteria > Pseudomonadota > Gammaproteobacteria > Enterobacterales > Vibrionaceae > Vibrio. The sequence continues at coordinate 63,864 of NZ_MCZZ01000150.1, forward strand.
GGCGTACCTCGTACTAAGGTGTCTCGCGCGAATTCAATCCCGCATTCAGGACACACACATGGTTCTGTCGTGAAATCTTCGACTATACGCTCCTTAAAACATTTCACGAGTGCTCCCTTGCCACCTTTCCGATACTTAAAAAGCTGCGTTTTACATTTCGCACAGAAAACCTGAACTGTTTTGGTCGGTTGTTTCTTGTTTGGTTTAGCCATAAAAGTTAATGATTGAACTCTTTATTTCTTAAGTTTAGGTGCGACAAGAACTAAGCTTATCCCGAGTAAAATAACGGTCGATGAGATAACAAATTGCATGGTGACCGACTCAGAGAGTAACAATACGCCACCAAGTGTCGCGATAACTGGAACAGAAAGCTGTGCAATGGATGCGACGACGGTATTCAGCTTTTTCACGACGTAATACCATAAGCTATATCCCACACCAGAAGCGACTGAACCCGATATAACCGCGTAAATCAAACCTTGCTCCGTAATAGACACTTGAGACAATGCATTTGGTATTACAGTTAGAACGCTTATACCCGCAAGGATAACTAGCGAGCTGAATCCAAAGTTAGCAGTGGTCGACTGGAGGGCGTTTGACGATTTCTTTCCTGCCAACGTGTAAACACCCCACCCAACCCCGGCTAGCGACATCAATATAATAGAGACTAGATCTGGAGAGCGTGTAGATTCAGTCGGCATGAGTAAGTAAACGAGACCGGCGACAGACAACAAACAACCGCACCACTCAAGCGATGACATTCTGTTTCCAGAGAACAAGTGGGCGGCAATCATCGTAAATTGAACGGCGACAAACAACACCAGAGCACCAAGACCTGCGCCAAGCTCTAAGTAAGCAAATGAGAAACCAAACATATACACGAGCAGTGACAATGTTGAAGTGAATTGAAACTGTGATTTAAGCTTTGTGTATACAAGTGTTTTGCTTGTTGACTCACGTTTAGGCTTAGATTTGGAAGATAAAGTCAATAAAATCAGAAGAGTCAGCGCGCCAGACAAGATGCGCACGATCGAAAAGCTCAAAGGATCAATCGTTTGATCCATTAAGGCCCAGCGACACAAAACTGAATTGGCAGCGAATGCCACCAGCGTAATAAATGTGACCATCAGAGTTTGCATCGTGTTGTCCTAATTAAGTTGTTTGATCCTAATAAGTGTTCTTGGATTTCAATCAACGTCAGGCTTTACCCAAACTTGGCTAAAGTCGAACCAACCTAATGCATTACATTTCGCGTTTTGCAGCGTACCACATTGGTCTTTATTAACGCCTAACCAGCAATGGAACATTGGAATCAATTGATTGCTTTGAACCAGTTGTTTACCTAACTGTCTCGCGGGAAATTGCTCGAATTCACCTGAACGCCAACGGTCAATCATGTGGCACCATTGGTCGAAGTCTTCTGCAGGGCTCGATTCATCAAGAAAGCTGTAATCCATCAGCCAGCCGGCCAATGCATCGTCTCTATTGTTGGCAATACCCATCGGGTTAATCCAAATATCAACATCATCGGCGTGCGGAGGATCAGTTTCGTAACCGTAAAGATCGACATCAACATTATATTGTTTCAGCACTGTCACAATCGCCTTCGCCAGTGTTGGAAACATTGGGTGTTGGCATTGGAACGCCAATCTTATAACGGGTTTGATGTTTGCTGGTGGACAAACGGGCACTTTCAACTTTATGTCATACCAACCGGGCTTAATTCCATAAGCGTGTAGCACGCCCAAATCAATAACGGTCTCTTTAGGAATATGCACAAACAGATCAGCAGCGTTCAAGGCGTTAGATAAAAACTGCGCCCATGCGGGATCTTGAGCAATGCCCTTCTTTCTATTGAGTAGTAAATATGTGCAGCCAGGATCAAGTTCAACTTCATCGCTATCGCCACGGTCGGCCATTACAGGCTTAGACAAGCTTGGATAAACCATTGAAGAATACGCTTCATCGACCACCCAAACTTCAACGCGATCAATCAGTGGTCTAAAGCCAAAATATCCATTGAAAGCCGTTAAAACGAGTTGTTTTTCGTCATTTTTTTCAATGCGATAAGGGCCAGTACCGATCGGACGAATATCGTAATCTTCACCACGCAAAATCATCGGCAAAGTAACTTTAGCGACAGATTCAGTTAGCGCTAACGGGAAATATTTATCAGGACGTGTGAGAAAGACATCAACCACGCAATTGGCCGGGGAAGAGACATCTTTGATATGCGAAAACATGTTGAGAGGTTCGAGCGCAAGAAGTGTATCCACAACATGATTGGTTAACAGAGGCTCTCCGTTATGAAAACGAACACCTGGTCTCAAAAAGAAGCGCCATTGGTGATCATTGATCTTTTGCCATGAATGAGCAAGGTCTGGCTGGAGCTGATCGTGCTCATCTAAACGTGTTAAGCCGCTGAATACCTGGCAAGCGATATGTTGCTCTGAACGTCGCATCGACTTGGTAGGGTTCAGCATCGAAAGTGGACGGTAATAAGGCAAGCGAATAACTTGTTCGCCTTCTTGATACTGCACGCCCAAGTAATTTTGTATAACTTGGGTAAGCTTGGCAGCATTGTGATCAAGCACTGACAATGCTTGTCCGATTTTACCTTCTTCTAAGTAGCGACGAGCGAGGTTTTCACTAACATCACAACGGTTCTGCTTAAAAATAAGCTGAGATAATTTGCCCCGTCCCGCTGCTGGTAACCACTCTACCCACCCTTCTTCTTCGAGCTTATTGAGGACCATTCGGGCATTACGACGCGTACAACAGAGCACATCGGTGATGTCATCGAGCTGGACATCAGAATCTTTACCGTCAAAGTATTCAAAAAGGGTTTCAAATTGAACGCGAAGTCTTGGACTGCTCATAAAGAGGAAAACTTATTCAAAGGACATTGAATTTAGTTTCCTTATTTTAATATGTAAAATCAATCTTACTGACATAATTTTATTGTGAATTATTGAGTATGACATCCTGAGACGCTTTTCAACATGAATGGTTAAGTACTTTAGCAGTAAAGGATTACATCACATCGCAGCCAATCTCATTGGCGATTTCACAGAGCTGTTGTTCATCGTCTAATTTTATCGACCATTTACACTCAGAACCGTTGGCTGAAATGACATTTGCCCCTTTTCCGATCAGTTGAATTGCATCAACCTGAGCTTGCAGCGTAACTTTATGTTCACCATCTAAACGAACCACCAATTCATGTGCGGTTGCGATGACTTTTCCACTTTTAAACGTTATGACCATTATTTTCTCGGGCTACTTCAAATACAAATTGCTTATTCTAAATTTAATAAGAGTTGACTGCTTCCCACTCTATTATCGTTTATGTTTCTTCACGGCAATGGTTAAGCGACTTGTACAAACTAAGCGTTGGCGCTCATCAGTGATATTGATCTGCCATACTTGAGTAGAGACACCCAAGTGAATAGGCTCAGCAGTACCAATAACGTGGCCTTCGCGCATTGACCTTACGTGGTTCGCATTGATATCGAGACCAACGCAATAGTAGCCTTCTGGTACACAAAAGTTTGCAGCCAATGAGCCAAGCGTTTCTGCTAGCACCACCGATGCGCCGCCATGAAGCATACCCAGTGGCTGGTGCGTAAAATGACAAACCGGCATGGTTGCCACCAAAGAGTTGTCGTTTACTTCGGTGTAAACAATATTGAGGTGTTCAATTAAGGTATTTTTTGAGGTCGCGTTGAAGGTATCTAGGTCAACGGGCTTTTTCCAAATACTCATGTGGGTTCCTTAATTATTAATCTTGTTATAGCGGGCATAGCTTTTTCTGTATTACCGCTGTTAGTTATCTTACAGCCCTTAGCTATTACGCAAGTTGATGTTAACATGCATAAAAACCGAATACACAGAGGATATTGTATGACGTCATGGATGAAGTTTGCCTCGCTTCTCACACTTGCAGGCCTAACTGCGTGTAGCGCTTCTCCGACAGGCAGAAACCAATTACTGCTTTTTTCAGATAAAGACATGTCTCAGCTTGGGGCACAGTCTTTCGAACAAATGAAGAAAGAACAGCCCATCAGCAAAGATGCCAAAACCAACGCTTATGTACAGTGTGTCGCGAACAGCATCACTCAATATATTCCTAAACAAGGCTTTAGTGAATGGGAAGTCGTTGTCTTTGATAGTGACCAAGTGAATGCATTCGCCCTACCTGGCGGGAAAATCGGTGTATACACTGGGTTACTTAAGGTTGCAGTAAATCAAGACCAACTCGCGACGGTTATTGGACACGAAGTGGCACACGTTTTAGCTGACCACAGTAATGAGCGTCTATCTCAATCTCAAATCGCTAATACTGGCTTATCTATTACTAGCGTCGCGTTAGGCGCATCAGAGTACAAAGAATATCAAGGTATGACGATGGCGGCGTTAGGTTTAGGCGTTCAGTATGGCGTTATTCTACCCTATGGCCGAACCCAAGAATCTGAAGCCGATGTAGTTGGTTTAGAGTATATGGCTCAAGCAGGGTTCGATCCAAGCCAAAGTGTCAACTTGTGGCAGAACATGGCGAAAGCGTCAGGTGGTAACCAACCGCCCGAATTGCTTTCTACGCACCCTTCCCACAGTACGCGTATTAAAGATCTACAAGCGACGATAAAAACGCTTCCTCAATCGAGTTCTCCAAGACCAAATTGCAAAGCGTAATCTAATTTATAATCGCCTAGCTAGGTTGAAACAAAAATGCCCTATCCAGATTGGTTAGGGCATTTTTTGGTTCCGACAACTGCTATCAACTTATCAAGTACCAAGAATTTGTAATGGTAAACTCAATAACTGATCACCGGTCGATGCGAAATACCAGATAACGCCTATTAAGCTGCTTACTAAACCCACATACCAAACGAACGACACGACTTGACCATATTTATCTAGTGGCAACAAGTGACTGTGATGACGCCCTTTCCATTCGAATAGTATTTCAACACTGCCCATGATCAATAAGAAGCCAAACAGAGTTAGATTCAACTGATAACTCAATACCACGCCCGCAACGGCCGCCGCGACACACAGTACAATACCAAGCACGCTGTTCATTGAAAAACTGATGCTTTTTAGTACATGTCCACCGTCGAGAGGCAAAATGGGCAAAAGATTAAACAGATTTAATAAAGCGTTAAATACGGCAAGCCCTGCGAAGAACATTTCGCCAGTAGCCCAATACAAAACTATAAATACTAACGACAATATCAGACCGAACAAAGGCCCCATGATTGAGATAACCACATCTTGCCAGCGTGTATTAATCTTTTCGTCGGATAACGCCAAACCACCTAGAAATGGTATCAAATAGATACCTTTGGTCTTCATACCAAAGTATTTCATCGCTCTAATATGCCCGTACTCATGAAACATTAAACAAGCAATTAAGGCCAAAGCAAACTGAATTGAAAATAGCCATGAATAGGCAGCTAAACTCGCAGAAGCAAGCACAACTTTAATTAGCTTGGCGCTTTTCAGCGCTTTCATACCAAGTGACACCAGACCAATTAAGCTAAAACGCTTTTCAGGCTTTGGCGCAACAACCGGAGTTTGTTGCTCGATATCTTTAGTATTTCGATTGCCTTCGGTGATGGTTTGACCATTCACAGATGCTTTATACGTCATCTCAAATGGTTGCCACTGAACGGTGGATTCAACGTGACACTGCAACGTTTCTTCGCCAGCGCGTAGTGTAAATTCGTGTGTTCGTGCATCTTCTTGGTTTGTGGTCGCGTTTAACTGAGACACCAGAGTATTGTCCCAATATAACTGTTGCCACCCTGCCATTGACCCCTCTAAACGAAGTGGCTTACCAAGAAACTCTATCGCGAGTAATTCCAAACTTAAATTCCAATTTAATGACTTCTAACGAGAGTCGACATTATGCCGATTTAGCGATCGGCGGTAAACAGAAACAAAGTTGTTACATATTGAGCAATTGAACACTATTTGAACTAATAACCAGTATAAACATTCTGGTCACACCTCCAACCACACATAAATCATTGATTGTGGTTATATTATCAGTGTTAAAGTGCCGCCCCTTAAAAATATAACCTCAAAAAATAACAACTCTTTCTTTGACTTTATATTAAACATGAATTTAACATGCCATTTACATTAGAGCTTCAACACCAACAATGCTCATTGTGTTTTCAAACCATAATAACGAAATTCGATGCCCTAGGAGGGTCAAGGATGAAAACAATACAACGCTCTCTCGTTTCACTTTCAGTACTATTTGCATGCAACTCACTTGCAGCTGGTTTCCAAGTTGCTGAGCATTCAGCCTCAGGTCTTGGTCGTGCCTTTTCAGGTGAAGGTGCAGTAGCTGACAATGCGAGTGTGCTCGCGAGAAACCCCGCCGCAATGACCCTATTTGATACAGCCCAATTTTCAGGCGCGGTTTCTATCGTTGATCCAGAAGTGGATATTACTCAAAACAATGTTCCCGGTTCCGGTGGACAGAGCCAAGTATCTAAAGACGTTGCACCACTGCAAGTTGTTCCTGCCGCTTACTATATCAGCCCAATCAACGATAAATGGGCTTGGGGCATTGGTATGTTCTCTAACTATGGAGTTGCTACCGATTACCCAGACGATATTTATGCTGGTGATCTTGCCGGTGATACTTCACTTGTGTCAGTGAACCTAAACCCAAATGTGGCGTATCGAATTAATGACCAGTTCAGTGTTGGTGTGGGTGCAAACCTTGTTTACGCCGAGGCTGAACTTAATCGTCACCAGGGTTCTATATCGAACATAACTGGCGATCCTGCTTCTACAAAACTGATTAGCATGACAGGCGAAACCTTTGCGTTTGGTTGGAACGTAGGCGCGTTATATGAACTGAATGAAAACAATCGATTCTCTATCGCTTATCGTTCAGAAGTGGACCTAGATTTTGATGATGGCGACTTCAGCGATTACACGGGTAGCATCGTACAAGGCAGTGCAACGACCACAACCGGTCGTCTAAAAATTACATTACCTTCGATCATTGAGATTTCAGCTTTCCACCAACTCACCGATCAATGGGCTATCCATTATGGCTGGCAACAAACGGGTTGGAGTAGCTTTAAAGAGCTCAAAGCGACGAGCTCAGATTGCGCAAATGGCGAGTGCTTCAAAAAGACAGAAGATTACGACGACAATAACCGTTACTCACTGGGTGCTACTTACCAGTTGAACCAAGCATGGACATTAAGAGCAGGTCTTGCTTATGACGAGCAAGCAGGCAAAGCGACGTTAAGTATTCCTGATAGCGACCGTTTCTGGTACAGCGCAGGTTTGACTTATCAGTACAGCCCTAACCTTTCAATCGATGCTGGTTTCGCTCTTGTTCAAAGTAAAGAAGGTGATTTCACTGAAACCAATGAACTTGGTCAGGAACTTGAATTCTCTGGTGATGCAGTAGCTTACCTATCGGCAATTCAAATGAACTACACCTTCAACTAAACGGAATTTAAACATGAAAAAGTTATTTAATGTTTCGATGCTTGCTTCAGCAATGTTTCTAGCAGGATGTGGTGATGACTCCTCAAGCTCTGGTGCTTCTACAGCGATTCAATATGAACAATACATTCAAGACTCACTCGCGCAAGCGACAAGTATCAAGTTTCAACTAACGGGCGCGGATATTGCAGTTCCACTTCCTAGCTTCGCGTTAATGGATGCTACCGACGGTACACTTGGTTTACCGACTGGCGGTGACGACTCATTGACCAACCCTATTGCCGCAATGAATACAATGGATGGCTGGTCAACTTCAATGCCAATCATCATGGACTTTGAAGGTACTGGCTTAGCTGACGGCGCAGCTACTGGTGGGGTTTACCTATTAAAACTTAGCGGCTCACTCACTTCTGAAACTGCACCTAGTGTTGCTGGAATATTGACTTTAGGCGTTGATTTCAACGTTCTATCTAGTGCCTCAACAGACACCTTCACAATCGTTTTCAATGATTCTCTCGACGCTTCAAGCGAATACGTCTTGGCGCTTTCGAATGAGCTTACGGACGTAAATGGCGACCCTGTTGGCATGTCGGCAAGTTATGCAGCTCTAAAATCAAGTGCTGTAACTTACACCGAAGGTAGTCTTGCTCAAGCGCAACAAGTTACTCAAGGTGTCGAAAAGATCTTCGCTCGAGCGACTGCTGCAGGTGCAATAAACCTTGATACAGAGAACATCATTTACTCGACGTGGTTTACTACAGAGTCTGTAGGTAGTTCAATTTATTCAACAAAAGCAGCGACTGCATCCGCTTTAGCTCAGGGTGGAATGGCACAAGTATGGAAAGGCAGCGCTAATCCAAACAATATAGATCTATCATCTGCCTACCAAATGACATTTGGTACTACACAAGAATTGGCGATTGCATTAGCCGCGGATACCACTGTTGACACATTTATGGAGGCTTCCACCAAAGCCGCTATGCTAGCAGGTTATACGGGAGGAGCGTTAAATGGTACGGTTAACGTCACCAAAGGTAATGTAAAACTACCCTACTACTTGGAAACAGGAACAAGCGAATGGAATTCGCAACCATTTGAGTCAGGCATGCCAAGCCTTGTCAAGGTGTCGTCAGCTATTGCCGACACAAATGAAAAAGCAAATATGGCTGCACAGCTTCTAAGCTTAGGTGTAGATCTTACAAAGCTTGCTACAGACCCCGCAGAACAACTTAAACTTGTTGGTGCAAATCTAACTTTAAGTAACGGTAATGCATTAGACACAGAACGTGTCATCACTCGATATGCTCCCGTACCGCAAGTTAAATCACTGCAAGATGTAGAGTTTATCTTGTTTACGCCTGTAACAATTCCTGGCACTCCAATGCCAATAGTTATTTATCAACATGGTATTACTAGTCTTAAAGAAAACGCTTATGCATTTGCTGCCAATCTTGCTGCACAAGGTATTGCTGTGATAGGCATCGATATGCCACTGCATGGAACTCGTAGCTTAGATAAAATTCCAAATGAACGTTCAGCGAATGCTAACCTATTGGCATACCTAAACCTTACTAACTTACCTGTCGCGCGTGACAATGTAAGACAAAGTGTTATGGACGTGCTTGGGTTACGAGTCGCATTATCCTCTAACCAAGGTCAGGGCGCGTTCACATCAACACCTTTGGCAACTATAGATAACACAACGACCAGCCACCCTAGACTATTCGGGCATTCACTAGGTGGAATTGTTGGTATTACTGCGTTAGCACAAGCTAACAAAACAATTAATGACCCTACGGGAGATGCAATTTATGCGTTTTCATCTGGTGTAATAGCTAATTCCGGTGGTCAAATTTCAAACTTGCTACTGGGTTCTGATTCATTTGGTAACATTGTTATACACAACGTCGCAGTAGGCGGATTACCAACATACGCAACACATAATAAGACAACATGTGAACCGAATAGTTATACGATGACACAGTGTGTGGATGAGTTTACTTCAGACTCAGCTAATAAAGCGAGCCTCCAAGCCCTGCTCGCTCAGTTCGCTTATTCTAGCCAAACGGTATTAGATGTAATCGATCCTTATACCAATGCTGGAGATTACAGTGACACATTGCCTACGTTAATGCTTCAATCTGACGGGGATGAAACTGTACCAAACGCTGTTATTAATAATCCTATGATTGGGACGGCTCCATTTGCCGGTACCGAGCCACTAGCTGATAAGCTTGCTTTGAACGGCATAAATGCATCAGCCGCAACTCCTTCTACATCAATTAGTCGCGAGTTTATTCAGTTTAATGCAGTAGCTAAGCACTCAACCGCAATTGCACCTCAAGATAAAGGAACTCCTCCAGCGGATTACAATCACTACTTGGAAATCCAAAGAGAGCTAGTTGATTTCTTCTCTGACAACAAGTTGGGGTCAGTATCAAACACAGACTCTGTTTTGGAGTAAAATCTACCTTTATATCAAAACCAAATGCCAGCCTAACCGCTGGCATTTTTATATCTATAGCCAACTAATCTTCCCTAGTTAACCGTTTGCATAAAACTTTAAAACACAAATGGTTGATCTCAGCTAAAATTAATCAAGACAGAATACCGTACGACCTCTTTCTTTATTGTAAATAAAGTGGATAATAGCCCCGTAAACTTAATACCTAATAAATGTGAGTCCATTATGTCTTCTGAAGCTACTATGCTAGAACGCTGCCAATCTAAATGTGAACTATGTGGTTCTGATTCTTCTCTTACTGCATACGCAGTGCCGCCACACAGCCACGTAACAGTGGATCACGGCATCATGGTATGTGACAAATGTCTTGGTGAGATTGACGATCCTAAAGATATCAACCACTGGCGTTGTCTTACTGACAGCATGTGGAGTCAAGAAGCGCCAGTTCAAGTAACTGCATGGCGTCAACTTACTCGTCTGAACACAGAAAGCTGGGCTCAAGACGCGCTAGACATGATGTACCTTGAAGAAGAAACGTCAGTTTGGGCACAAATTGGTATGTCTGCTGATGACAAGCCTCTTGACGTGAACGGCGTTGAACTTAAGAAAGGTGACGACGTAACAGTAATTAAAGACCTGCCAATCAAAGGCACTAACCAAGTGATTAAGCAAGGTACTGTTATCCGCGGCATCAGCGTTGGTGACGATCCGAAGCTTGTTTCTGGTAAAACAAACGGCGGTCAATCAATGTACGTAATCGCTGAGTTCTGCCGTAAGAAGTAATCTTACTGTGAACAAGTAATAAGAAACCAGAAAGGCGCTGATTAGCGCCTTTTTTTGGGAAAAATTCAACCCATGCGTAGCACTAGAAGCCACTGCCGATATTAAAGTAGATAGCACGCTCTTCATGGCTTTGCGCGTAGTCCATACCAAGGTGTAAACCGTAACGTCTTGCGATTTGATATCGAAAACCGACACCTCCTGCATTCACCGTACTATCCTGACTTATTCTGCTATCTTGTTTTGCAGTACCAGAACCGTAGAACCCAGAAACCTTCCAGCGATGATTGATACTATACGTCAATTGCCCTTGTATAGTTTCAATCTCATCACCTTGATAACGGTAAGAAGACACACCACGCAAAGAAACATAAGGCTTCGCCGTCGGTGATACAAACAGATCTTTCTGTTCGAAGTTTTGATAGTTTGCGGCCAAGCCTAACGTCCATTTATTAGTGATTGGGATATAAGCTTCACCATCAATGTTGAAATTACGGTAATTGTAATCACTGCCAATGGCATCATCATAAATCATGTAATCAGCAGACAACTTATAGCCCTTAGTCGGATAAAATAGGTTATCTCGCGTGTCATATTCTGCCTCTAACCCTAAGCCTGACGTGACCGATTCGTTACCCAAGAGTTTATCTAAAAGTGTATTTTCGAATTCAATTTCAGACTTTGCCAGTAATTGCTTTATACCCAACATCCAAGGTGTATTTCCGAGTCTAAACTGTACCTTTTGAGACAGTACAGCAACGGAAGTTGATGTGCCTATTCTCAGGTCATGGTCAATCGGTGCCCAATCGATTGATGTGTACAAATCTAAATTCGCAACACCAAAACCGCCCCCCCCAGTATAACGAATAGCATCATTCATCCATGAACGTCTATGACCACCGAATACAAACCAAGTCTCATTTTCTGTACCGACTGCGCCAACCACTGACATTGCAGAAGGAACAAGCTGCGCACCACCATCTATGGCAGAGAGAGCTGCCTGCTTTCGTTGTCGCTTTTCTTCATCCGTCTCATGTAGAAACAACCCAGCCACACCGCCACCGTAACCTACTGCAGGCTCGGTAATCAAAATTGGAATAGGTAAAAAGCCATGTGCATTTTCAGCAAGGTGATGCCCCAAATCAAACTGACCATCAACAGGATCGAAAAACGATGCGGACGAATGAGCTGTAAACAAAGAGCAGGAAAGAAGAAAAAAGCCGCCGCAGCGATTCATAAGATTGGCCTCATAAAAAAGGCCGGGTAATGAAACCCGGCCAAAACTCTGCTTCCTTGCAGTAAACATAGAAAATTAACACTTATTGCCAATAAAGGGGGTCCTTAATCGACAGGACTAGAATAGGCCAAACGGTGGCATTGCCCTACTCGCATATGCAGGGTCAAATCCTACAAAACGGGGCCTTACCCAACGGGATGAGATCAGAAATTCGATACAAAAAAAGGCTCTAAGTGAGCCTTCATTTGGAGTGAACGTATGTGTGAGTAAAGGTTAGAGAGCACTACATATAAACTATTGTAATAAATATAAAGCTAAGCTCGAAAGCTACTGATTAATCGCTCTCTGTATTCTGATATCACTGAAGTTAATGAGCCCTTGATATCACTGATCTGTTTCGAGTGAGGACACCACAATGCGAAACCAAATTTGAATCCTTCAAATATTTCTGCCGCTTGAATAGGTTCAATTTCGTGTTGAGAAAACTCTGGGTCAGAAAAGAATGATTTAGGTAAAAGTGCCCAACCCAAGCCTTCTTCAACCATTTTTATTGTCAATGCAAGTTGGTCGATCTCTTCGTGGTCTGAACTTACAACAATTTTTTCCGACATCCCTTCTTCAATCAGGGATCTCAAAACAAATTGTTTCGAGTTTCTCAAAGCGACCAGCACATCCTCTTTGGCTAGATTGGCAAATTCACCACCCTTTTGTACAAATGGGAAAAATTCAATATGGCCTAAAAATGTTGCGTCTAAACTGTGCATAGCGCGGCTATCGTGAACATTCACCAAACCAAAGTGGTATTCACCATCTTGAATCCCTTGCTTGATCGCTTTCTTATTACGAACCAGAAAGTTCACTCGCATCATTGGAAAATCGCGCTTGAGTTGCTTGCGAATATCGACAAGAACGCGTTGAGGAATCACGCTAGAATAAGCGATTGTGATGTTTTCTAACCCGCCATAAGACAGGCTCAACGCAACCTTATCAAAGGTACGCGCTTGCTCAATGGTTTGCTTAGCATAGTGATACAGAAGATGCCCGTCTTCCGTTGGTTCTACGGAACGACCGACTCTTTCAAAAAGGTTTACTGCGAGTTGATCTTCGAGATTCGTAATCACTTGCCCGATTGTCGTTCTGTGTTTGTTGAGCTTAACGGCCGCTTTACTGAACGAAAGCTGATCATAAACGGTAACGAACGCGAGAAGTTGTTCAATGCTGAAATTCATTTTGATGTGCTTATTTTTAATCGTTATATATTTAAACTATCACAGGCTGACGAAATATCTACTTTGTCAGAATAATAATCGTAAGATGAATTTGTCTGGTTGAAACAAAAAAACCTACTTAAGTCAGTAGGTTCTATGATTGAGTTGTGGCGAATAACTTAAATGTACTCGATAACTCGAGCTAGGTAGTTAAAATCGCCTGAATCACCGTGGTAATTGCGGTAAACATCGACACTGAAGTATCTAGGTTGATCTGCTTGAATGTGTTCAGCAACGCGTTGTTCAATGGACTCTAAAGTTTCACCCGTTTGCGAGTAAATGTATTTCTTGCTGGCCTTTTGAAGTTGGCGTTGCTTAGCTTCTTTATGTGTAACGTAGTTATTCACCTCTACCCACTGACCAATGTAATCAATTGTCACGTAATCTGAAGTCTCTTCAACCATCACCAACGCTGCTTCTTGTTGAACATCGACCAGTTGTAGCATGTCGTTATTGACTTTTTGCTGATCCATTGAGGATGTGTTTTGTGCCATTGCAGCGCCAGACGTTGCAATAATAAGTAGCGTTAATGCCGTTTTTTTCATTTTACAATATCCCTAATTAAGGTAATTCGGTTACCCAAGGTTTGCCCTGAGTTGCTTTGTGATAGCCATATTCGTATATGGTTAATAGGTAATGTTCATCAAACATATCTTTGGTTCGTTTGGCGTAACCAAAATCGTGTTCGATGTAAGTAAATTGCATATCAATGTTGTTGGTTTCACTGATGTATTTCATTCGATATAAGTCACCACGAGTTTGAGCAAGAGTCAGGCTTGATACGCTCTTCGTTACCAAATCTAGGCCCTTATCTCGTAACGAGTGGTACGGCGCTTTCAGTACACCATTTCGAATCACATCAAGCTGTGGTGGTGTTTCTAATCCAAGTGCATCTGAGATCTGTTGATAGTCAAATTGCGATGGATTGAAGAACACTTGAGCCGCTAAGCCACCATCAACGTGCAACTCTTCAAAAATTTCACCTTCATGTTCCACATTGATAAACTGCGGTGGGAACACTCCAGGAATAGATGCACTTGCGGCCAAAACCTTATAGATAAGCTCGGATTTATTTGGCACGTCACTGTTTGCAATTGCGCCCACATTCCAAATAACAAGCTCGCCGGAATCAAAATGTGTACTGCCAATAAACAGACGCTTACCATTGCGATGTTGCTCTGCAATTTGCTCAATCATCGGTTCAGGGAACGCCGTAGCAATGAACTGATACAAGCTTTCTCCATCAGTAAACGCATCTTTAAACACAGTGTTCAGAAAGTTCTTTTTGCCAAGGACTGACTTGTCATTAATATTCAACATCACTTCCTTCATCTTCGGAAACGCATCTCCCCCGATGAACACAAACGGTGCCATTAACGCGCCTGCGCTGATGCCTGTCACTATGGAGTAATCCTTCAGTTGGTCTGATTCTTCAAGCCCGATCAAAATACCGGCACCAAAGGCTCCGTTGGCGCCACCTCCTGACAAGGCAAGAATGTTCAGTTGATCGCCTGATACGGTAATCGGTGTGGTTTTATCGTCTACAGAATATAAGAAGTCCGGTGTCTCGTTCGCCCAAATACGCAGTGGCTCACCTACGGTAGATGTATCTTCTACTACTACTTCTTTGTAATTATCTTTGTTTACGCGTAAATCCAGTGTATGAGGTGAACTACAGGCCACTACGAGGAATGACAAAGCAACGGTAAGACCGGAAGAGATTAGACGGTTCATATTTAGGCTCATTTAATTTTCTCTAATATGATTCAGAGACTCTGTTTAATAAAATTAGAAAACAGAAAAGTTAATAAATAGGGATAAAGTGAAGTCCGTCTCTTTGTGGTCGTAATATAACTAGAGTGAGGCTTAACTCGTAATCTTGTTTGTAGGACGCTATCCATCGAATAGCCATCGCCACCACATTTAGAGTTAAACGCTCTAGCCTATTTTGACTACGTTGAAATCGTGGGTAGGTTCAACAAATTCATACTGAGCATTAATCGTTTGTAGTTCCCAAGTGCCATAGCTTTTAGTCAGCTCCAATACACCGTAAACGGCGTTGTTTGCGTGACGGAATGCAGCCACCGGAGACATTTTTTTCATTAATCCTGCAGTAAATATGCCTGAGATAAGATCGCCAACACCAACCGGTTGTTTATCAAATTCAATATTCGGCCTTTGGACTAAATAGCATGCCTTTTTCGTTGCGAGGATCATGCTGAACGCGTCGTCGGGTAATGAGTGCAGATGTTTCACTAAAACCATCTTTGGTCCAAGTTCCAATGCTTTCTTACAAGCGGTAACGGCATCACAAAGCGAGTGGATTTTGGTATTGGTCAATTCACTTAGCTCAAATTGGTTGGGCACGATCGCATCAGCGATAGGCAGTAAGTGTTTGGCTATGGCAGCTTTAACCCCATCATCAACGATACAACCTTTATCTGGGTCGCCCATTACAGGGTCACAAATATAGAGTGCACTGTGATTTTTATCTTTGATGAGACTTACCGCTTCAGCAACCGCTTTGCATTGGTCTGCACTTCCCTGATAACCCGAAAGAACCGCGCCACAGTCTTTCAATGCACTGATGTTGTCTAAGCCTTGAATTAAATTTCGAATATCGTCTGAGCCAAATTTTTGTCCTGTCCAACCTTGCTCATATTGAGTGTGATTAGAAAACTGAACAGTATGGATTGGCCACACATCGAGTCCCATCCTTTGGATTGGAAAAACCACAGAGCTGTTGCCTGCATGCCCATAAACCACGTGAGATTGAATAGAAATAATGCTTTTCATACGCCGCTCTTTTTTAGTTTTAATTGGATTTTTAATTACTTGCGGAAGACGACTAAATAAACACAACGGAACGTCAAGATAAGCAGTTGTTACCTGCTAACCACTGTGCTTATTTGGTCGGAATAGCCTCGACATCGCCGAGGCATATTCTTGGTAAGTTTGACTAAAACTTATTCGCCTTGAAACTCAGCGAAGTGTTCGTCTAACACCTTGCGCGTTGCGCGACCAATCAGTTCGTACTCGTGGTGAGTAAGGTTAGCCAAAGAAACGCGAACAGAAGCGTGTACTACATCGAAGCCTTTGCCTGGAAGCAAGATAACGCCTGTTTCGTGTGCAAGTCGGAACAGGAAGTCTTTGCCCTTCTCGTTCGCTTTGAACCATTCAACGAAAGCTGGGCCGTACAATTTGCCGCCCAAAGTGTCGAGCTCAAGCAATGTGTAGTAGTCCACACGATCTTTGTTCTCTTCAATTTCTACACCCATGTTTTTGTACAGAGTTTTGTAACGCTCACGAATGATGCGTTTGCATGCTTCTTTGTAGTTTTGCTCTGAGTCCATTAGGCAGTTCAATGAGAACAGCGCCATTTGAACTTGTTGTGGTAGTGAAAGACCCGCGGTGTGGTTTAGTGCAACACTTCGGCTGTCTGCAACGATACGATCGATGAACTTAATACCGCGAGGTTCTGGATCTAACGTCTTGTATCGCTCATCCAGTTCAAGTTGGCGCGTTTCTGGTAGGCTACGCATTGCATCATCGAACACATTGTTGTATTGAATCGCAATCGAGCCAAGGCGCCAGCCTGTCGCACCGAAGTACTTAGAGAATGAGTAAACACAAAGCGTGTTGTATGGAAGTTTGGCAAACAGAGAAACAAACTCGTCTGCGAATGTCCCGTATACATCATCAGTGATAATGAACAGATCGCTACGTTGTGTATTGACGAAGTCTGATAAGTTATCAAGCGTCTCATCAGAGAACTTCACTGATGCAGGGTTTGCTGGGTTTACTACGCACAACAATTTAATGTCTTTATCTTCTAGCTTCTGGATTTCAGACATAGGAAGCTGCCATGTTGTCTCGTCTAAACGAAGCTCTACAATCTCAAGTTCGTATTCCGAAAGCTCAGGGATCTCTAGGTAAGGTGTGAAGATTGGTGTGATTAACGCAACCTTATCGCCTTTCTTTAGAAGACCGTTGTGGAACATGGTTTGGAACGTATACGTCATTGACGCCGTACCACCTTCAGTGGCAAACAGATCGAAATCCGTCGTCATTGGCATTGGACCGTACATCTCTTCTGCTATGTACTGTTTTACAACCGTTTCGATATTCGTCAGCATACGTGGCGGCACTGGGTAGTTACACGCTAAGTACGCGTTAACCAGTTCGTTCAAGAACACTTGTTTTTCAATACCTAGGCGATCTTTTGCGTAGCTCAGAGCTTTTTCAATGAACTGAACGCCTGGGTTCTGTTGATTATTGTTTGCGTAAGAATCAAAACGCTCAACAATACCAACACCATCCGGGATACCACCAAAGCTACCGTCTAAATATGAATATGTGCGCTCCGCCTCCATTACGGAAAATTCACCTAAGCGAATAAACGCTTTACGTGGCAATGTTGCTAGGAAGTTTGGATTACCACGGCCTGCATCTAATAAAGCGCGGTCTGGTACTGTTTGTGCAACTTCAATTAATTTATCTTTCAATTCAAATGGGCTTAAATCAGCAAATTTTGAAAAATCGATAGTTTTATTTTGTGTAGTCATGATATTTACCTAATCATTTAATATTGAACACTTTCATTTAAACAAAGTGTTTTACTTAAGTGTGTTTGTTCGAGCCTAGCCAATGTTTTTATTTGGCAGGCCTTTTAATAAATTGATAGTTATTTTTTAAATCGTATTAGATGTGTAGTTTTGATTACATACCTGCGTTAACGGTAATAATGCCAACGATAATTGGTCCCCATAAAGTCAATAACACGTTCGCTACAGCGTAAGTCACAGTGAAAGAGAACACTGGCGTTGCATTGCCTGCTTTCTCCATCAATGCTGCGAAGGCTGGGTTTGCACTTCGACCACCGGTCACACAACCTAAAGCTTCAATTGGGTTCTTGATCTTCAAAACAAAGTAAGAGAACAAGAATGAAATAATCTGTGGAATAATAGTAACTGCCATACCTAAGAACAGGAGTGACATACCGTGTTCTTTTATGGTGTCAACCGCTTGAGGGCCAGCTTCTAGGCCAACGATGCCAACAAATGCTGCTAAACCAAAATCACGAATGAAGTTTGTAGCGCTCGCTGGGAACTGAGCCACATGTGGATTTCTGCTACGTAACCAACCAACAAGTAAACCAGAGATCAA
Source organism: Vibrio sp. 10N.261.45.E2 (assembly GCF_002875705.1). Classification (GTDB taxonomy): domain Bacteria; phylum Pseudomonadota; class Gammaproteobacteria; order Enterobacterales; family Vibrionaceae; genus Vibrio. The sequence continues at coordinate 82,261 of NZ_MCZZ01000150.1, forward strand.
ACAACCTGCACCAGAACCAATCGTTACGGGGATACCTGCAATTTTAAAGCTGATTAGGCCAATGAGAAGACCCAACACCATACCGAAGCCCATTACAATGAAATCTGTCGTGGTTGCAGAACCCATGCGCTTACCGATATGTTTTTCAACTCGGTTGATGTCTTGAGCAGTACCCGTTAATTGAATTACATCGTTTTTCCCGACAATCAGGTCATCAGTAATGGCAACTGAAGCACCTTCACGGATGTAATCTGTCACATACACGCCTCGGAATGAGCGTTCGTTTGAGCTGTCTTTGATTTCTCTTAGCGAGCGGCCAATCAGCTTACGATTATCAGCGATAAGTTGACGATTTTCTTCTATAACTTCATAGCTTTCCGGTAGTGCAACTTCATTACTTTGTGCCTTACTCTGTAGCTCATGAACCGCATTTCGGCGACCAGTCACTACAACAAGGTCCCCCGCTTTAAGCGCCGTGAACTTGTCTGCGCTCAGCTCTTTACCATCGCGCTCAATCAGCTCGATGCACGCAGCAAGTGATGATTGATTCAATTGGCCCAATGTCTTACCGACCAGTTGATCGTCGTTAGTCACTTTATAAGCACGCGTCACTAGAGCAGTAACCGCGTTAAATTCGCCATCCGCTAAATCACGTTTCCCGTTAGAATTTTTTTCTTCTAGAGTGATAGCTTCAGAACGGATGTCCCACTTCATGAGTGTTGGGAATACCCAAGTCACCATTAAGATCGGGCCGAGAGAACCAAAGATATATGTTACAGCGTAACCAACAGCAACATTAGTTTGCATTAGGTGTTTAGCTTCTTCAGTTACACCACCTAAACGTGCGATCGCATCACCTGCAGTACCAATAATCGCAGATTGAGTTAAACCACCAGCGGCTAGACCTGCAGCTGTGCCTCTATCTAAGTCAAATAACCATGCAGCGGCAAGTGCACACAACAAGCCAGAAACAGTCATGACAACCGCAGAGAGCAGAATGTTGATGGTTCTGAAATTAAGGGCTTTAAAGAATTGTGCGCCGCCCTGATAACCTACGGCATAAATAAACAGCGCAAAGAAAATACTTTTAACGCCAGGATCTATCTGAACACCAAATTGCCCAATTATTACGCCCATTAATAAGGTTCCGGCTACACCGCCTAAAACGAATCGGCCGATCGTAATTTTACCGACCATATAACCTAATGAGAGTGTAATAAATAGCGCGACAAATGGTGCCATGTCAAACAGATTAGAAATAATGTCCATGACAAATTTACTCTTGTTACTAAATATAAGGAGCAAATAATCTAACGAATAAATTAATACTGATATTTGTTGGATTATTCAATTTAATAAAGCAGCTCGTTGCTTCGAACCGAATATTAAGAACAAAAGGTTTTATTATGTAATCCCATTTGATGGATCAAATCATCGCTTCGATTATTTGATGAGTGACAGAAGCGCGTTTTATGCCATAAGCTATTGTTTTAAAATGATTTAACCAAAAACGAAATATTTGAATTATTTTTGAAATAAATTTCAAATAAGTATTATTAACTCCAGATCGTATCCCTACCTTACCTCAACTAGTAGGCTTTGTAGCACTTAACAGGATTCAAATCGAATCGTAAACCATTATGGTCTTAGATTTGATGGATCTAATCCTCTATAAGCGATTATCACAATAAACCTAACTCCGTTATCGTTGCATTCACCAAACAAATAGAGAAAAGAACCATGAACACAATGCCACATGAACTTGTGTGGGGTGAAGTCTACTTCCCACCGCTGTTATTGGTTGTCGCACTGGCTTACATATTGACAATGCTAACAGGGTCAATCGCTACAAGGTTTGGCCTTCATAAGTACATCGCCTTTCCTGCAATAGCAGAACTGAGCTTGATCGTGATTTTTACTGGCGCTATCGGCCATTTTATTACCATTTTTTGAGGCACTTACTGTGATCAAACGTTATCTCATCACACTTTTATTATTGGCTGCTGCGGGAACTGTCGTTTATAGCTATTACCAGTCTTATTCAAGTAACCCGTGGACCAGAGATGGACAAGTTAGCGCTTATATCGTCTCGATTACACCTCGTGTAACGGGCCAAGTGATTGAAGTGCATGTCGAAGACAACTCGAAAGTAAAAAAAGGCGACCTTCTTTTTGAGATCGACCCGAGTATTTACAAAGCTACCTACCGAAAAGCCCTTGCGACCCAAAAACAAGCGCTTGCCCTACTCGCCAAGGCGAAAAACGAAGAGCAACGCGCGTTAAATTTAGAAAAAAGGACGCCTGGTGCTGTACCGGTTCTGACGCTAAACAACTTAAGCAATGCAGTAGAGACCAGCGCCGCGAACGTCGAGCTGGCAAAAGCTAATGTAGAAGAAGCACATCTTAACCTTGAATACACCAAGATATATGCACCTACTAACGGCTACATCACTAACCTAAACCTACGTGTGGGCTCTCAAGTTGTCGCGAATTCACCAGTGGTTGCGTTAATTGATGAAGATAGCTTTTGGATTGAAGGTTATTTCAAAGAGACAGATTTAGTCGGTGTCGACGCTCAAGATACTGCCTATGTGACCCTAATGATGCACAACAATGTTCAACTAGAAGGACATATTAAAAGTATTGGCTTTGGTATCGCTAAGCAAGACGGCAGCACAGGTAATGATCTATTGCCAAATGTGAATCCAAACTTCCAATGGATACGTCTCGCTCAACGCATCCCTATCAAAGTTAAACTAAACAAAGTACCTGAAGACGTACAACTGCGTGTTGGTATGACGGCCTCGATCAAAATAATCAAAAATAACTAGGTGATTTATATGTTCACTGCATCGACTAAAGAAGCGATTAAAGCCTCACTCTCTATCGTTATCGCGATCTGCTTAGCGTTGTGGTTTGGTTGGGAAAAACCGTATTGGGCAGCGATAGCCGTTGCAGTGATGACATTGAATGAGAGCTTCGCCCATTCAATCAACAAAGGCCATAACCGGTTAATGGGAACCTTGTTAGGGACAGGTTATGCCTTTTTTCTCATCGCCATGTTCCCTCAAGATCGATTCTTGTTTCTCACATTTTTCACCCTGTTTCTAGGCGTATGTATCTTCATGTCTAGCGATGAAAAGTACGGTTATATCTTTTCTATTGGATTTGCCGTGTGTTCAATTGTTGCTTGCATGGGCGGGTTTGATAGCCAAACCACCTTTCACTTTGCTGTAGTTCGACTTCAAGAAACACTACTGGGTGTCGTGGTCTTCTCTTGCGTGTATCGCCTCGTGTGGCCTGTGAATACAGAGCTCAACTTTGTACAACGTTTCGAAACCAGCAAACAAGCGTTGTTAGATGCTATGGAAAACACAGACCATATAGACATTGCCGCGCTTGAAAGTAACACAGCGAATATTGATAAGCTGTATCAACTTTTAGATCTGCCGCTTAGTGGTAGCTACCATCTTAAGGAAAACATCCAAGCATGGCGTATGCGCATCGATGAAATGGCGCATATTCAAGATGCATTACTCAAACAAACTAGCAGCGAATCTGACTTGGGTATCCAATGGTCGGTTCTTACTGACAACTTAAATGCGTTCGATATACGGGTACCAAACCAATCACTTGTTGAAGGTGAACCCAATGCAATGGGCGATTATGAAGAAGTCTCTTGGCATCATGCTCACCGCACGTTTGTTGAACATTTAAACGAAGATGGGCGTAAAGTGCTGCAAGGCGTGTCGATGTTTATCACATCACTCTTGATTTGGATTTATCTTCCCGTGCCGGGCGGTTTTATATTCCCTATGTTAGCCGGTGTATTCTCTTCGATGGTCCCGACCATGCCACCAAGCATTATTAAAGATGCCTTTTATGGTGTGCTGGGCACAGGGTCAGTGATTCTATTGCAATACATCTTTGTGATGCCATTAATGACAGAGCTATGGGAGCTCGCCCTATTCTATTTCCTTAACATTATGGTGATATGGAAAGTGTTCGCGACACCTAAGCTCATGATACATAGAATTTTGGGTATCAACTTATTGGTTGTTCTTACATCTGGTGCGCTCAACCTCACGCCGGTATATAGAATAGAAACGCCACTATTGATGCTGGTGAATATTATGATCATTTTGATGATAGCTAAGCTGTTTACTGATCTATTTAGAGTGAAGGTAACCGCTTAAACTCAATACATTTACCACTATAACACCACGGCCTGCAAAGTATTTTACTAAGCAGGCCGTTTTTTTATCTGATGAAAACAACTACAAATCATAACCTTAGCATCAAAGTTAACTAAAGTAGGATAGCGTCCATCAAACGCGATTAACGCGATCTGTCACCTACTCTTAAAATCCTCTCATTGATTGACGCAATGCATTTTTAGTCGCGACATTCACACTAGCAATCCTAATGGATAAATACATAACAACTGAACACGAAGTTCAGTTTTACATCGACTGTGTGAACCTCGAAGGTTTGAGGTTACTCAGCGTGGAATCCGTCATGAGTTTTTTTGAAATCCGCAACAGCGCCCGTAAGACCCATACTCTTTCTGTGTTAGCGAGCGCCTTATTACTTACTACTCCCACTTTTGCGTCAGCAGCGGAAACCAAGACTTACACCGAAGTCATGGAGCAAGGTCGAGTACTGTTTGACAAATATGGTATCAGCCATGACTTGCCAAAGCTTGCAATCAGCTCACTTGTACAGGGTGAGCACCTAGTTGAACACGCACATCGTACTCTGAAAGTTGGTGATGAAGTTCGTGACTCAAGCGTTTACCTCGTCAAGAACACCGATAGCAAAGGCAACATCGATCTTCGTATCAAATACAACCCAGAAGAACTGGATGACAACGAAAACCTGCTAGATGAAATCGAAGCGTTCACACGTACCGAATATCGCTTACGTGATTATGCAGAAAGCTTTGACTCATCTTCGGTTCGCGTGAAAGAAATCGACGATAACAAGGTAATCATCAGCTTCGACTATTCGAAGTATGGACTACCTCAAGACATCGCGTATTTCCGTTTTTTGAATGTCGACATCGAGTTAATCGATGGCGAACCCAAGCGAATGCTAATCACTAACGATAAGCCATTCAAACACCACGTATACAAAGTAGAAACTTATCGTCAAGAGATTGAATTCCACACATTGCATTCAGGAAAGGTTGTTATTGCTAGTAAAGCGACTGAAGTCGTAGGTACATCAAAGAATAAGCCTATGAAGATGACGAGCCTAATTGAACCCGTTGCACTGTATGAAGACGACAACGGTGTACAAGTTCTGAATGAAGACAGACTTCAAGAAGTCTCTGACCCAAGAATGCAAGAAGCAAGCGTGAAACTAGACCGTGTTTTTCCGTTAATGGGTGACATGGTGCGACGTCAAGGCATTGATTTACCTCTTCCATTCGGCGTATCAGTAGCTTATCGCAACCAAGACATGGATATTCCAATGACTGATTACGTGATTGGTGGTGTTCGCTTGAATGACTTATTTGATCCTGAAGATAGCATTGCGACAGTTAAGGCAGAGAGTCTTTCGATACGCGGTGACGTTAATATCCTGCCATTCTGGAATGTATTCGGATATGTGGGAAAGGTAAACGTTGATGCGAACGTGGATGCCTCTTATACCGGCGCTGCAGGAGACTATTTAAAAGACAAGCTCAATGACAAACTGCCAGGGTTAGGTAACGCGCTTTGCGAAGGTGTCTCTGCCCTATGTAACAGAGGCCGTTTGAATGTACCACTGCATCTTGAATATGACTTACGCGGTGCGGGCACCACGCTATCTGTTGGTTACAAAGAGTTCTTTGCCTCAGTGACAGGTACCTATTCACAAACACGCCTGAAAGGATTGGATGATTGGGGCGACGGCATCGTCACTATTCAACCAATGTTGGGTTATCAATTAGTTGACTATCGCGCTCAGTTTTTCGTTGGTGCTGAATACCAAGGTTTAAATTCACGTATGCAAGGCACAGTAAAAACCGATGACATCGAATTTGATTATGACGTTGGTGTCGACATTAACCAGTGGGCATTCTTAACCGGATTCAATAAGCAGATTGGCAAGCATTACAACATGACGATGCTGTACAACAAGGGCGAAACGCGCTCGGCTGTCACATTGAACCTTGGTTATCGCTTCTAGCCCTACATCATGCATTGAGTGGTCACGGCCACTCTTGATGGGTGGCGTCCTACTTATGCGATTCCATCAATCAGTTAAATGTATTTAATATACATCCCATAAGAAAACTACATACATCCAAGCACGACAACGGTCGATGATAGCGCACGGAATTGCTGGTTTGGTAACAACAAATAACTGTGGACGTAATAATGAAACTCAACAAACAATTAATTCCTGCTGTGACCATCTCAATGTTACTCGCTGCTTGTGGCAGTGATACAGAACCGACTGTTCCTATGCCAGACAAACCAGAACCTTTAGTACCGGCACCTGCTGAACAGTTTACTACGCAAATCGGCGAAGTGATGATCAAAGCGACCAAACAAGAACTTGTTGTGTCTTCTAATTCTGAAGATGACAAACTGTCTTCGGTTGAAGTTTTTAAAGGGATTCGTTTTGCGAAAGCCGAGCGTTTTGAACACAGCAATATACTGCCTTTATCAGATAATACAGATGAGTTTAAAGTTATTGACGCCACTTCATTTGGTGATGCATGTATGCAAATTCGCGCTACTGAGCAAGCTCAAAGTGAAGACTGTTTAAACCTGAACATTTGGCGCCCAGTAGACGTTGATGCGGATGCAGATCTACCTGTATATGTATTCATCCACGGTGGTGACTTCGAATACGGTTCTGGCTCTGAAGCACTAGTGCACGGTGACACCGTGGTTGCTCAAAGAAGTGAAAATGGCATCACTGATGAGTCATTTATATACGTAAGCTTTAACTACCGTTTAGGTCTACTGGGTAGTAAATGGGTCGATGGTAAATCTAACCCAGAAGGCGGAAATTTCGGTATAGGCGATCAAAAAAATGCTCTTAAATGGGTGAAGGAAAATATTGATAAATTTGGTGGCAACACCGAGAACATTACTGTTATGGGACAAGGTTCTGGAGCAATGTCTATAGGTATCTTAATGGAAGATAAAGATATCTTGGACGTAGACGACCCTAATACTTCGTACTTTCAACAAGCGATCATGCAAAGTAACCCCTATGGATATGAATACGCTAGTTATGATGTAGCAGAAGAACGAACAAAAGATTACGACCTATCTGGAATGAATGAAGTAGAAGACATTTTGAAAGTACAAGAAAAAATATCTGATCCAGGAAATCAAATTTTAGGCTGGTTGAAGCTATCGATCGGCATAGATCCGAATAATTTATTCTTATCTTCAGACAATACTCCTATGTCTGCACTTATGCCATTTGCGCCATATGTTGAATATAAAAAGAAGACTTTTAGTAGTGATATAAAAGGTTACCACTTAACGCAGCAACCTGTTGAAACAGGGCTAAAACTACCGACAGTCATTGGTGTTAACGCTCATGAGTCAAACAGCTTTGGTATGCTACCAAGTCTTACGTTCATAGCTCCGATGATTATTTCAGAGCTGTGTGAATCAGGCATTATCGATATAGATCTAATTTGTGGGGGTGATAATGAGCCAAGCCCTCTTACTCAAGATGACATTGATACCCTTTCTATAGCTATTGCTAATTGGCTAGAAAACGATACAAATAAAAAGCAATTATTAAATAATATTGGAGCGATGTCCGAGCAAGAGATTATTAACCAAGCCGAAGCTGGCCTAACGGCTTATGGCGTAGTTACCAAGTTGTTTTTTGGTGAGTTACTTAGCTTGGGAGGAGAAAGTGGATCTAGCACGTTGTTAAATTTATCAGACTACTATCCTAATCCTGAGAACGAAATCGGTGGCACCCTTGACAATATGAAACAGTTTAAAACATTACTAAACGATGTCTTGTTTACCGGGCCTGCACGTACTTTAGCGAGCAAAAGCGAAAGTGTCAGCACTATGTATTACTTTGACGTACAGCCAACGTTCAATATGTGGAGTTACGAGAAGTTATTCGAGGATGGAGAACTTACTCTGGGAGCAATTCCAAGCTTAATCAAAAGTATTGGTTGTATTTCTGGAACATGTAACGGTTCTGAACTTCCTTTTATTTTCAATAAATCAGTTCGATTCGATGGTAGTGAGGTACACCCTAGCAGCAATGAGAAAACACTGATGAATAAAATCTCGCGTGCTTGGTTCAGTAGAGATTTGTTTAACCAGCACCCTTATAGTGCCAGTGAAGACAATGTGCTTGTAATTGATCGCACTGGTATTAATGAAAGTGAATACTCAATGGGGAACTGGGATTACCGCAACAATCTTAGTACCGAACTATGGCTGGACAAAGGTCGCTTAACTCAGTTAGATGACGAAAAACTAACCCTGTGGTATCTAACAACAGACGATGAAGATACAGGTGAAGACAAGTAACCGCAAAATTGACTACTAAACAAATACGGCCAGCTCGCTGGCCGTTTTTATATCCAAATTTTACGCTCAAACGCAGGTTAGTTATGACACTTAGCAAACTAAAAACAGCATGCACAATGATGTTAATTGCTTTGGTCACAGGATGTGCCCAACCTTACCCCGATGTTGAAACAGACTTCGAAGCAAACTGGCAAAGCACCGAACACCAAGCAGAAGTGTATTTGATTCCTTCTGCCCCAGAAGCCTTCGCTCGTCGCATCGACCTCGTTCGTCAAGCACAACATTCGATAGATATGACTTACTTCTCTTGGGAGCGTGACACGCTAGGTTTGATGCTTCTAGATGAGCTAAAGCAAGCGGCGGATCGTGGTGTACACGTCCGACTGACCTTAGATGACTTGATGGTTTTTAATGACAAGTGGCTTGCGGAATTAGACTCACACGCCAATATCGAGATTCGACTTTTCAACCCTTTTGAGTCACGCAAAGCTGGTTGGATTGGTCGTGCGTTCAACTTCTCTACTCATCAAAAACAACTGGATAATCGACTTCACGAGAAGTACTTCAATGTTGACCATCAATCAATGATTTTGGGCGGAAGAAACATTGGTAATGATTACTTTGGTTATAGCGAAAATGCCAATTTCTTTGATATGGATGTTCTGTTTCGAGGTACGGTAATAGCGTCTTTCGACCAAAACTACCAAGCACTTTGGGAGAGCGCATATGTTGTTCCCATTCAAGAACGAATCAAAGTCAAAGAACAAGGTCGAAACAAAGCATTTACTAAAGCAATGAACAAAGGCGAGAAGAATAAAGAACAGATCATTTTCGACGTTGAGAAACAGATAAATCACCTGAGTGAACCAGAATTTATTAAAGCATCTGTGACGCCTCTATTTGATTCGCTAAAGAAGCTCGATGACAACAAGCCTTACTTTCGTCAACGTACCGAGCACTTAATGAAGCAAAAAGTAGCAACGCCGTCTAAGGCTCTAATTTCTACGCCTTATATGGTGCCAAGCGATAACCAGTTTGTATTTGTCGATGCGCTTAGAGAGAACCAAGCCGAAGTCACCTTAATGACCAACTCATCGGCTTCCAATGACTCCGGCTTTGTTCCAGCGTATTACGAGAAACACCGTGAGACTTTACTCGACAAAGGCGTAGGCATCTATGAGTACAAAAGCCAGGCTATCAATGATGATCACTACTTTCATGTTGATACCTACTACCACAACAAAACAGTAATTTTGGATGACCGAGTCACCTACATTGGCTCTTCTAACTTTGACCCAAGGTCAGACTTTCTAAACGTTGAGTTTGGTGTGTTGATTGACAATGCAGAGTTTGCACAACAAGTAACACACTACTTAACACGCCAGAGAGAGGAACTGTTCTGGGCCGTATCGCGTGATCAATCAGGAAAGACGATATGGGCCTCAGGGCAACAAACACACAAGAAGAGCCCAAACTACAGTTCATGGAACAAACTACCGGATTGGTTGTTTCGAAAAATGAATGGAGAATTTGAGCTTTGAGTTTAATTACAAACACAGCGTCAACAACATAACAAGGTTATTTGTGTCCGATTCATTGTGATTTCACCCCAATCCAAATGCTAAAAAGCCGCGTAATTTCGCGGCTTTTCCATGTTTTATATAAATGTACTTGAGCTTACAGACGGTAGGTCATCGCTCTTTTAGCTACGTAATTAACCATATCAAGCGTCGTGAAGATCGAACCCACATCGTGAATATCGTAATCCACATGCCCACGCTCCACGTACTGTTCTGCGAGTCGATAGATATCGACGACACGCTCTGCTACGGCTTCCATAGGATCAATAAAAGTCACCGCAGGAAATGCAGTTTCAAGTTGCTTACTTACCAGAGGAAGTTCAGTACACCCAAGAATAACCGTATCAACGCCCTTCTCAACGATACTTTGAATCGCAACAGCAAGAAGAGCTGCGTTGCGGTCAAACTCGCCCGCTTTAATGCCGTTGGTTTCTCTTATTGCTTGTCCACACACAGTACTCTCGCCCGTCATTTCGCCATAAATAGCGCTATGAACGTTATGCTCTTGCTCAAAAGGATCTGGCTTAGCGAATACAAAATTGGCGTCTGTTAGGTAGCGATCATAGATTCCAGAATTGTATGTACCGTTAGTACACAAAATACCGACAATCGCTTCAGGGTTATGTTCCTTGATTTTATCAACGGTGGTTTGAAGCATATCGACGATATAGACGTTAGTATGTTTTTGAACTTCAGGTCTGAAGTAATGTGCGGTATTGCAGGTCATAACACCAAACTGAACATTGGCATGTTCTAAGATGCACGCTGACTCAATCAGCTCTGGGACGGGGTCGATACCGCCTTCATTGACCGCCTCTGAGCGGTCAGGGATATCTGAGTTTTTCACCACAATCATAGCCATGTGGTCTTGATCTTTAAGCGCGCCGTGTTCAATCTCTTTTTTAGCGACGATACCTTGGAACAGAGCATCCGCTTCAGGGCCCATATTACCAAATACACCGAATCGTACCTTTTTCATTCTTTTTACCTTTGAGTCAATTAGACCACAAAGGTTATTACGCCCTGCCGATTAGCTCGAATACCATTAGATGGATCGCATCATCGAAAGTGCCTAAATAACGTACAAAAATTAGAATTGTGTACCCAAGGAAAAGTGAATGCGAAACTCATCGCCTTCAGGGGCATCTAAGCCATAAGCAAAGTCGAGTTTTACAGGCAAAAATTGCGAGTTCCAAATCAAGCTAAGGCCTGTACCACGCTTCCAATCTGCTTCATCATCAAACGCATCGCCAATATCGAGAAACGCGCCCACCCAAATTGACCGATAGACCTGATGCTGATATTCAAGGCCCGTCGTTAACATGTAGCGCGCGCCGGTTAATTCGCCGTTGTCGTCTTTAGGCGAAATCGATTCATAACCATAACCACGCAAGCTTCCATCACCACCAGCAAAATAACGCAGTGAAGACGGTACGTCCGACAACGATTTAGCAATGTTAATACCGATGTTTGAACGAAAATGCAGCTTCTGACTGTCACTAATATCCCACGAAACAACGCTGTTACCTTCTAAGCGCAGCAGCTTTGAATCAGAAAACAGATTAGGGTCAGAATACTCAATGGAATAGATGTGTCGATGATTGAGTTCCAATTGATCATTCTTACGATCTACTTGAGAAAAACTGATGCCAGGTAGCAGTAATTGCGATTGGTCTTCCTCAGACGCCTGACGATACTGTTCGTGCAAGTATTTGACGTAAATGGTACTTTGCCAATCACTGTCTAATTGCCAGTAACGTTCAAACTTCAGATCGTTTGAAAAGCTATTGGTGTCTCGATGATCAATTCGTTTTGACTCAAACTGAATACCAAAATAATCGGTCGTCACTTTCTCTGTTGGAATTTTATAACCCAACTGCAGTGATTGCTCTTGCTCAGATAAATACGTTTGTGTTTCAAAGCTGTGCCCTCTTCGATTATACCAAGGCTTTGACCAATTGAGAGAAGCACGTAACCCGAGATCAGTAGAATAACCGCCCCCCACTTGCACAATATTACGAGAGCTTGGCTCAGCAATGATTTCGATTGGCACTTCTAGATTATCATCAAGGTGGTTAAAGTCACCGTGTACAACGACACTACGAAACCACTGCGTTTCAGACAAATCAGATTGCAGTTCACCCAACTTGATGGTGTCAAAGTCGTCACCTTGTTTGAATGTTGGAATTTTTCCGATACGGGTAGGTTCAACGCCATCGTCAGGAATGCTGATAGAACCAAACTTGTAGCGTGGGCCACTTGAAAAGTGTAGATAAATGTTGGCGATGTTCTCACTGGGAATAACTTCAAGCTTCGACTCGACAAACTGACCGTCAAAGTAACCTTTACGCTTTGCTAAGGAAAAAATCGCATGTTTAGTACGGTCATATTCTTGGTGAGATAATGTTAAGCCAGAATTTAAACGGCTTTGCTTGAGTATGTTGATGAACTCTTCATCTTTACTCGCTTCTCCTGTGACTTTTACAATCGATTCCGCAATGTACATCACATGCCCAGAATCGACGTTCAAGGTCATGTGGTCAGTATCATCAAGTTCGATATCTATCTCAGGATGATAGTAGCCATAAGGGTTGAGTGCGTCTTGGATTCGTTTCAATAGCTTAGTATGCGATAGCTGTGCAACTGGGACATCAACTAACGGCTCTAAGTACAACTCTACATTTTCAGTAAGGGTTTTGTTCAACCCTTTAACTTTAAAGTCCGCGCCTATCGCAGACGCCTGAATAACCATGAGAAGTGAAGCTGCCAGTATGAATTGATTAATCGAGGTATTCACGCCGTTACCCAATTGCTAAAAACCTGAATAGGTTATGAGCAAAGCGTGAAATTGCTGAATCTCTTATGGAGGACGTTATCCTACGAGGCAAGTTGGTTGATTTTAAATATCAGGATATCCGTACTCTATCTACTTACATTCCCCATGCTCCAGACACAAAAAAGGCGCCATTAAGCGCCTTTAGAATATCGACTGTTTACCGATTGTTGATCAGTTATTGTTTAGCCACACATCTTGGTTTTGTGCCGCTTTCTTCTTCTTTTTCTTCTTGCCTGTACCTGCTGGTGGCGCAACAGGTTTAAGCGCAGCAATCAGTTCAGCAACCGCTTCCGCATCTACCTCAAAGCCTTCGATTTGCTCGCGTTCCAGACGAATCTTGTTCTTCTTCTCGATGATTTTGAAGTGGTGGTAATCTTCGTGATCAATCAGAGATAGCGCAAGGCCAACCTCACCCGCACGACCGCTTCGGCCAATACGGTGCATGTAGTCTGATGGGCTACGTGGTAGATCAAAGTTGATGACTACTGGTAGCTTCTCGATATCTAAACCACGAGCAGCGATGTCTGTCGCGATCAGAACGTCGATCTCGCCAGATTTGAAATCTTCAAGGATGCGAGTACGTGAACCTTGCCCTTTATCACCGTGGAACACATCTGCGATGATGCCACGCTTGTAAAGCTTATCAGCTAAGTGCTCACAGCTGTTCTTTGCATTAACAAAGATCAGTGCTTGGCGCCATTCGTGTTGCTGAATTAGGTGTGCGAGTAACGCTGTCTTGCGACCTTTTTCTACTTCGAATACACGTTGAACCAGTGTGCTTGCATTAGCACTTTGAAGTTGAACTTCAATTGGATCGTTCAGTAGTTCATGAGTAAGCGTTTGGACTTGCTCTGGGAAAGTCGCAGAGAACAGTAATGTTTGTTTCTTGCTTGGCAATAACTTTAAGATCGCATCAAGTTCTTCTGTAAAACCAAGGCTCAACATACGGTCTGCTTCATCAAGCACTAACGTTTTAACTTTATCAAGCTTGATAGCGTTGCTTGAAATTAGGTCAAGCAGACGACCTGGTGTCGCCACTAAGATATCAGTACCGCCACGTAGCGCTTGCATCTGAGTATTTACCGATACACCACCAAACACACAAACCGTTTTAATCGCACCATTGAAATGCACTGCGTAAGATTTAACGCTGTCAGCCACTTGCTTGGCAAGTTCACGAGTAGGAACCAAGATAAGGCCAGAAACAAAGTTACCTTTGCCTGAACGACGGTCCAGAGGTGCGTCTTCATGAATCTTTTGTAACAGTGGAAGTGCAAATGCTGCGGTTTTACCTGAACCGGTATTTGCGCCTGCAATCAAATCGCGTCCTGCTAACACACTTGGAATAACTTGCGCTTGGATAGGTGTTGGCTGTTGGTATTCAAGCTCAGCTAAACGAGCCATCAAAGGAGAGATTAAGCCAAGATCAGAGAAGTTGGTTGGTGTTGTGGTGTTAGTCATTAATTGCAGGAACTCAAAGCTAAAATAATAGCGCGCTATATTAACGTATTTCGGCAGTATTACGTAACTAAATCGCCCTTTCGCTTCTATTTCACCGATTAATGCCCGTCAGAAACCAAGTTATCGATGCTAGAACGTCACTACTCACCGTATCCACCTCGTTTGCATACATTCTTAGCTTTATCATTGTCGCATTCGACGTGTGACAGACCGTGCTCGTTGTACGAAGCAAATTTACTGGTGCTCAATCACAGACCGTTATGCCTAAGCTTTTTTCAGGTGCTTAATTTGCGAAGACATAGAATTTATTTCAGATACAAAAACGCCAGCTTGGAAAGCTGGCGTTTTTTAAATTCTGTATTTCTTTTATTCTATGCGTTTACGCTTAGATTAACGGTTAATACCGATATCGCGTTGCATATGACCAGATAGGTCGCTTGCGTAGTAACTACGTGGAGAGTTGTCTACGAAAAGAATATCAAAAATGTGTGCAATCAATCCTTTGAAGTTAACCGCGTAGGTCTTCTTATCCATAGAGTTAGGAACAGCGATAGTATTCATTTGTACTGCTTGAGCCATGATTGCCTCTCTATAAATTTGTTAATGTGTTTCGTTCTGATGACAAAAATAATAGGTGATCTTTTGCGGGTTAAAAAATGACTAAAATTAGACTTTGAGATTAGTTTTTCTAATAAAACAAACCATTAACAAGTTCAGGAAATACATATGCATCCACAGTGAGTATAAATTCAACATGGTGTTTAAATCATGCATTTAGTACAAATACCCCGCAAACAATAGTGGCCAATGTCACAGAAATTTTACATAAATAAATTTTCCACTTCATCAGCCACGTGTTCATTATCGACTTTTCGATAAGTTATATTTGTTTTTAATTTACTTGTTCAATACCTGGCTTCTTCGCATAAATCGACGCTATAACCGCAATCGTCATGGTAGAAATGAGCACAGCGAGCGACCAGTAAGTTGGGATAGCCCATTCACTGTCAACCAATAGCATTTTCACACCGATAAATACCATGATGAATGCCAGTGCTGGCTTCAAGTAGATGAACTTATCCATCATGCCTTGAAGTACAAAGTACAATGAACGAAGACCAAGCAACGCAAACACGTTCGCAGCAAGTACCAAGAACGGTTCTTGTGTTACTGCAAAGATCGCAGGGATAGAGTCCAATGCAAACATCACGTCCATGACTGCAATCGCACCGATGACTAACATCATTGGAGTGAATGCCCATTTAGCGCCCTGCTTAACCATTAATGCAGGCCCATGGAAATCCTCGGTGACTGGCATCACTTTACGAAGTAGCTTTTCAGGCAGTGTATTCACTGTTTCCTCTTCGCCCTTGTCTAATGCCAGTTTTATACCAGTACCAATCAAGAATGCAGCGAACACGTAAAGTACCCAGTGGTATTCCGCCAACAGCTGTGCGCCTAATGCGATCATAATCGCGCGAAGCACCAATGCACCAATTACACCCCAAAGAAGCGCACGTGGTCTTAGGTGCTCTGGAACTTGGTATTGAGCAAAGATCATCGCAAAAACAAACAAGTTGTCTACGCTCAGTGATTTTTCTAGCAAGTAACCCGTAATGAATGACACGGTTGCTTTTTGCGCTGTGTAATCGCTATTCGGCGCATAGATGTCCCAAAATAGGTAAATAGATCCAGCAAACAAAAACGCAAGTACAAACCAGAAAACACTCCAGATTGCCGCTTTTTTGATAGTTACGTTACCGCCACGAGTCTGATAAATATCAATAGAGACGAGAATAACCGTCAGCAGGAAAAAGCCCGCATAAGTCGTAATGATTGGCGATGAAAAAAAGGATTCACTATTTGTAGATAATAGAGATTGAGTTGAGTTCATTATTCCTCCGGGCGGAAGAACTGTACAAAGACCTTCCGCAAACAAAGCATATCAAGCTCCATTACGGATCTTGACTGTGATTGCGTTGGTCTCGTTGAAGTGAAATATGGGATTTCACCTTTACATACCGGATAGGCTCTTGGCCTAACGAGATGACGATATGTAAACTTGCGCTAACTACTCCCCAAACGCGTGGATAATATTCCCCTAACTTTGTTTCGTCTAGATAAATTTGCTTAAATAAATAAAAAAGGAGCAAAACGCTCCTTTTTTATTTCTACAGGTTTGTCAAAACGACATTCATATTGATTTTAGGGATACGTTTAGCAGGTTCTGCCCTGTTCCTGTTGTTCAACGATACTGATAGCGAGTGAATCTTGTATGCATTGATAGTCCATCTCAAGCCGCGTTACGTTATAAGCCTGCTGTGGGCACCAAGTAAACTAACACCGACCAAACTGACACCCAACCTACAACCGCTACCGCATCTAACCAATCTTTCTTATCCATGTATATCTCCACAAGAAGGCGACCTGCAGAGATAAAGCATAAACAATGCCAATTTTATAAATAAGCCAACGCAATAATGTTAAGTATCACTATCAGCTGATAGTTATCTGAAACACTCCATGCAATTCAAAGGCTCATTGTGTTGAAGCGACTCTGGGTGGTCTTGCAGAAACTCTATGAAACAGTCTGCCATAGAGTCGGTCGTCACCACCCCATCACCTATCATATCCAGCACGGCGTTATAGCCTTCTTTCCCTTTCATTGTGTAGGCTGAAGACGCGCCTCGATAAACACGTTCGCGGGATACCGCCTGCCAACCAGACTCTTCGGAATGAATCTCTAGATGGTGAATTCGGTGTCCTAGAGGTACTTCTTTGTGATAACAAAACCTCAGGTTATGGGTGTAAGGAAAACTGCCCGATCCCGTACCTACAACACCATTGTCTAATGCATTATTAATAGCACCTTCAAGCATGCCCGCAATGGTCTCACCTTTTACTTCGTATACACCAATCGGGACGGCAAACGGTAGTAGTTTTCCGGCAATATCGGCAACAGAAACATCACCGCTATTCAGTGAGTTTCTCACACCACCCGCGTTGTGAATGGCAAATTCAACTTGATGCCCTTTCTTGTTCATTAAATAGTGGAATGATTGAGCGACAAGCGGCGCAAGTTGGCTTGGCCCATTCTCATCCGGGATGCGTACATGGCGCAGTTTTGTGTCTGCATGAGCAATAACTTGTTGTTGAAGCTTTCGAACTCGCGGCTGGTATTTATCCGTAAGAATACTTTGCAGCTCAGGATCCTTCTTGCACACGACAATATTAGGGTGATTGTTCAAAAATTCACACGCCATATCATGTGCATCGTCTTGTCCTACTTCACTCAGCTTCGCGTCTATAAATAGTCGACGACCTAATAACAGTTCATTCTTGCCATTAAAGTGCGCCACTTTGCCTTGAGCATCGAACTCGATTTCACAGTGACCTAGGCTCATTGCGTGGAAACCGGCTTGCACAACATAGGTATCGCCCACTTTTACACCGTATTCATCATCCTTAATTAAGCCAATATCAGAGAAATCACCTTGCAAGCGATGACTATGACCACCAACAATGATGCCAATACCTGTTACGTTCGCCGCTAGCTCTAAATCTGCTTCGTAACCAAGGTGGCTAAGTAGAACAATCTTATTGATGCCAGCTTGATAGATTTGTTCTATGGTCGCTTTAGCTGTTTCCAATGCATTTTCAAACGGTGTATCGATATCTGGATTCGCAATGCCTGCCATCTTGTCGATACTTAAGCCGAAGATTGCAACTTTCTCGCCATCGAAGTCTTTCGTTATAAAAGATGCACTTCGAGTTTCCGTCAGGTAAGGCTTAACAATTTCATTGTCAGCTAACGTATGAGTTTTATTGATGTCCTCATTCGATAGATTCCAGTTACCGGCTAACAATGGAAATTTGATTCTTTTCGCGAAAATCGCAACGGGCTCATTCCCCATGTCTAGCTCATGATTACCGAGCGTCATGGCATCTATATTAAGTGCATTCAACAAATCGGCGTTGGCTTTTCCCTTGAATAGAGAAAAGTACAAAGTGCCTTGGAAGCAGTCTCCAGCGTGTAGGAACAAGGTTCCAACCTTCTGGCGCTGGGCATCTTGTTCTATTTGCTTGAAGCGTGTTGAGATTCGAGCGAAGCCACCAGCACTGACATAAGGTTCAATGATGTGGTTGTTCATTTTAAGTGATAGCTGTAACGAGGTTGGTTCAAAGTATGAGTGGGTGTCGTTGATGTGTGCCAACACTATTTTTGTCGGCTTATTCTTTTTAGTCATATTTTCTTCTCTCTTTGTCCCTTCATACTAGGTCGAGAATCATGACAGAATCGTGAATTTTATGAAACTGCACTGCAAAAAAATACTCGATATAGATCAAAAATCTCATTTTGCACCGTATTAATAAACAGCGGGTTTTGTGACAGATGAGCATACCGGATTGGTATTTTTCGATTATGATATAAAGATATCTGTTAGCTTTCAAACAATTAGCAGAGCCTTCCGTTAGGAGTAAGCCTATGCAACTAGAAAGAATCGAGATTTCTGGCTTTCGAGGTATCAAGCGCATGTCACTCGCGTTTGACGAATTAACCACGCTTATTGGTGAAAATACTTGGGGTAAGTCTTCATTATTGGATGCCCTTTCCGTCGTTCTGCCCTCTGACGGTGTGCCATATCACTTTGAAATGACCGATTTTCATGTCGATTACTCTGTCTCACATCCTCAGTCTCAACATCTTCAAATTGTGCTCGCCTTAAAAGCTAACGACAAGAGTGAACTTAACGCAGGCCGTTATCGCAAACTCAAGCCGATCTGGGTTCAAGATGAGTTTGGTGTGTTTCGTATCTATTATCGAATCAGCGCGACGTTAGAGCAGTATGAGACAACCACACACTATGCATTTTTGGGGTTGGACGGCAATCCGCTCAAACTTCATCATTCTGAAAAGCTCGCTCAAGAACTCATGACTTTACATCCCGTAATACGCTTACGTGATGCAAGACATTTTGATCGTCCTTTCAACAACAAGTCCCTTAACCACAACGCTCACCTTCCTAGCAATGGTCATGCGAATTCAAATGGGAACGGGGCGCATCATGCGAGTAATGGAAATGGTACAAATGGAAACGGCGCCAATAACGGTAATGGACGCCAGGCAAGAATAGAAAAACGAATCGACAACACCTGCCGTCGTCTCATGGCGATACCCGGTCATGTTAATAAAGGTGAAATGCGCAGTAGCCTAGAGTCGATGCAAAGCTTGATTGAGCACTACTTCTCTTTCAAGAGCACCTCTCGCCGCAACCCTAGAAAACAGCGAGACGGCTTGCTTTATTCCGCAGGTGCCAACGATCAGAGCATTCATCAGCTTGTCGAAGAGACAAAGAACAAACAAACCCGCTTATTATTCATGGGGTTACTTAATGCATACTTGCAAGCAAAAGGCCCTAATGACTTACGACGATGTGCTCGCCCTCTTTTGATCCTTGAAGATCCAGAAGGTCGATTACACCCAACGCACCTAGCAAGGGCTTGGAGCCTGATGCAAAAACTACCAATGCAGAAAATTCTCACCACCAACAGTGGCGATTTACTTGCGGCAGTACCATTGCAATCTATCCGCCGATTGGTTCGTCAATCAGACAAAACCATCGCCAATCAGCTCAATATGAATCATTTCAGTAAAGATGAACTTCGTCGCATTGGTTTTCATATCCGTTTCCACCGCTCTGGGGCGCTGTTTGCTCGCTGTTGGTTATTAGTCGAAGGTGAAACCGAGGTTTGGTTGTTCAATGAACTTGCTAACCAATGTGGCTACAACTTAGCAGCGGAAGGTGTGCAGATTATTGAGTTCGCTCAATCAGGGCTAAAGGCACTGATTAAGGTTGCACAAGAGTTTGGTATTGATTGGCATGTGGTAACTGACGGCGATGCTGCTGGTAAAAAGTATGCCGCGACTGTGTTATCGAAACTCGGTAATGATCAGGAAAGGCACCGACTCACTGAACTGCCTGACAAAGATATTGAGCATTACCTATACATGAATGGGTTTGAGAGTTTTTTCAGGGACATGGTTAAGATTCCATATGATCACCCTATCCCTCCAAAGAAAGTGGTTGCCAAAGTATTGAAGAAACACGCAAAACCCGACCTTGCGCTCGCGATTGTCTCTCATTGCGAGAACCAAGGACAAGAATGTATTCCGCTTTTACTAAGGTGGACATTAAAACGCGTGATCACCATGGCCAACGGAAATACCTAAGCATAATTTGTTTTATAGAAGCTATCAGTTGCTCTACTGATGAAATATTTAGCTAGTCACCTTAACCAAAAAAGGCACACCAGATGGTGTGCCTGTATAAATCGATATACAAATTAATTGGGGGTTATCTTGCAAGAGTTCACAGTAACTAGAGCATCATTGCTTAACGTATTCGTTACGCCTTTGCTTGCTTAGCGTGTTGTTCAACAACTTCCGAAGATTGAGTCGATTTCTCGTGAAGCCATAACCCCGTTGCTTTCATCAAGTATCCAAATACACCACCAAGCAGTAAAGATGGTACTACAAGTTGCCAATCGCCACCTGCAGCAAACGTCGCACAGCAACCAATAAAGGTTCCCGGGATATAACCGAGCCACGCTTGTTTTGCTTGAATACACATAAAGAAGGCCACAATAGCAGTAATCATGTAGCCTAAAATCTCTAACCCTGCGAAGGTTGAGCTTTCGATAATCACCATTGCCCAGAATACGCCTGTCATGTTGGTCAATAAGCTTCCTGCTAGTCCTTTAACACCGCCTGTTGGCGAAGCAAAGTAGCTGGTGCAGCCTAGGAAACCTGCCCATGACAATAAGCCGAAAGAGATAGCTATCCATCCCCAAAGACCTGACAAAATACCTGTTGTTAATGAAATCGCGACTAATGTACTCATACTATTTCTAAAGCCTAATTACGTCATTGAACGCAACCGGATTTAGCCTCACTTAAAATCAAGTAAGCATACTATGGTAAGAACGCCGTCTTTTAGACGATCGCGATCACATTAATAATGTACGCGAATGTGCATTTATCACTAGATAGAGACCGAAATCGCTTATTCAACACATTTAGTTATAAGTATTTTATCAAATTACCGCTACAGAACCGACGGTTTGCCTTTCATCATTCGCTTACCTTCTCGCTTAATACATTCAGCAAGTGGGTTTTCTGCCATATCGGCACGCCAAATGAATGAAAGCGTACGCTCCATCTCAAGCTCAGGAACGTTCAAGGTCACAAGCTGCCCTGACTCAACAAACTGCTCAACATCGAGATAAGGTAAACACGTTAAATATGGGCCGTTTGCTACCAAACTTCTTAAAACAGGAACGTGTTCATACTCTCGCCAAACATCGAGATCACCAATTAAATGGTGAATAGAGCTATCAAAAACTTTGCGAGTACCCGAGCCGTGTTCGCGTAATACCCACTTCGCTTGCTCTAACTGTGCCAAACTCACTCGTTCACGCTTCGCAAACGGGTGATGAGCCGAAGCAACCACCGTTAAATGGTCAGTACACCATACTTCTTGATGAACTCGATTGTCATCACAACGACCTTCGATAACGCCCAGATCATATTGATAATCTAATACACCATCAATGACAGCATCGGTACTTTGCACGCCGAGCGAGATTCGCATCTCAGGAAAGTCGTTATCAATAATACTGATGAGGTCTGGAACCAAGTGTTCAGCAGGCGTTTGGCTCGCACCTAACTTAAGCTCTCCACTAAGCAAATGCTGCTCATAGAAACCCATCTCAATTTGCTGCGCGTCTTGCAGTAAACGCTTCGCTTTTGGCCTTAGCCACATCCCCCAGTGAGTAAGGGCCATTTGCTTGCCCTGCCTTTCAAACAAAGGCCTGCCAAGCATTTTTTCCAACTGTGCAAGAGACATACTTGTCGCCGACTGAGTCAACGCCAATTTGTCTGCTGCCTGACTAACGCTCCCGGAGTCTGCTACTGCATCAAATACCGCGAGTTGCTTTAATGAATAACGCAAAATTCATCCTTAATGCTTTTAATTATTTGTGTCCTGATGCTCATTTTTTATTAAGCCGATGAGCAATCAATTTCATTCTACGCGTAACCAAATCTATATCAATAAATTTGATGTGGTTTCTAAAAATTATCAATTTTACCTCTACCCCTCAACGCCCTAATCTGGAATGGCAGGACACAAGAGGCCCTGCAAAACACAATTGATTAACCATTACGGATTAACCAAGTCATTAACACTAGGAATTACACATGACGGATTGTTTAAGGGGGGGATATGGCAACCAGCACTTCTGAAAATCATCAACTGTTCTCACCAACAGAAATGATGGCGGAAGCAGAGAAGTTTGCATTAAGCAAAGCAAATAAAACCAGCAGCATGACATTGAGTTTAGCAATCATGGCTGGCGCATTCATCGGGCTTGCTTTTCTATTCTACATCACGGTAACCACGGGCAGCGCTGATGCTGGATGGGGATTGAGTCGCTTAGCCGGCGGTCTTGCATTCAGTATGGGTTTGATCTTGATTGTGATTTGTGGTGGAGAGCTGTTTACCAGCTCAGTGTTATCAAGCATCTCATGGGCTAACAAGCAGATCACCTTCACTAAGATGCTGTCTATCTGGGGCAAGGTGTATGTCGGTAACTTTATCGGTGCCATGTTCCTATTAGCTTTGGTAAGCGCAGCAGGTTTGTATCAACTGGATGGCGGGCAATGGGGCTTAAACGCTCTGAACATTGCTCAACACAAGCTACACCACAGCCCTGTTCAAGCATTTGCTTTAGGTGTGCTTTGTAACTTGTTGGTGTGTTTAGCGATTTGGTTAACGTTCAGCTCTGCTAACGCAATGACCAAGGCAATGATGACCGTACTACCCGTAGCAATGTTCGTAAGCTCAGGCTTTGAACACTGTGTAGCGAATATGTTCATGGTTCCACTAGGCATCACGATTCAAGCATTCGCACCAGAAAGTTTTTGGATGCAAATTGGCGCAACACCAGCCCAGTACGCAGACCTAAACATTATGCAATTTGTCACCGCGAACTTAATACCAGTGACAATCGGCAACATCGTAGGTGGTTCAGTATTGGTCGGCTTAGCCAATTGGAGCATTTACCGTCGCCCACAACTTAAAGCAGCAAAAATTACCGCTATTACACAAACAACAGAAATTACGTCAGTTAAGGAAATTACTATGAACACAGCAACGACTATCAAGCAAATCATGAACACTCAGCCTATGACACTAAGCGTAGAAATGCCTACATCAGTGGCAATTGATTCACTTTTAGACGCTCAACTTGTCAGCGCTCCTGTTTGCGATGTTGAAGGTCGTCTGGTTGGTATCTTCTCTGTTCATGACGTAATGGTGGACCTTTGGTGCCAAGATTACATCCCAACTAAAGGCCAGAAAGTCGTAGACCTAATGAGCCGTGACGTTGTGGCTATCGATGCAAACGACAAGCTAGTAGACGTTGCTGAGTTCCTATGCATCGACAAAGAGCAACTTTACCCGACAACAAGCATGGGCTTCGCAACTCGCCTGACTTCTCTTTCTCTAGAAGAGCGTGCAAAAGCAATGAAAGTAAGCCAACCACATATGCTTCCTGTGCTAGAAAATGGCGTAATGGTGGGTGTGTTGACTCGCATTGAAGTGATGCAAGCACTACGTCCAATCTACGGTGACCGCCTAAACGTGGTTCCACAAGCTGAACTAGAAACGGCTTAACTAATCGTAAGTTGAACTAATAGGGATTAGTAGTTCAATTAGATAACTCAGTCATGGCAACGTTGACTGGCTAGAGATAGATGGTGGCTTTTAACGTACTAAACGGTTTGACACAAAACAAACCTAAACACGTTGCCATTTATCTCAATAAAAAAGGCGCAAAGTGAAAACTTTGCGCCTTTCCCTGTTACTAAATAAATAGCTAACTGCTGACCTATTTAATATCGACCAAACTTTGATGTTTCTAAAAAATGTTGATACCTGTCAGAGAGCTAGAAAACTAGAAAACTAGAAAGCTAGATTACTTCTTTACGCCTTCAACATGTAGATCCATATCTACATAGCTTGAAGCGCCCATTACTGGAATGTTGAAGTCAGCAAGCTCTAGACGAGTTGTACCAACGAAACCAGCACGCTCACCGCCCCATGGGTCTTGACCAGCACCGATGAATTCAGCTTCGATAACGATAGGCTTAGTTACGCCGTGAAGTTTAAGGTCACCCATAACTTCAAGTTTGCCGTCACCTTTATCGACCACTTTTGTGCTGTTGAATGTTGCGTCTGAGAACTTACCTGCATCAATGAAGTCAGAGCTACGGATGTGCTTGTCACGTTCTGCGTGATTTGAATCAAGGCTTGTAGTGTCAACCGTTACGTTTACTGTAGACGCTTCAACGTTGCTTTCATCAAATGAGAAGTCACCTGAGAATGTGTTAAAACGACCTTGGATAAAGCTGTAACCTAGGTGGCTAACTTTAAAGTTAACTGAAGCATGCGCACCTTTTGTATCAATCACGTAATCAGCGGCGTTCGCAGCGAAAGGCATTGCCATTGCAAATGCTAATCCTGTAGCGATAATTGACTTTTTCATTTTGAAGCTCCTATCATTTTTCGTAGCGTATCGTCTTTGTCGATAACGTGGTGTTTTATCGCCGCTAAAGCGTGCACTGATGCCATGATGATCAGTACCCATGCAGCATAGTAGTGAACCGTTCCTGAGAGATCAGATTGGTTTGCAAATAGTTCACCCATACTTGGTACAGTGAACCAATTGAATACCTCGATCCCACGGCCATCTGATGTTGAAATCAAATAACCTGAAATAAATAAAACCGCTAAGTTAATGTACATAAAGCCGTGAGCAATCTTAGCTGCTGCGACTTCATAGCTTTTCCCTTCCACTTTAGGTGACGCGGTAACTAGTTTCCAAAGCAAGCGGATAACGGTAACGGCAGCCAAAAGAATGCCTACCGAACGGTGGTAGTCTGGTGCTGTTTTGTACCACTCGCTGTAATATGAAAGATCAACCATCCACAGGCCTACACCAAATAAGCCAAAAATCGCGAGTGCTGAAATCCAATGCATCGCTCTTGCTAAGGGGTTGTAATTTCTAACGTTGTTGTCCATGTATCTATTCCGAATATTAACGAGTCGTGTAGTTTTGAAAAGCGTACCCTACACCAAGTTTGTGTAACATATTATTTACCAAGCTTTACATTGGTAACATCATTTCAAATTAAACGAGTTATTCAAATTATTTGAACAAGTTTGGGCTTAACATTAAATTTCAACGATTTGTTCGATCTCGTAGAGTTCATCTGCGATGTCTAACATTTTACGTTCCATCACTTTTTGAGCATCTTCTATTCCCTTATTGTAATAAACAGCGCCAAACTTTTTGCTGATAAAATCGACCAAGAATTCTGTGTCGAACTGACCGAGTTCTACATCAAGTTCATCTTGCATATACTTTTGAAGGGTATGGGTAAGCTCAGACTTTTGCTTCGAATCTAATTGAATGGTCATGAATGTTTCCAAGTAAAGAGTGAGTAGATAAATCGTGATTAGCTAACTAGACTATAATCGTGGTAACTAATTAGAATTCCTCATAATTTAGAATACAGACCATTGAAGTGCCAGTGCTATCCATAAAATCACTTGGCAATGGCTAATTTTGATAGAGAGATCAAGAACTCGCACTTTGACGATAGGTAACGGAGTCACAATTACCGTACTATTGCCCATCAATAAGATAGTAACCGTGTATAAGGGACTTCATTGTTATTAGATCTAGTGATTAAAAGCGTTAATCAGTTTCAGGACGATTGCCTAAAGCTCTGCGAACGCCACTACCCGACAGTACACAACCAAGGGATCAGTGAGCACCATATAGGTAAAGCGTTTGCCCGCCGAATGGAACACACTTTCGTTTGCTTTAATCATGCAAGTAACATCAGCCCACTTGAAATGCTTTCTTCTGGTGAAACGCCTCGCCACTTCCGAATATCTTCCGAGATCGGTACAGTTTGGATGATCAGTCATCATATGGTGAGCGCAGGGAAAACCTGCCGTAGAAAGTTGATGTTGGATATTCATAACTGGCAGCAAGAGTATGGATTTGCCATTCAGCCGAATGACGTTTTGATCATTGTCTCCGACCATTGGATTAGCCGAAGCAAGAACAGTAGCGAGTTGCTACATTGGTGGATGGGAGAACTTCCAGACGAAATAACCGAATACAGCCAACAAGGCATCACGCTAAGAGAGAGTGATTCTCAATTCGCTGCTGATTTAAATAACAACTTTAGAATCAGTCCGTGCTTTATTAAATTCGGTCACCCACTAAAGCGGTCAGGGAATCAACAATTGGTTCGAAAATACCTGCAACTTTATGCTGTACTTCAGTGGCAGTAAGAATACAGGTCAACTTTTTCATTCAATATTGAACGTAATTTGTTAGACCTTCATCCCAATATTTTATAGAAGATACGACCACTCTGTTCATTTATTATTCAAACGTTCTAATTGAATTATTAATAGCTATTTTCCTGATCTAATCAAATTTGAGAGGTAGATATCACTTCTGTGTAAACAGCTTAGCTTAATTATTTTCTAACTTTGACATTCACCCACAATCTAAGCCTTTAAGCCTACTTTTCGCTGGTGTATCTGCGTTCTCACCTTATATTAGTTAGGATTGATATGTGAGATGTTACTTAGCCATTAAATTCACATCAACTATTAAAATTAGTGAATGATAAGCCAGCTTAATGGTTAATATCATTTATCATGCTGATTTTTCGTTAATTATATTTATTTAAATATTGACCCTGCAAATGAGTTTTTATTAATTGACAATTTAGTAACACCTGTCAATATTGTGACAGCCATGACGTGTATTTTCGTCAATGAATAAACCCCTTTATTAGCGACTATGATTTTATCAGACAGAAGTGAATTTATTAGCTGTATATCTGTGGATTCCGATATGCAGTTTATTGCGAAATATCAAGACCTCACACTCAGAAGTGTCTATCAACCTATATTTGACAGTTCAATGACTCAGATAGGCGTAGAGGCTTTGGTTCGTATTTCGAATAGCAAAGGGGATATTGTTCGCCCTGACCACTTCTTCCATTCCGATAACACCTCGTGCACTGATAAGATCAATGTAGAGAGGCTGAGTCGCGCTATCCACATTCGTAACTTCGCACAGTCAAGAATTCGTCATTTACATCTATTTTTGAACGTTCTTCCAAACGTTGGTCAGCTATTTGCGGCAGAAAAAGTCAGCGATAGCCTTCTCGCAAAACGTCTTCATGAACTGAATCTGTCATGTGAGCAAATCGTAATGGAGTTGGTAGAACTGAATGCCGAGAGCGAAGAGCGCTTGAAAGATGCAGCCCTTTCACTATCAGATAATGGCTTTCAAATAGCAGTTGATGATTTCGGAACACAAGCATCAACAGAACAGCGCGTTCGCCATATCAACCCTCACATCATCAAAATCGATCGCTCAGTTATGTTGGACTTTGAACAAGGCAACACGCGAGAAATGGAGTTAGTGCTTGATCTTGCAAATCAAATCGGCGCAAAGACAGTGATTGAAGGCATCGAAACCCAGCAACAACTCGAAGTGATGCAAAGCTTAGGGTTCGACATGTATCAAGGTTATCACTTAGCAATGCCAAATCCGATTGAATTAGATATACGCCTAGCAATCTAGAACACCCCCTATTCTACCTTAAGCCGCTTGACCACTAGTTAGCGGCTTTTTAATGCTTATCTACTAAGTTCCCTCTTGCCACTTTCACGTGCTACCAAATCACACCCAGAAAAAAGCCCAGTCAAAACTGACTGGGCTGGCTTAAAAGAATCTGTTTTATATCAATCCCTAATAACCCGCAGTGGACGGTTTGATTCTATATAGAATAGCGAACATCACTGGTACTACTATTAGCGTTAGTACTGTAGCAAAACCTAAGCCTGCCATGATTGTAATCGCCATCGAGCCGAAAAATGCATCGAATACCAAAGGAATCATACCCAAGATAGTCGTTAGTGCTGCCATAGATACCGGTCGTACACGACTAATAGCGCTGTCGACAACCGCTAGGTATGGATCTTTACCTGTTTGTAACTCACTGTTTATTTGATCAAGCAGTACGATACCGTTCTTCAAAATCATGCCGCTTAAACTCAACAAGCCTAGGAATGCGGTGAAGCTGAATGGCATATTGGTACCTAACAGACCAATCGAAACACCAATGATAGAAAGTGGTACCGTAAACCAAATCACCAGCGGCTTACGAACCGAGTTAAACAGAAGCATAGTGATGATGAACATCAACAAGTAACCCATTGGCAGTGAACCAAATAGAGACTCTTGTGCATCTTTTGAGCTTTCGTACTCGCCACCCCAGCTAATGCTGTAGCCTTCTGGTAAATCTAATGCTTCTACCTTAGGTTTTACGCGAGCAAACAGACTTGCTGGTGTTTCATCACCAAGAACATCGTGGTCAGCCAATACCGTTAGCGTACGTTTTCTATCACGACGCTGAATCAGTGGTTCAGACCATTGAAGCTCTACGCCGTCAATCACTTGTTCAACAGGAATGTAAGTTTGTAGAGATGGGCTCCAGATCTTCAAATTGTTCAGTGATTTAAAATCAAAACGCTCTTCTTCCGGCAACCGTGCCACGATAGGTAACATATGTGTACCATCACGCAGTAAGCCGATATTGTAACCACCAAACGCCATCTGTAACGTCTCAGACAAATCAGTTTTAGAAATGCCTAGGCGACGAGCCTTAGATTCGTTGAACAGCGGTACAAGCTCTTTAGTACGTTCACGCCAGTCGTGACGCACGTTTCGAGAGCCAGGATCGGCTAATAATACGTCCTCTACCTGAACAGCAATGCTGCGAAGGATCTGCGGGTCTGCACCACTAATACGCGCTTCTATTTTTGAAGCTGGCGACGGACCAAACTCAATCAACTTGAACTGGAATGTAGGTTGTTCAAATTTATTGGCCAAGTCCTTATCTAGCCCTTCTAGGACTTTAAACATGGTGTCTCGGTCAGTCGTTCGCACTTGCAGTTGACTGTACGCTTCATAACTTTTCTCTGGTTGATATGTCAGCGCAAAACGTTGCATGCCCTGCCCAACCGTTGTTGTTACAAACTCAACATCGTCTTGCTGGCGAATGTAACTTTCTACTTTTTCCGTCTGTTTGATGGTCTCACGAACATCGGTGCCTTCAGGCATCCACATATCAACGTAAAACATTGGTGTGTTTGATGGCGGGAAGAACTGCTGCTTCACCATACCAAAGCTAACAATTGATGCAGCTAGCAGAGCAACCATACTCACCACTGTCATCCATCTAAATCGAAGTGCTACTTTCAAGCATGCACCGAAGACGACAAAAAGAATACCTTTGTAAGGGTCTTCGTTCTCGTCGACCTTGTCTTCTTCTTTAAGCAACATCTCGGCAAGGAATGGCGTCAGCGTTAGTGCTGTTACCCAACTCAAAAACAGTGAGAAACACAGTACCCAGAACAGCGAACCCATGAACTCACCTGTCGCATCTTTCGACAAACCAATCGGTGCAAAAGCTGTGATAGCGATAATGGTCGCCCCTAATAGAGGCCATTGTGTTTGCTTAACGATATCTTTCGCGGCTTCAAGCTTGGTTTTGCCTTTCTTCAAGCCAACCAAAATACCTTCAACCACTACAATCGCGTTATCCACCAGCATACCCAATGCGATGATCAAAGCACCAAGCGAGATACGGTGTAGTTCAACATCGTTATAGTCCATCAAGATGAAGGTACCGAATACCGTCAGCAGAAGTACCAAACCGATGATCAAACCACTACGTAAACCCATCGCGAACAGAAGTACGATGATTACGATCGCTACCGCTTCAACTAAGCTGATCAAGAAATCAGCGACCGACTTATCCACTTCTTGAGCTTGGTTATAAAAGTAGTTCAGCTCTACACCCGCTGGCTTAATGCTTTCTAAACGCTCAAGCTCTGCATCAAGTGCATTACCAATTTCGACTACGTTTACGCCCGATGAGAACGCAATACCAAGGTTGATCGCAGGCTTACCGTTGTAGGTTAGAACATTACCCGGCTTTTCTTGGATTCCACGAGTCACCTCTGCGACATCCTTCAAGCGAATTAGGTTGCCCGTATCGCGACCATGAATAATTAGATTTTCAAGCTCTTCAACCGTGCTCAGTGTGCCGTTAGGTTTAATCGTTAGGCTCTGGCCGTTCAACATTACCTCGCCTGCTGATACCACACTGTTTTGTTGTGCTAGCAAGGAGGTAACCGTCGACATATCTAGGTTTAACGCTGCTAAGCGCTCTAGAGACATCTCAACGAATAACTGCTCTTGCTGGTCGCCTGCAATACTGACTTTACCAACACCGTCAACCAGTTCAATTTCACGCGTTAGATAATCTGCATACTGCTTTAGCTCGACATAGTCATAGCCATCACCGGTCAGCATGATCATCACGCCAAATACATCACCAAAATCATCAATGATCTGAACAGAGTTAACACCACTAGGCAGCGTTGGCTGTAGATCGTTAATCTTGCGACGCATTTCATCCCAAATCTGTGGTAGCTCATCCGGACCATAGTCCATCTTCATACTAACCATAATTTGAGACATACCATTCGACGACGTCGAGGTAATTTTGTCGATATAAGGCAACTGTCGTATCTCTTTTTCCAGTGGATACGTCAGCTCTGCTTCAACTTCCATTGACGTTGCGCCAGGGTAAGTTGAAATAATCATTGCATCTTTAATGGTAAAAGCTGGGTCTTCTAAACGGGATAGATTACCAAAAGACGTCACACCGCCAACGGCCAAAATGACTAGAAACAGCCAGCTGATTACTTTGTTTTTTATTGAATATTCTGCGATGTTCATTCTGCTTTTCCTGACAATTGGATTCCGTCACGGAGTTTTCTTAGATTCGAGTTTACAAGTCGATCACCCTGCTCAACGCCATGAGCAATCAATGCACCTTGGCCGCTGATTTTGTCGACTTCTACTTCACTTTTGAATGCTTGTCCGTCTTCCATTTTCCACACATAAAACTGATTAGCTTCAGAGCCCGCTTCTAGTGTTGTCATTGGTAACTGGTAGCCTTGAACATCACTCAAGCCAGCTTTCGCCATATCCACATTGACCGTAACGCTTGTCCCCGGAAGGATTTCGCTTTCAGGCTGCGGCATTTGCATCCAAAACTCGTAGGTGCGTGATTGTGGGTGCAGCTCACTTGTATGCTCAAGATACGTCAAAGGATATTGACCAGTATGACCACCAAAGGTCGCTTCAGGACGGTAACTATTTGAACGCATGTCTGGGCTAATGGAGGCCAAGATTGAATCTGATACTTGAATTCGCACATATACTTTGTCGTTCTGGTATACGCTCAGTAGTGTTTCGCCAGGCGTCGTGGTTTCGAAACGTTGTTTATCGACGGCTGAAACTGTTCCTGAAAATGGCGCTAAAAGCTCTGTATAACTAAGCTTTCGCTTTGCAGCCGCTAAATTTGCCGATGCCAGTTTGTAATTTGCCGTGAGTTGGTCATGTTCGGATTGCGATAGCATCTCACTGCCAAACATCTCTGTACCACGTGCCAACTGCTTGCTCGCCAGCTTAAATTGAGAGTTAGCGTCAGTAAGATCTTGTAGATACGTTGCGTTATCTAAGGTAGCTAACAGATGCCCTTTTTCGACGTTATCGCCCGCTTCGACTAGTACTTGTTGAATCTCACCCGCTAGCTTAAATGCCAAAGGAGTCAATTCAGCCGGCATCACTTGTCCATTAAAACTTCTGAATTGATCAGTAAGCGGCGCGCCAACTTCAAAGGTAGAGACCAACAAAGGCGGTTGTTCACGATGTACGGTTTCATTGTTACAGGCTTGAAGTAACAAAGCCGACGCGACAACAACTGATAATTTGGAAAGGTTCATTAAATACCACCCTCACGAATCCAAGCTTTTACTTGCTGTCCATCTGATAACACATCCACACCTGCTTCAACGATAAGGTCGCCAGACGACAATCCGTCGATAACCTTGCCTTGCTCATCAAGAAGGACCTGTACTTTAGAAATCAATTGAGAATCTGGGTTATAACGCCATAACTCACCATAGTCTGTGTCTTTGCTTATCCAAGCAGATTCAACAATACCGACACCGTAATCAGAGTTACTTTTCTGAACTTCTACTTGCGCTGTCATGCCAGAAAGCAAGTTGATACCTTGCGGCTTATCGATAGACACAACGGCTTGGTAGCTGTTGGTGTCTTCATCCGGTTGGGTTGAGATTTCCTTAAAGCGAGTCGGAATACGAATGCCGCGATGGCTATCCATCACCACCCACATATTTGAACTCGTTAGGTCTTGAATCGAACGGTCTTCAAGCTTTGATACCGGAATAGAAAACGCCACGTCCATTTCACTGTGGTTCAGGATATTCAGTACAGGCTGCTTTTCTGCAATCAATTGATATTGTTTTCCAAACACCATCGATACCACACCATCGAATGGAGCAACTAAGGTAGTGTAGCCAAGGTTTGTTTTTGCTTGGTCCAACTCAACTTCAGCGGCAGTAAAGGTGTTCACAGCTTGATCGTAGTAATCGGTACTGACCAACTTTTTGGAATACAACTCTGAGGCTTGCTTGTATTGGCTGTTTGCCAGATCAAATTTAGCTTGTGCTGCATCAACGGCAATACGGTAATCCGTCGCGTCTAGCACTGCTAGCACCTGGCCTTTCTTCACTTCTTGCCCCATACGAACATCGAAGGTTTCAATATCGCCACCCACTTGGAAAGAGAGCGCAGCGCGATCGGTCGCATCCACTTTTGCGATAAAACTATCAAGCTCAATATCTGTCTGTTGGGGGATCTCAAACAGCTTTACTGGCTTAACAACTTGAACGGTTTCTTCTGACTGAACCTTATTACATCCGGTCAAAGAGCCTGCGAGTAAGAGTGCGGCAAACGCCACACCTATCTGCTTGCTCGTCTTGGCTTGAATAGACAACTTGGATTGCATGATGCTTCTCCATTTAATTATTATGATTTATTACACAGGTGGGCAGTATATTGGAAATTATAGGTTCCACAAGCTTTACTTTCCACCTGTGCAGTATTTTTTATTTCAGTAAAAACAGTGTAGAATGTGGTAATCAGGTAATTATGTGAAATGAAGATGACCGAAAAGAAACAAGGTAGAAGAAGTGCAAAAGACGCTGAAGAAACGCGTTTTTTGATCATGAGCGTTGCCGCGGAGATGTTCTGTGACTCAGGTTACGATCGTGTATCACTACGAAACATCAGTGAAAGAGCAGGCGTATCACATAGCCTTATCCGCCACCATTTTGGTAGCAAAGAGAAAATCTGGCATGCTATAAGTGATTGTTTACACGATTATTTTCAATCTTACATCAGTAAGATAATGGAAGAGCTTCCAAAAGACGTTGCACCAAATATCGCTATCTACCTGTTTAGCATGCGCCTGTTCACCAACATGATTCACTCACGCAGGCCAATGCAGCTTATTTCAGACTCTGTCCGCCAAGAAGACAACCTTGTCGATTACTTCATCGACAAGGTCGGGGATGTTGAAAAAGAGATAAACGAACTGGCTGCTGAGTACAACGCCCACAATCCGGACAAAATGATCAACATTTACGAAGTTAAATGGCAAATGATCTTATATGCAAACGGCGCTGTATGCCTCACTCCCTTCATGGAAAGCACTTGGAATGAAGGCGATATGGTCACCTCTCCCGAAGAGGCCCTACTAAAGCATTGGCAACTATTCAACACACAGATGGTCAGCAAGTTCAATATAGATGACGAATGGGTTCTTAATCCAACCTCTATTGAAGAGCTGATTTATGAAGTGCCATGTGAATGGAAATGTAACCAGGAACATAAAGCTTAATAGAGTTCATGACCCATTTTGAACTTGCTTGATACAAAAACGCGCCGTTACAGGAATAACTGTAACGGCGCG
>NZ_MCZZ01000150.1:117446-136721 GCF_002875705.1 Vibrio sp. 10N.261.45.E2
AACTGTAACGGCGCGTTTTTATGTGTATGTTTGGTCTAATTGTTCTAAGCAAACATGACCAA
This sequence comes from Vibrio sp. 10N.261.45.E2, assembly GCF_002875705.1. Lineage (GTDB taxonomy): Bacteria > Pseudomonadota > Gammaproteobacteria > Enterobacterales > Vibrionaceae > Vibrio. The sequence goes on from NZ_MCZZ01000150.1 coordinate 117,509, forward strand.
CATTAGACTACGATTAGTTAATAACTATAAATAATTAACCATTAGCGACGTGCTTTACCGCGGTTTTGGTGAATCTTAAGCTTTGCTTTCATCTTACGTTTTTCTGCAGAACGTCCCTTACTACGACCACCACGATCGGATGCAAGGTCTTTTTCAAGGCTTGGTTCAAAGCCTTCTAGCCACTCTTGAGGCAAGCGCGTATCCAATAGTCGCTCAATGTCACCCAGTAGGTAAGCTTCATCCTGACTCATCAACGAGATCGCTAAACCGCTGTTGCCCGCTCGACCAGTTCGCCCGATGCGGTGAACGTAATCTTCAGCTTTGTATGGCATGTCATAGTTCACCACTTGTTCTAGTTGCTGAATATCGATACCACGGGCTGCTACGTCGGTTGCGATCAACGCGCGAACTTTGCCTGATTTGAAATCGTCCAAAGCTTTTTGGCGCGCACCCTGGCTCTTGTCGCCATTGATTGAAGCCGCTTTAATGCCGTCTAACTTAAGCTCTTTAACTAGAGCATCAGTGCCCTGCTTAGTCTTTGTGAACACCAACACTTGTTGCCAGTTTTTTGAACCAATTAAATACGCTAATAATTCACTTTTACGCGATTTATCTACCGGATAAACCATCTGAGTTACAGTTTCAGCGGTACTGTTTTTTGGCGTAACCTGGATTTCGCTTGGTTTCTGCATCATGCGATGTGCAATCGCTTTGATTTTGTTATCGAACGTTGCAGAGAAGAACAGCGTTTGACGAACTTCATTCATGCGAGAAAGAATACGTTTGATGTCAGGCATGAAGCCCATATCCAACATACGGTCTGCTTCGTCTAGCACCAACACTTCTGTTTGGCTCAACATGATGTTTCTAGTGAACATATGATCGATAAGACGACCAGGCGTCGCGACAAGAATATCTGCGCCTCCGCGTAGGTTGTCCGTTTGCACCTTCATGCTTACGCCGCCGTACGCTACAACCACTTTAATGTCAGTGCCCTTTGCGTAGCTAGTGAGGTTGTCAAACACCTGCTGTGCGAGTTCACGTGTTGGTACTAACACCAATGCACGAACTAACTTAGGGTTTGGAATCACGTTGTCTTTAGTTTCGATTAATCTTTGGATAATCGGTAGACCAAATGCAGCCGTTTTGCCTGTACCTGTTTGAGCACCCGCCAGTACATCTTTGCCTTCTAACACCAATGGAATCGCTTGTTCTTGAACACTGGTAGGAGCCGTAAAGTTAAGCTCAGACAGCGTGGCAAGAAGATGCTCAGATAATCCTAGTTGGTTAAAAGATTTTGTAGATTCAGACATAGTATGATGCTCAAAGATTAAATAGGCGCGGATTGTAGCAAACCTGCATTACGCTGTTTACCTTTCCTTTTGATTTTTCTTCATTTGAAGCGCATTAAACTGCTTCGCTTCTAATAAAACGTAGGATACAACTCGTCAAAGTGACACTGCAACGTATTATAGTGACGCTCTAGGTCATCGTAACATGCCTCAAGCATACCAAGCTTGGGCCTTCTCAACGCCATTCGCTTCAATACCACCTCTATTGAAGACATGTCTTGATAACTCTCTAACCATCTATGCTCGGCCATTTTTTGATGAACCATAACGAAATTTTCTGGCCAATGTGGCTCTTGATGTTCAAAGATCTGTTGATGACTATCGAAACAAAAACGCTTTAATGTCTGCTGCGAATATTGAGCCCAATGATTGGCTAAGCAGTGATCCCAAAATACATCGAGTGCAATCGGTGCAAAGCGTCTTGTGTGGTCTGAGAAAAGCGATTTTGCAGAACGAGATAGTTCATGGCGATCGGTATAACTATCGACGAATCGGTGAAGCCTAATTCCGTCGGAAAGTGAATCAGAATAGTGTTTACTGGGGTCGCCTTTAACAAAATCACCGAGCAGGTTCCCTGCTAAGTTGCTGTTACAGTGCTTGGCGATGTGAAGGTGTGCGAGAAAGTTCATTGAACCTCATTAAAGTATCGAGAGCTAAGTAACATGGTAAACGTACTCGTTTATCTTCGCGAACTTTAATGAGGATAGTTTTGGTATGACATGTGAGCGAATGAAATTTGCTCAATTTAGAATTGCGTGCTTTGAGAAACTTTAGCTAACAACACATTTGGCTTAAAAAACCTTTCGTTTGAGTACTTTAATTTAAAGGCTCGAGTTAAAGATTTTAAAGCTTAGTTCGAAGACTTAAAAAGTTCTTCGGCTAATTGTTTAACTGCCTGTTCATAGTCAGACAAATCAATGCCAATTTCCATAGCATCTAACAACTCTAGACTTTCGTCATTATAAGATTGGTCACTCATTGTGCCCCCTCTATTCCTTGATGTGGACATGATGTCCGATTAACCAGTGCACCATCTTGGACTTATATTATGTCACTTTGATGAACGCACTCTACTCTACCCATCCCATATTTATAGCTTACAGCTACTCGCGATCATTAGCACTTTCTTACGCTAAAGGGGTATACGCGAACGACATATGTACTGCCACCTTACACCAAGTACAACAAATTACTCTACAAATTTTGAAGTCGATCATGGTCAAACGTTTGCTTTGGTTATTTTATTGCTATTCGCACCACCTGTTGTAAATATATATTTACAGTGGATATTTTTAATTACATCAAGCGTTGCATTTGGAATTAAACTCAATCAGAATACTTCGAAATCGAGATATTCTTTGGGTTTATGCGCTTAAGCTAGAAGAATAACAATGAAAACACACCTTAATGTAAAGAATTATATACAATGAATAAATCAAAGGTTTTTGGTAGTACTTTGATCATTGCAGGCACAACCATTGGTGCTGGCATGCTCGCTCTTCCACTTGCTTCCGCAGGTATTGGCTTTTCAACTTCACTTTTCTTGATGCTGGGTTTGTGGGCGTTAATGGCTTTTACGGCTCTATTAATGGTAGAGCTTCACCAGTTCGCAGAATCTGACGCAACCCTACACACGTTGGCTCACACCATTTTAGGAACTAAAGGAAAGTGGATTGCGAGTTTCGCCGTTATGTTTCTTTTCTACGCTCTATGTGCGGCATACATAGCAGGTGGCGGTGCGCAATTTAACCAACGAATTTCGGATATCGCGGGTATCGAACTCAATGGTCAAATCACCACGCTTATATTTACTCTGTTAGTTGCCGGCGTTGTTACAATCGGTACCCACAGTGTTGATAAAGTTAACCGCGTCTTATTTGGCTTAAAGCTAGTCGCAATGGTGTTGGTACTCAGCTTTCTAGCACCAAACATTTCATCTCAGTACCTAATGAGTATGCCTTTACAGCAAGGCCTGATTGTTGCGGCGATCCCAGTTGTGTTCACCTCTTTTGGTTTCCATGGCAGCATCCCATCGATCGTTCGATACCTAGATGGCGATGTTCGTTCTTTACGCAAGGTAATGATTATTGGCTCGGCACTGCCTTTGGTTATCTACGTTTTCTGGCAAAGTGTTACTTTGGGTGTGATTAGCCAAGAGCAATTGTTGTCTGATACAAGCTTAGGTGCGCTATTAGTTTCATTATCGCAAACCGTTCATCAGTCGAACTTAAGCGTTATCGTCGGTGTGTTCGCGGACCTTGCACTACTTACATCGTTCATTGGTGTGAGCTTGGGCTTATTTGAATTCATGGGCGACTCACTGAGCAAGAAACTCGGCAACGCAAAACGTGTAAAAACTGCCGCTATCACGTTCTTACCGCCACTCGGTTTTGCCCTGTTCTATCCACAAGGCTTTATTATGGCGTTAGGCTATGCTGCGATTGCACTTTCAGTACTCGCGATTCTTCTACCAACAGTGATGGTCTACAAGGTTCGTTACACCGATTTCTCTGTAAAGCCGCAATCAGAAGAAGCCAATTACCAAGTGTTAGGTGGCAGCAAAGCGTTGTTTTTAGCGGGTAGTGTTGGCGTTTTTATCATTGCTATTCAAATTCTTATTTCAGTAGGGTTACTGCCTTCTTTGGGCTAATAAACCCATAGAGAATAAAAATACTTGATTGAGATCTCATAAACGATATGTTGCTATCATTACTTTTCACAATTAGTCGATTGAAATCACATTTTTATTGAGGTCGGTTATTTAGAGTCCACGGTAAAGGATTTACCGTGGAGTTTTTATGAAAGAAGTACAATTTCGAACGATAGACAAACTGTTTATCAAAATGTCGATCAACGACAAGTTTTTTGTCATTTTCTTAATCTTTTTTGCCGCTGTGGCAAGCCTCGCTGGTCTCAACTACGTCAACAAAATGGAACACATTGACGCAAGCGCGAAACAGCAGGTCGAATATCAACTGCAAGGCATTTTATCAGCATCAGATTCCCCTGCATCTGTTCGCTCTGTTAGCCAGCAAACACGTCCTCAACAAACCACAATTTCCAACAATGGTTCGGTAACAGCCACGGCAATGGCCCAGGATGGCAACTACTACTCACTTACCGTTACAACTAACGATATAAAGAATCAAAAGCAGCAAGCACTGTACACTTTACTCCTTAGCTTTTTATGGTGTGTGCCTTTTGGGCTCTTCTGTTACTGGGTCGCTACTTTCTTAGGCGGCGCACTATGGGTTCTTTACTCCACGACTCAAAAGATTGGCGACGGTGATTTAACGTCACGCCTTGGCTTCCACCCTGGTCGCGATGAGTTTGGCACAATTGGTTGTGCTCTCGACCGTTCAATGGACACGCTCAGTGAGTTAGTCAACAACGTCAACCACAGCGCAGTAACGCTAAGTGAAACATCGGCTTCTTTCGAAACAGAGATGAAGCGCAGCGAAACACAAATCATGAGCCAGAATGCGTCTCTCGACTCTGTAGCGACAGCAATGGATCAGATGACAGCGTCAGCCAATGAAGTCTCTAACATCTCTGCACGTTCAACAGAACAGACAGAGCAAGATGCTCAACAAATTAACGATAGCCATGCGAAGGTTCAACAAGCAATTTCAGAGATCACTACCCTTTCTTCTTTGATTGAGCAAACCTCATCTTCAGTGACTAGCTTGAATGTAAACACGAGCCAAATTAACGAAGTCATCACGACGATCAACGCTATTTCAGAACAAACTAACCTACTTGCATTGAATGCAGCGATTGAAGCGGCTCGTGCAGGCGAACAAGGTCGTGGTTTCGCTGTCGTTGCGGATGAAGTACGAACGCTTGCAAGTCGCACTCAGTCGGCTACGGTTGAAATCCAAGCGATGATTGAGCGCTTACAGCAAGAGAGCCAAAATATTGCGAAGATCACCGAGCAAACGGTTGATCAAGCGCAAACCAGTAGCCAATTGATTTCGAACATTGGTCACGACGTAAACTCGATTGCAGATTCTGCTCAAGCGCTGATGGACATGAGTATCCAGATTGCTACATCGGCTGATGAGCAAAGCAACGTAGCCAATACCATTGCAGCAGAACTTAACGATATTCGCAGTCAATCTGATGTGATTAAAGAAGTGGCTCAAAACTCTTCAAATGGTGTATCTAGGCTAACAGAAGCGTCGGTTTCTCTGTCTCAGACGTTGGCAAGATACCGCACTTAAGGCTCAACGGGCGAGCTAACTAGTGGCGTGAATTGAAAAAAACTAATAAGGACTCGTAACGGGTCCTTTTTTTTGACTTGCGTTAATAACATTATAGAAATCATGGTCAATAACGATGACATTATCAATTACCATGAAGCAAGTCGCAAAGGAGAGATTAAGAAGTGTCAGAACTGTCTAATATTCGAGCTTAGAGGTAATCTAATTAAACGGGTCTTTTTTTCGCTTACCCTCTTGCTGCAGGTGACACATAATGAATAAAACAGAAGCACCAAACACCGACGACATTACATGCCCTTTATGCCAACACGACGAGTATCTGCTTTCAGAAAGCGGAGAAAAGTTTACTTGTGCATCTTGCGGTTTTCACACCAAACAATTCAGTAAGGTAGTTAGCCTTAAACTAGGTTCTACCCCACCAAAGCTGCAGAATTCGGTATACCACCATTTGAGCAGTGCTTGCCATTAATCCAAACTGAGATCTCTTCTAAACTGTAGATATCCTGAGCCGCGAGTTCTACTGAGTCGGCATCAGGATCTACGATAGCTTCCGCGATACTTGGACGTAATCGAAATGATTGAATACCCGCTCGAACGCCAGCCTCAATCCCTTTCAACGTATCATCCACGTAGATGCATTCATTGGGTAGAAACCCCATATTCATGGCCGTGTACATAATGAGATCAGGTTCTGGCTTCCAGCTATTGGCATCAAACGCTGAAAATACTTTGCCTTTGAAGTCGTCTAGCATCCCCGTCATCGCAAGTGATGATTCAACTCTAGATTTCGGTGCATTAGAAGCAATACAAAATTCGATGTCTTGTTGTTTTAGGAATTCAATAAGCTCAATCGCGCCGTCCATCGGCTTTAAATGACGCTGGAACAATGCTTCTAATTCATTGCGGTACAAGGGTTCAAGGGTATCAATCGAGATAGATAACCCTAAACGCTGTTGAGTATCCATTAAGATGTCGGCCAACTTCCCGCCTTGGAAGTGCGCATAGCAGTCGTTGACGTTTAACTTCGCCCCAAAGACAGTGAAAACGTTCACCAAAGCTTGGCAGCACAGCTTTTCACTATCGATAAGTGTTCCGTCGCAATCGAAAATAACACATTTAGTTTGTTCTAACCGCATAGCTCTCTCACTCAGATTGAATCCAAGTTTTATCCTATAGTGTTCTTTCGGTGCGCGGGATGATTGAAGTAACAGTTTGCGGACACAAGCTTATTTCTCTTCGCGAAATATGGAGTTGATCACTTTATCACTCGACATAAGCAACAGTTTTCATCAAATGTCCCCAGATTCTACAAAAACAAATACTGCGAGGTTTACATAAATGTCTTAATTTCAGAGGAAAATATAAATCACTGTTACTAATCGGAACATAACGAGTGGATAAAATCGTAGACGCAAAGCGACCATTTGAGTGATTTATGAATTAACTTGCGGCTGCTCCTTCGAGCACCTTAGTTTCAATCGAAGGCTCAAACATATGTTCTGCTATTCCGGTATCGGGATACGAGTCTCGAATAGCGACAAATTCGGGCAAGTGATTTAAGAGGAGTTTGGTTAGTTGAGGATCAAATTGATAGCCACACTCTCGCTCAAACAAATCGACCACCATCTCTAGCGGCCAAGGTTCTTTGTAGCAACGAGCGCTAAGTAATGCATCAAATACATCGGCTACGGCGGTAATACGAGCAAACAAATGAATTTCATCACCCATTTTACCATTTGGGTATCCAGCGCCATCCCAGCGTTCATGGTGTTCGTTGGCAATAATTGCCGCCAGGTTGGTGATATCGCCCGCTCCACTTTTCAATAAGTTATAGCCAGCAGTAGTGTGACGTTTCATCACCTCCCACTCTTGGTCGGTTAATTTCCCTGGTTTATCCAAGATTGATTCAGGTACTGAAATCTTACCCACATCGTGCATCGGGCTGATGATCTCTATCATTTCAACTTCGCGATGACTCAAACCACGATACTTAGCAAGCAATGCAGACAACTTAGCGACACGCTTAACGTGATTACCAGTCTCGCCAGAGCGGGTTTCAATAGCCTCGCCGAGAACATGAATCATATCCTTTTGAATATTTAAGGTTTGTTTCTGAAGCTTTAAGATTCGTTTGTTCTTATTGGCCAATTCTTTCTTTTGGCGCAAGGTGACAAATTGCATCAAGATAATCAGGCTCAAGCCTACAATAACCATCGACAGTCCCAATAATAACTGGAAGTTTTTGCGAATAAAGGAAGAAGGTTCGTTAATGAATACCGCTTCATCAGGTAATGCGTTGGCACTAATACCGTATCGTTTCATTGCGGGGTAATTAAACACGAAACGCTTGTTATCTCCTGGAGTTAAAGGCTCTGAAAAACCGAGAGGAAGGTATTTATCCAGCGCATCAACCGCTTCTTCACCCATGCTTTTTGAGTGATTCACATAACCACCGAGAACATCGCCCGAAATATAAAACTGCCACAACGCGAACACTGGCGCAGCACTCGCTTTAGATAAGATATCCGCAATCTCTTGGTAGGTGTGGTAAACCCCTTGTTTCAACTCAGTGTTGTAATGGCTGAGCAATACCGCGTCGTCCGCAGAGATCCCTTCTAAAAACTGGCTTGTATGCTCCAGCGACAAGTCGCGAATTTCTACGAGATTGATATTTGGAAACTGAGCTATCATTCGATTCATTTCTTTATGAATCAACTCAGACGTGACACTGTAATCATTTATAAAATAGAGATTCTTTAGATTAGGTCTTAATTTGCTGATTAGCTTGATATTAACGTCTATCTGATCGTTCTCATAAAGTACGGTTGCTCTATCAGATACTGCGTACATATCGGTACTGAAATCATTGATGCCGGCAGCCACAACAGGCGTTGAGCGAGCAACCAAATTAGGCAGAGATTCAAGGAAATTGGCCGCGTTATCGTCTGTTGCGATTACGCCATCAAATTTATAACCCGCATATTTCGCACGTAAATAGTTCGCGAGAGAGTCGTGGTATTCTGTACTGTGGACGCGCTTTGAATCCAAATACTCGATTGAGAGTTTAACTTCGGTTTGAGACTGGTCGAACGCACTGTCTATCCCTTTTTGGAAGTCAGCAGTCCATTGGTAAGAAGGTTCGTATGAGTGTAAAACTAGGATTCGCTTAATATCCCAGTCGTTAGCAAAACTGAGCGAAGAATAAGCGCTAACACACAATACAGCGATTGATATCAATAGCTTGTACATACAATACCCTTTAAATAAGACGGGGTATTGTACTTAGATTAACGCTTTGTCAAAGAATCTTTAGTTCTCGATCCATACTTTATCGCAAGAAGCATGATCTTGTGCCCAAAAATCATGTAACTGCTTAGCAAAGTCGTTGATACTTTGACCATTTCCAGAAACGACATCCGAGATCAATAGGGAATCTTCTGCTTCTGTGACGATAGCGCTCGCCACCACTTCACCATTTTGAGTGCCAATGTATAAAACATGCTCGTCGCACAGCATAATTTGGCTCAAGAACTCAAGCATGTGCGCCCTTTCGGCTTCATCTTGGTAAACGCTTGCTTGGTTAAGTGAAAACAACACGGTCAATTTATGGAAATCGACTTTATGCAGTTCGTCAATTTGGGAAGGCGTTTGGTTTGGTGCTAGGAGTTGGTATGACTTGGAAGGGAGTTTGCTTTGATACAGTTCACGGCCGAGGAGGCTCTCTTTTGCGGGGTAAGCAATATCGAGTTGACTAAACAGCCATTGGTTTTTCTTGTGTGCAATTTCAGGTATTTCGTTATTCATTCTTTTAGTACCTACAGTTAGTATCCCCAAATATCGCAGTTATTTGGAAGGCATACGGTCGGCTGAGGTGCCGAGCTACAAGCAGAGAGCATACAGAGCATAACCAAGGCCAACAAGTACTTTAAATGCTTCATCTTTTTCATTATCCAACAACATCCTTTAAGAACTTAACGAAAAGCTCTACACTCGTATTCAAGCTTTCAAACTCCTTATAGTAAACAGAACTATATAAATAAAAAGGACTTCTTATGAAAAAAGCCTTAATAGCAGCAGGCATCATCACAATGTTAGCTGGCTGTTCGGACAACGAGGTTGGCGACGTCTCATTGGGTTTCTTCACCATGAAGGATATCAAGATGTCTTCATTAGATGACGATAAGATCTCAGGTGTTACCTGTCATATCGCATCAATCGAAGCAAACCTTAGCCTTTCTGATCCAAGTGATAGCTCAATCTCTTGTCGTCAAACAGGTGAAATCACACCAGAAATGATTGCTCAAATAGACAAGAGTAAGTCAGGCGAAGTGGTATTCAAGCAATCAAAAAGTATCTTCTTCAAAACAATGAAGGTTCGCCGTATTTATGATGCGGAAAATCAGTCGCTGCTTTACTTGTCTTACACTACCAAAGAAACAGAAGGCAGTTTCAAACATAGCCTTTCAACCGTTCCACTTTGGGGCACCGAGGCTTACGTAGATCCAGCTACACTCGTTCCAGCAGAATAGCCGGTGCAAATGCTGACAAGCGAAAAGTAAGCCGAATCACCTGTACAGACATTGTGCAGGTGATTCAAAATGTAATAAAAATGAAAGAAACAGAAACAAAATGTGATATCATGCGGCAAAATTTTTTCACTGTATTTTTCATATGAAGTTTCCTGGACAGCGTAAATCTAAGCACTACTTTCCAACTCACGCACGTGATCCGTTGGTCAACCAAATTCAACAAACCCCTAAGCTTCACCGCGCAACAATTGTCGGTGTTGGCCAAACGATTGTTGATATCGAAGCCCGTGTTGACAACGAATTCCTAGAAAAATACGAGCTGAGTAAAGGTCACTCACTGGTATTGGAAGAAAGTAAAGCAGATGCGCTGTATGAAGAGTTAGTTGAGCGCGGTTTGATCACACATCAATACCCTGGCGATACTATTGGCAACACACTGCACAACTATTCCGTACTTGCAGACAGCAAATCTGTACTGCTTGGCGTTATGTCTAAGAAGATTGAAGTTGGCTCATTTGGTTATCGTTACCTTTGCCGCACTTCTTCTCGTATGAATCTAAACCACCTTCAAACTGTTGATGGTCCAATTGGTCGTTGCTACACGCTTATTTCTGAAGATGGCGAACGTACGTTTGCAATCAATGAAGGCCACATGAACCAACTACTTCCAGAAAGCATTCCTGAAAAAGTGTTTGAGAAAGCTTCTGCATTGGTTGTGTCGTCATACCTAATGCGTGGCAAACCTGAAGATCCAATGCCAAAAGCGGTACAAAAAGCGATTGAATACGCAAAAGCGTACAATGTGCCTGTTGTACTCACACTTGGTACTAAATATGTGATCGAAGGTAACGCGGAATGGTGGCAAGAATACTTGAAAGAAAACGTAACCATCGTCGCGATGAACGAAGACGAAGGTGAAGCGCTAACGGGTGAAAAAGATCCTCTATTGGCTGCTAACAAAGCACTTGAGTGGGTTGACCTAGTTCTATGTACCGCTGGTCCTATTGGCCTATACATGGCAGGTTACACTGACGAGCCAGCGAAACGTGAAACAACACTGCCATTATTACCGGGTAACATTCCTGAGTTCAATAAATACGAATTCAGCCGTGCAATGCGTAAGCAAGACTGTAAAGACCCAGTAAAAGTGTACTCTCACATTGGCCCTTACCTTGGTGGTCCACTTGAGATTAAGAACACAAATGGTGCGGGTGATGGTGCACTTTCTGCACTGCTTCACGACATGGCAGCAAACAGCTACCACCACGTGAATGTACCAAACTCAGAGAAACACGAGCATGCTTGTCTAACTTACTCTTCACTGTCTCAAATTTGTAAGTACGCAAACCGTGTAAGCTACGAAGTGTTGACTCAGCACTCTCCTCGCCTTTCTCGTGCGCTACCTGAACGCGAAGATAGCTTAGAAGAAACATACTGGGATCGCTAATCACCATGTTAGGTCGTTAACTCTTTAAGGTTAATGTCTAGTTAGATTACCCATTCCTAAAGGGGCTGCTATATGCAGCCCTTTTTGTATTCAGCACCAATGTAACTGCAGTTGAAGGTAATCAGTTCGAATATTTTGCTCGTTTAAGATTTGATCTCGCGCAATGACTCTTTAGATCTGTTATCTTCCAGCACATAATTCGTGTGGTTTGCCTTTACTTGGCAAATTTATACAGTACTATCGCCACGCAAACGTTTACGTACCACCTTTCGGTTCTGATATAAGGATCAAATATGCTGTCTGATATTGATATTTGTCGCTCTACTCCCCTTAAAAACATCAGTGAGGTTGCCAAACAAGCTGGCCTGCAACACAACGAGCATCAGCCATTAGGGCAATACAAGTCTAAAGTGTCTCTCACATCACTTGAACGCCTCGCCAACCAACAAGATGGCAAATTAGTCTTGGTAACGGCCATCACACCAACACCTCTTGGTGAAGGCAAAACTGTCACCACTATCGGATTAGCACAAGGCCTAGCGAAGATTAACCAATCTGCTGTTGCCTGTATTCGCCAGCCATCAATGGGCCCAGTATTTGGTGTAAAAGGCGGCGCTGCGGGTGGTGGTTACTCTCAAGTTGCGCCGATGGACCAGTTAAACCTCCACCTAACTGGCGACATTCATGCTGTAACAGCCGCTCACAACCTCGCTTCTGCAGCGATTGATGCACGTTTATATCATGAACAGCGTCAAGGTTTAGAAGCCTTTGAGGCGCGTTCAGGCTTAAAAGCTTTGGATATCGACCCAAGTAGAATCGTTTGGCGACGTGTACTTGACCATAATGATCGCGCTTTACGCATGATCACAGTTGGCAAAAACGAAGCAGATAAAACAATTAATGGCTTTGAGCGCGAAGATGGATTTGATATCTCGGCCGCTTCAGAGCTGATGGCGATTCTTGCTCTAGCTGATGACCTTCAAGATTTAAGAAAGCGCATTGGACGAGTGGTACTTGCATACAACAAACAAGGTTTGCCATTAACCGCAGATGACTTCAACGTGGCAGGCGCTATGACTGTGACGATGAAGGATGCAATTGAACCAACATTGATGCAAACCCTTGAAGGCGTCCCTACCCTAATTCACGCCGGGCCTTTCGCAAACATCGCACATGGTAACTCTTCAATAATTGCCGATAAGATAGCGTTAAAACTGAGTGACTTTGTAGTAACTGAAGGTGGATTCGGCTCAGACATGGGCTTTGAGAAAGCGTGCAACATTAAAGTGAAAGCTTCGAATAAGAAGCCTGATTGTGCTGTCGTTGTCGCAACATTGCGTGGGCTAAAAGCTAACTCTGATTTATACGATTTAAGACCGGGCACTCCGTTACCAGATTCAATCTTTAATGATGACCAAGATGCGCTTATTGCTGGCTTTGCGAACCTTAAATGGCACATCAACAACGTTAAGCAATACGGTGTGCCTACTGTCGTTGCGATCAACCGATTCCCACAAGACTCATCTGAAGAGTTAAATGCTCTGAAACAGATGATCACCGATTTTGACCCAAGCGTTAGCGTTGAAGTAAGTGAGGCATTTGGTCAAGGAGGCGAAGGCGCAACTCAGTTGGCTCTCGCTGTGGTAAAAGCCTGCCAAAAAGAGTGTGAATTTAAGCCTCTGTATCATTCTGATCAAAGCCTAGAAGAAAAGCTAATGGCGGTTGCAGAAATCGGTTACGGCGCCGCGAGTGTCACCTTGTCTCCTCAAGCGAAGCAACAACTAGCAGAATTTAAACAACATGGCTTCGGCGACCTATCAGTCTGCTTGGCAAAAACACCACTATCGATCTCAACAGAAGCTCACATAAAAGGGGCTCCAACTCAATTTGATGTACCGGTTAGAGAGCTCAAACTGTGTGCTGGTGCCGGCTTCATTTACGCTTTGTGCGGCAATGTAATGACCATGCCCGGTCTACCCGACAAACCAGCATTCATGTCGTTAGATATTGATAAATTTGGAAATATCATTGGCCTTAGCTAAGTAAACTGCAAAAAACTAGGTAAACTGCAAAAATTCGCGATTAAACTGGCTCTTACTTTAGACCACCATTTATATGTTGAGCAGTCATTTCACCTGAGGTGATTGCTCAACAATCAAGCCCAATTGCAAAAAGTTGCACTTAAACCATAGTAATATGCAAATCTTGTTTTGAGTTCTGGGTTAAGATCACATTAAAAACCCCATAAAATATATAGTATTGCGCTGATTCTTTGAGGACAGTGATGAATACGAGTATAAAAAAACTAGTAAGCCAATTTCTATGCACCATATTTGCCCTAGGACTAGTCCCTGCCCTCTACATCAATTCTGAACTTGACAGAGTTGAAGCCCAGCATACGATAAATATCAAACAATCTAGTCAGAACCAAATCGAATACAGCTTTCACGAACTCGCTGTTATTGTTGAGCAAATCTCAAATTCTGTTCCTTCCATTGCTGATTCTCAAACCCTACTTCGTGCCATTCAAGAACCTTCTATTATTCATAAAGAAACACTTCAAGATCTTTGGGTGATGCTAGCCCGTGGTCAAAAATACTATTCCCAACTTCGTTATCTCGACCTAGCAGGCAACGAGGTGTTCCGCGTTAACTACAAAGATGGTCAAGCAACTGTCGTTCCACAGAACGAACTGCAGAACAAATCTTCTCGTGATTACTTTAAGATGCTACAAAAAATGGAGATTGGCGATGTTAGCTCGAGAGGCATTGATCTTGAAATGGAAAATGGAGAAATCGTCCACCCTCTAACGCCAGCGCTTCGCATTATGACGCCAGTCGCTGAAGGGAATCGAATAATTGGTTACTTCATTGCCAATCTAAACATGCTTGAGATTTACAAGCGCCTTCACTACCAAATAGGTACATCCACTGCTGTTCCAATCATTCTAAACAAAACTGGGCATGTCATCATGGGCCCTGACATCGAAGAATCGTTTGGGCACCTTATTGAATCTCGTTCAGATAAAACCTACGCAAAGCTTTATCCAGAACTTTGGAAAGCCATTCAAGACAACACCTCTTCTAGCTACTTTGATGGCAAAAACTGGTATTTTCACTCAGACATCAGCCCAAAGATAAAGCAGTTTGAAGGCCCTATTTACATGGTCCTTCACATCAAAAATCAACAGTTCAGCAGTCAATATAAACAAGAAAAACAAGCGATTTACGTTCAGATCATTGCCTTATCCTTCCTGATTTCGATGATCTCCGCAGGTTTTGTGTTGTGGAACAGTAACCACAAAAAGAACAGTATCGAAAGCCAACTTGCTAAGGCTGCGATGAATGGTATGTCTGCCTTGGTGATTACCGACAGAAATAACCGAATCATAAAAGTAAACCAAGAGTTTACCCGCGTGAGTGGCTACGAATTAGAAGATGTAAAAGGTCGCCAACCATCAATGTTTGCCTCTGGTCGCTACAACCAAGAGTTCTACATCAAAATGTGGAGCATCATCAAACAGAAAGGCATGTGGGAAGGCGAAGTAGTTAATCGCCGTAAAGATGGTTCGTTAATCACGGAAATACTACGAATCCAAACCATTAAAGACTCAAAAGGTGTGATTCAGTTTTATGTCGCTTCATTTGTTGATATCAGTAAACACAAAGAGCTAGAAAACAAGTTGAGAAACCTCAGCGAAAAAGACGCCTTGGCTGGGTGTTGGAACCGCCGTAAGTTTGACCTTGAGTTGCGAGATGAATGCTCTCGTGTGAATCGTTACCCTACTCGCGAACAGTCTTGCTTGGCGATCTTGGATATCGACCACTTCAAACGCATCAACGATAGGTTTGGCCACGATTATGGTGATAGAGTCATTCAAACCGCTGCTCAGGTGCTACAGCGCGAATGTCGAGAAACTGATTTTGTAGCTCGTATTGGTGGAGAAGAGTTTGGGGTTATTCTGCCTCATACAACAACCCAAGAAGCAGAATATGTGCTTAACAGATTGAGAATCGCAGTCAGTATTGAACTCGACAACATAGTGACGGTCAGTGGCGGGATCACCAACCTCACCAACGATCCTGCTCTCAACTACAAGTGCGCTGATTTAGCACTCTATGAAGCCAAAGCAGCAGGCCGAAACAGCGTATGCCTATTCTTAGACAGCGAAATGAGTGAAATCGCCTAACAGAAAATCAATATTGTTCCGCTAGGCTATCTGTTTGGCGATGTAATAGCCCAAATTTTTTCAATCATTTCGGTGCTGGATAGAACTCTAACTTGTTCCCGTCTACTACCAGAATACAATCCATGTTCGCAGCATGAGCCGCCTGCTTGCCTAGGTTCGTGTCTTCGAACACAACACACTGTTTTGGCTGTAATCCCATACCAAAGCACGCATCTAAGAAAGTGTCAGGATTTGGTTTGTGATGCTTAACGTCCGTTGCAGTCACAAGGATATCGAGTTTACTCAAGATGTCTGTCTTATCTAATAGCTGTTCAGCACTTTTGCGTTGGCTGCCAGTGCCTACTGCAATCTTCTTATTACCTAGATGCTCTAACAACAGAGAATGAGTGCAAGGGATAACGTCTCCTTTGTCTTCAATAGCTGCAAACGATGCCATTTTAAACGCAGAAACCGCTTGTGGGTCGAGCGATAAGCCGTATTTACTGTTCACCTCACCCGCTATTTTATAACTCGGCATACCACCTAAGCTATGCAGCCAAGACGCTTCGAAATGAAAGCCAAACTCTTCAGCCGTTTGCTGCCACGCCTTTACATGTGCAGGCATTGTGTCGATCAACGTACCGTCCATATCAAAGATTAAACCTTCATATGCCGTCAAATCTATTTTCATTACTACTACCACTCTTTAATAAAGTTACTGATACCATAACCAATATTCAGTATCATGACTCCATATTACCGTTCAAAATGGATGTTTATGTTACAAATATCTAACTCTGTTGCGATTCAAGACTGGGAACTCCAGTTAAGTGCGATCAGAGCACAAGGAGCTGGCGGTCAGAACGTCAATAAAGTATCGAGCGCGATACATTTACGTTTTGATATCAAACACTCCACCCTACCTGACTTCTATAAAGAAAAACTCCTCGTACACAAAGATAGCCGCATCACTAAAGATGGCGTGATTATCATTAAGGCGCAACAGTATAGAACGCAGGAACAAAACCGAGATGATGCTTTGGTGCGTTTAAAAGAACTGATCCTAGAAGCAACGAAAGTTCAGAAAGTAAGACGAGCAACCAAACCAACGCGTGGTTCTCAGAAAAGACGCTTGGAAAATAAGAAACAAAGAAGTACCACCAAACAACTGCGTGGAAGAGTGAACTGATAGCTTAGTGCTCTCAGTAAACACATTACCTAGGAAACACCTGTCGATTTAACCAACAATTAGATCCGTTTCACTGTTTTTTCAAAGAAGTATCAGTGCTTCTTTTTTACCGACAAAATCAATTTTATCAATAACATGCGCTCTTCGCTGGTCAGTAAACGACTGACAGCAGCCACATCTTCTGCTGTTGCTTGTGATGCGCCAACAATATCAAGTACCACATCTAAGTCTGTCACTTTCAAAGTTCTAGTGATCGAACGATACTGAGACATCTTGATATCAGCCTCGCCACGTTCAATCCTTTGATATGTTTTTAAACTCATTCCTGCGCTTGAGGCTAGTTTTTCTTGGGACAAGTGGGCTTGCTTCCTACGCTCAATCAGCGCCATTATTATCGGTTCTTGTGACATAAGCTCATCCTCAAAAGACAGTTATGACCTAAATCGAGCAAGAAGCAGACCATATTGACTTGCAATGGTTTACATATGTCATCAAAGACATATTATTCGCTTGATAAAAAACGTTACGTTTCATAAACCTTCACACTGATGTTAGTGGTGAAAGTACAGGCTAGTTAATTAGAATAATCGAGTGTTAGGAAATTAGATAAATTGCATATTGCGAATAATAAACACGTCATATTGGAAATTGCGAATCATTATAAATTAGCATTTCCTTGCATTAAGCATGCGTTAGAAACGGACAATGCTCGCAAAGAAATTAACGCGGTACAACATAGGCTACTCACCTACAAAGAAGTGCTGCTGCATGGAAGTATGTTGGAAGAGAAAGAGTTGAAACTGGCTTTTTCTGCTCTGAATCAAAACGAAAAAGGTGTTGCGCAAGGTGGAATTCAAAGTATCAACAAAGCAATCATAGAGATGGATAAAATTATCGATAAATACAGTAGAAAAGCGCTTACCGGGACATGCATTTAATCTCTTGATATCGACGAGTCACACCCAGTTCTTAGTGGCTTATAAGAACAAAACAAAACAAAAAACGGCCATTCACAGTGAATGACCGTCCGTTGTTTAACTAACATGAAGGTGTAAGTATCTAACGAGACATCACTCTTCTATATCCACCCAGTAACATCAACGCACCAATCAATCCAAACGAGACACTCCCCCCGCTACCGCCTGAACCTGAATAGGCAGCCCGTTTAGCCTCTGTTGCAGAAAGCTGGACTGTTTCAGTACTATCAATTGACCCGTTAGTCACGTCAGCTATCCAATCTTTATAATCAAATACCTCAGTAAAGGCTGATGTAACACCGATGCTCGCACCACAAGTAGCCGGTCCAAAACTGGTTATACCAACCTGCTCATAAGTCGAGCCGCTTTTCCAGAATACAGGCCCGCCAGAATCACCTTGACATGTACCACCGTATAAACCGTTATTAGGTCCATCACCATTAAAACAAATTTGTTTGTCTGTGATCAACGGACCAAAGACAGCTTTACAGTTCGCTGTGTCAACATATGCAAGGTCAACTTGTTGGAGTAATGTTGTACCCTCAACACCCGTTTCTACGTCGCCATGACCAACTGCAACAAAATCATTCGCAGCATTAAGATATGTATCAAATTGCGGAATAACAGTTTCAGCAGAAGATTGAAGGTTGAGAGAAGCTTCTAACTTTAAAATCGCAATGTCATTTCTTAACAGCTGATTGATACTGTTTGAATAATCAGTTCGGTAATACACCTCTGATACTCGTACTTTTGGAATGTTTCCGTTAGGAAATAGAGAAGTATCTTCCAATTGCGGTATAACCACGGTAAACAGCTGTGCACTTTCATCACCGTAAATACAGTGCGCCGCTGTCAAGATATGGTAATTATCTAAGATAGTCGCACCACAGTAAGGGCCTTTTGAATAAACACCATCATAGTCAATTCGATCGATGAACAAACTCGCCATTGAAGGGAATTCCGTCACTGAAGCGTCGCTTCCGTTCACAATGTATGGTATTAAACCCACATCAGGAGTACTTTCGACCGTGTTTTCCATCGCCATAACACTTGATGTGTAAATCAATGGCGCTAAAAGTCCTAATACGGCTTGACGAACCGGACTCCTGGTATGGTTCATATTCATAGTTAACACCTTGTAACTCCAACTACTTATTTACAAAACTGATGAATCAACACCTTAACACGCTATACTCATCAGTATAGTAAGTATTTATTACGATATGGCCACATGTCTCATTTTATAAACCAATTTCAAAGTAATGGTTCTTGATAGTCATCGCTAAACTCAATACGCACTGTTAAACCAAAAAGGTTCATCGCGGATT
>NZ_MCZZ01000151.1 GCF_002875705.1 Vibrio sp. 10N.261.45.E2
TTACTTGACCACTACAGTATGTCTCATCCCCGTTTATTCCCACGCCATCGTTTGGCGATCGCTTGCATGCTTGCCACTGTTTCCAGTTTCTCTTTTGCTGAAAGTCAGTGTGATGTTTCGGATCTTCAGCTAGCTTCTGAGCTTGTTTTGTCTGTTTCTGCAGCGGACAACAGCTGTTATAGCTCTTGGTTCTCAGCTTCGGAAAATTCATTAAATAATATCTACAGTGAAGCTAACCTAAGCCGTATTCAGGTCGCGCTGAACTCAGAAATTACCCATTATCGAGGTGAATCGGAACAAGCTCGTAAGCTCGAAAACCTTGGTGAGTTTGTTCGTGCAGCTTATTACGTTCGCTATAATGCGCAAGCAGACAATTTTTCTGAGGCGTTGAGCCAGCGGTTTGCTCAATCGGTCAATGCTTTTCTTGCGAATGCAAATGCACTAAACCAAGGTCGTGAGCAAGTTGGAGCTATGAAAAGTTTGACGCTGATGGTCGATAACGTTAAGCAATTACCATTGACGATGGACGCTCAACTTGCGGCACTGACCCACTTCAATAGAGAGACCGCGCAAGACTCACAATGGGTCGACGGGTTAAGTAATCTGTTTCGAGCAATGGCGGGTCACGCAGCTAGAGATAACTTTTACGATTATATGGCGAGTCATACTCAGCATATCGATACGCTTGCAGCGTTCGCTCGTGATAACTCTTGGGCATTGGATACTGATGCAGGCTTTCTTGTTTATAACGCAGTCCGTGAAACCGGTCGCTTGCTTGCAAGCCCAAACAAAGAAACTAAAGATAAAGCGTTACGAGTTATGCAGCAAGTGATGGCACAAAATCCGCTTGGCAGTGAGCACGACAAACTTTGGTTGGCCGCTGTTGAAATGATGGGCCATTATGCTCCTGAAGGCTTGAACGGATTAGATATTGAGGAAGCAAAACGTGATGTAGCCATGCGTATTCTTCCTAATCGTCATGAATGCCAAGGGCCTGCCATTATTCGCTCTCAAGACTTGAGTGTGTCACAAGCTATTGAAGCGTGTGATGTGTTGGCAGCGAAAGAGGCAGAGTTTCATCAAGTGGCGAATACTGGGCAACAACCCGTCGCCGGCGATAACAACAACCACGTTGAAGTGGCGGTATTTGGCAGCAAAGGTAGCTACACCGATTACTCTGCATTTTTGTTTGGAAACACTACCGACAACGGCGGTCAGTATTTAGAAGGAAACCCTGCAGAAGTGGGTAACGTGGCACGTTTTGTAGCTTATCGTTATGCTAACGGCGATGACCTTTCGATTCTTAATTTAGAGCATGAATACACCCATTATCTCGATGCTCGTTTTAACCAGTATGGTTCCTTTAGTGATAATTTGGTTCATGGCTATGTCGTGTGGTGGCTAGAAGGTTTTGCTGAGTTCATGCATTACCAGCAAGGTTACGATGCCGCTGTTGGTTTGATTAGTAGCGGGAAGATGAGTTTGTCGGATGTGCTTGCGACCACTTACTCGCACGATTCTAATCGTATTTACCGATGGGGTTACTTGGCAGTGCGCTTTATGATGGAAGAACATCCTCAAGAAGTACAGAGCTTGTTGGCACTGTCTCGTGCTGGCAAATTTTCAGAATGGGCGCAACAAGTGAAAGTGCTTGGGCAACAATACAATGGTGAGTTTGAGCGTTGGCTAGACACCGTTTCAAGTGAACCAACAGAGCCGACTGATCCCACAGAACCTACAAATCCAACAGACCAAGCCATAGTGCTTGCAGCAAACCAAGGTGTAGTGTTGAACGGCGAGGCGTACAGTGAGCAGTTGTTCTACGTCGATGTACCAGAGAACACCACGCATTTTGAGGTTTCGATTGAAGGTCATGCTTCAGGCCAAAGCCAAGGTGATGCTGATCTTTACATGAGCTACAACAAAGAAGCGCATTACTATGACTTTGAATTTAGCCAATATGATAACGGCAATAACGAGCTTGTCACGTTTGAGCCAGAGACATCAGGTTATATCAAACCGGGTCGCTACTACATGAGTATTGCGGGGCGTACTGATTTCAAGGATGTGACACTGTTGGCTTCGCTAGAAGCAGAAACGCCAACACCACCCACACAAGAACAAGATGATTTAACACCAGTGATCTTCGAATCGGGTCAGGCTCAAACCCTGACTGTGCATCAGCGACGTTATGCCGCGGTTTATGTCCCACAGGGCGTGCAGGAGGTAAGAGTGTGGTTGAATGATAAGAATACCGAGCACCAAAATCGAGGTAACGTTGATCTGTTTGCCAGTCACTCCTATTGGCCAACGGCAGGACAGCATGACTATGTCTCTGATTACCGTGGTAGCAATGAGTACCTACAAATCCCTGTAACAAAGGAAGGCTATTTACACTTCCTACTCGGTGCAGAACAACAAGGTGATGATGTCGAGATGTTGGTTTATTTTCATTAATAAAGCAGCATTAGTAAGAACTGCATTCAGCAAAATGCCGTTAGCTAAAAAGTCACCGAGCTAAACGATTTAAATATCAGGTAGTTCGATAGATAAAAAACCGGGCATTAACGTCCGGTTTTGCTATGTCTACTTTATGCAGACACAAGGCCCCTCGCTCTTTCTCCGTTCTTGTTTTGTAGACTGGGTATCTAATTCGTTCAGAAGTGTTACTAATTCGAACACCTCCTAAATTGTCAATGGGCGACATCGTCAACTAACTATGTATGTTGTGAGTAAGTGAGGACAGCATCCTACATAATGGATTATCACTCTTGATGAAGTTTCGATATATTTTTAATCGATGGCGCGGAGTTTGTTGTGAATCAAGATTGTTAATTATGATTCATAAATAACAAGAATGTAGTCTAATGTGAACATATCGACCTAGTTTTGAAATTGTTAGTGTAGAAAATCAATAGGTAGATATCAGGCATGAGTGCACTTGGAGTCGCAAATTACATTGTTTAATAATAGGTGGAATGATGAGTAACAAAAATGCAACAGAAAATAGAGTTGTTGATCAGCAGGTTGGTGTGAGCCGACGCAAGTTTATGTCAGGCTTGGCCGTTGCTGCGGCAGCTACCCCTTTGGTGTCTATTGCTGGTGACTTGGATCTTGATCTTGGTGAAGCGATTGCATTAAAACCTAATGAAAAAGGACCTTACGATGTTGTGATTCTAAATGGTCGTGTTATTGATCCAGAAACGAAATTAGACGCTGTTCGCAATCTCGGAATTATCAAAGGACGCATTGCTGCCATTTCAGAGAAAACATTGCAAGGAGCAAAAGTTATCGATGCTTCTAACCTTATTGTAGCGCCTGGTTTTATTGACTTACACGCGCATGGTCAGCAACTCCCTGCTGCTTGGATGCAAGCCTTTGATGGCGTGACAACGGCTCTGGAATTGGAGTCTGGGGTGCTTCCAATTGATATGGCATATCGTGATGTAGCTGAAGAAGGTCGCCCAATAAATTATGGCTTCGGTGCTTCATGGGCTTTTGCTAGAGCATTAGTTTTGGAGAAAGATATTCCACCTGCGACAGGAAAAATGTCTTGGTTCCAACAGGCTTTTTCTTACACAAATTGGCAAAACTCAATTCCAACAGATCAAGAGTTAGAACGTATTTTAGCGTTGGTAGAAGAGGGTATTTCACAAGGTGGCATTGGTATTTCAATCAACGCAGGCTATGCACCGGGCATGGGTAGAAAAGAGTACTACCAACTATCTAAAATGGCTAAAAAATATAATATGCCGACGTTCACTCATGATCGTTACATGAGTGTTTTAGAGCCGCAAAGCTCATTTGAAGCCTTAGGTGAACAGATAGGGTTAGCGGCTATTACGGGCGCACATATGCATGTTTGTCATATTAACAGTGTATCGAATCGTGATTTGAAGGCTGGCACCGACCTATTAAAAGAAGCACAAGCGAAAGGCATTCCTGTTACGGTTGAATCATATTCGTATGGCGCTTTTTCAACCGCGATTGGTGCGGAGTTTATGCGTGGGGATGATTGGTTACAACGTTTTGGTAATACTGATTATGGGACAGTAGAGTTGTTGGGTAAACCTATGACTAAACAAAGTATTATTGATCTACAAGAAACAGCGCCAGGCAGTCCTATCAACTTTCATTTCTTGAGTGAAGACAAGTCCGCAGAAGACCAGGCTTTATTGGATCTTGCCGTTTTATATCCTGGTGGGGCAATCGCTTCTGACGGTATGCCGTGGTTAGATGGCAAAGGTACCATTCTTGAAGGTGATATTTGGCCATTGCCTGCTGATGCGTTTGCGCACCCAAGAAGTAGTGGGTGCTTCTCTCGATTTGTGCACAAATGGATTGTTGAACGAGAAAGCATTTCATTGTTAGACGGACTAGCAAAAACATCTTTGATACCAGCAAATATCATTTCTGAAGCGGTGCCTCAGATGAAGAAAAAAGGCCGTATTCAAGTAGGTTGTGATGCAGATATTATCTGTTTTGATTACAACAAAATTAAAGATATGGGAACGTTCACTGAGCCTGCACAACAAGCTGCCGGCCACCAGTTTGTGATGGTTAATGGTCAGCTGGTTATTGATAACAACCAGAGGGTTGAAGGGAAGTTACCGGGACAAGCTATACGTAGAAACGTTTAGTAAATAATTAGCAGGTTAGTATTTACACTGCCTGCTTTTTCCAAATTTTAGGTGAATTATGAAAAACAAACCCATCCCCGTTACAATCTTATCTGGTTTTTTAGGCGCAGGAAAAACGACATTACTGAATCATATACTTAGCAATAAAGAGAATAATAAAGTAGCTGTTATTGTGAATGATTTTGGCTCGATCAATGTCGATGCTAGCTTAGTTAAACATCAAGATAATACAATGATTGCTCTAGAAAACGGTTGTATTTGCTGTAATTTGGCCGAAGGATTAGTCGTTGCAGTAATGCGTATTATTGCGATGACAGGAGAATGTCGTCCTGAGCAAATCGTTATTGAAACATCAGGAATTTCTGATCCGATTGATATTGCATCAAAATTCAGTGAGGAAGGCTTTAAGGAACATGCACCATTAAATGCCATTATCACCACTATTGATGCTGAAAATGTTTTATCTCTAAAAGGCGACATGCTAAGTCTTGCAGAACAACAAGCAAAAGCAGCCGATCTTGTTTTGGTTAATAAAATTGATTTGGTACCCGAGAATGTGGTTCTAGAAGTACATAGATGGTGTCGAGAGCAATCTCCACTTTCTAAAATTATAAATGTACAGAATTCTATGGTCGATTTGGCATTGATATTCGATACAGAGACCTCTCCGATAGTAAATCAAGGGAATGTTATCGAGAGTGCAAAGTTAGAGGCCAATCACGCTAGTTTAAAGCATAATTTTGAAACATTTAGTTACGAAACTGAACGCCCATTAATGGTCGAGACTCTTTATCCACTGCTGGAGCGTTTATCTATGGATGTATATAGAATGAAAGGTATTTTGAACCTTGCAGAACGTTCTGACAGGCAATGTATTTTCCAATGTACAGGGCAGCGAGCTACGATAACTGTTGGCGATGAGTGGGGCAAAGATGAGGTTCGTCAATCTAGGCTCGTGTTCATTGCACCTAAAGGAAGCATTGACAAAAAAAGCCTCAAGGAAGCTATTAATAAGCATCGTGTGTGATGAAATTTTAATGGGTTAGAAGGAAAGGGTGCCTCTATTTATACCTGTTAGGGCTCAGGCCACCTTTTCTTTCAGATAATTTTTCATTCTCAAGTAACTCTGTGTTCTAATTCTGCCTTCTCAGTTAACTCAAAAACACAAGCGCGGCTGATATCTTCATCAATGTAGGCCATCCCTAGTTTATTCAGATAGTCCATGCGATCTGCAGTGCGCAGTTCAATGTCAGGGCCTGCGATGTTGTTCTCTTGATAAACCATAGCTAGGTGAGCCATGAACTGTTCGCCAACACACATCATTAGCAAGCTCATTGCCCCTACGTCCGGTCTTACTTTAGCGCGTTGCTTTTCAGATAAATTTACCTCTAATACAACAGGCTTTTCCTCGCCTTCGAAACGAACGCTGCGCTCTCTAACCGTTTGTTGTGCCCAGTAATACGCAAGCTCTTTGCTTTGAGTTAGGAAGACAGGTTCTACAGATTCGGTGTAGTTATTGCCAATCGTCGCCATTGTTTTTGAAGCGGCCTCATTGAGTGCTTTGTCTCCAGAACGTTTCAGGCCTTGCCCTTTAATTGAAGCAAGCAAGGCTGAAGATGTGCCGTGATACCAAGTATCACCCGTTGCGAAACCATTTTCTGATAGCAGCGTTTTTGCATCTTGTAGGTGTTTAGGTATTGAAGTCATAGGCACTCTCAATCAAAAAATATCAACAAACAGGAATTTCAACAAACATGAATACAGTTAGCTTAAACAGATGTTACTTAGCTGACCGTGGTGTAGAACACAATTCTTAGACTTTGAGATAAAGCCGGCAGTACAAGCTTTATCTCAAAGCCTTCCCCCGGATCTTACCTAAGTAAGAGAGAAGGGCGGGGGAGGCTTTAGTTTTAGCAGCTAACCAAAAGCGTTAGCGATTAATCAAACTGGTTAGACGTATTCGCTTCGCCCGCTGCTTTCAGTGCATTCTCACCAGCGAAGTACTCTTTGTGGTCATCACCGATGTCTGAACCAGACATGTTTTGGTGTTTAACACATGCGATGCCTTGGCGGATCTCTTTACGTTGAACGTTAGCAACGTAGCCCAGCATGCCTTGGTCGCCGAAGTACTCTTTCGCAAGGTTGTCGGTAGACAGCGCAGCAGTGTGGTAAGTCGGTAGCGTAATCAAGTGGTGGAAGATACCCGCTTCACGAGATGCGTCCGCTTGGAATGTACGAATCTTCTCGTCAGCACTTGCAGACAGTTCAGTTTCGTCGTATTCCGCGCTCATTAGGTTTGCACGGTCGTAAGCAGATACATCTTTACCTTCAGCAACCAATGCATCGTAAGCTTGCTGACGGAAGTTTAGCGTCCAGTTGAATGATGGAGAGTTGTTGTAAACCAGTTTCGCGTTAGGGTGAACTTCGCGAACGCCGTCCATCATCTCTTTGATTTGGCCGATGTGTGGCTTCTCAGTCTCAATCCAAAGTAGGTCAGCACCCGCGTTTATTGCTTCAATACAGTCGAATACACAACGATCTTCACCAGTACCTTGGCGGAATTGGTATAAGCCTGAAGGTAGACGCTTAGGTCGAACTAGCTTGCCGTCACGGTTAAAGCAAACGTCGCCTTCTGCCATATCTGCAACATCGATCTCTTCAACATCTAGGTATGAGTTGTAGATATCACCTTGGTCGCCCGGCTCTTTCACTACTGCGATTTCTTTTGTTAGGCCAGCACCTTGAGAATCGGTACGAGCAACAATAACGCCGTTGTCGATGCCTAGTTCAAGGAATGCGTAACGAAGTGCGCGAAGTTTCGCGTGGAAGTCAGCGTGTGGAACCGTTACTTTGCCGTCTTGGTGACCACATTGCTTCTCATCGGCAACTTGGTTTTCAATTTGTAGACAACATGCGCCCGCTTCAATCATCTGCTTAGCCATTAGGTAAGTCGCTTCTGCGTTACCGAAACCTGCATCGATATCGGCAATGATTGGCACCACGTGTGTTACGTGATTGTCGATTTTGTCTTGGATAAGGTCTTGTTGGTTAACGTCGCCTGCTTCACGAGCAGCATCCAGTTCACGGAACAAACCACCTAGTTCACGTGCATCAGCTTGGCGCAGGAATGTGTATAGTTCTTCTACTAGGCCAGCAACCGATGT
Organism: Vibrio sp. 10N.261.45.E2; assembly: GCF_002875705.1. GTDB lineage: Bacteria > Pseudomonadota > Gammaproteobacteria > Enterobacterales > Vibrionaceae > Vibrio. The sequence continues at coordinate 7,805 of NZ_MCZZ01000151.1, forward strand.
TTTCTCATGCATTGACTGGTCTGGAAGTGGACCAAAGTCAGAGCGAAGTGCAGCAACCATCCAACCCGAAAGGTATAGGTAGCGGCGATCTGTCTTGCCATCAAAGTGCTTCTTAATAGAAATCAGCTTTTGTTGGCCGATAAAACCATGCCAGCAACCTAAAGACTGAGTGTATTGAGAGCTGTCTTTATCGTAAGCCTCCATATCCGCACGCATGATATCTGCCGTGTATTGCGCGATATCTAGACCTGTTTTGAATTTGTTTTGAGCTCGCATACGAGCAGCAGATTCAGCATTGATTGCATCCCATGGAGCACCTGCAGCGCTTTTTGCAACTTCTATCATTTCGATATCTTGTGTAATTTGCGACATAACTATTCCTTAGTTTCACGTGGGGTATGGTTGCCAAATTGGCTTGGATTAAAACTTTGCTATGGACAAAGAATAACCACGCATGTGATAATTTTGTTAATTTATAGTTATTATATTCGGTATTTTTCTTATGAATATTGCTCGTATAGACCTTAATTTGCTTGTGTATTTAGACATGTTGCTACGTGAAAGAAACGTTACACGAGCGGCAAATCAATTAGGAATAACTCAACCAGCCATGAGTAATGGACTGCGCCGACTGCGTGATCTATTTGAAGATCCGCTATTGGTGAGAACCAGTGAAGGGATGGTGCCAACCGAGCGCGCGCAAAAGTTGCAACCGCTGATTCGCAACATCTTGGCGAATGTAGAGAAGACACTGCAGCCGACCACAGAGTTTAATGCAGAAGACAGTGAGCGCGTGTTTCGTATCATGGCGAGTGACTATGCTGAGTCGACCATTATTCAGCCGCTATTGAAAAAACTGAGCGAGATAGCGCCGAAAATACGACTGGATATCATGACGCCAAGTGATGTGAGCTATCAGGATGTAGAGCAAGGTACAGTTGATATTATTATCAACCGTTTTGATGACATTCCACAGTCCTTTCACCAGATGAGCCTTTGGCACGATGGGTTCTCTTGCCTATTTAGCTGTGATAATCCAATAGCCGATAACTTTGATATTTTGTCTTATTTAAAGGCGCAACATATCTGGGTAAGTAAGACGGGGATGGGAACCGGAGTGGGGATCAACCCAAGTGAAGCACAAAAGCTGGGGTGGATAGATGAAGCATTAATGCGCATTGGTAAAACCCGTAACATCACGGTGTTTACTCGACACTATTTGTCGGCGATTCTCTTCGCGCAACAGAAGAATCTGATCCTGACCATTCCAACTAAAGCCGCGCAATTGCAGCGCAACAACCCTAATTTGTTAATCAAACCAGCCCCATTTGCTATTGAACCCTTTGAGGTGAAGATGGCGTGGAGCCCATTGTTACAAACCAATCCAGACCACCAGTGGATGCGTCGCTTGATCAAAAGTGTCGCCAATGAAATCGAAAGTGGTGTGACGGGATAACACAGTTTTTGTGGTATTTCTTTTGTGAATATCCAATATAAGCGGCATAAATTAGCTAAATTTTCGTCAGTTACGTAAATTTATTTAGTAGTCAGCGGTTAATTTGAGAGAGATTTTATGAGCAGTCGTATTCAACAGGGAAGCTTGAGCATTGATAGCACCCTCTACCAATTAATTAATGAACAGGTCATTCCTGGAACAGGCATAGTTGCAGAGGACTTTTGGCAATCTTTCGCAGCCATCCTTAAAGATCTGGCACCAAAGAACCGTGCTTTGCTTATCAAGCGTGAAGATCTTCAACATCAAATTGATGTGTGGCACCAAGAGCGTGCTGGTCAAACACTGGATGCAGCAGAGTACAAACAGTTCCTGCAGCAGATTGGTTACCTAGTGCCAGAAGGCGAAGACTTTCAAGTTACCACTGCAAGCGTAGAGCCTGAAATCGCAACACAAGCAGGGCCGCAGCTTGTGGTGCCTATCATGAACGCGCGATTTGCACTTAACGCAGCAAACGCGCGCTGGGGCAGTTTATACGATGCGCTCTACGGCACCGATGTGATAAGTGAAAGCGACGGTGCAGAGAAAGGTGGAAGCTTTAACCCTGTTCGTGGCGCTAAAGTAGTGAGTTATGCGCGCGGGTTCCTTGATGACGCCGCACCGCTGAATGGTGTTTCTCATAAAGACGTGACCAAATACAGCATCAGCAATGTGAGCATTGGCAACACGCTGACAGCAACGTTAGATAATGGCGAAGAAGTCACTCTAATTGATCGTAACCAGTTTATTGGTTATCAAGGAGATGCAAGCGCGCCTTCTTGTATCCTGCTTAAACATAATAATCTCCATATCGAAATTCAAATCGACCCGAGTGCACCGATCGGCAGCGTTGATGTGGCTGGCATTAAAGATGTGCTGGTGGAATCGGCACTAACCACGATTATGGATTGTGAAGATTCGGTCGCTGCCGTTGATGGTGAAGACAAAGCATTGGCTTACCGCAACTGGTTAGGCTTAATGAAGGGCGACCTACAAGAGTCGCTAGAGAAAAACGGCAAAACCATCGTTCGTAATCTAAATCCCGATCGTCAATACACAAGCGTAACGGGTGGTGAGATTTCATTGAAAGGCCGTAGCATGTTGTTCATCCGCAATGTGGGTCATCTTATGACTAACCCAGCGATCATTGATGCTCAAGGTAATGAAGTGCCGGAAGGCATTATGGACGGTATGGTGACATCGCTCATTGCAATGCATGACTTAAAGGGGAATAGCCCTTACCAAAACTCAACCGCGAACAGCATCAACATCGTTAAACCTAAGATGCATGGGCCTGAAGAAGTTGCGTTTACTAATGAATTGTTTGGGCGCATTGAAGATGCACTAGGTTTAGAACGCTTCACCATTAAAGTCGGTATTATGGACGAAGAGCGTCGTACCTCCGTGAACTTGAAAGAGTGTATTCGCGCAGCCAAAGACCGTGTCGTGTTCATCAACACAGGTTTCCTAGATCGAACGGGTGATGAGATCCACACTAGTATGGAAGCGGGTCCTTTTGCACCTAAAACACAGCTGAAAACCATGACTTGGATTGGCGCATACGAAGATCAAAACGTTGATCTTGGCTTAGCTTGTGGCCTGCAAGGTAAAGCCCAGATTGGTAAAGGTATGTGGCCAGAGCCAGACAACATGGCGAAGATGATGGACGCGAAAATCGGGCATCCTCAAGCGGGTGCTAATACTGCTTGGGTTCCTTCTCCAACTGCGGCGACTCTGCATGCCTTGCACTATCACAAGGTGAGTGTTCCTAGCCGTCAGAAAGAGCTTCGTGAGCGTGTGAGAGCGAACGTTGATGATATTCTTACTATCCCGCTACTGGGTAATCAAAAGCTGACAGCTCAAGATATCCAAAATGAACTGGACAACAATACGCAAGGTATTCTTGGTTACGTAGTTCGTTGGATTGACCAAGGCGTAGGTTGTTCGAAAGTGCCTGATATTAACGATGTAGGGCTAATGGAAGACCGCGCGACGCTGCGTATTTCAAGCCAACACATCGCTAACTGGTTACGTCACGGTATTTGCGAGGAAGCCCAAGTAATGAAAACCATGAAGCGCATGGCTGCAGTGGTTGATGAGCAAAACTCTGGCGACCCAAGTTACCGAAACATGGCGCCTGATTTTGAAAACAGCATTGCGTTTTCCGCAGCGTGTCAGTTGGTATTTGAAGGCTGTGCTCAGCCGAGTGGTTATACCGAGCCAGTGTTACACGCTATGCGTCTAAAATTGAAAGCGCAGGAATAGTGAAGCAACCGAATAACAAAAAATAGAATATAAAATACTAAAAAAAGAAACCCCCTTTAACCGAGCCCAAGGTGCCGCGCTTTATAGCGCGGCTTTTTTTTAATTTATTCTTGTAGTTGGAAGGGGGAAGAATGGGGCAGGTTCGTACTCACTAAGATCTAATTACTTTTGAATCTTAATAGCGACCAAAACGAGTTAACGTCGAAGCCTAACTACAGTCGAAATCTAGTTACTACCAAAACACAGATACTTAATGTCCATGTACTCATCGATGCCTTCTTTCGCACCTTCACGGCCAATACCTGATTGTTTAACGCCACCGAAAGGCGCTACCTCGGTTGAGATTAAACCATCGTTAATGCCGACCATTCCGTATTCAAGTGCCTCTGCAATGTTCCATACACGGTGAATGTTCTGGCTGTAGAAGTAAGACGCCAAACCATAAATAGTATCGTTCGCCATCTCGATGAGTTGCTCGTCAGTGTCGAATTGCATCACAGGAGCGACAGGGCCAAAGATCTCTTGCTGAACAATGTCCATGCTGTGTTTCACATCTTTAAGAATGACAGGCTGAAGGAATAGCCCATCAAGTTCTTGAGTTGGTGTTACAGGTGTTGCACCTTGTTCTATTGCTCGGTCTATTAATGCTTGGATGTTGTTCTTCGCATTCTGACTGACAACAGGACCAATGGTTACACCTTCATCTAGGCCGTTACCAACCTTAAGCTGTTGAACCGCTTGATCGAATTTAGTCACGAACTCATCGTACACTTTACTGTGAACGTAGAATCGGTTTGCACAGACACAAGTTTGCCCAGCATTACGGAATTTCGAAGCCATTGCGCCTTGAACCGCAGCATCAATGTCGGCATCGTCAAACACAATAAAAGGTGCATTGCCGCCGAGCTCCATAGAAGTGCGCTTAATGCCTTTTGCTGCTTGAGCCATCAAAATACTGCCCACACGGGTCGATCCAGTGAAAGAGATTTTTTTAATCAATGGATGTGATGTGAATAGCTCACCAATCTGTTCTGGGCTATCACCTAATACGACTTGGAGTAGATCCTTAGGGATACCCGCTTGGTAAGCCAGTTCGACCACAGCAAACGCGGAAAGTGGTGTCTCATCTGAAGGTTTCACGACAAAGCTACAACCGGCAGCTAATGCAGGTGCTGCTTTACGAGTGATCATTGCAACAGGGAAATTCCATGGCGTAATGGCGCACGCGACTCCGATAGGTTGCTTGATGGTTACTAAGCGTTTACCTGCGACTGTGCTAGGAATGGAATCACCATAAGTGCGCTTGGCTTCTTCAGCGAACCATTCAATAAAGCTTGCACCATAAACCACTTCGCCTGTTGCTTCTGCTAGCGGCTTGCCTTGTTCTATCGTCATGATTCGAGCAAGGTCATCTTTGTTTTCTAGGATCAGCTGGTGCCAGCGATGAAGTAGTGCAGCACGAGATTTAGCAGGCACCTTTGCCCACTCTTTCTGCGCCACATGAGCTCGTTCAATTGCGCTCGTTAACTCTGTTTCTGAAGATATCGGAGCATAGCCGATAAGTTCGCCCGTAGCTGGGTTTGTGACTGCAACTGCGTTGTTTGCTTCTTTCACCATAAAAGAGAGTAAGTGCTGGTTATCAATGTTTAGCATCGTGATTCCTTTGTCGTGATTACTTTAGACGTGTTGCTGATGTGCGGGTCGGTGAGTGTTCAGATCACTTTGACCAAGTTTTGATTAATCGAAGATTGTGGTCGTTAATTCGATAGTTTTGAAGTCCTTGTTTGCGAAAGCATTGTTTACCAAAGCGATATTTACCAAATTCATGCTTACCAAATCATTATTTATCAAAGTAGGATTTTCGAAATCCATGCTCACCTAAGTCATGGACTTCGAAATTTCTAGAAAAGGCCTATTGCTGGCTCCAATTATCAGCTTCGATCTTCGCGAGCGCTTTTGCTGCTTTTTGAAGTGCGGGTAGGAACCTTATGGCTTCATCCGGTTTCACTCGAATCACTGGCGCTTGTATCGCTAAGCCCAAGTTAGATTGACCAGTCGGTGATGGTATCAGCACTGCGATACAGACTAAGCCCGGCAAAAACTCTTCATCATCAATAGCAAAACCTCGGATTTTTGCTTCTTCGATGTCTTTCTCTAGGGTCGCATAGTCGGTAATCGTGTTTACGGTGTATTGAGTCAGCGGCACATTTTCAATTAGTCGTCTGCGCTGCGACTTAGACATGTGTGCTAAAAACAGTTTGCCAGTAGCCGAGCAGTGCACGGGAACGCGAGAGCCTGGATGCAGGTGAAAGCGAAGAGGGGCTTCAGTTTCGGCACGATCGAGATAGATGATTTCACCACTTGAAAGAGCAGTCAGGTTACAACTCTCACCGACTTCTGCTCTTAGATTTTCAAGGATGGTGCGTCGGGCGCTGTGCATGGTGCTATTCAAAAGCAAGTTTTCGGCAAGTTTTCTGAGTCGAATGCCAGAGCTGTAATGCTTTTCATCGCCGTCTCTTTGAATGATGCCTGCGGATTCTAATTGTTGCAGCATACGGTGCAGAGTGGGTTTCGGTAGCCCGGTTTCTTCGACGAGCCCTTGAAGGGAAATAAACTCGTCTTTTTGCGCTATCACCTCTAATAGTGCAAAAAGTCGGAGAGTGGGCGTATCTCCTTGAACTTGTGGTGTTTCTGTTTGCATACAGTGATTCATCCTTGCGATATGTCTATGTGTAAGAGTGTACATACCAAATCAATATTCTTCAATTATCTGAATAAAATTTGACCTTTTTTATTATTTCAATTATATAAATATAAATTATGGAACAATTAATCTCAATAAATGGAATTTTAAAATGAAAGCAATTGAACGGATTATTGATAAGGCGCACTTAGATCGTAAGCGTGTGGTTTTGAGTGAAGCTGAAGACCCTCGTGTACTGAAAGCGGCACGATTAGCGATAGATAAACAACTCGCTTATATCACGCTGGTGGGCGACGAAAAGGCGATTATCGAAGCCGCTCAGTTGCATCATATTAACCTTGCAGGCATTCACATCGTTTCACCACAAATCTCGGCTCTTAAAGGCGTATTAGCTGAACGTCTGTATAAGTTAAGAAAAGCTAAAGGTATGTCTTATGAAGAGGCATTGGAAAGGGTCAAAGACCCACTGATTTTTGCCAACTTGATGGTAAGAGAAGGACTGGTCGACGGCACGGTTAATGGGGCGGTTTATACCACATCAGATGTAGTGCGAGCTGCGCTGCAGATCATCGGCCCAGCACCAGACAGTGAATTGGTATCGAGCTTCTTTTTAATGATGTTGTGCGAGCCTTTCCATAACCTTAAAGGTGGCATGATTTTCAGTGATTGTGGCTTGGTGATTAACCCCAATGAAACCGAGCTTGCATCAATCGCAGTGGCGGCATCAAACAGTGCTCAAACGCTGTTGATGGAAGAACCGAAAGTGGCGATGTTGTCGTTTTCGACCAATGGCAGTGCCAAGCATGAATCGGTTGATAAGGTGCGTCATGCTGCCCAGTTAGTGAAGCAGCGCAGCCCGGGAATTGCGGTTGATCAGGACGTTCAACTCGATGCGGCGATTGTCACTGAAATAGCAGCGAAAAAATTGCCCGATTCCGAGGTTAAGGGCGAATCGAACGTGTTGATATTCCCCAACTTAGAAGCTGGCAATATCGGTTACAAGCTTGCTGAAAGGTTAGGTGGTGCGGTCGCAATTGGTCCCTTGTTGCAAGGGCTGAATCAACCTGCCAATGACTTATCAAGAGGGTGCAGCGCCGAAGATATCTTCAATGTAATAGCGGTGACTGCCGTGCAAGCACAACAATGTAAAACGGCAAACTCAACGACGGATATTGAAGCTTATGCTCAAGAAGCTCAAAGCGCTTCAGAGGATCAAGGTGCTAAAGAAAGAGAAGAATCAGAATTTGAGTTTAGGTACTAAGGCTCACACTTAAAGCTCGCACTCGTACTAAGTAAAAACACCTAATTAGGATTGCTAATGGAGCTACCTGTTTTACTCGCCATTCTTGCCACCATTTCGGTAGGTACCTACTTCCAAACAGTCACGGGGTTTGGACTCGGCATTATCGTAATTGGTCTTACAGTTAGCCTTAATCTGGTTTCGTTACCCGTGATTGCCGCCGTGGTCAGTATCGTTACCTTGTTTAATTGTTTGGTCGCGTTGATGGGCAAGCCACTGCTGGTGGAACTCAAAGTTCTGGTGGCGTTAGTGATCGGTATTATCCCCGGCGTGTCGTTGGGCGTGTTTTTACTGGACGAGTTGAGTGAGTCGGCGACGCATATTCTGCGAGGGCTATTGGGGGCAATGGTGTTATTCGCAGGTTTGAGTTTTATGTTCAAACCTAAAACCAGAAAAGAGCGCTCGGCAACAGTATCCTTCTTGTTGTCTGGCTTTAGTTCTGGCCTAGCGGGAGGGCTGTTTGGGATGGCGGGTCCACCGATTGTTTATCATCTCTATCGGCAGCCTTTTACGCTCGATCTGGTGCGAAGCACACTGTTGATGGTGTTTGCTTGTACGTCGATGTCCCGTACCGTCAATGTCTACGCGGCAGGCGACATGGAACCAAGCATACTGTGGTTATCTGCTATTGCTGTTCCCTTGGTGGCACTTGTTACTATGTTTGCTCGGCGCTTCCCGCCACCCTTGTCTAATGAGCAGCTCAGAAAGCTGGTGTTGATGTTGATGTTGATTGGTGGGTATTTGATGGCCGCATCTGCATGGTCGCTGTTTGGCGCTTCGTAAAAGCACTTTCGACAAAGGAGGCTAGTGGTTCGCTAGCTTAAGCCTCTCTGTCTAAACACGCTTTAGCATCTCAAAGATACTCCTAGATAACCCAAACAAGCAGCTCTCTTGCACATCTAAAGTAATGTTACTGCGATAGTACGGGCTTAAATCGACGCCCATCCCCACACCATGAATTTCGATACTGTTTTTGATCGACTCGCGTTCAATCACTTGTTTGAGATGGTTATCCAAATAGAACTGATCATTGGCTGTGCTGGTAGCGGTATCTATCGGGCAGCCGTCTGAGAACACAATCAACACCTTTCGCGGTGCGCTATGTTGCTGCAATCGCTGGCTAGCGAACTGAACCGCTTCGCCATCAATCCCTTCTTTAAAGATGTCTGCTTTGCGAAGACTCGCAATGCCAAGGCGAGAGCGTCTCCAGTGGGTATCAAAATCCTTAAACACGATATGTCGAACTTCGTTTAAACGACCTGGGTGCTTCCGCTGACCTTGCTTGAGCCACTGTCGATAGACCTTGCCACCATTCCAGTTGTTGGTGGTGAAGCCGATAATTTCGAAAGAGATGTTGGCTAGTCCGACGGTTTTGAGAATCGTATCCATTAGTAGACTGAGTTTGTGACTGTGTTTTTGCATTGAGCCTGAACAGTCCATCAAAAACGTGATGGCACATTGATGGGATGCGCCAATCTCTGGCTGATAAAAGACAGCACGATCCAACGGCGAAGTGACGAGCTTATTGATGGCGGTGGCATCAACAATGCCTTCTTCCAAATGATCCTGACGTCGATTCCTTTGCGGCGTCGCAACAAAGCGGGTGAGCATAGCGGCCAAACGGCGAGTGTTCACTTGTCTTGCCATAATGTCATCGGTGAGTTTTTGTCTCAGTTCGAGTAATAGGGCGCGCCTGACGAGTTTATCTGCGGCAACCACTTGGTCAAATTCTGAATTAAAGACCTGATAATTGGCGCCCGACAATTCGAACACCTTGCTACTGCCTGTGATGTCGGCATTGATGTCTTCATCTTGAATGTCGCCATCAACGATAAGGGCAAGCTGCGCGAGGATTTTGATGTCTTCTTCTACCGCTGGTGTTGGCGAGTTATTACTCTCTTGTTCATGGTTGATGAGCTCTTGCGTTAAAGAGGCCAGTTCATTGGCGCAGTGAGCGAACTGTAGTTGATCGGCTCGATGTTCCTTCAAGCGCTTCAAGCTGTTTCCGAAAATAGGCACGATGCCCGCACGAGTTGATTCAATGGTTTCAGCAATCGGCTCAGAGACTGGAACACCAGTTAAGCGGGTGTGGATGATCTGCATCAGCGTGAACAGTAACATCCCAATTCGTGATTCAGTAAAGCCATTTTGATGGTACTGATCGCTCCAATACGCAAAGTTACACTGAATGCTCTTAGTCACGCCTTTTAGGTAAGACGGGACTTGTGATTCGACTCGTACTTGTTCGCAGAAATCATATAACAGACGTTCGACGTCGTTTTTCGGTCGTAATGAATAGTGAAGATCAGCATCTGACAACAAGAGTCTCAGTGCCGATGAATCGATCTTGCCCTGCATTGAGAGCTTGCTGTTTGTTAACTCATGGCGAGAAACAAAGGTGAGATCGTTGGTGTGTGCAGACTGATAATAGCAGGGGGTATTACCGTTATAGAGACGCTCGCCCCGATAATTTAGGTTCAATTCACCACTGATCGCTCTCGCGACAGACACACCGAGGTCGAGGATCTTTTTCTGCTGAGAAGAAACATTGGTCATGGTTTACGACTCCGACTGCGCATAACTCTGAGTCGGCGTTTCTAAGGCCTCACCAAAGCAGCGGAAGTAATATTCGCTCACTAGCTCTTTCTCTTCATCTTCACAACGGTTGAGGAATGAAAGCCTAAATGCCGTCGCTACGTTATCGAATATTCGGATGTTTTCAGCCCACGTAATCACGGTTCTCGGAGACATTACCGTTGACAGATCGCCTGCTCTAAAACCATTTCGCGTTAAACCAGCGGTTGCGATCATTTTCTCAACTAACTGCTGACCGATTTCATTGTTTAGTTCTGGGCGCTTGGATAACACGATCTTGGTTTCATGTTGCGGATCTAAATAGTTAAGCGTGGCGATGATGTTCCATCGGTCAAGTTGACTATGGTTAAGTACCTGAGTACCGGAATACAACCCTGAGAAATTGCCCAACCCCAACGTGTTACAGGTAGCAAACAGGCGGAAAGAAGGGTGAGGCGTGACCACTCGGTTTTGCTCTAAGGAGGTGTATTTGCCGTCTTGCTCTAAGAGTTGTTGAATCACAAACATCACATCTGGTCGTCCTGCATCGTATTCGTCTAATACCAGAGCTATGGGGTGCTGGATACTTTGCAGAAGAATGCCTTCTTTAAACTCTGTCACCTGCATTCCATCTTTAATGACGATGCTGTCCTTTCCTATGAAATCCAAGCGGCTTAAGTGCCCGTCTAGGTTGATCCTCAAACACGGCCAGTTCAATCTCGCAGCAATTTGTTCAATGTGGGAAGACTTGCCTGTTCCGTGTGTACCTTGTATCAACGTGCGGCGATTAGAGGTGAAACCCGCCAATATCGCTAGCGTTACCTCAGGATCAAAACAGTAGTTAGGATCGACCTTGGGTACATACTCTCCCGCATGTTCAAACGCCAATACGGTTAGGTTGCTGTCGATGTCAAAACACTCTCTCACACTTACTGGTTGCGTTGGTATCAATTCCGCATCATTCATTTTTCTTCCCTCTTAATAGTTTCCATGACTGCCGCGATGGGCGATATGTCATCGATTATTAACAGCTCACTCTAAGTTAACGGCACTTTTTGTACGAAAAACTATCAATAATGTGATCCAGTTTCATTAATTAGAATGAATTGTTCCAATTTAATATAAAAAGTTGACGCGCAAAAAATCTACTACTAAGGTGAAAATGAATTCGAAAAAGAGACAATTCATTCCGAAAAATGAAATTTTGGTTAACTCAAGGAGAATGGAAGAATGAGTGAGCAAGAAAAACGTACGGTTGTTTCCGGCACAGTAACAATGACACCATCAGAAGCGTTCGTTGAAACTATGGTCGCCAATGATGTCACCGATATGTTCGGCATCATGGGGTCAGCATTTATGGACGCAATGGATATCTTTGCTCCTGCTGGCATTCGATTGGTTCCAGTGGTACACGAGCAAGGTGCTGCCCACATGGCTGATGGTTACTCTCGAGTCTCTGGTCGCCACGGTGTAGTTATCGGCCAGAATGGCCCGGGTATTAGTAACTGTGTGACTGCGATTGCAGCGGCGTTCTGGGCACATAGCCCGGTCGTAATTGTGACGCCAGAGACAGGCACTAAAACAATGGGCTTAGGTGGTTTCCAAGAGTGTAACCAGCTTCCAATGTTCCAAGAGTTTACTAAGTATCAAGGACACGTAACGCACCCAGACCGTATGGCGGAATACACAGGCCGATGCTTTGACCGCGCAATGAGCGAAATGGGCCCGACTCAGCTGAACATTCCACGTGACTACTTCTACGGTGAAACTCAAACCGAGATCCCTAAACCAGCGCGTTTAGACCGTGGTCCAGGTGGTGAGAAGTCTCTGAATGAAGCGGCAGATTTGATTGCTGAAGCGAAATTCCCAGTCATCATTTCTGGTGGCGGCGTGGTAATGGCAGACGCAGTTCAAGAGTGTGCGGCACTGGCAGAACGACTAGGCGCACCCGTAGTAAACAGCTACCTGCACAATGACTCTTTCCCTGCTAGTCACCCATTATGGTGTGGTCCTTTAGGCTACCAAGGTTCGAAAGCAGCAATGAAGTTGATGGCTCAAGCGGATGTGGTTATCGCATTAGGTACACGTCTTGGTCCATTCGGTACCTTGCCTCAACATGGTATGGATTACTGGCCGAAAGACGCAAAAATCATTCAGATCGATGCAGACAACAAGATGCTTGGCCTCGTGAAGAAGATCTCTGTTGGTATCTGTGGCGACGCAAAAGCAGCGGCTGTGGCATTAGCTGAAAGACTAGAAGGTCGTGCACTGTTGTGTGATGACAACAAAGGCGCTCGCCAAGACACAGTGGCAACAGAAAAAGCGTTGTGGGAAAAAGAGCTTGATGAGTGGACGCACGAACGTGATTCGTTCAGCTTGGATATGATTGAAGAAAACTCGCACGAAACTCCGTTCTCTGGTGGCGAATATCTACACCCTCGCCAAGTGCTGCGTGAACTAGAAAAAGCGATGCCAGAAGACGTTATGGTCTCAACGGATATCGGTAACATCAACTCGGTGGCAAATAGCTACTTACGCTTTGAAAAACCACGTAGCTTCTTTGCAGCAATGAGTTTCGGTAACTGTGGTTACGCGTTCCCGACTATCATTGGTGCGAAAGCGGCAGCACCTCATCGTCCAGCTATTTCTTATGCAGGCGACGGTGCGTGGGGCATGAGCTTGATGGAGACCATGACATGTGTTCGTCATAACATTCCTGTGACAGCCGTGGTATTCCACAACCGTCAATGGGGTGCTGAGAAGAAGAACCAAGTCGACTTCTACAACCGACGCTTTGTTGCTGGTGAACTGGATAACCAGAGCTTTGCGGAAATCGCACGAGCAATGGGCGCTGAAGGTATCACGGTTGATAAGCTAGAAGATGTAGGTCCAACTCTGCAAAAAGCCATCGACATGCAAATGAACGAAGGCAAAACAACCATCATTGAAATCATGTGTACTCAGGAGCTGGGCGACCCGTTCCGCCGAGATGCACTATCAACGCCGGTTCGTTTCCTAGATAAGTACAAAGACTACGTATAAGTCATAGGAAGTTTGCCCGACCAAAACCGTCTCGTGAATGCTAGATAAAGAGTTATCGAGAATGTGGTTGGGCAAACAAATTAAGCTCTAACACTAGCCATTAATTTTAAATTGGATGATCAAACAGAATGGCTCAACGAGTGAGTTGTTTTTAAAGATTCTTAATAGTGCTGTTATCTAAGTATTGGGTCATATATTTCTATTATTTCGCTCTAAATATTAGAGCCCTAATGAAATAACCAAGGTGAATAGGTGCTCGGTTTTATTAATAGAGACTTATCAATAATTATTATGAGTTGCTTTTAAATAGTAATTACCGATAAGTCGATAGAGTTATTAGACTTTAGTCTGTGTATTTTATTATATTTCAGTTTTTAACGAATAAATTTTAATTTGGTTATTTATATTGTCGAGTTGTTGGAACCAAATATGAACAATAAACGTTATATCAGCACGCTCGAAGAACTGTATAAAATAATCGATTCATTACTGACTGAATGCAGTGACCAACGTGGTTTGATGTATAACGTGTGTGATTATGAAAATAATAACCTAATGCCAAGTTTAGGTCGTTCCAATCGTAAGAACATACGTCGTGTCGAACAAGAGTTGCTTTCAACTATGAGAGTTTACGGTGGTCACTCGCTGAGCTCACACGACATAAATGACTGGTTATTGATGTGTTTAGCCAAGAAGCAGGGTTTTCCCACCCGTTTGCTGGAATGGACCGATAACCTGTTAAATGCGCTTTGGTCGGTGTGTCATAGCCAAAGTAAAGACTGCATAAATATAATTAAAGCTATTGATTATCAGCGGGTTAGTGTTTTTAGCTCGCCGTGTAACATCAACAAAACTCAGATATTTAATGTGGCGGATTGCGATCAGCAAGAGCCACGCAAGGACAAGTGGTATTCCATTCACCCATTTAAGGAAGGTGGCAATGATGCCATTCAGCCTTTGTACGATGAGAAAGAATATTCAAACGGTCTAGTGTCCGTTCATATTCTTCCATCAGTGAAAGTAAACCTGATAAAGGAGTTAATATCCATGAATGTTTTAAATGAACCGACAGAGTACGTCGAAGAGAAACTAACGGATTTAAAAAACGAAGCACATGCAGATAACAACCAAGTGATAAATAAAGGTGACGGCAATATCGAATTGCAAGTTAATACTCATGATCGTCAACTTGAACAGTATGGTCGAAAGTATCATCAAGACTTTGATTTCGACTAAAGGCTAACACGTTCTAATTTAATTATACCTCTTATATCGTGAGTGAAAATTCGAGTAAATAAAATTAGAACACTAATTAATTTATAAAAAGATGAAATCTGTGAGCTTAGAGATTGTTTATAACCTAACTCGAAGTTAGAGTGATGAATCTTGTTACCAAGTTGTTAAATTTTCACAGGTCTAGTTTAAACACTCTAATAAAAAAGTGGCGCAAAGCTACTGAAATTTAAACCAATAACGAAAACATAAAGGATTCTGGAATATGAATATGCAAACCAATGCAGCGACATTCGTGCTGGAAAACCAAGTCGACACCGCCTTTTTACAGTCTTTTAGTGATGCGTGGAATAACCATGATATTGAAGCGCTCATGTCTTTCGTGACAGAAGACTGTGTATTCCACACTGTGGCAGGAGAAGGCTTGCTTGGAAACACTATCGAAGGGTACGAAGCGGTTCGAAATAGCTTTGAATTGGTTTGGCAGAACTTTCCAGATGCGGCTTGGAGCGACCCTGTCCATTTTGTGTGCGGTGATCGCGCTGTGAGTGAATCAACGTTTTCTGCTACGAATCCGGATGGCAGCGTCATCGAAGCTCGCATGGTCGACGTGTTTACCCTGAAAGATGGAAAAATCAGCGTAAAAAATGCCTTCCGTAAAACAAGACCTCTTTTGACTCCTAACAACACTCCCAAGAGCTAGACACGAAACCACAACCCGTTCACGTGTTATGACTAGGAGAGTCGAATTATGAGTTTAGTAATGGAACAACCGGCAGCCGATGTGCCGCCAAAGGTGAAAAGCACCCAAGCAAAAGAAAGTACCCAAGCGAAAGAAAGATACGATCCAAAATACGATCCACTTAAAGACAAGAGCCCAGGTCACGGCAAAGAATACGCCCCGACTTATTGGGTAGATACCGCAGGCGCACAACCTGAAGATGATGGCCCAATCACGTCAGACATGGATGTCGATGTGGCAATAATCGGTTCAGGCTACACAGGCCTAAGTACCGCGATACACCTTGCTGAAATGTACGGTATTAAAGCGACTGTGATTGAAGCTAACCGTATGAGTTGGGGCTGCAGTACCCGAAATGGTGGCCAAGCACAGTGTGCTTCTGGGCGTTTGAAGCGTTCTCAGTGGATTGAACGCTGGGGCCTAGAAACGGCGCAAAAAATGCACCGCGAGTGTGTGGATGGCATGGAAACGTTCAAGTCACTGATCAAAGACATCGATTGTGACCCACAACCGGGTGGTCATCTATATGTGGCTCACCGTCCAAAAGTGATGGCAACACTTGAGAAAGAAGCCAAGTTGCTGCGTGACACGTTTGACTACGATGCGCAGATCTTAGATGCGGAAACTGTAAAGCGTGATTACGTTGGTGACCAAGAAGCGGCAGGTGCGATGCATGAACCCGAAGGGATTGGTATTCATGCTGGGAAGTTGGCGTTTGGTTACCTAAGAAAGGCGCGAGCACTCGGCGTTAAGGTTCACCCGTCTAGCCCAGTGATGGGATGGGAAACTCGTGGCGGTGCGCATTACCTGAAAACGCCAGGTGGTGTGGTGAAGGCGCGTTCTGTCGGTGTTTGTACAGGTGGGTATACCAGCCAAGGTTTGCACTCCGAGCTTAAGAATCGCCTGTTGCCAGTGCTTTCGAATTCGATGGTGACACGTCCGCTAACTCAAGATGAAATCGCCGCGTGTAACTTCAAAACCAATCAAGTGATTACAGATACTCGAATTCTGCGCCACTACTACCGTTTATTACCGGATAACCGAGTACAGATTGGAACGCGCAGTGCCATCAGTGGCAAGAACGCACCAGAGAAAAAATATGAAGATATGTTAAGAGCGGATCTTACTCGGAAATTCCCGTCTCTCGATCAGATCCAAATCGATTATTCATGGTGGGGGTGGGTGGATGTTAGTCACGACATGATGCCGAGAATTTATCAGCCGAATCCAAAACAATCCATCTTCTACGCGCTGGGATATGGCGGTAATGGTGTGATGTATTCCGCTCAAGCGGGTAAGCGCCTTGCTCAGTGGATAGCAGGTGAAGGTCACAAGCTCGACCTACCAATATTTGAATCAAAACTTCCGTTCCCCAACGTGAGGGAAGTGGTGGAATCAGAGATGTTTGCACCGTTTCGAAGAATGGGGCAGCGGTTCCTTTATCAGTGGTATTCGTTAAAGGATGAAAGGCTGTAACTACCCGAACATTGTTTCCAAAATAGGGAAATAGAACTACGACCAGGAAAGTTGTACCAGGTCACCTTGTGAGCAAAGTACAGGCAGGAAGTCTGTATGATAGGAAAGGCTAAGACTATGAAATTGATTAAAAATAAAATTATTGCTGGTGTCACTATTGTAGCAACAGTGGTGTTATCTCATACCGCGGCAGCAGCGAATTTTAAAATGGCTATCGGCGATGCTGCTGGTGGTACGCAGTGGGAACTAGCGACCTCATTCTCTGAACTGATGGAGCAAAAAACAGACGGTAAAGTGAAAATCGATCTGTTCCCGAACGGCCAATTAGGCAACGAGCAAGACACTGTAAACGATGCGGCAATCGGTCTTCTAGACTTCTCTGTACTGGCGATCAACAACGTGACGCCTTTCTCCCCAACCGTTGGTCTATTGACCATGCCTTACGTGATTCAAAGCGCAGAAGAAGCTGTGCTACTGACTCAAGGTCAAGTAGGCCAAGACTTAGTTGATAACACGATTCGTGACGCTGGTGTTCGTATTGTCGGTTGGGCTTATTCTGGCTTTAGGGTTTTGACTAACTCGAAAAAGCCAGTTGCTTCACCAGAAGATCTAAAAGGGCTAGTGATTCGTGTTCCTCGTAACGAAATCATGATCGCGTCTTACCAAGCATGGGGTGTAAACCCAACACCAATGGCATGGTCTGAGACTTTCACTGGCCTGCAACAAGGTGTGGTAGATGGACAAGATAACCCTTACATCACAGTCCACGCGATGAAGTTCAACGAAGTACAAAAGTACGTGACCAACATTCGCTACATTTTCTCTCTAGAACCTCTAATCGTGAGTGAAACGGTCTTCCAACAACAGACACCTGAAATGCAGAAGATCATTCTTGAAGCGGGTCAGGAAGCGACAGAGCACAGCTTCGCTTATTTAGAAAATACGGAAAACCAAATTCGCGAAGAGCTACAAGCAAAAGGCATGGTATTCACAGACCCTGCAGACAACGAGCAAGAGTGGATCAGCAAGGTGACTAAGTCAGTTTGGCCTAAGTTCTACTCAAGCATTGGGGGAAAAGACAAGCTAGACGACGTTCTTGAGTTACTCGGTAGAAAGTAACGATTAGATTCGCCCTATCTGCTGTTCTTCGCTACTTAATCACCTAGCGATAGAACAGTGAGATAGGGCATTTACATGGCTGTACTCGTTGATCTGTTCTGTACCTGATCTTTTTAGGACCGTGAGCGACTGGTTGTCATGTGGAAATCAACATTGGAGGTTATATGTCAGTCGCTAAAACAATAAAAAAGCACCTAAACAACATTGAGGAATATACATGTTGTCTGCTGCTCGCAAGCTTTGTCCTATTACTGTTCACACAAATCCTTACTCGCCAGCTCTTTGATTACTCTATCCCTTGGGGGGATGAAGTCGCTACTTATATGTTCGTTTGGTTTGCCTATCTAGGGGCTGTTGTTGCGGCCAAGATGTCAGCGCATAACCGAGTGAGCTTTCACTTTAAATTCTTTCCGCCAATCGTGCAGACCGTGAGTGAAACCATTGCTGACTTCTTATGGCTCTGTTTCAACGGCTACTTCGTTTACCTCAGCTACGACTTCGTATTCAACAAAATGAATCTGTTTTGGAAGTCTCAGACTACAGGTATCCCGATGAAGTACTTCTACATGATTTTACCTATCGCGTTTTCACTGATGATGATCCGAATTATCTGGAACAACTATGAGCGTTTGTTCAAAGGCGCAACCAACGAAGATCCAGAAGTCAAAGAGCTGCGCAAAATGACGGCACAAAAGTCCGCGCAATAGTCATCACAGAGAATAGTCGTAATAGAGAGATGTAATAATGGAATCCTATTTAACTCTAATTTTATTTGGTGGCTTTTTAACGCTGTTAATTCTGGGCGCACCAATCACAGTATCACTGGCCGGCGCTTCGATGGCGGCCTATATGTTGCTCGACAAAAATCCCATCGCACTGGTACAAATCGCATTTACTTCGGTAGGTAACTTCCCGCTCATGGCACTGCCAGCCTTTGTGCTTGCGGGCGCATTAATGGAGGCGGCAGGGATCTCCAAACGTCTGGTAGATATCGCTGAAAGCTTAGCTGGGCCCGTAACAGGTGGCCTGGGCGCAGCAACCGTAATGGCGTGTCTTTTCTTTGGTGCTATCTCAGGTTCGGGCCCTGCAACAACCGCAGCGGTCGGCATGCTAATGGTGCCCGCGATGGTGAAGCGTGACTACGATAAGAGCTACGCATCGGCCGTTACAGCTGCATCCGGAGGGTTGGGTATTATCATCCCACCATCCATTCCTTTAGTTATCTTTGGTATTTCTGCAATGGGCTTAATGGCACCACCAGAAGCCATTGCTCAACACGGCCAGTTTGCTTCTTTGTCGATCCCAAAACTGTTTGTCGCAGGGGTTGTGCCGGGCTTCATCATGGCATCGACACTTGTGGTGACCAACTACTTCATTGCTAAGCGTGAAGGCTATAAAGGACTAACTGAGACATGGTCGTTTGGCGATGTAAGGCATTACTTACGTCGCGGGTTATGGTCGATATTAGCGCCGTTCTTGATTCTTGGCGGTATCTACAGCGGTATGTTTACACCAACAGAATCCGCGGTTGTAGCGATATTCTACTCGTTGTTTGTTGGGTTGTTCATTCACCGCGAACTGTCGTTTAAAAGTGTGATGAAATCTCTGTCGACCACGACATGGATCACTGGGCGTGTGTTGTTGATCCTCTTTGCCGCTACCGTGTTTGGACGTTTGTTGATCGAGCAAAAGATCCCCGTAGTGGTGGCGGAATCGCTACTTAGTTTCACCGATAACATGTACATGGTGTGGGCGCTAACCATTACCTTGTTGTTGTTCATCGGCATGTTCATGGAAACCTTAGCGGCCATCATGATCATCGTGCCAGTGTTACTACCAATCATGTACATGCTAGGTGCTGATCCTACTCACGTGGGCATTGTGGTGGTGTGTACCTTATCGATAGGTTTTGCAACGCCGCCACTTGGAGAGAATATCTTTGTCGCCTCGGGCATAGGGGGCTCAACGGTTGAGCAGATCACCGCGAAGATCCATCCCTTTGTACTTGCTTCTGTTGTGGGTGTTTTCGTTATCGCTTTCTTCCCACAAATTACGCTTTGGCTACCGTCCTTAGTCGGCTATTAGGAGAGAGAACCATGAATTTATCCAGAATCATCCTCATTGGTTGTGTCGTGTTTGCTGTAGTGAGTGGCATGAGTTTACGTGCCGAACACTCTGAAACAGAGAAAGAAGCCAAGCCTGTCAATGTGCTTGATATCTCAGAACCACATGTTGTCAGCAAAGCTGAAAGAAGAGCCAAAACCTTGCTTGCGAAGGCAGTAGTCTACGTCCAAAAAGAGGGGGACGATAGCGTTAAAGATTTCATGAGTGACCCTGAATATATCGATGGGGAGCTTTATGTGTTTGCTTTGGGCATCGATGGCCAATTCCTTGCCAGTGGCGGTTCTTCGATGGTGTTGGTGGGTGACAGTGTTTTAGATACGCAAGACGTCTACGGCAATCCTTTTTTCCGTGAAATGATAACCAAAGCGGTACACAACGGCTTCGGTGAAGTTCAGTACCATTGGACTAACCCGACCGATCGCATGGGTGAACCTAAAACGACTTTCTTTGAGCGTGTCGGTGACGTGATTGTTGCCGTGGGGTATTACCCAGAACGTTCGAGTGCGACCGAGGCAAAGAGTTTACTGGCGAGAGCGCTGACCGCAATTGTTGAGTCGGAGCAACAAAGCCTTGCCGAGTTTAATGACGCTGAAGGCAGCTTTGTGGAAGGGGATTTATATGTGTTTGTGATGGACATGAACTCTGGAAAGCTGCTTGCACACGGTGTTTCTCCTGAACTTATCGGTCGTTCACACAGCGAAATTCTAAGCCCTGACGATAAGCCGATTCTCACTGAGATGTTAAACCTAGCCAAAGAAAATGGTCGTGGCGTTTACACCTATCGATGGTTAAACCCGCTGTCGAGCAAAGTGGAAACTAAGCACACTTACTATCGAGTGATCGACAATAAGTTGGTTGGGGTCGGTTATTACACAAATTCAAACAACACATAAACGCGTTTTTTCTGAGCCTTCAGCCCATATAGATAAAGGGCTGGGGGCTAAAAATACCTGTTTGTGTAAAAAAGCAATTTAGTAAAATTCACACTGTGAAATTTTTGTTGTGAAATTGCTTCAAAAATACAAGTAGTATGAAAAACATGGAAACCACACAGTAAAGAACAATTTTGAAAAGGGTCAATTGGGATGTTTGACCTAAATGAAATTTAAAGCCGTACGAGGGATAGACTATGAATATGCTGACACTAGACAAAACAGAACTTCACAGAAACCATTCAACATTTATTGCTGAAGCTGTCTTTGCCGTCGAAATGGTGAAAGCAGATAAGCAACTCGAAAAACAAAAAATGGCGAAACAGTTGCTTGATACTCTATTTCCTCTGGAGACTGGTTCACACGAAGATGTAGTGAGCTATGAAATCGACTACCGACACGTTCAGGTTTATTTCAAAAATGGCGAACATACAGGACTGAAAAGAGCGAAACACTTTGTGGCTTACACTGGTGATAAATCGAAGCCTTCAGCCATCCTTTTCCGTGATGAAAGCGGTACACACGTTGAAGTCACAATCGGCGCTCGTAAAGGCACTGGGCGTCTAGAGCTTGTTGATATTCAGGACATTCAACTAGAGACATGCACTACGTTTGGTCAAATTGAGGCTAGCCGCTCTTCTGGTATCCGTCACTGGGTTAGCTTGGTAAAAGGCGATGATAGCGGTCGCCCTAATGCATCCAGTGAAGACAAAGAGTTCACGGCGAAAAATGGTGAAGACTATAACCTAGGTTTTTGCTTCGCGATTTAATGTGCTGTCTTTGTAATATCCAGTGCTGCTCTGTTAGACGTAGCACTGATATCTGAACACAGATTTCTCTTTTACCTTTGGTAATTTTCCCCGCCCCTATAGCGGGGCTTTTTTATTAGAGCTATAAGTAAATTGGGCAAATGATAAAATTATCTGTAGAAAGTTTGGTAAGAATTTTACAGTGCGTCATTTTAATTTAAGGTATTGTATTTAAAGGTTTTTGTTGTTTTATTTTATTCTGTTTTTACTGGCTTAACTATCACTATCAACGGAGGTTTGGGTAACTATTGAGCTAAAAATCCGTCAAAATGCTTTGAGCTGTGCTATAATGTGCGCCTTGGGATTGAGCCAGTAAGACCGAATATCACTAAATATAGTGATTTTTATCGCCTTTATTTCGGTGATACGGCGAGCCAATCAAGTAGTAATTGGATACGGAGAGCGTCCTTATATTCGTTGATTCGGATATGCGAACATCATAATTTATGAGTTTTAAATCAAAAAAATACAGTATTGATTCTACTGACTATCAAGTTGGTCAAGATAACGTCAGTAAATGGGGCATGGATGTCCATAACACAGTCTTCGTAGCCTCAGTAGGCTTATCTCTTCTCTTCATCATCACTCTTCTTGCTCTTCCTCCTGCAGATGCCAAAGCGGCAATTGATTCTATCAAGGGTGCTGTTTTATCAAAGTTTGACTTCCTGTTTATGTGGGGAGCCAACATCATGCTAATTTTTGCCGTTATTCTTGCATTCTCACCTCTAGGTAAAGTTCGCCTAGGTGGCGAAGACGCGACGGCGGACTATTCAATGTCATCTTGGATTGCGATGTTATTCGCAGCAGGCATGGGTATTGGACTTATTTTCTGGGGTGTTGCAGAGCCAACTGCGTTCTTCTCGAACTGGTTCGGAACGCCACTCGATGCAGAACCTTTTACAGAAGCGGGCCGTGAACTGGCACTTGGTGCGACTGTATTCCACTGGGGTTTCCATGCTTGGGCTATCTATGGCATGACGGCACTTTGTCTTGCGTATTTTGTGTACAACAAAGGTTTGCCGCTATCAATGCGCTCTGTGTTTTACCCAATTCTGGGTGAACGAGTTTGGGGTAAAACGGGTGATGTTATTGATGTACTAACGGTACTGGTTACCCTGTTTGGCCTTGCGACTTCATTGGGCTTAGGTGGTACACAAGCAGCAAGTGGTATCAGCCACGTGTTTGGCTTGGACAACAACATCTTCCTTCAGCAATCGATCATCGTTTTGATCATGGGCTTAGCGATCATCTCTGTGCTACGTGGTATGGACGGTGGTGTTAAGTTCCTAAGTAACCTAAACATGGTTATTGCGTTCGTATTCCTTGGTCTGATCGCTGTTCTGAACTTCACTACTGTGCTTGATTCTGTCGCGACTGCTGTAACGGGTTATGCGAAAAACATCATTGCATTGAGCCAAAGCTCCGGCCGTGAAGATACAACATGGTTGCATGGTTGGACTGTGTTCTACTGGGCATGGTGGGTTGCGTATGCACCGTTCTTCGGTATGTTCGTAGCGCGTATTTCTAAGGGGCGTACGGTTCGTGAGTTCCTACTTTGCGTACTGATTATCCCAACACTGGTAACGTCGGCTTGGATGTCGATCTTCGGTGGTGTGGCTATCGAGCAAGTAATTAATCATGTAGGACAACTTGGCCTCGACCAAGGTATCACAGACGTATCTTTAAGCTTGTTCTACATGCTAGACGCTTACCAGTTTGGTAGCATTCTATCGGTTATTGCAGTTGCATTGATCATCGTGTTCTTCGTTACAACCCTAGACTCAGGTTCTATTGTTATTGATGGTATGACGGCGGGTGGTAAGCTTGAAGTACCAGTGAAACAAAAAGTGGTTTGGGCGGTTATTTCAGGTGCTATCGCAATGGTGATGTTGTGGATTGGTGGTACTCAATCTATCCAAGCACTGCAATCGATCACGATCATTGCAGCACTGCCGTTTACGATCATTCTTCTGATTGGCTGTTTCAGCTTGTTGAAAGGTCTACTGACTGAAGTAGATAAAGGACAGGCAAGCGTTGGCGAAACAGCGAAATAAAGTAACTAAGTTGTGAGTAAGTAATTTGGTCATTACTTACTTCAGACGAAGCGTTATTTCAAAGCTCCTTTGCACAGTGTGTAAGGGAGTTTTTTATGCTCGTTAATAAGAAATAAAAAGCCACAAATGATTCATCACTTGTGGCTTTTCTCAACTTTAATCTAGTTCACTACAGTTGAATTAGTCGCTTATGCATTTAATTCGTTTTGAATTACGTAATCCAAAGCACCGACTACCGCAGCAACTTGAGCGTCGTTACACTCTTCGTCTGTCACTTTATCGCTGTCCGGGTAAACCTCAGTGGTTGTTCCGTACTTACATTCTGTCACACCACCACATAAGCCAAGCTTCTTCATTGGGTAGTTAATTACACCATGTTGGGTAACTTCAGAACCAATGATCTTACCGTCCGCGTCAGCTGGTGCAATGTGGGTTACTTTTTCAACTGAAGCAATCACTGCCGCTTGGAATTCAGGCTGTGGGTTTTCTGTATCGCCAACCGTGTAGAAACCGTCTGGGATCATACCTTCAATGTACTCAATACCATCACGAGCTGCGAGTGCAGGTCGGAATTCTGTTTCATCTGAGTCCGTTGTTTCGTGTAGGTCAACGTGAACCAAGATCTTTGGTAAAGAAGCGACTAGAGCACGTAGGTTTGCTGACTCTTCTGCAGGCGTACCATCGTAGAACGAGCGGTTTGGATCAACAGCATTAGGATTCCAACGGTTGATCACTTCGTAGCCCCAAGGGCTCACACAAGGTGCAACAACAATGTTGAAGTGCGTTGAGTATTGTTCCGCTTGAGTTTCGGCGAATTTGATCGCGCCATGCACACCACTGGTTTCGTAACCGTGAACACCACCGGTTACAAGGATAGTTGGTTTTAATGCATCCCAGTTTTTGCTCTTGATTGCGAAAAGCGGGAAGCGAGCTTCATCGTAGCTCAGCGCGCCGTATTGTTCGATGTCAAAGCGGTCTGCCAATGCTTGGATTTTGGGCACGACTTCTTGCTGGTATTCACGCTTAACGGTTCTTTGAGCGAACCATGCTTGACGTTCTGCTTGTTGCCATTTTTTTCCAGGTTCACCGATAGGGTAGCTGTATTCACTTTTCATCTATACTTTTTCTTTTATGTTCGTGAAAGATGAAGACAGACTAGTCCTGTCTAGCAGCGGCGGCAATAGAAAACACAATTTGAGACTTTATTTTTTACAGACCCATAACTTTGATGAGTGAATTGATGGTGTAACATTTAATCAATTGTTTAATCCCCTAAAAGAGACCATAAAATGGCTGGAGCAAGTTTATTAGCGCTATTGGATGACATTGCAACTGTACTGGATGATGTCGCATTGATGTCTAAGGTGGCAGCGAAAAAAACCGCTGGCGTGTTGGGAGATGACTTAGCACTTAACGCTCAGCAGGTATCAGGTGTATCTGCTGAAAGAGAAATCCCAGTGGTATGGGCGGTTGCCAAAGGCTCATTTAAAAACAAGCTGATTTTGGTGCCAGCGGCATTATTGATCAGCGCTTTCATTCCTTGGTTGATCATGCCATTGCTGTTAATTGGTGGCTTATTTCTTTGTTTCGAAGGGGCTGAGAAGATCTTAGAAAAGTTCTTCCCGCATGCCCACCAAGATGACGACAAAGGAGATGAAGATAAAACCGGTGAGTCCATTGAGGACTATGAGAAGAGAAAGGTTAAAGGCGCAATTCGTACCGACTTCATCTTATCCGCAGAAATCATTGTGATTGCTCTGGGTACCGTGACGGGGACCAGCATCTTGACCCAGATTATTGTCGTTAGCTTGATTGCTGTCGTGATGACGATTGGTGTCTATGGCTTGGTTGCAGGGATAGTGAAGTTGGATGACTTAGGTTTCTATCTTCAACGTACATCTGACGGTAGCTCAGTCAAAACAAAGCTTGGCAATGGGCTTGTTTCCTTTGCGCCAAAGTTAATGAAGATGCTTGCTGTTGTCGGTACGGCTGCCATGTTCTTGGTTGGTGGTGGTATCGTGGTTCATAACGTTCCTGCGATTCATCATTTGATTGAACCTATCATCATGGACTTCAGTGGGCATACGATAGCGACTGCAGTTGTTCCCACTTTGTTGAATGGCGTGATTGGTGTAGTAGCAGGGTTACTTGTTGTCGCGGTTTGGAGTGTGATAGAGAAGGTTCGCGGCAAGTAGGGCTTAAACAACGTCTTAGAGCGTTCCTTTCATACATATTAAAAAGGGTCACCATAATCTGGTGACCCTTTTTAGTTGAAGTGAAGTATTTACAACGTATTTACTTTGTCTTGCGAGTACTTATTTTACTGACCAAGCGATCGTCTCGCCGCCACGGATTGGCACAACGATGTCGGAACCGAAAGGCATCGTTTCAGCAACGTTCCACTCTTCTTTGACAAGAGTGATGGTGTCTGTGTTACGTGGCAAACCGTAGAAGTCAGGGCCATTGTGGCTTGCAAACGCTTCTAGGTTCTCAATCTTACCTTCTAATTCGAACACTTCTGCGTACAGTTCAACGGCGGCGTGCGCTGTGTAAGAACCTGCACAACCACATGCTGACTCTTTTGCTCCTTTTGCGTGTGGTGCAGAGTCTGTACCCAAGAAGAACTTCTTGCTACCGCTTGTTGCCGCATCGATAAGTGCTAATTGGTGAGTGTTACGCTTCAAGATCGGAAGGCAGTAGAAGTGTGGCTTAATGCCGCCAACCAACATGTGGTTACGGTTGTAAAGTAGGTGGTGAGCAGTGATGGTTGCCGCTACGTTGTCGTTCGCGTTCTTAACGAAGTTTGCTGCATCAGCGGTTGTGATGTGCTCTAGAACAATCTTAAGGTTAGGGAAGTCATTCACAATCGGAGCTAGCACAGTGTCTAGGAACTGCTTCTCACGGTCGAAGATATCAACATCGTGAGTGGTTACTTCACCGTGAACCAATAGCAACATATCCACTTCTTGCATTGCTTCTAGTACGTGGTAGATCTTTTGCGCTGATGTTACACCAGAATCTGAGTTAGTCGTCGCACCCGCTGGGTAAAGCTTTGCTGCAACTACGGCGCCAGATTCTTTCGCTTTGCGAATTTCATCAGGTGTTGTGTTATCAGTTAGGTAAAGTGCCATTAGAGGCTGGAATTGCTCGCTTGGCTGCTCTGCCATGATGCGTTCACGGTAAGCTAGAGCCATTTCGGTATCGGTTACCGGTGGGATGGTATTTGGCATGATTAACGCTCGACCATTGTAGCGGCTGATATCGCGCACTGTATCTTTTAATACTTCGCCATCGCGTAGATGAACGTGCCAGTCGTCAGGACGAGTAATCGTAAGTTGTGTCATTGAAGGCTCCCACCATTTGAAGTGTTTTGTAGTTGGAGCCTAAACTCGGCGAAATCTGTGAAAGCAATCGCTTACGTTTAGGCGACAGGATGATAGTGGAAAAGCACTTTCATTTCATCCTATTTTTAACTCTTCAGAGGTAGGAGCTTGTTTTTCTGCGTATTTTATTCGGTATTTATTTTTGAAGAGGGGCTAGCGAGTCGCCACCCAGAGTCCGTGAATCATTCCTGGTACCCAGAAGAAGAAGGTTAGGACGATGTTAATCAGCAGATCTTTGCCTGCACCACGAGCGAAGAACACACCAACAGGCGGAAGCAGTACACATAAAATGATAATGACGAGTTTGTTCATGATAAATCCTTTTTATTCAATGAAAGTTCAATGCGATAACCGTGTTCATATTATAGAACGTATGAAGAGTGTTAATGCATTGCTGTCTCAATGTATACAAGACAATGATTTAAACATCTCAAGATATTAGCTTAGTATCAAGTGTTTAGTACCTGCCAGTTTATCTATTTATAACCATTTGTTAGCATTGAGACAAACAACAAAACATTGGAATCGTTATGTCGCAGCTATCTTCAGATCAAAGAGCTTTAGCTCAAAAAGCTTTGGAGCAAGAGCTTTCAGATAAAGTGCCTTCTCTATCTCAAATAAATGTGTTTCCAGTAAAGTCAGTGGGCGGGATCGCACTCTCTTCTGCTTGGGTCGAAAAACAGGGTCTTACCTTCGACAGACGTTTTATGTTGGCGTTGGCTGATGGCTCAATGGTGACGGCGCGTAAGTACCCTAAAATGGTCAAGGTGTCTTCAAGCCTGCAGCCAGACGGTTTGATCTTCACTTATGAAGGTAAAGAGCCGCTGCGGTTGAAGTATGCAAACTTCAAGATGCAAGAAGCGCCAGCAACGGTTTGGAAAGACAGTTTCACTGCGTATACCACCAACGACGAAGCGGATGATTGGTTCAGCGATGTACTTGGTGTTCGCGTAGAACTGTTGTTCTGTGGTGAGCAATCAAATCGCGTTCGCGAAAAGCTTGGTCAAAATGTGAGTTTCGCTGACGGCTATCCAATGTTGGTGATTAGCCAAGCCTCTCTCGATGAGCTCAATCGCCGTAGTCCTGAAGTCCATTCTATGGATCAGTTCCGCACCAACTTTGTGGTTTCAAATACAGAAGCTTTTGCCGAAGACGGCTGGAAGCGTATCCGAATTGGTGAAGTTGAATTCGAAGCGGTGAAACCTTGTGAGCGCTGCATCCTAACGACAGTCGATGTTGGGAGTGGTGAATTTAGAGCGACAAAAGAGCCACTTAATACCTTTTCTACGTTTAGAGCCAATGAACGCGGTGGCGTTTTCTTTGGTCAGAACCTTGTGGCTAAAAATGAAGGTTTGGTGAAAGCGGGTGATGTAGTTGAAGTACTCGAAACCAAAGAGAAAGAACACTATGAAGACACTTGGGTTGAGTCGCTGCATTTAACTTGCGTAGAGCGTGAAGAGATCGCTCGCGATTTCACAACGTTTTGGTTAGAGCCTGCCAAAGAGAACCACTTACTACCAAGCTACCAGCCAGGGCAGCATCTACCAATTGAGATGGTAATTGATGGTGAAAAAGTATCTCGCCGTTACACGTTATCTTCTAGTCCGTCGCGCGCAGGTCGTTTAGCGATTTCTGTGAAGCGAGTGGATGATGGTCAAATCTCCAACTGGTTGAACGACCATTTCCAAGTAGGTGATACGCTTGTCGCTCAAAATCCAGATGGTGCTTTCTATCTAGAAGAAAACCCTAAGCATCCACTATTGCTTTTGTCTGCGGGTAGTGGCGTTACGCCAATGTTGTCGATGCTTCGTTATTTAGCTGATCATGGTCAAATTGATGATGTGGTTTTCTATCACCAATGCAGCAGCGAAGAAGATATCCCATATCAGGCTGAGATCGATCAAATTGCCAATGAACATCCAGGCTTACAGGTGATTTACTCACTAAGCCAACCAACTAAAGAGTGGGATGGTTTATCTGGGCGTTTGAGCGTGTCTCACGTTGCTAAAATTGAAGCGCTACACAAGCGTCAAGCATTCGTATGTGGGCCAGACGGCTTTATGGACAGTGCAAAGAAACTGCTGATTCAAATGGGGCTTAACCCTCAACATTACCATCAAGAAGCGTTTGGCGTTGCTCAGTCTACGGAAGAGGCGGTGAAGCAGCTGCAATTGAGTGTAAACGGCTACCTATTCGAAGGAAATAACCAATCAACCCTGCTAGAGCAAGCTGAATCGGCAGGCGTGTCTATCGCTTCAAGCTGTCGTGCTGGTTTTTGTGGCGCGTGTAAGGTGACTCTTGAGTCTGGGCAAGTTCACCAACCGGATGTTCCAGCGCTACAAGAACACGAACGTAACATGGGCCAGATACTGGCGTGTTGCAGTGTGCCTCAAACCGATATCGAAGTTGTTGATTAACGACTCGTTGGTCAAAATAAAAAGCACTAGATAGAAAAGGCCGGAAATTCATGAATGAGCTTCCGGCCTTTTTGATTCGGATGTCCCGTCCTGAAATGTGTTTACAAATTGAGGACGAATCATGATTAATTCGAAAATTAATCGTAGATTGTTGGGATTGGTTGACGCTTGTGTTGTGTTGCTTTGTAGATGCTCACTAAGCGATCGGATACCTCTTGAGAAACGGCTTTGCCTTCTAGGAAATCATCGATCTGATCGTAAGAAAGATTCAATGCTGCTTCATCGGCTTTCTGTGGGTCAAGCTCTTCTAGATCAGCGGTTGGTACTTTCTTAACCAGTAATTCTGGAGCGCCTAGTGTTGCTGCTAGCTCACGAACTTGACGTTTGTTCAGGCCGAACAAAGGTGCTAAATCACATGCGCCATCACCGTGCTTAGTATAGAAGCCAGTGATGTTTTCCGCTGAGTGGTCAGTACCGATAACAAGGCCACCAACGTAACCTGCAATTTCGTATTGTGCGATCATGCGAGCGCGAGCTTTCACGTTACCTTTCACAAAATCGATTTTTGCTGAGTCTGTTGGCAGCAAGCTTGTGCCTTCTAGCGCAATGTGAGATGCAGCGTGAAGCCCATCAACACCGGCTTTAATGTTTACAGAAACAGATTGAGAAGGTTGAATGAAAGACAGAGCAAGTTGTGCTTCATCTTCATCTTTTTGTTCACCGTAAGGTAGGCGAACTGCGATGAATTGGTAGTCGTCGCTACCAGAGCTTTCATTTAGGCTATCAACGGCCATTTGTGCTAAGCGGCCACAAGTTGTTGAATCTACACCGCCACTGATACCAAGGATTAGAGACTTGCAGCCTGATTGCTGAAGTTTCGTTTTGATAAAGTCCACACGACGAGTCACTTCGAAGTGAGGGTCAATTGAAGGTAGTACGCGCATTTCGTCACGAATTAACTGTTCCATTCGTATTCCTTTCCTGCAAGCAAATTAAAAATCTAGTGTTATCATACCTAAATCATCCGATTTAAAAACCTCTTTGCACAAGCTTAGAAAGAGAAGGCAGTAATTAATAATGGAAAAAATAGCCATTTTCGGTAGTGCGTTTAATCCGCCGAGCTTAGGGCACAAAAGTGTGATTGATTCGTTGGCCCACTTCGACAAAATTCTACTGGTTCCAAGTATTGCGCATGCTTGGGGAAAAGAGATGCTAGACTTTGATACGAGATGTCAGTTAGTTAAGGCATTTATTAGTGATCTTTCATTGGATCAAGTAGAGCTTTCTTTAATCGAAAAGAGCCTCTATACACCAGGTGAAAGCGTGACAACTTACGCCGTGCTCAGTGAACTGCAAAAGTTACATCGTGACGCTGAACTCACGTTTGTTATTGGTCCTGACAACTTCTTTAAGTTCTCATCTTTCTTTAAATCAGATGAGATTACCGAGCGATGGTCTGTAATGGCTTGTCCTGAAAAGGTGAAGATCCGAAGCACAGATATACGTAATGCTTTGATAAGTGGGAGCGATGTATCAAAACTGAGTACAAAGTCAGTTACAAAAATGTTGCAAGATAGTGGACTGTATACAATAATGTAGATTCACTAATTCAAGAGGTCTAATGACTATGCTAAAGCGCGCGATACCAGCGACGATGATCATTGCAGCATGCAGTTTACCTGCGCAGGCTGAATGTGACTTTTTTAGCTTAGACTCGATCATGCTGACCTCTGATGATGAAAATAGCTGTTTAGATTTTTCTACAAGTATTGAATCTTTCGGCCAGCGAATGCTGGAAATCAGTGGTTTGAGTGAAGAAGAAGCCGAAAATACGCCGGACTATTGGTCTGATTGGGTAATCCAAACTAAAGACACGCCACTGTTAACCCAAAGCCTCGAGTCAAACTATGTTGGTTTGGGAATGTGGTTCCCTGAAGACTTGGAAGACGAGCAGTATGATATGTCGACTGAAGAGTGGTTGATGAATCATGGCCTTCAACTCAGTATCGGTTTTGGTGAGAAGGTGGACGGTCAACCGCGTATGCGCTTTGATTATCGTTGGCATGATTCACGTGACGCTGACCTAATGATGCAGGTCGAATTGCCATTCTAGGTAGACGCATATAGTTCGCTATCTTCGTCTAACTACTAAGAATTAAAAAAGCCGCAAAAACTCAGTTTTTGCGGCTTTTTAGTATCTGATGTGTTGGTGTCAGCAAGAGTGATAGCTTATCGCCAAGCTATAAATCTTCACCGAAAACAAGCATGCACAATTGCTCGAACTCTTCCTCTTTACCTGAGAATAGGTCATCAATCACAAGTGAACGCTTTTGACCAGACTGCATGCGTTTCTTCGCTTCTCGCATTACCATTACCAGAGTGTGCTCTTGTGGTAGATTTGAATCATCAATGTTCCACTGATTGAATCGCTGAGACAGAGCACTTTCACAAAGCAGTGGCTTAAACGACAATACTTCTTGCTTCAATACTGAGAGCATATCTTTAAACGCTTGTTCCGTATTATTGGTACTGGAAGCACGAGCTTTGGTTTGCTCGAGCTTTTCTAGTAATGCCGAAGAGAGGTTGGTTTGCGTGATGTAACCCGCTTGTCTTGGGAATGAATCTGTTAAACGTACAGAAAAGTCGACGCGGTTAACCTGCGTGTTTGGAAAGTAAGTCAGTGACGTTAGGCAATCGTATGGAATCCAGACGCTTTGTCCTGGTTCAACGGCGTACTCCTGTTTACCCAGCTTAATCAAAACCAAGCCACTTTGAACCGATACAAGGCTATGTTTAAGTACTTTCTTGCGTGGTGTGATCACCAAGTGTGAAAAGTAAGCCGATGTATATTCAATAGCGAAGTTCATAGATAGTACCTTAATTTTGGGGCGTCAAGATTACCGTTAATCTTAAAGAATGCCAACAATAACAGGGGATTTTCGATGTTTCTGGTCTGACCTTGTCAAAAGTATGGGCTCTGTAGCTGCGAGAAGTCAAAACAACGCGTAGAATGAGCCAGCTTTTTATTATATGAATTAAAAAATGACCTCTCCAACCGATCCATATGTTGATATTCGTCCTTACGGCGATGATGAAATTCCAGCGGCACTAAACCGTCTTATTAATGATGAAGAATTTATCAGTGCAATCTTGCACTACCGTTTTTCAAACCATGCGTCTTGGTTCAAAGCATTAATGAGCCCAATTTTGCGTGTGTACTTGAAAATGAAATGGAGCAAGCTGACTAGCGTTGAATCCATTCAAATTGAAGTAAAAAAATACTTACGCGATACGCTAGCGAAAACCACCAATGGTGTAACGTACACGGGTGTCGAGTCACTGGATGCGAATCAAGCTTACCTGTTTGTATCAAACCATCGTGACATTGCTATGGATCCGGCGTTAGTCAACTACGCTCTGCATCAAAATAATCATCAGACTTGTCGTATTGCTATTGGTGATAATCTGTTGAAGAAGCCATGTGCGACTGAATTGATGCGTCTGAATAAAAGCTTCATCGTAAAGCGTTCTCTTAAAGGACCACGTGAGATGATGAAAGCGCTAGGGCAGTTGTCTTCTTATATTAAGCACTCTCTAGACACGGGTAACTCAATCTGGATCGCGCAAAAGGAAGGTCGTGCTAAAGACGGTAACGATTTCACTGAGCCAGCAATTTTGAAAATGTTCCACGTTGAGGGACGTAAGCAAAAAATCGCTTTTCCTGAATATGTGAAGTCATTGAAGATTGTTCCTGTGGCTATCTCTTACGAGAACGATCCATGTGACACGGCTAAAGCGATAGAGCTTTTCGAAAAAGATGTAAATGGCAGTTACGAAAAGGGTGAGTTTGAAGATATCGAAAGTATCATTCAAGGTATTATCGGTAATAAAGGACGCGTTCACGTTGGCTTCGGTCAGGTTATCGATCAAGATTTTGATACGCCTGAAGCATTAGCTGAAGAGATCGATCGTCAGATCCACGATAACTACAAACTGTTCCCAGTAAATTTGCTGGCAGCAGAAAAAGAAGACGAGTCGATTACCGCTGCAGTTAAGCAAGAGTTTGAAGGTAAATTATCGAGCCTGCCACAAGGTGCTCGTCAGTACTTGATCGACAGCTATGCGAACCCTGTGAAGAACATTGGTTAACGAGCATTCGTTAACTTGCTAGTTGATTAACAACTTGATTGAATTGAAAAAGGAGCCTTAAGCTCCTTTTTTGTTTCTGAATCACGACTTGCTGCTGATACAAGCATTAAAGCATTAGCGTATTAAGCTGAATTAGCGAGCGACAGCGCCACCGAGCTCGAGATTGGTCGGCCATGTGGTCACAGTGTTGCCGCCCAGATAGATGTTGCCTTTTACAGTCATAGTGTCGGGGAATGATGTAATCCCAGAACCGCCTATATATAAGTCGCCCTCAATCACGATCCCGTTGGGTAGTTCTGTCAAAGGGGTGCGGATCACACTTAGATCGCCTTTCACTCTAAAGCCATTCGGCAGTCTTTCCAGTGGAGTGTCCGTGAGGTTGATAAACCCGCCCACTCTGACACCCCTTGGCCAACTGGTGATTTGGCTGCCAATTAAGTCGACGTAACCTTTTATCTTAACCCCAGTCGGGATTCGAGCAAGTTGGCTGTTAGAACCTTTAAGGCTCCCGTTCACTTCCAACCCTTTAGGTAGGCGAGTGATCGCAGTGTTCTCTATATTGAGGTTACCATCTACCACTAAGCCTGTCGGAAGTGATGTATAAGGCTTATTTCGTAGATATAAGTTCCCGTAATTATCGAGATGGTTCAATATTTGATAGTGATCGAGTGGTTCAGCACTGACATTTGTTATGGTTAAGGAACCAATAATAAGTGCAATTATTCTGAGCATAACAGGCTTCTTATTACGATAAACGCTAACACTATAATGGAAAAATTATTCTCGCATAGCGTTTTACCCATTTGGTGATAGATTAACGAGAAATTGAGCAAAGATGGTAGGTAAATCAATGGTTAGAGTTAATACACGAATTACTAAGGTCTTTTTGATTGCAGGTGCAATGTTTTGCTCAATGTCTGCGAATGCCAACAAAGTAATTTCAACGCCTGGCAAAGCAGCGGTAGTGGTAACACAAGGTAGCCAACCGCAACGAGTTTGTTATTACGATGACAAGGCTTATAGCATTGGGGCGGTGTTAGAGGTTGGTGGTGTAGTGATTCAATGCGCTGCAGAAAACGATTTTGAGCAAAATGGTTCACTGGCTTGGATTCAAATAAAAAAAGACGAGTAATGTACTCGTCTTTTAATAAGAATATAAATGCTTATATTAACGCGCTAGAGAGCGAGTCTTAAGTTCAAAAATAATCTTCTCAGCGCTAACTTCAAATTTAAAGCGAGCGTGCAATTCCGTGCTTTCTTCAGTCATCTCTGACGTTTCAAATTCAACGTTGCTAGACACTTGTTTAGCAAGCTCAACGTACTTAGCAAACTCAGATTCAATCAGTGCTTTTGAGTTTCCGTAAACCGTTACTTCAGCAACATCGTCGCCTTCTTTGATGATGAACCCGATTTCGCCTGCACAGCCGCAAGCCTCACATACATCGTTGTTACCATTATCTTGGCTCATAAATAATCCTCTTACAAAGTCTGAGGTTATTCTAACGAGCAATTTGAACTGTATCTACAAAAATTAAAATCTTTGAACTAATTTATACTGGTATGCTATGTTGTTTGTTGAAGGGGTTAAATGAATGTGTACATTCGCGTCGCTAAATATGTATGTGATCTATCTCATGTTTTGTTGATAAGCCGTGTCATTAATTTGTTAGAATATCATTCAGTTAGTTGCGTCATAACTAATTTTATAAGACTATCTATTGCTTGATAGGTATTTATACAATGAATTTATTGTTGGGTATTTGATATTCTAAGTTGTTATTTTAGATTAACCACTTAGAGAGGTAAGGTAACTTTCGAAGAATAATTAGACAAAGTGCCCAAAGAGGCAGCACTGTAAAATTGTTCGTACAAAGTATTTGTAGGTATTTAATGGAAATACTTGCGAAAAAATACCTTGCTCACATAATGCTGATAACGATTTTCATACTGACTTCATTTGATTGAGTTAGATGGATTTACAAAGAGAAGAGCCTGAATATGCCAAAGCGTAGTAAAGAAGATACAGAAATCACGATCCAGAAAATCATGGATGCCGTTGTAGACCAATTACTAAGATTGGGTTACGACAAGATGTCATACACGACGTTGAGTCAACAAACGGGTGTTTCTCGTACAGGTATAAGTCATCACTTTCCAAAGAAAACGGATTTTACTGCTGCTCTAGACGGTCGTATTTTCAAGATGTTCATGGAACACATTGACTTTGAAAATGGCCTTGATGCATTTTCAGCGAGCTGGGTTAAAGCACTTGAAGACGCTGAGTTCCTAGCAATCTTACGTTTACTTTTCCATCATATCGTTACTGCTGAGAGCGCACACGAGTTCGCTGCAAACGGTATTGATCGTCTATACAAGCTGACCGAAACTCAGTTTGGCGATACTAGCGGTAAAGAACTAGAGTGGTTGATTGGTAAATCATTGATTCGAATGAGCCAATAATCAGCACTCATTAAAGGAAGCTCCTGCGGGGGCTTTTTTTGTGTCTGCAGTTTCACTTTTCTGCGTTTCTCTCACAATTTTCTCACCGATGTTGTTGTCTTTGTGTCGCATTGAATGATGTTAAGTGAAATTATTTCTTTTCTTTTTATACGCTTACGTTCACGCTTTGTTTTGCTATCCAATTTTAAACGTTAAGTCTCTCTAGCTGATAATGTTCATTTCTAGAGCCTCAAACGCTCAAGGTGAGACGTTTTGGTGTTTATTGCTTGGTTATCAATAAAACTGAATTTAAAGCGAGAGAGTGGCTGTGAGCCAATAAAAAGCCTCGATAAAATCGAGGCTTATAGTGACTTAATTGTTATTAGAGGCGGGTGCTCAAAATGAGCAGGATCTAAATCGAGTTTATTGTGCCGGGTGTACTTGAGGAAAGCTCATGGTTGGGTGTTTTTCTACGATACTTTTGTAACCGTACACATCTTCAATCATCGAAGGTTTCAGTGCATCCCAAGGGCTACCATCACAAACCAAGTTACCGCCTTTCAATACCACCAGTCGGTCGGAATATTGAGCAGCTAGGTTTAGGTCGTGTAAAACTACGATAACGGCGGCGTTGTGGCTGTCGGCTAATTCTCTCGCAATTTTTAAGGTGTTGTGCTGGTGGGCGAGATCCAGGGCTGACGTCGGTTCATCGAGCATCAAAATACACTGGTCACCAGAGTGGTGAAGCTGAGTTAACACTCGAGCTAAGTGAACACGCTGTTTTTCACCGCCAGATAGGGAAGGGTAGAGCCTTTCACTCAGGTGAGTGACATCAGCCACATCCATTTTTTGGCTAGCGATACTAGTGAGCTTTTTGTTTGATTCTTGCAGAGGAATACCACCAAGCTCAACAA
The DNA here is from genome assembly GCF_002875705.1 of Vibrio sp. 10N.261.45.E2. Taxonomy (GTDB): domain Bacteria; phylum Pseudomonadota; class Gammaproteobacteria; order Enterobacterales; family Vibrionaceae; genus Vibrio. The sequence continues at coordinate 44,973 of NZ_MCZZ01000151.1, forward strand.
CTTCATGTGCCAGAAATGGGAAGGTTAACGTACTGTGTTGAGGAAGCATCGCCAAGTGTTTCGCCAGCTTCTGCGAAGGCCACTTGTCTTTGGTGTGCCCAAAATACTGGATATCACCCTTGCTCGATATCTCCTGACATAAGGCTTTTAGCAGTGTACTTTTTCCTGCGCCGTTTGGCCCAAGCAGTGTGGTTACCTTTCCTGCTTCAATCTCAATAGAAACGCCATCTAATATCACTTTACTGCCGAACTTCACTTCGATGTCGGTCGCTTTTAAAGCTGAAGGAAACATTAAAGGATTCTCCCTTTCTGTTGAAATAGTAGATACAAAAAGAATGGAGCGCCGATGATTGCGGTGACAATACCTACTGGCAACTCAGCTGGTGCCAGTGCCACGCGTGAGAACATGTCTGCAGCCGTTAGTAGTAATGCTCCTAGAACCGCTGACAGGGGAAGTAGCACTCGATGATCTGGGCCCGCTAACATGCGACCTAAATGAGGGATAACAAGTCCGATAAAGCCAATCATGCCTGACAGGCTCACTGTGATACCAACGCCTGCAGCCGTTAGCAGAATCAACTTTCGTTTTAACTTTTGTACTGGAATTCCAAGGTGTTGCGCTTCTGATTCACCCAGCAATAGGGCATTCAAAGACATCGCTTGGCGATAAAACACGACAAATAGACCAACGAGCGTAACCGCAGCAAGCAAAATACCCGACCACTTTGCGCCTGCCAGTGAACCCATCGACCATAGTGAAAGGTCACGCAGCATTTGGTCATCAGCAATGAAGTTTAAGAAGCCAATACCTGCGCCTGATAGTGCACTGATTGCCACACCTGCAAGCAACATGATGGTTACTGAAGTGCCGAATTTGCCAGTACCCAGTTTGTAAACCAGCAGCGTGGTTAAGGCGCCGCCCAAAAAGGCAAACACAGGAACTGCAGCAAAGTTCATGAAAGCAGGGTATTGAAGCGAAAGCTCCGAGAAAAGTACGATGGCCAACGCTGCACCTAATGCAGCGCCAGCTGAAACACCAATGATCCCAGGCTCAGCAAGCGGGTTTCTAAATAAACCCTGCATCACAGCACCACATAGCGCGAGGATTGCACCGATTAGCATGCACAAGATAGTTCTAGGCAAGCGAATTTCTTGAATCACCAAGTTGATGTGAGGTGCTAAGTCATTGTTTGGTTGGAGTAAGCTCGCTGCGCTGTCAGCCAAGCTGATGTTCATTGGCCCAACGGTGATTGAAAATAGTGCGACGAAGACTAGGGTAGCACCTAAGCCTAACATCGACGTTTTCAGAGGTACGGATCTTAACAACATAAAGGGCCTCAATGTCCATAACTAGATTCAGTTTACATCACCAACACTATGAGAACTGGTTGGTGATATGAACTGTGTTAACAATAGTTGGAATAGGATGGTTGCGTTATAGCGGATAGATAAGTGCGTTTAATCGTTTCGCTTCTGAAAGGCTTTCCAGACCAAGTCCGCCCACTAAAGCGCTGCCATTAACCGTGATGATTTGCTTGTTCATACCTGCAGGCGTTGCCGCTAGCATAGGTAGTGATTTCAGGATGGCATCTGCACCGCCCATTTTTTGATAACTACGGCCGCTTACTAAAATGACATCAGGTTGCATCTCAACGAGTGATTCCATTGAAAGTGGCTTGTAAGACGTTAGGCTCTGAGCAGCAGGGTTGATACCGCCAGCTAATTCGATGATTGCGTTTGGTGATGTTTCACCGCCAGCAACGTTCGCAGGACGACCTTCATGCAGCAATAAGAAAAGCACCTTCTTTGCTTCGTTGCTTGGTACTTGGTTCGCTTTCAGTGCAGCAATCTTCTGATTTACTTCAGCTTTAACTTGCTGTGACTGTGCTTCGGTATGGGTAATCTTGGCGATTTGGTCGATACGCTTTAATAACCCTTCAACGTTTGCTTCGGTGTTGACGATTTCTACATCGACCCCTGCCGATTTCAATTGAGAGATCGCGTTGTCTGGTCCCATTTCATCTGAGCCAATCAAAGTGGTTGGTTCTAGGGCAAGTAAGCCTTCCGCAGACAGGTTTCGGTGATAGCCAATTTTTGGCAGGTTTTCTGCTTGAGGAAAGTGGCTGGTTACATCTATCGCGACTAACTGCTCTTCAGCACCCAATGCCAAAACCAACTCAGTAACCGCACTGCCTGCACTGATGATTCGAGGTTGTTCAGTGTTGTTGGCCATTGCGGTTGGTGCGCTAAGTGCTAAGCTCATTGCGGCCACTGAAAGAAGGTGTGTCTTGATCTTTAATGTATTGAGCACGTTTAAGTTGTTCATAATATTTATCTTTATACTTTCTTGTGATGGAGAGTAATTGCGAAGATACCCAGTGAGAAGTCCGTTCGCATTGTGAGTTCGAATCTATAGAGAGGTTTAGCTGTGGCTATTTGGTCTTAGTAGCTAGAGCCTAACCTCGTGAAAATAGAGAGTTGTTCTAGCCATCGTCAGTGAGCAATTGAGTCGCTGGTATTCCGTTCTCTTGAAGGAATGAAAGCAACTTCACTAGGTTCTCCACGTTGGCAGCTTTATCTGCGCCAATGATGATCGGCTTTTTATCCGCAGAACCTGTCTCTTCTAACAAGGCTATCTTGAAATTTTCCCAGTCGATGTACTCTTGGCCGTTAATCGCCCAGTAGGGTTCGTGGTCTAAAATATTGACGTTAATCGAATCTTTGTGGACCTCAGAAACGTTTTTGACATCCGAGCTTGGCAGCTCAACTTCTAGCGATTCCAGCTTTACCGATGCAGTAAGCAATAGGAAAACCATCACGATAAAAATGATGTCGAGTAGCGGTGTTAAGTCTGGTGCTAAACTCTGTGTGTTTGATGAGTGGGGCGTTTTAATCATGCTTGGCTCACATCACCGATAGAGGCTTTGTTGACAGGCTTACCTTGAGTATCGTCAGATTGATTGGTTTGAATCGACATACCTTCTAACCACACATTCACATAGTTCAGAGTATGTTCTAGTTGAGCAAGCACTCGGTCAGCCCATAACCCAAGAAGCTGTGTACCAGAGATTGCAGGAAGCGCAATCATCAAACCCGCAGCTGTGGTTCGCATTGCTAATCCAAGACCGTCAGCCAAATCATTAGGCGTGATGCTGCCTGTTGTCGCGGCAACGCCTTTAAACATCTCAATAAGGCCAAGTACCGTACCAAGCAGTCCAATTAATGGGCTGATAACGCCGATTAAACCAAGCAGCCTTAGACCAGCGTGCAGTTGGTGGCGTTTTTCTTGTAGCCAGATCCCCGCTGCATCTTCACGTAAGCCTTTAGAGAAAGAGTGGTGAGCAAGCAACATCGATACGCCCTTGTACAGGAGCGGTCGTTTACCTGAAATCGACTGAGCGAGTGCTTCAATCTCTTTGCTGTTGGTTGGTGAGATCTGATTGAGCTCACGACGAATGGCACGTTTGCCAACGCCAATGCTTAACATAACTTGGAAGACACGTTCTGTGATTATCATTGCTGTTAATGCAGAGCAGATAAGAAGAGGCCAAGTCATTAAGCCCAGTTGATCTTGTAAGTAACTGATTTGTTGCATGATTAATCCAACCTAAAACGAACAGGTATTTGTACTCGGTGAGCAATCGCTCGACCATTGACAGTATGAGGTGAGAATTTCCATTGTTTAATGGCGTCTAAAGCGGCGTTATCGAGCATTAGTGCGCCTGATGAATTTACTAATGCTTGTTTAATTTGTTTGCCTTCTGCGTCTAACCAGATCTCATAAGTTGCGACACCTTCAACGCCACGACGTCTGGCTTGGCGAGGGTAGTTCGGTGGAGTCGGGCGAGAAGAAAACGAAGGCTTAGTGATTAGCACCGGCTCTTGGTTTGATACGCCTTGGTTCACTTCTTGAGGTTGATTGGCAGACTCGTCCATATTCTTATCGACTTTCTTGTCGGCCAGCTTCTCTGGTTGCGGTGCTGGTTCTGGGCGTTCTTTCTTCACGACCTTTTTCTTAGTTACCGGTTTTTTTTGAACCGACTTCTTTTCGACTTTCTTTTCAACAACCTTTTTCTCTACTTTCTTAGGTTGAGGCTTATTGGTGATCGCTTTTTTCTTTGGTGTCGGTTTGGCTTGCTTTGGCTCAACGGCCTTCGGTTCCACAGGTTTAGGTTCGGCTTGTGAAACCGTTTCCTCAATTGGTTTGGGTTCAACGGGTTCTGTAACCGTTTTTTGCTGAGCTTGAGAAGGAGCACTTTTAGGCGTGAAGTTGATCGATACCGTGTTCGATTGGCTACCAGCAGGCATCGCAAATACTTTGGATTCTTGAGCGACAAACAATAGCGCCGCATGAATCACCAAAGATGCACCGCCTGCAATAACATATCTAGGAACGTTCACAATCAATCCTTTACCAAATCAAAATTCTGTATCAGATTATTGCTTAGAATCTAAATAAGATCAATTATCAATTGCATTATCATTTGGCTCTATTTATGATTCTCTCAGTTTTTAGCGAATAGTCTTCCAGACTTTGCTATGTAAGTGTTTAGAGAGATTATATGAGTCTTAATATTTATAAATTTGACGAATCAATCTTGGGTGTTTCTAGCCCAGACCCGCTTCGTTTTGCGTTTGCGAAAAAGCATTCAGCACATGCCGGAGGAAGTTCAATTCCGGTCGACCCGAGCAAGAAGTTGGAGCTTTTTGATGAACTGATGCTAAGCGAAGGGAAGAAACAGGATAAGCGTTGCCTGTATATCCACATTCCTTTCTGCCGTGTGCGCTGTACCTTCTGTAACTTCTTCCAAAATGCCGCAAGCCGCAAATTAGTGGATGAGTACTTCGATGCTCTGATGGTTGAGTTGAAGCAAAAAGCCAAAACGCCTTGGGCTCAGTCTGGATTATTTCACGCCGTCTACATTGGTGGTGGAACACCTACCGATCTATCGCCTCAACAGGTAGAGCAACTAGGTAAGGCTATTCGCCAATATTTCCCTTTAGCAAACGATGTGGAAATGACTTTAGAAGGGCGCATCAATCGCTTTGGCGATGAGATGTTTGATCGTGCGCTTGAAGGTGGTTTCAACCGTTTCTCTTTTGGTATTCAAAGCTTCAATACTCAAGTTCGACGCAGTGCTAAGCGCCTAGATGACCGAGAGGTTGTATTGGAGCGTATCAGTTCACTAAGCCGCACCGAGCAAGCGCCTATCGTTCTCGATTTGCTATATGGATTACCGCACCAGTCTATGGAAGTGTTCCAACAAGATTTAGAAGACTACATGTCTACTGGCGCACACGGCATTGACCTTTACCAACTGATTGTTGCAGGCAATGCACCTATGCTTAATCTTGTGGAGAAAGGAAAAATCCCACCACCGGCCAATACGCCTGATAAGGCGAGCATGTACTTGGCGGGTGTTGAGTTCATGGCTAAGCACAAGGTTAAACAGCTGAGCGTGAATCACTGGACTCGCGATAACCGCGAACGCAGCATTTACAACAGCTTAGCGAAAACTTATGCCGAAGTGCTTCCAATTGGTTGTGGTGCTGGTGGCAACATTGGCGGCCATGGTGTGATGCAACATCGAACTTTAGACAGCTACATGGAGTCTATAAAACAAGGTCAGTTGCCGATTGCCATGATGACGAAGCAAAGCTCATTAGAGCCGATCTTCTCAACATTAAAGGCAGGCTTTGATTCTGGTGTTGTTAGAAGAAGCACGTTACCGAGCTTTATGGGACAAGACACGTTCGATTACTTGAAACCTCTGTTCTCACATTGGGAAAACAATGGCTTGGTTGAGCTTTCAGAAGATTATCTGAGCCTGACTATTGCTGGTAGCTTCTGGGCAGTAAGCCTCGCTCAGAGTGTGATTCAAGTGCTTAACGCTGAATACCAAGCAATGCACCCAGCGCCGAAAGCATCAGGTTCGGGCGTTCACCCGCATGCAAGCTTGAAGCACGCTTAATATCGAATTTTAAATTTAAAACTTACGTAAATTACTCGTTTATACGGAATATATTCAATGACAGATACAACATTAGAAATGACAGAAACTCTAGAACAACGCGTCGCTCGTATTCTAGAAGAAGAGCCAAAACTACTGCCGACAGCAATTGCTGAGAAGCTAGGTGTTTCAGAGGTTGAAGTAGTTGCTGCCTTTCCAAACGACATGGCGGTAATGCTAGATGGCAGTCGTGCTCAAGAAATTCTAGAAGGCTTAGTGGGTTGGGGCCCTGTGACCACAATCGTGCATTCATTCGGTTCTATCTTTGAAGTAAAAGCGCCGTTCCCGAAAGGTAAAGTAGCGCGCGGTTACTACAACCTGATGGGCAAAGAGGGCGAGCTTCATGGCCACCTAAAGCTTGATAACGTTAAACATATCGGTTTGGTGAGCAAAGCGTTCATGGGGCGTGAAAGTCATTACTTCGGTTTCTTCAGCGAAACGGGTGAGAACATTTTCAAGATTTACCTAGGGCGCAATGAAAAGCGTGAGCTTATTGCCGACCAAGTAGAACGCTTCAAAGCGCTAAAAGAACAAGCTTAAACAGAATCAGCTGTAATAGTTAATAAGACATCAATGCTCGAGGATCGTTTAGTTCGCTAATGATCGCTCAACCTCGAGCAAAAATAATAAATCAGAGAAAGTGAATAAAGGAATTACCCATGGAACAGCAAGTAAAACAAGAACGTCTACAAGGTCGCCTAGGTCCAGAAATTAAAGAGTTTCGCCAAGAGCGCCGTACCCTTCAACTTGCAACGGTTGATGAAGAAGGTCGCCCGAACGTAAGTTACGCACCTTTCGTTCAGAACCAAGAAGGTTACTTTGTTTTAATTTCTGATATTGCTCGTCATGCTCGTAACTTGAAAGCGAACCCTCAAGTCTCTTTGATGATGATTGAAGACGAAGAGAGCTCGAAGCAGCTTTACGCACGTAAGCGTTTAACGTTTGATGCTCAAGCAAGTGTTGTGGAGCGTGAAACGGAACTTTGGACTCAAGTGATCGGCCAGATGCAAGAGCGTTTTGGTGAAATCATTGATGGTTTGAGCCAACTTCAAGACTTCTCTCTATTCAACCTTAAAGCAGAGAACGGCCTATTCGTTAAAGGCTTCGGTCAGGCATACCAAGTGTCAGGCGACGATCTGGTGGACTTCGTTCACCTACAAGAAGGCCACAAAAAAGTATCTAACGAGTAATCTCGTTTAACCGATTTCTTCAGGAGCCCTCCAATGTGAGGGCTTTTTTGTGTCTAAATCAAAGAGTTTGGTATATTGGCGTTTGATGACTATTTATGTGTAAGGATCGGTACGTGAAACCAGTAAGTCGAGATTGGGACGAGTTCTGTTACCCATTTATCTATGAAGACAGCCCTATCTGTGATTTTGAGATTTTGTCGGATGAACTTTGTTGCCGAATTGGTTTGGTGTTGTCTTTGGAACTAGAGCTTCAGGTTCGTGAAATCCTGCAACGCTTGCAGCCAAACATCTACCACTTGAATGGATCTGTGCGCGGTAAGCTCGCCATCACTGAATCTGAATTGGTCGAGCTCAAGCAAGATTATCATCGTATCCGAGAGCAGCTAGAAGGTGGTTTTAAAGGCTTTGTCTTACCCGGTGGGCACCGTGTATCAAGCGAGCTTCACTTGTGTCGTTGTCAGGCTAAGAAAGTGGTGCGGGCTTTGGTGAGTATTGAACATCATGAGAGCAAAAAGTCACCGGATCCGATTCTTTTTAAATATGCTAACTTAGTCGCGAACACACTCTATGCATTGGCGTCTTTCACCAATCATGTGAATGAAGTCGAGGAAGTGGAGTTTGTGAGTAAGAGTTACTCGATGCCAAAAAGCTCTATGCCAACAAAGAAAGACTAACGGTTGGCTCGATTCTCACTAAGATTGGAAAAAGTAACAGACAAAGAAGTTAAACCATTGAGTTGATAATTGGTTTAGCTTCTAAAACAGGAGCCTAAGCAGCCGTTGAGGCTCCGTTTAAGACTTTTGCACCGCGTAACATTGCTTCGATTAACTCACCCGCATTGAACTTCTCAAGCGCTTCATGTGCCCCTACCTGATTTGCACGGTCGACACAGATCTCACTGGACAATGATGTGTGCAAAATACAATAAGCATGACTTAGAGCGCTGTCGTTTTGTACTTCAAACGCAAGCTCATAGCCATCGAGCCCTGGCATCTCAATATCGCTCACTAACAGGTCGACCGCATTACCCACGCTAGCTTGGCGTCTCATTAGGTCGATCGCATCTAAGCCATTGTTACAGATGCTATAAGGGATGTTGATGCTGTCTAGAGCATCAGATAGTTGCTTACGCGCAATTAACGAGTCATCAACCAATAAGATGTTCAACGCTTTGAGGCGCTCCCTCTCTACATCGGTCAGCATCGGGATATGTGCGTTCTCGTAATCTGGGTAGATCTTAGAGAGCAGCAGTTCTACATCGAGCATTTGCACGATACGATCTTCAAAACGCGTAATGCCCGTTACAAATACATTGCGTCCGACGCTTGCTGGTGGCGATTCAATACTCTTCCAATCACATTCAATGATTTTATCGATTGAGCGAACCAAGAATGCCACGACTGTTCTTAAGCAGTCGGTGACGATAAGTACACAGTCGTTATATTCAGCGGGAGTGATCGGGCGGAAGCCAATAGCAGCAGACATATCAATCACAGGAACAGTAAGGTCACGAATGGTCACTGTGCCAATCACGTGGTGATGAGAGTAGGGGATTTGGGTCATCGGTTGAAAAGGAACGATTTCCCTGACCTTAAGCGTGCCAATCGCAAAACTTTGAGTGAGGGACAACTTGAACATCAACATTCCCTGTGACTGACTCGCTTTACTGATCGGTTTGGCCATAAGTGGCTCCTACTTAATATGCGCTTAATTTATAAGGATTAATTTAAAGGGAAATGGAAGCCGCAGCAAGTCACTATGCGGTTTTTAACGACCTTTAAGGCAGTTGTTTTCGGTTATAGAGTGAAGAATCGCTGTTCTTGGGTTAAAATCACGCCAAACGTTGGCTGTCGATGAATTTATGTCGATAAGCCGTTAACGGTAAACAGATTTACAACAGTCAGTGCATTAGTGATGATTCTAAGTAATCATCGTAAGTAAACTGGCAGCAACAAACTGAGAATTATCATGGCAAGAACAGCAGCAGCACTTCATATTCTGGTGAAGCATAAAGAACTAGCAGAAGACATCATGACGTAACTTAAAAAGGGCGCTAAATTTCAAACGCTAGCGAAGAAACATTCAACTTGTCCGTCGGGCAAAAAGGGTGGTGACCTAGGCGAGTTCAAAAAAGGTCAAATGGTGCCTCAGTTTGATAAGGTTTGTTTCTCTGGCGAGACACTTGTACCACATCTTGTAAAAACAAAATTTGGCTGGCATGTAGTGAAGGTTCTTTACAGAACTTAGTCGTAAATATGTGTTAAATTGAATAAAAGGAGCGTATATACGCTCCTTTTTTGTGACTTTTTTGCGCGTTTTAAAGTACTACGGTTGAGTGTTCATCCCAGACGTTATGCGATAATTGGCGCTACGCCCTTAACTATCCGCCGTGACTAATCGGTGGGAGGAGGAGGGGTTTTAATGAGTAACTCATATAATAAATGCCATTCTTAAGGAAATTTATGCAGCTTTGCCTTTTAGCCTTTGTATTTATCTAGAAAGCTGTAAACGAGTTTGGTAGGAGAACAACATGGAGAGTTCAGCTATGTTAAGCAACCCAGCGACAGATGTCATATTACATGCCTTTGACTGGCGCTACGCTGACGTAATGAAGAACGCCCCACTGATCCAAGAGTTGGGTTATAAATCTGTTTTAGTATCACCGGCGATGAAATCGCTGCGCGGCCCTAAAGGTTGCGACCGAAATTCTGGCACCCAATGGTGGCAGCGTTATCAACCACAAGATTATCGCGTAATTGATAATCAGCTTGGTGACACGCAAGATTTCACTGCGATGGTGAATACGTTAAAGCAACATGGGCTTCGCACCTATGTAGATGTCGTGTTTAACCATATGGCCAACGAATCGGGTATCCGCGGCGATTTAACGTATCCCAATCAGCAAGACATGGCGTCTTATCAAAAAGATGCCGACTATTATGAATCCATACGTTTGTTTGGTGACCTTTCTGAGCCTTTATTTGATGAGAACGACTTCGTGGAAGCGTTTGGCATCAAGAATTGGAAAGACACTTGGGAAGTGCAAAACGGACGTATTACCGGTGGCGCTAGCGATCCTGGCCTACCAACACTGTTAGACAACGATAACGTCGTCGAACAGCAGAGAGCTTATCTGAAAGCATTGAAAGCCATTGGTGTGAAAGGTTTCCGTATTGATGCAGCGAAACACATGACGTTGTCACATTTGCGTAAAGTGTGGACCGATGATATCTGCGAAGAGATGCACATTTTTGGTGAGATCATCACCGATGGTGGCGCGACGGAAGAAGAGTATGAACTGTTTCTTGAGCCATACTTAAAGCACACTCGCTTAGGGGCGTATGATTTCCCGTTGTTTAACACCATCTTCAAAGCTTTCGAAGAGCAGGGCAGTTTTAAGTCTTTGATTAACCCTTATTGTTTTGGTCAGGCTTTGTCGAACATGCGAGCGATTACGTTCGCGGTTACTCATGATATTCCAAACAACGATGTGTTTTTGGACCATGTGATGGATGAAGTGGACGAACGATTAGCTCATGCTTTCATTCTTGGTCGAGATGGTGGAGTGCCACTTGTTTACAGTGAACTGAGCACCAGCGGTATTCTGGACAGGAGCGGTCAACCTCGTTGGCTTAACGACTGGCAAGCACCTTACATGAAAAACATGATTCAATTCCATAACCATGTTCATGGCGAAGCGATGCGTGTGGTTGAAGCGAATGATGATTTGTTGGTGTTTGTCCGTGGTGATAAAGGCATTGTGGTGATCAACAAGTCGAAACGAAGCAAAACAGCCTCATTAAATTGGACTGGCGCAGTGACCGATTTGTTGTCTGGAGAAGTGTTCGATTGTGTTGGCAAGGATTTAACCATTAAGGTGGAATCGAATCAGTGCATGATGCTGACGACCAACGAGATCGAGTCGGTTACGAGTTAACTCGCAGAGCGAGAAAATAGATAACACTAAAAAGAAAACCCCGCTTACTGGCAATCAGTAAGCGGGGTTTTTATTTCAAGTTATTGAACGGTGAGGTGGTTAAACCGTAAACTTGTTCAATAGCTCATCTTGTTGGCGAACATTGTCCGTTTGTACCTGCATTGCTGTGTTTGCTTCTTGAGCTGCATTGGACACTTGTGTTGAAAGGTCTTTGATCTTAACAGTGTTGTTATTGATCTCTTCTGCCACCAAGCTCTGTTCTTCTGCTGCTGAAGCTATCTGGATGTTCATATCTGAGATACGTTGAATCGCGTCACGGATGCGGTCAAGTGAAGAGTTTGCTTGCTGAGCACGTTCAACGGCGTCAGTAGCAGTGTCTTTACTTTGATTCATCGCATTCGATACTGAGCTTGCGCCAGCTTGGAGCTGCTCAATCATGTTACGAATTTCAGTGGTCGATTCTTGAGTACGTTGCGCCAGAGTACGAACTTCATCGGCTACGACTGCGAAGCCACGTCCTGATTCACCCGCACGCGCCGCTTCAATCGCAGCATTCAATGCCAGTAGGTTGGTTTGGTCTGCAATATCGTTGATTACTTTTAGAATCGTTTCGATGTTGGCCGTTGCCGATTCAAGTACTTGTACTTCGGTTACGGCTTGGTCGATACGAGCTGAAAGGTTATCAATCGCTTGGGTGGTGTCACTTACGACAGATGTGCCGTCTAGCGTTGCTTCGTCTGCTTCACGGGCTGCCGCTGCCGCACCTTGAGCATTGTTAGCTACTTCTGTTGCAGTAACCGCCATCTCGTTCATTGCAGTCGCTAACTGTTCAAGCTCTTGCAACTGGGTATTCATTGCGTTCGCTGATTCGCCCGCACCTTTCACTGTGATTTCCGTACCACGTTTAATCTCAACACCAATCGCTTTCGATTGAATGATCTGATTTTGCAGATTTTCGGTAAAGGTATTGAAGCCTTCTGCAAGGTCAGAAAACTCTTGGTCGGTGTTGGTATCGAGACGCTTAGTTAAGTCACCTTGCCCGCTTGCTACGTCTTGAATTGCTTGGTTCAGTGCATCCAGTGGGCGCATTAACACACGAATCAGAACAGTGAGTGCAATGATGCTTAGAATCACAGCAATCAAAGAGTAGATCATTGAGCTATGCTTCAATTCCTCAACCGTTTGGAATGCTATCTCTTCATCAAGGATTGCGCCAATGTACCAATCTTCACTTGGGATATGGGTGAAGTTAATGAGGAACATTTTGCCGTCGACTTCAATTTCTTGAGAGCCTTCGCGAATGGTTGCTTGTGGCATGTAACTTGATAGCATTTCACCATTGTTTTTCGCATTCGGGTGAGCAATCGTGGTGCCGTCGGCAGTCACTAGAAATAGGTAACCTGCATCAAACAAGTTCACTTGGTTTATTAACGTTGCAAGGTTAGTCAATTCTAGGTCATAGAACATACCCGCAGTGAAGCGCCCGTTGTCTTTAACTGGGGTGCCCACTGATATGATGACTTTCTTACTTGATACGTCCACATAAGGAGCGGTAACAACTAAACTGTTTTTGGATTTAGCATCAATATACCAAGGGCGAATTCGAGGGTCGTAATCTGGACCCGCTTCCCAACCGTCATCATTTTCAATAACGAAACCGTTTGCTTCGTAACCAAAACCAACCGCTAGGAAGCTGTTTTTAAGCTTTGGCTTTTCTAAGATTTCTTTAACGTAAGCGCGATCTTCAGGGTTGATCTCGATGACTTCAGTTGTCGATTGAGCTAAAGCTTTCTTGGCGTTCATTTCAGAGACGACGGTATTTTTCACGCCCGAGACCATCTCTTTCAAGCTCGTACTGACGTGGTTCTCTACTGCACTTCTTACAGTGTAAAGTTGTTGTATTGAAAGCAATGATACTGTCACTAGCAGCAAGGCTGATGATGCAGCAACCACCTTATGGCTAAATTTCATTGAGTTTTCCCCTTCTCACAAGCTTTGCGAAGACTAAAGTTAATTGTGTTTTTGTAATTATATATATCGACAAGATTGAATTTTACTTGAATGTAATTTCACAAATTAGACTACAAAAATACAACAACCCGCACAATGTAAAATTCAATTAATCACATGTTTGTTACTTTTAGCATTTGGTTCAATGAGTTGGGGAATGGGTCTTGACGGAATTTAAGGGGGTGTTAAGAATGTATTAATCTGATTCTTATGCGTTTGGTTTTCTATTTAGAGACAGAGCTTAGGATAAGTAATATGAAATCAAATGATATGCCAATGCTATATATTAGATAAAATATAAACAATGCTGTGTATATATATTGAGCAAATAAAAAGCCCCACAAAAGTGAGGCTCTATAAATCGAATCTTTATTTGATTATATAAGTAACGTCTAATTTAGAATATTAGATGCGCTACACCAGCGATAACTGGAAGCGTAATTAGAGTACGCAGAATAAAGATAATAAACAGTTCTAAGATGTTCACTGGAATCTTACTGCCTAGAAGCAGAGCGCCTACTTCAGACATGTAGATCAGTTGAGTTACCGACATTGCTGCGATAACAAAGCGCGTCATCTCATTGTCGATAGAAGCAGCAAGAATCGCAGGAATGAACATATCCGCAAAACCAACAACGATGGTTTCAGATGCTGCAACGGCTTCAGGTACACCAAGTAGTTCTAAGAATGGAATGAAAGGCTGACCTAGGAACGAGAATACAGAGGTGTATTCCGCAATCACCAACGCCATCGTACCAAGACCCATAACTACAGGCAGTACGCCAAATACCATATCCACAGCGTTACGGATGCCTTCAGCAAATACTGACTTAGCAGACTTAACTTGTGATGCTTTACTTACTGCTAACTCAAGACCCCAAGAGAACGTTGAGTGACCCGCAGGGATCGCATCAGCGTCTTTGTGTGGCTTGCTGCCATCAATGAAAGTATCTTTTTTCATGCTCAGTGGTGGAAGGCGAGGGATGATTACCGCTGCCACAATACCCGCTAAACAGATTGCTGCGTAAAAAGGTAGGAATAGGTGCTCGAGTTCTACCTGAGCGATAACCACAAGGCTGAATGTGATAGATACCGCTGAGAAAGTCGTACCAACAACCGCAGCTTCACGCTGAGTGTAGAATTTCTTCTCGTACTGTTTGCTTGTAAGCAGGATACCAACGCTGCCGTCACCTAGCCAAGAAGCCATACAGTCGATAGCACTACGACCTGGTAGGTTGAAGATTGGGCGCATGATTTTACTTAGTAGCGTGCCAAACAGCTCTAACAAACCAAAGTTAAGTAGAAGAGGCAGTAGCAAACCCGCAAAGATAAATACTGAGAACAGTGTCGGAAGCAGACCTTCTAGAACGAGACCACCAGTATTTTCTTCCCAAATAACCTCAGGGCCAACTTGGAAGAAAGCCATCACGGCTGCGGCACCACCAATTAAACGAACCAACAACCACAGCGGAGATGGGTTGAAAAGGCCGTTTAAAAATGAATTTGATGTAATGAATGCAGGCTTAAAAATGGTGCTTAAAACTGAAGTCACAGACATGAAAGCAACGATCGCAGTGATGATAGGGACTAGATACTCACCGAAAACCGCTTGAATTGACTTGGCTAAGATAGCTACAGGGATGGTTAGATCACCTTGATAGCTGATTGGTGCCATGAAAAGGAATAAACCAATCAATGATGGGATTAAGAAAACCCAGAAACTGCCTTTAGATTTCTCTGTTTGAGCAGTATTCGTGTTGTTAGACATGTTATTGTTCTCGAATTTCTACACGTAAAAAAGCCACATCCTTGGCATTTTTATTCACTAAACGTCCGTATTTTCTCATTGGATGCAAGATTACCCAGTATTAATATCGCTTGCAATACTATTCATCAAATATCGCTAAATATTCATGCTGGTTATTCTGTAGCGTCTTAAGAGTTTAGAATAAAGTGTTGCGGATGTTACGTATTTTGAGGTGATATTGCCAGGTATTTATAAATTGACTGAGGTTTCAGTTCGATAGGTTAAGTATAACCAGTAGCTAAATGCAATAATAAAGGCGAAAGAGGCTGGGAAAGCCAATGCCAAGATTTCGAAGCGTTGGAACAGACACGCACCACTTAAACCACCAAACAAGAAGCCAACAACAATGAACATCAGCAGTTTGGCTTTACGGCGGTCAAAAGGCATCCCCTTTAAACGCGCACCAATCATGATCCCAAGATCGGTAATGATCCCGCTCATGTGTGTTGTCCGGATGATCGCACCGCTGTAAGTGGTGATCATCGCGTTCTGCAAACCGCACGCGGCTGAAGCGAAATATTGGCCTGAAGTGTAGCCTTGTAGCAGTGCCCACAACGCCAAGAACAGTAATCCTCCCTCAATACATAGAGCAACACCGTAACGGCGTCCTAACTTCAATGCTTGATTTTCGATAAAGAACCCGCTGAACGCAGCACCTAACATAAAGCTCATGATCACCAATAATAGGTGAACAGAAGCCGAAGTTGGTGTGAGCAGGCTGCTGCCAAGTAAAGACATAGTACCTGAAATATGGGAGATAGCTTGATGCTGGAAGCCAAGTAAGCCAATGGCATTTACGCTGCCAGCAAGACCTGCTAACAGTAAGGCGCCGTATTCAACCCAGCGAGGTAGCTTAGAAATCATGTGGTTCGTCCTGGGTTAAATAGAGGGGCAAGATTATAACGCTAGCGAAAAGATACGCTAGTGTTGTGAAGCTTTGATATTTGATCTTAGGCAACAGTATTGCAGTTTGTTTTCATGCGTTGCTCCATAAAGATAACGGTCAATAACGAGACAAAGATAACGCTCAATGACGAACTAGTTGTAATGACTCATTTGGTGCTCGAACTTAACCCAACCATGTTTGCGTTCTTCATAAACTGAAAAGCTCGGCAGTGGGAAGTCTTGCTCTTTAAACAACCCGAGTGGGACGACATAAAAATCGGCGGCGGCAACAGACTGCAAAAGCATGGTGGTGCCACATTTAGGGCAAAACTGATAGGTAACCTCATTACCCGTATCACTTATGCGAGAGAAAGAGGTGACTTCACCGCTGAGTGTGACTTGCTCGACCGGGAACCGAGCCTGAACGCCGAACACACTTCCGGTGCGCTTCTGACACTCGTAACAATGGCAGACAGAGGTTCGTTGAGGTTCGCCTCGGCATACTAGGCTGACCGAGCCACAACGGCATTCGCAATTTCTGATATTTCTATCTTTAATATGATTGATATCCATCCATGCTCCAGTTCTGGTTAACCCTGTATTGATAATTATACTAAAGCCCTTTATGGTCTGCACAACTGGATGAAAACAAAAGAATAAAATTGCCCATGAAAAAGAAAATCTTACCTATTCCTCTGATTCTACTGATTCCTATTGTCATGCTGGTTGTGGTGATCGTCGCGGGTGCTTATCGCTTTAGCTTGAGTGATGAAGAAATCTTAGCGAAATTTCCTTCTTCTCAAGTGAGTTATGACCCAGTGGTAGAAGCCGTTTTTGTTTTGAACACGACCAACCCGTGGACAATTAAAGTTCCTGAAACTAACGCATACGCTTTTATCAATGAAGTCGATGAACCTAGAGCCATCGCGTTTGGACGCTATGACTCAGGTGTTGAACGTGGCGTGGTCACGGTAGATACCAATAACCTTTCAGCTGTCACTCTGGGTAAGGCGAGTTTCTTTATCGCGCCGATGTGGATTTCTAATCAAGGCAGCGGTGTGTTTTATTATCTTGGTCTGTTTAAACATGACCAGCAGCGAAGCCGCGTGGTGCTAGTCGACCAACTTTTACTTGGTGATCGTATTCGGATTCAGACATTAGAGGTCGCTCAGGAACCAGATTCGCAATCACAGAATAAACTCTCCGGGGAAGGTTTTATCGGCTTTACTCAACATTCTGCGGAACAATCATTTGCAGAAGCCCCCTCTGAAAAGGTGTTAATGAGTTTTTCTTTTGATACGCAATCAATTGGTAAGCAATAACGTTTTCGTTAGTGCAAGGATCTGTTGTTTATGTGAGCCAAATTACATATTATCTTAGTTAGATGAATGAAATTTAGACACACTTAGCTTTGTGTCTGCTTATTTTTACAAATGGAGCTTGCGAATGATTAATAAACGTTTTTTTAAGACGAAAGATGAAGTTGAAGTAACCTTCGAGCTAGAAGCTCAAGAAGCGAACTCAGTATCCATCGTGGCTGACTTTCTTGATTGGAAAGCCACCCCGATGAAAAAGTTGGCGAAAGGAAAGGTGTACAAGTTTAAAACTCGTCTACCTAAAGATGGCGAATTTCAATTCCGCTACCTAGTTGATGACCAGCAATGGGTGAACGATGCGAATGCTGATCGCTACATCCCTAATGAGTTTGGTGAAGACAACTGTTTAGTGTCGACAGTTAACGCATAGTCTTTTTCTCAAAACGAGTGACTAATTCGTTTCGTTTATTCTGTGAATACAGAAAACCACGGGTTTACCCGTGGATGAATGCCAATTCCAAAATTACAGCGTAAGCTGTTTGTAATTTTGGTCAACGCTTTAGCGTTGTCACGGTAAGTACCCCGGGCATGCCCGGGGGAATCTTCTAATGAGCCGAAACGGAATAGCGTCAACCAATAAAAAGCAGAAACTAGCCGTTTCTGCTTTTTTGTTTTCAAATTTAGCGGTTAATTTTATTTATCGTTCAATGGTACATCATCTACGGCAACTCAATGACTTAGCCTGAGTTGGGCAGATTCACATCATATTATGACAATGCATTGATGATTTATGCGTTTGAAAAGCATATCCTATGCCTTTATATCGTAGAAAGACCTGTTTACCGTGTATTCAAAAATATTTTCCTCTCCGTTTGCCGAGCTTTCACCTGTAAAAAAAGTAGCTATTTTTGGACTGCCACTTATTGCAGCTATTGGCGTTGCTCTGCAATCTTCGCAATCAAACCTGACGAAAACGATCGATCTTGATCTACCCGACTCAACCGTTATTGAGTCAATTCTGTCACCATCTTCTACTATCGTTATTGAACCGCCGACATTTGAGTATCAAATTCAATCTGGCGATAACTTGAGTAGCATCTTCACGCAACTTGGATTTTCTTATAAATCGATGATGAGCGTGATGGAAACCGATTTGAACTTCCTCGCTTTAGATACGCTTCGTCCGGGCGATACACTCCGCTTTTGGCGCGATGAAGCGACCGGCGACCTTTCTAAAATGGAACTTCAATTTAGCGTTGCAGACAAAGTGGTTTATCGACTGCTTGATGACGGTAGCTACGAATTCGAAGACATCTCTATTCCTGGTGAATGGAAGCAAAAGCCTTTAGTGGGCGATATTCAAGGTAGTTTCTCAATGTCAGCGAATAAGGTTGGCCTGAACAGTCTTGAGATCGACCATATCGTGACACTTCTTAAAGATAAGCTGAACTTTAGCCGAGACCTGCGCGCTGGCGATCAGTTTGAAGTGCTTCAAAAAGCGCAATATGTTGACGGTGTTGCAACTGGAAAGCGCGAAATAGAAGCAATTAAGATCATGAATCGTAACCGCGTTGTGTCAGCGTACTTGCACACGGATGGTCAATATTACGATGCTAATGGCGATAGCTTACAACGTGCTTTCCAACGTTACCCTGTGAGCAGTGGTTGGCGTCAAAGCTCTCAGTTTAACCCTAAACGCTTACACCCAGTGACAGGCAGAGTCTCACCGCACAATGGTACAGATTTCGCGACCCCAGTTGGTACGCCAGTTCAAGCTACGGGCGATGGTAAAGTGATCATGACGCGTAAGCACCCATATGCGGGTAATTACGTGGTCATTCAGCACGGCAGCACGTACAAAACACGTTACCTGCATTTGAGTAAGATCCTGGTTCGTAAAGGACAAACGGTATCTCGTGGTCAGCGTATTGGTTTATCAGGCAAAACAGGTCGAGTGACAGGTGCACACTTGCATTACGAACTGATTGAACGTGGTCGCCCTGTTGATGCTATGAAAGCAAACATCCCAATGGCAGATTCTGTGCCGAAAAAGGAAAAAGCGACGTTTGTAGCTGCAAGAGATGAAGCTGACAAGTTGCTAAAGGTAGCGTTAGAAGCAAAATCAAATAACAGCTAGCTAGACATCTTTAAGGTAACCCTGAAAAAAGATTTGTACTCATCAGGCTGTATACTAAAGCCGTGAGAGCATCACTCTAAACAGAGTCCTGCTTTCACGGCTTTGTCGATCTTGGAGTAACGAAAGCAAGTATTTAAGCTAACGGTTCTGAGTGGGTAACGTAAGTGACGATAGCTTCAGGTCGCATCGGTGGAGAGTAGAGGTATCCTTGTATCTTGTCACATCCCATAGCGTGCAGTTTTTCTAACTGTTCACGCTTCTCTACGCCTTCCGCAACTAGTGATACGTCAAGCCTATGAGCAAGTTGAACAATCAGCCAAACAACGCTCTCAGAGGTTGAATTGGTCAACAAATTACGGATAAAGGTGGCATCAATTTTAATGCAATCGATAGGGTAGCTGTGAATGTAGTTCAAACTGGAGTAGCCCGTACCAAAGTCATCAAGTGCAATGGTAAAGCCTTGTCCTCTCAGGAAGTTTAGTGCTGATTTGGTCTCTTGAGTTGGAGACAACAACACAGTTTCGGTTAGCTCAATAACAAACTCATCAGCTTTAAAGTGATGCTGTTCAATGGTTCTAGTGAGATAGGAAATATAGCGCTTAGAGTCGGTAAGCTCATGCGCGGAACAGTTTATCCCAAGCTTGATCTTGTAACCTAAACCTTGTTCTAGAGTGGTTTTGGCGCGGCAGACCAATTCAATAATACGCTCACCTAGTTCGACAATCAGCCCAGACTCTTCAGCGACTTGAATGAACTCTACTGGTGAGATGTCACCGTGTCTGGCGGTTTTCCAGCGAGTCAGTACTTCGAAATATTGCCACTGTGTGTCACCTTTGCCCACAATGGGTTGCACAACGACATACATTCCATTGCTGTCGGGGATATAGCTTTGTGAAATCGGGTTTTCGAGTTCATTGCGCAGCGCAGCGATTAACTCGGTTTTTCTTTGGTAGCGAGATCTTAAGTGGGTGTCATAGCATTGAATATGGTTATCTTGACTGTGCTTGCACTCTTTAAGTGCCAAGCTCGTGTTGAATATGATCTGCTCTACGTCTTTGTTGTCTCCATCCGAACTGGCCATTCCAACGCTGAGCTCTAGATCTATCTTAATATCAACGCTGCTATAACCTTGTCTTATTTTTTCCAGTATCTGTTCACATACCGCTATCGGGTCTGAGTGGTAGGTAATAAAGGCAAATTCATTACCAGCGGTACGGAAAGTGAGGTTACTTTCGGGTAAGGTTTTCCGCAAAGTTTCAGCGACAAATTGAAGGACTTTATCGCCAACATAATTGCCGTACATGTCATTAATGGCCTTGAAGCTATTGATATCAAGCAGGGCTAATGTAAACGGCGTGACGCTTTGTTGCGTGATGGACTCTAAGGTATCTGATAGACAGCTTCGGTTTAGTAACCCAGTCAGACTGTCGTGTGATACCTCATAACTCAGTTGATTCACCAGTTGCTCAGAACGATCGTTGAACCACATCTCTCTCAACGTATGGATGATGATGTCGGCAAATAATTGATGATATTTTATTACATCTTGCTGTTGGTCTGGACTAAGAGGTGAGGTGAACTTTGAGAACAATACGCCCATCACTTCGCCACTTTGAGTTCGAGTCGGTATTGCGATGGAATTTTGTGAGGTGATTTCTTGTCTAAATGCCGATGTCGGTAACGACTGGACGACGTATTGAGCAAATGAGCAATCCGGGTGTCTTTGATTGACCGCTTGTTGGTAGATATGACCATGGCGCGCATTGATTTTGTCATGCAACACATGGTCGGACTGAGCGATCACCAAAGGAACGATTTGATCAGGGAAGTGCTTCTTCTCGATGATGCTAGTGTACTGGGTATCAAAGGTTTGATGTAAAGTAAGCACGGCTGACTCTAAAAGGTCGATCCCTTCCAACTTAAGTAAGCGACCAATACGCTCGGTGCTTATCATGTTGTTTTGAGTCTGTTGAGTCATAGTTACCATCCCTAGTTAACCAGATTCACTTTGTATACTGTAAGCGTGTGCTTATCTATATGTGCATCTTTGAATAATCGATATGCGTCTTGTTTATTATCGGCCGTGTTGTATAACTTTTCAAATTAAAATGTGACTTATTTCACAGAGCCTGGGTGTTACGCTCTTTGTCTAATCTCTCTTTCAGATGGTCCAAAAATAGTTTTGTTCGCGTATGCGAGTAATCAAGCTTAGGGTAGTACGCGTAAACCATCACTTCGTCGGCAGTAATATTTGGCAATACTGGAACCAATGTCCCTTGTTTTAGATCCTCTTTGATCATCGCTTTTATGGTGAGCAGCACGCCCATTCCTCGTTTCGCAGCATGAAACAAAGCCTCTGGATTGGTGGTAGCAAAGTTACCATTGAGGGTGATGCGCTGCCCTTTTGTGAGCGTCACTTCGCGGGTAGGGCGCTCGCCCCAGATCAAGGAGTTGTGCTGCTCTAAGTCTTGTTCGTTACTAGGATAGCCATGCTTAGCCAAATAGCTTGGCGCTGCATAGAAGCTGGCTTTGTGTTCAAACAGCGGTGTTTTCTTGAAGCTTAAAGAGTTAAGTTGTTCCAGTTCTCGACTGATCACCAGATCTAAGCCCAGTTCCGGTAATTGCCCTGGAGTAGTAGTGATGAGCTGCACTTTAATATCGGGATACTTTTCTAAGAAGTCGTCCATGTATTGCACTAGAAACTTAGACCCAACAGCAATTGTTGCGCCTATTTTTAACAAACCTGCTGGGGTTTGGTTAACCGAGCGAGTCTCATCAATAATGGATTGCCAGTTATCGAGCTGATCCTTAGCTCGTTGGTAAAACAGCGCGCCCGCTTCAGTTTGGCTAATTGAGCGTGTGGTTCGCTTTAACAGTTGAGTGCCAATACGTTCTTCTAGCCAGTTTACTCTTTTGCTGATCGCTGAGCTGGTGGTGTTCAGTTTTCGAGCTGCACCATTGAAGCTACCTTCTTCCACTACTCTGACATAGCTTTTTACGTTAAGAATCCAATCCATATTGTTTCCTGTTGGGACTTAATTAAATTCCAATTTAGCTAATTATCAATTATTGGTTTTGAATGTAAACTCACCTAATGCACAAATTTCAAACGAATAGGGAATTTTTTGAGCCAATCGACCTTTAAAAAAACGCCGTTACTCTTAGCAATGATGATCATTGCTACGGGGCAGGTGGGTGTGAGCATCTACTTGCCATCATTGCCGCTCATTGCTGCTGACTTAAGTGTTACCCAAGTGGATGTGCAATTGCTCGTCACGCTGTTTCTTGTGGGGTTTGGTTTGTCGCAGCTATTTTACGGACCGATGTCCGATGCGGTGGGAAGAAGGCCTATATTCTTGTTAGGTCAGGGTGTTTATTTGATTGGTACTGTCGTTTGTGTTGTGTTTTCTGACAATATGACAGCGCTGGAAGTTGGTCGCTTGTTGCAAGGTTTAGGGGCAGGTAGTGCCTCGGTTCTTGGGCGAAGCGTGCTTCGTGACAGCTATGATGGTTCACAGCTTACCAAAGCGTTGTCTTATATCTCGATCACTGCTTCGATCATGCCGATCATCGCGCCAGTATTTGGTGGTTGGATTTCATTTCACCTCGGTTGGCAGGCGGTATTCCTGTTCGTTCTATTGTATTTATTGGCGATATTCACGCTAGGGTTCTTTGTTCTGCATGAAACTTTGCCATACGGAAAAAGCCGCTTTGATGCTTGCCAAGTAGTGAAGAACTACGGGCGCTTGTTGACCAATCGCCAAGTATTGACCAGTGCCAGTTATAACTGGATGAGCTACATGGCGAGTTTGGTTTCGCTATCGTTGTTTCCATTCTTAATGCAAGACCAATTAGGGCTGACCGCCGCTGAATATGGCTCCTTGATGATTGTTCCTTCGGCCGGCTTACTGATAGGTAGTGTCGCTTTAAACTTGCTCAATCGTCGGTTTAGCACGCCTCAGTTGATGAGCCTAGCTATCTTGATTATCTTGGCATCGGGAACTTGGCTTTTGACTCATGAGTTATCCATCTTTAACTTAGTTTGGGCGTTTACTTGGTTAGCGATAGCACAAGGTATCTCGTTCCCACTATCAATCAGCATGTTATTAGAGCCTCATAAGAAACAAGCGGGTGCAGTTTCCGCGTTGTCAGGATCAATCCAGATGTGTTTAGCGGGTTTATTGGGTGGGTATCTAGTAGAGAGTTGGGTCACGACTCATTTACAGCTAGGCGTGTTCTACCTCATCATTGGTGCTGCTATGGGCGGGGTGCTTTGGTCCTCAACCAAAGTGAACAAAAAGAACGATACTGTTGGAGTGGAATATAGCTAATTGCCTAGTTCACTATCGTCCAACGCACCATCGTTAATACGTTGTATTTGTGCTGATGGTTTTCTACAATGCTTCGGTCCATTGAATAGGTAAAAACAAAATGCAGCAAAATGAATTTGAAGTACTGGTAAAAGCTATCTGCGCACTAGATGGCCTGCCTCAAGCGCTTGAGCTATTGAAATCCAATGAGGATACAGAAGTCGCTGAGGCTGCTGCATCACTGACTGGTCAATTTGCGCTAGCTGAAGTGGAAGGCGAAAAGCGTATTTACCACGTGACGCTTCAAGAAAATGAACAAGGCGAAGAGCAAGAGTACATCGAACATGTCATGAATGAAGGCGATGACTTAATCAAATTTGCAGCTTGGTTCTTTGAAACAATGTTTGAATTGAAGCAGAAAGATACATACCAAATTGCAGGTAAAACTTACAGACAGCCAAAGCGTAGCTAGGTTTCTCAGTAAAGTATTTTAGAAAGCAGCTCTCTTGAGCTGCTTTTTTTACAAGTGTCTAAACTGATGACTTGGATTGCGATTAGGAATGGAGCATTAAGAATAAACCAGACCTTAGAGTAAATTATTGAATTTAATGTATAATTTTTGTTTGCGTAGATGTAGAAATAGGTTTTCTGCAAAGGGAGTGCTTATATTGCATTAAAGTGTGATTTAGATCTTGTTTTTGGGTGTTTTACGTGTAAAATCCGCGCACAAGAAAGTTGATTAAGTGCGGAGATAAGCATGAATTACGAACTAGGCCACGCATACCTTGGTCAAATGGCAGCAAAAAACATGATGCACGAAGTATTGTACGGCACTTCAAAGCCAAAGAAGCCATCATTCTTTAAGCGAATGATGAAGAAAATGGCTAAATAAGCATTTTCAAAAACGGAATTTTAAAAGGCCTTAAACTTACTGGTGTCCAACGATTGGGATCAGTTCAGTTTAAGGCCTTTTTCGTTTTAGCGATTGATGACTTTCATCGCTCAGTTTTGTTGTGGATGGACACAAAAAACACTGTTTAAGCTTCTGACTAATGACTTTTAATGAATTCAGCCAGCAGATTGGTTGGATAAGTCGACCACATTATTAGGGATGCTATCTAAGCCATTCTCTTTCATCCACGCTTCTAAGTTGTCGGCGCCACCGATGTACTTACCATCAAGCCAGATTTGTGGAACAGTCACGGGTGTTTTCTCACCAATATGCGCTTTTACTTCTGGAATCATACGATACAAAGCGGCGCTGTCTTTTACTACATCGTGGTATTGGTATTCAACTCCAGCTTCATCAAGCATTTTCTTTGCTTTAACACAGAATGGACAAGTCGCCTTACCGTAAACGATACTGCCTTTTAGGCTGTCTCGTTTGGTCCACTCTTTAATGACAGATTGAACCAATACTCCGCGGTTAAGCGCTTCGCCTTGGCTGACTACCTTGCCTTCAACAACGAGGATCGGTGCGTGCCAAGAGCCTAGCTTTAATGGCTCCCACCAGTGAGACAACCAATCTTTCACTTCCAGTTCGACATCGACATCAGCCAACTCATTCTCAAAAGTATCCTTCAGAATGTCTTTAGTAAGGGTACATTCTCCACATGGGATGTTAACTTTAAATGGACCCCAGCTGCCTGCCCAACGGTATAGTGTAATCTTGACTGGTTTCTTCATGGTTACGGCCTCGTTTGAATTCTCTTATCCATATAGAACGGACAGTCGAACTATTTATTTCACTCACCCTAAACTTTCTTCAGTTTCGACGGTTTTTTGGTTTCCCAGTGCGTTATAAATGCCACTGACGCAATAATAATAGCAGCCCCTAGCCATAAACGACCCGGCGGAACCCAACTAAACACAATCCAACCTGCTAAAACATTTAGCGGCAATTTCGCGTGGTCAAACGGTTGTACAAACGAAGCGTCAGCGACCGAGTAAGCCTTTACAATCGCCCATTGAGCGAGTGCTGTCATTACACCGATAACAATCAAGATAGCCCAAATGGTACCGCCACTTGGCGTTTGCCAATCTGGTGCGGCAAGCAGGATGTTAAATGGCGTAATTAATAGCAGAAGATATACCACCATGGTTGAAGGACTGTCTTGCGAAGAGAGCTTTTTCACCATGAGTGAGTAGCACGCCCAAAAGAACGCCGCGCCAACCGGTAACAGTGTCGCCCAGTTAAAGTCTTCAGCCCACGGCTCTAAAATTACCATCGCTCCAGCGAAGCCGGCTAAGGTCGCACCCCAGCGAGCAGCTCCAACTTTTTCTTTGAGAAACAACCCTGAACCTATGGTAGCAAATAGTGGCGATGTCATGAGAAGGGCAATGCCTTGCCAAATCGGTACTGGGTGAGCCAGTGCCCATATCCAAAGTTGGATACCAATAACAGACAAAAAGACACGGAATACATGCAATTTGAGGTTGTCAGTTTTTAGCGCACGGCGAATGCCCAGCGTTTTCAGATAAGGAAGAATAGCGAACAATGCGATGGCGTATTGAATGACGGCAACGGTGGTAGAAGTAAGTCCGAAATGAATGCTAGCAATTTGAGTTAGGCTGTTAATAACGGCAAAGGCTAGGCCTGCGGTTAGCATCCAGCTAGCGCCTTGGATCGGATGGTGTTGTGACATGATGCTTCTAATTGTTTGATGTGGTCCACCTATGATACGGATTTAGCACCACTTAACCAGAAAAAGCATTGATGAAGTTAGTCAGAATATTTGAATATGAAAAAAGGTTGAGCCATTGCCCAACCTTTTTAGCACTAATCTAAAATCGATTTAGATTAGAAGTCGTAACGGATGCCCGCTTGTAGTTGGTCATCTTTATTGTCTAGCTGTTCAAACTTGTAACCAGCATATGTACGAATGTGGCCGTTGAACTTATATACAGCTTCAATAGCAAAGTTATTTGCTTCTTCGTCAGCTGCTTTATCAAACTCACCGTAGTTGTATACGCCAATTAGTGATAGCTGTTTAGTTGCTTTGAAGATGGCTGATAGTTCGTAGCCAGTGTAATCTTCATCTGCAACTGAAGCCATTGTGTATAGACCACCAACAGTAAACGCATCCATAGAGAACTGAGCTACAAGGTTAACCTGGTCATCATCGAAGCTACCATTCTTTTGAGAAACATAACCAGCACCAAGGTCAAAAGCACCTAGGTTGTACATAGCAGCAAGGCCAAAGCTATCTGCATCTTTTTCATCTGCTGCGATGTAGTTAGCTTGAACGGTTAGTGCATTAAACTCACCAGAATAAAGGAAGTTGTTCTCGCGTTTGTCTTTGTTACCAGCAACTGCATCAGCAGCGTCTGCACCAAATGTAGCCATGGTATCTGTAATATCAGTTAGCATTACTTGCGCAGAATCTTGCTTACCGTAAGAGAACTCACCGAAGTTTGTACCAAGGCCAGCATAGAAATAACGGTTAGTAAGTGAGTCCGTTTTCTCTCCATTTACACCTTCAGCCGTATCTCCAGTAAATTCAGCTTCATATTTACCAAAGCCGTATAACTCATCTGAAACTTGAGTTTTACCTGAGATATTTAGACGAGCTCGTGACTTGTCTTTGAAAGAGCTGTCAGCTGCGCTTTCGTTGTTGTCAGATATGTTGAAACGAGCTTCAGCACGACCGCCAATCTTTAGTTCTGTACCATCAGAGCTGTAAACGGTTGCTGCTAGAGATGAACCTGAAATTAATGCTGCTACCACTGCAGAAGCTAGAACTGCCTTTTTCATAATCACTTACCTTGTATTTTAAAATCCGTGAGCGAAGTGCTCTCCGTTTCGATATGAAGCTAATTTAGAGCAGCTAAATTAAGCTTTCATTTCTGTAAAATTACATTTTCGTGAATAGGGAACTTTTTACTTGTTGATTTTATTGCACTTTTATTTCAGTTCTTTGAGTGGCTTATGACGAGCAGTAGAAACTATGTGGATTTTAGAGGCCACTTTTAAAAGCTTTATCTCGGAATTATTGATGCTGATGTTGGAGAGATTTGGGAGTCATTCAGGCCTTGTGAGACTGATTAACTGCTTGTACTGATTAAGATATCCTCTATGATGCAAAAACTTAGAAGAGAATAGATTCTGCTCAATAAGATGGAGACGTTGGATGAAAACAGAGTACTTAGGCGATGTTTTACAAGGTAGGCAGGTTATTGGCTCCTTGAATGTTGAAGACCTACCCGTTGGAGAGCACCAGTTTTGGTTTCAAGTGACCAGTGATGGGCTAGGGCAACCCAAAAACATGCCTGTTTCTGTTTTCAAAGGCAGTCAAGAAGGCCCGAAGTTGATGATCACTGCTGGTATTCACGGTGATGAGCTCAATGGTGTGTTGGCTGCTCAGCAAATTATCAGAGATTTAGTCGGTAAAACTCTTAAAGGCACGGTAACGATAGTGCCTACTGTAAATTTATCGGGTTTGCTTAACCACAGTCGTGACTTTATCTCGTCAGATCCCGGATCATGTCCTGCTAACCTTAATCGACTCTTTCCGGGTGATGCAAATGGCTTAGCTGCAGAGCGCTTTGTTGGCTCTTTATGGGAGCATTTACTTAGGCACAACGCGACCTTTGCCGTTGACCTCCACACCCAAACTCGTGGCGCAGTCTATCCGCTTTATGTGTTTGCTGATTACCGAATGGAACAATGTTTAGAGATGGCAAGGCTAATGCAGCCCGATTGTGTTCTGAACGATCCTGGCGACCCTGGTATCTTAGAAACGGTTTGGAATCGAAGTGGAATTCCGAGTATCACGGTGGAAGTGGGAATGGGTAAATTTACTCAGCCAGATATGATTCAGCGAGCGGTAGACGGTGTTTTTAATATGCTGTCTTATTATGAAATGTTCGAGAGAGACATAAATAACCCAGAGAAAATCCAATTGCCAAACATGGATTGGATCGAGGGCAACAATGTGGTTTCTATCCGCGCAGATATTGGCGGTTTCGTATTGCCACAGGTCGAGCTTCTGCAGAACGTAGAGCAAGATGATTTGTTGGCTATTCAATATGACGCTTTTGGTAATGAATGTCGCCGTTATCATGCACCGTCTAATGGGCGAGTGCTGAGTTATAACGTGGACGCGTTAAGGGAGCCGGGTGCGCTTGTTTGTCGCTTACTGAGTTAGGTTAAGTCCCGTTGGATTTTTCCGCATGAATGCGGTGTGTAGCCATCTAAAACACATAAAAAAAGACCGAGCAGGACTCGGTCAAAGGACAGTTGTCTAGAGTAAGCACGTCTTGGACTCATCGAGAGAACTGCTTTTAGAGTAGCGAAGGTAAATTAAGAACCCATTGCAAGATAATGACACTTTGACTGTTTTTCTGTTTCAAAAATAATATAGAAAACATTACTTTAAGTTCATGAGAAAGCCGACCGCGAGTTACGCTAGTCGGCTTTTTGTTTGCTACTTTTTATGCACTACTTTTTGAGTCTTTATCTCTATTTAGATTCGATTAAAAAGTGTCATTTACGATCTCTTTTAATCGGTCGTAAGGCACATATCCAGGTAAAACATGTCCATTCATCATCATGGTTGGCGTACCCGTTAAGCCGAGCGCACTGAACGTTTGATGGTTAGTGGTTAGAACTTGGCTTTGTTCTTGGGTTGTTTTTAGCTCTGCCTCTGTTCCCGTCTTCTTGGCAACGGCTTCTAGTGAGCTTTTCGAGTGAATCCCGCTTTTCGCCATTAATAGTCGGTTTACTTCAGGGAATGCTTCAGGATTATCTTTCCATACTTTCATCGCGTATAGCGCCGCGTTGGTGTCTAGCCCCGCAACTTGTTGTTGTTTAAACGACAGGTATACGTTGATCACTTGAATGTCGCTGTTTTCAGAGGCTAATTTCAATAAACCTTTCTCTAAGCGTTTACAGTAGGGACAGTTATAGTCGGTGAAGTTAATGATAACTGATTTGCCATCTGGGTTACCCGTGATTGGGTGGGCGTCATTGTTATACAACCAATCATGGCTTTCCGCTTGGGCTTTTTTCGCTTGTTCTTGACCTGCGACGTACTGCTCTAAGCTAGTGTGCAAACCCGAGATCGTAGAAGGGTTCTCCTTCAGAAATTGATTAATTTCTTCAAGCTGTTTAGCTTGCTCTTTGTTTAGTTCTGCAAAAGCGTTTGCGCTCATCAGTGAGCCTAAAATCAGTGTGCTTATCAGAAGTTTTTTCATGTTATTAATCTCTAATTCTTCGTGACGGCAAGCGCTTAACTGGTGCGCTCGCAATAGTCTTCTTTATCTGTTTTGAATTGACCGAATAGCTTGTTGTTCTGCATAGGTTATGCGAAGTAAGCCCTTAGCCAAATGCCTATTGGGGATGTAACGCCTGTTGCGATACTGCTGATCTTCCCGTCTTTGATGATGACAACACTTGGGGTGACGTTGATTCCCCAGTCTTTACTGATGTGTCCTGAAAGATCATTGATCACCGGAAAGTCGTATTCTTTAGCGTCTATGAAGCGCTGAACTTGCTCGTCCGGGCCCGATGAAAGAGCTACCGAAACCACTTGATGGGAATCATTAAAACTATTAATGGTAGGGCTCACGAATTTACATGCTCCACACCAAGTCGCCCAAAAATAGACAATGACTGGCTTACCATTCTTGCTCAGCTCGATAACATCAATATCTTCCCCTTGGATCGACTGGCCAACGATAGGAACCGCTTCGCCTTTAGGCATGCTTCTGCTGTGATAAAAATCCATTGCAAATGAAACCACGCCAACGATCAATATCATTGAAACCAGTTCCTTTCCCCACTTTTTAAGACGACTTGGCTTTTTGGTTTCACCCTTTACAGCGCTGTCTTCAGTCGTGCTAGGTTTATCTTCATTGTTGGGAGTCTTCATTTGTTATCTCGCAGCATCGATGGCTTGAACGACAGTGTCACTGTCGAGAATGACAGGCAGTGGAATACCGTTTTTATAGCTTGGGCCGTAGACGATATTAAAAGGCACCCCAAAGCGCCCATTACTTTGTAAATATTGAGTGACACTTTCACTTGGTGTTGTCCAATCACCTTTCATCAAAACAATGTCTTCTTGTTGTAGATGGCTGTAGACAGGGTCTTGCAGGATGACACCGATCTTGTTGGCTTTACAGGTGATACACCAATCAGCGGTCACATCGACAAATACCGTTTTTCCTTCATTAACTAACTGAGGGATTTGCTTCGCACCCAGCTTTTGCCAAGCGAGATCGTCAACAATAGGTGTCGCCCAGTTATCTGCGGTGACACTACCAACGATCAATGCAGCACCAAATACTAAGGTTGTGGTTGCCACGATAGGAATCAGTACCTTGCGACCTAATTTCATGCCAATCCAAACCAAAACTGAAATCACGATAAAAAGGGACAACAGAATCGTTGGGAATTTGCCAATGAATGGACTCAAAAGGCTTGTTAACCATAGGCTGGTGATGAACATCATTAAGCCAAATATCAGCTTAACCTTGAACATCCACGCCCCAGGTTTCGGAAGCAATCTGGTTAGGCTTGGAAATAGAGCAAAGATCAGCCAAGGCGCACTCATACCGATACCGAGCGCGATGAAAATCGCCCATAATTCTTGGTAGCTTGCACCAAGTGCGTATGCGACTGCAGTTCCAAGGAATGGTGCGCTACACGGTGTTGCCAACAACGTCGCAAACATGCCTTGTACAAAGTGGCCTGAATGTGAATCATCGCCTTTGGTTGCCATCCAAGTATTTAAACCTGATGGTAGTCTGAATTCGAATAGCCCAAGCAGGTTAATCGAGAACAGCAAAGTGATGATCAACATGAATCCGATGAACCAAACATTTTGGAACTGGATTCCCCAACCAATCGCATTGCCACCCATTTTTAGAATGGTCATCCCAAGGGCTAGCAGAGCAAATGATGTAATGACACCTGAAGCAGACGCTAAGAATGAGAGTCGGATATGACGATTAGACGCCCCTTGGTTCTGAATGATGCTGTTTAACTTCATTCCTAATACAGGTAACACACATGGCATGATGTTGAGGATCAAACCACCAATTAAGGCAAAACCGAACATCGCAATAAAGCTGTTGTTACTCTCTTGATAAGTGATTGGCTCTGAGCCCACTTTAGCTGTCATCTCTTCAGCAAAGTTGGTATCTGAGACTGTAACACTGACCGTGCGATCGGTAAGGTCGACTTCACCAATCCAGTTACTCACATCAAATACAGCAGTCATTGTATTGTCTGTGATGTGGACATTTGGTTGAGAGAAGAAATCATCAATCACTTCTTGTCCGTCAATCAAGACCATTGGCTTATCCCAGCCATCTTTACTTGTCAGCTGAGTGACCAGTTGTTGCTTGCTTTTGTCCCAAAACAGGCCATTTACCGAAGTGCGGTTAGCTTCTCGTGGAGATTGGCTCATCCCTTGGTTAAATAAGAACATGGCTTGTTCATCAAGTTGTAATGATTGCGGATCAATCGGCAGTTCAATGTCGTAATCGGTCAAGACGCAAATATTGGTACAAGATGGAAAGTTCAGTGATGCTTTGAACACAGCTGGTTGAGTATTGTCCTTTAATGTCAGCGTGATCGGAAAACTCACATGATGCTTGTAGCCTAGCGTCATAACATCGAGCTGTTCATAGTATTTAGGAATAGGCCAGTGCCACTCTACAGACTCGATATTAGTCGATGCAGACCAGTCCCAGCTTGGGGGAATACCACCTTCCCCAGGGCTACGCCAATAGGTTTTCCAGTCACCGTCGAGTTCAACGTCGAGTACGGTTTGAATTTTAGAACTGTTATCCGACTGTTCACCCGTCGACATCATTCGCATTTTTACAGGCGGATGCTCAGGCACACTAAGCCAGCCCGTGGTTTGTGCCAAGGCGGTAAATGACGTCATAACCAAAAGGGCAGTGACTAAGGTTTTCGCGCATGTACGCATAGAGAATGCCAATGAATCGACAAACTTAGTTAGAAGTGTGTTGTACACAAATGTATCTCCAAAAAATAAATAAAAGGGTGTAGTAGCCCGGTTATTTACTCTCTATATATACAGTGCTTTAGATGCAGTCGGTGTTTTGTAGGTCGAGAAGAGCGATGATTGTCTCTAGATAATCTCGAGATGTGAGGTGGTAAGTTAAATGCAACTGCAATAATCAATACGAATGGGATCAGCCAGCCGGTTTTTGGGGCGGCAAAGGTCAGCATTTTCGAACTCAGGCTGCATGAACTTGAATTGGGAGACGTTAACATTTTAGAGGCTTCTAAATCGAAAACACTGGCGTACAGCGTGGCCATTTTTTCAGAAGAAGCGATGTCGGTTTGAGGATTACTGGTATCAGAGTGAGCTTGTGCGTCAACTTGGAGCGGTTGACCAATAAGAGAAGTTGAAATGGATACTTTCTTTACGGCCAGCGTACTCGCCAGACAAGTTACGATAACCAGTCCGGTCAGGAAGAGCGCCCAAAGCGAATGCTTTTGTCGACGATTCTGTGTAGATAAGAAAAGTAGCGATATGTTCAGCAAATTAGTCAGTAATCAAATCAGTTAGTTGTTAAAACGAGCTCGTTGAATTGTGGCTAGCTTAGATAAGTTCTCTTCGTGCCACAAGTCATAAAATTGTTAAAGTGAAACTAGGTATAAATGAGCGATACACGATAAACGACGCATAAAAACCAACTCACGCGAATACGACATTGGGCTCTAGATAAAGTTCACAACAACTGGCAGTTATCGCGAAGTTATTCTGTGCGAGTGGTTTATTTGAACTCGAGTTCTTAATTATCGATTGCGCGATACAAAAAAGCCCAACTGATCGTAGATGATCTTGTTGGGCTCTGATCACTAGTGTTATTGAAAATTCTTAGTGATTACGGCGAGGGCCGTTACGTACCAAGTCTTTACCATTTTCAAAAACTTCTTTGCTGATCCAGCGAGCAAGCAGAACTTTGTGGCTGCTGTTGAATACAGCAACGAAGTGACGACCATCAGAGTTGTTAGTCGCCATACCAACACCTTCAACGCCTTCAAGGCCCAAACCGCCAGCTTCCACTGAAATTAGGAATTGCTCTAGTTCTTCCAGAGACTCAATAACATCAAGTTCGTTGTTCATTTTTACGCTCTCTTGCTGTGAGCTAACATCATATTTAAGGCGTTTTGTGCATGCGCCGAAGTAAAGACATTAGTCGTTGTTCTTTGTTGGATGCGTACTCTACAGGTCATGAGAGGGGATTGAAACTCTCAAATATTAGAAGCTCGCTGATATTTTGCGAATTTTTAACATAACATACGTTTAAATGCTTGTTATCCATATTCTTTTTACTACTATTTATAGGGTCAATTTAGACAGGAATAGGAATTAATATGATGAAGGTTTGGCGTTGTCTATTGTTAATGTTGGCGTTTGTCGCATTTGGAAGTCACGCGCAGAGCGTTGAGAAAATAGCAAAAGTACAAGATCAGCTAATGCTCGATCTGGCGGCATTAGAAGCGGCGCATGATGCTGAGAAGCCCTTTCTTGAAGATATATTAAGGCGTAAGAATCAGGGTCTACGCGAAGAAATTTTTTCACAGCTATCGTCAGATAAAAAAGAGGGGTTAGATGCCACTCTTGCTCAGCAGGTTGAACTACTACAAAAATTGCTGTCGTTGAATGAAACCAAAATTGTTTCAATGAGTAAAGAAAATCGTTTAGCTGAAGGTGACGCTAAAAAACGCATTGAATTACGCATTCAAAAACGAATCGGAATGATGGATGTTTACTATCAACAGCTTGCTAAGACCTTAGATTGGTCGAAAGAGCGTGGCATAGATGTAGCTGCGACTGAAAAAGCGTTAAAAGTTGACTTAGTATCTCGATCAAAATACCTAACTAATGCGATTCTTTATACTGATACTCAACGACAAGATCTTGAAGCGCGTTTGTCTTTCGTGAATGAAGAAGAGAAAGCGAACATTAAGAAGGAGCTTGAACGTTTCAGTGAGCGTACGAGCGTTATGGTGGCGAGCTTAGAAGAGACTATCACGCTGATGGAACCGTTCGGTGTAGATGTGACTTCATACAAGCGTGTGCTTTTAGCGACGACAGGCGACATTAACGCAGATGTGTTGGATGTTGATGTGGCACTGGAGCTCTTAGATGGTTGGCTTCGTTCGTTCAGTTCATGGGCTTTTGAAAATACCCCTTCTTTTATCGTTAAACTCGCGCTGTTTCTCGGTATTTTGTATATAACTCGCCTTATTGCTAATGTGGCTCGCAAGACCGTTCGTAGGAGTGTCTCGCACTCTAAAATGGACTTCAGTGTATTGATGCAGGAGTTCTTTGTATCAATCGCGTCTAAAGCGGTTGTGTTTATTGGTTTGCTGATTGCCTTGTCTCAGATAGGGATCGAGTTGGCGCCTTTATTAACCGGTTTTGGTGTGGCGGGTGTCATCATTGGTTTTGCATTGCAAGATACGTTATCTAACTTTGCATCGGGTTTGATGATCTTGATCTACCGCCCTTATGATGTGGGCGACATGGTTAAAGTCGCTGGTGTGCAAGGTACAGCAAAAGACATGAGCTTAGTGTCGACAACGGTTCAAACCATTGATAACCAACGTTTGGTGATCCCAAATAACAAGATTTGGGGTGACGTGATCAACAACATCACTGCGGAGCGTGTCAGACGTGTCGATATGGTATTTGGCATTGGTTACTCTGATGACATTGATAAGGCGAAAGCAGTGTTAAACGAAATCATTGTTGCGCACCCTCTAGTATTGAAAAAGCCAGAGCACATGATCAAGCTTCACACCTTGAATACCTCTTCGGTTGATTTTGTAGTTCGACCTTGGGTTAAGACTGACGACTACTGGGATGTGTACTGGGACGTGACAGAAACCGTGAAGAAACGCTTTGATGAAGAAGGCATCACGATTCCATTCCCTCAACGAGATGTACATGTTTACAATCACGAAGAGAGCTAATACCTAAAAGCAAAATGTGGCTTCGAGTCATCATTCTTAACGTGATATCAAATGGACGCTGAATAAGCGTCCATTTTTATTGGCTGCCATTTTTATATTGGGCTTTGTTCTTTTATGTCGCGTCAACCATCTTAGAATTACGTTATGATGGGGTAGGCTCAATCTGGACAGTTGAAAGCGAATGGATGATTCACAGCAAAAAACAAATACTAGAAATACTACGGTAAGAAAAGCGACACGAATCGAAAGCGTCATGAACTCTGCGATGTGGCATCTAACCCAGAGGGACATGACGGAAAGCGAGCTGACAGCAAAGCTAAAAGTGAAAACCGACAATCAAGAATGGATCGATGAAACTTTAGAGACGTTGAAAGGCTTTGGGTATCTCAAGTCTGACCAAGTGTTCGCCGAGCAATTCACGGAACAAGCTTTCTCTGGTGAATTTGGTTCTCAATACATTGTCGAAAAACTGAAGAAGAAGGGGCTTCCGGGCTCAGTAATTTCTGATGCTATCCATAAGGTATCCTACGAAAAATCTATTGATGAACAAACCATCTTGATAGACCGAATCAACCATTACTACCCAAGCTTTACCATGAGCCGTGAAAAGTTAGTCGCGACCCTGCAAAAGCGTGGCTTTAGCTATCAACAAGTTAAGGTAGCGATTGACCAGCACCCACAAGCGCATCAACTGAAAAGTAATATTCAAATTAAGGCTGAGAAGGCCGACTTGGAAAAAGAGGTGCTCAAGTATGCGCGCAAAGGGAAGGGGTTAACTGCCATTCAGCAAGAGCTTAGACAGCGACAGATAGATACCAGTGAGTTGCCATCGCTTATCGACCGATTGATTAACGAAGAACAGCTAGACTTCTACTCTTCGTGTTTAGAGCAGTTGCAGAAGAAATCTTATGACCTAAACGATCACAAAGAACGTTCAAAGGCTTATGCGATGTTGAGTCGTAAAGGCTTTTCATCCGATGAGATTAAATTCGCGCTGAGTGAGGGCAACGAATAAAAAGAGCATCGAATTTTAGCGAGTAGCGTATTGGTTTTCAGCAATACCTAACCCGTTGCGTAAAGCGAACTGAACAAGCTCGCTGTGGTTATTTAAATCCAGTAGACCGAGCATTCGATACTTGTGTGACTCGATCGTTCTTGAACTTAAATGCAATTGCTCGGCACATTCTTTGGCACTGAGGCCTTGGGCGATAAGTGCCAAAACTTTCGTTTGCCTCTTAGTCAGCAATAGCAACTTATCACTATCATCTTCCAACAGGTTTTCATTCTGTTTTAACGTTCGCGCTAATGTCGAATGTTGCCAATAACAAAGCCATATCTCACAAACAAGCTTTAAGCGTTCAATGTCTTCGAGCTCGAAAGTCTTGTTGTTGTCACTAAAATTGGTAAATGAAAGGGCACCCCAACGTTGATTAAACAACTGCAACGGAATGATGCAGTGCCATCGACCCCCTTCTCTGTAGATCTTCTTTAGAACGTAATTTTTGCTTGAAGCGAGTTCTAAGTTGGTAAAAGTGAGGTAAGTTTCGTTGGTTTTTAGCAGCTTTAAGTAATCAAGATAATTGCCACCAACATAACTTTGTTTGTTGATTAGAGGAACATGTGACTTGGATACGGAACACGTTTTTCCATCTTCCAGCAACACCATTGAATTTGGATAAAGCGTTAAACGATCAATCCCAAACCAATCGAGTACATCAAAGCTCGCTTCTGACCAAGTTTTTTGAAAACGTTTTGGATCGCTATTAATGAGAGATTTGGATTGTTTCATTAACAGTTGTTCAAAACTTAGGTTTACAGCAGACACATCTTTCCTTTAACAAAGCATTCATTCGGTCAATGCACAGAAGATATTCGTTCGAGAGGCTCAGTGCAAGATAAGATTTTTATTCTGTGAATACAGAAAACCACGGGTTTACCCGTGGATGAATGCCAATTCCAAAATTACAGCGTAAGCTGTTTGTAATTTTGGTCAACGCTT
Source organism: Vibrio sp. 10N.261.45.E2 (assembly GCF_002875705.1). GTDB lineage: Bacteria > Pseudomonadota > Gammaproteobacteria > Enterobacterales > Vibrionaceae > Vibrio. The sequence goes on from NZ_MCZZ01000151.1 coordinate 82,540, forward strand.
TAGCGTTGTCACGGTAAGTACCCCGGGCATGCCCGGGGGAATC
>NZ_MCZZ01000152.1 GCF_002875705.1 Vibrio sp. 10N.261.45.E2
GAAATCGCTAAACATCAAGCTGGACGTTAAACCAGAGAGATAACCGTCCTTTACCTGTTCGACCTGAGCGCTGATAAAAGAAACTCGACTTTGGTACTCCACATACAACCCGAGACCTGTCACTATAACTGTGAATAAGGTGCTGATTGCGATGATGACCCCGATCAACTGTCGGGAAAGTCCAATATAGCGTTTTCCTTTTTTCACCATACAAAAATTACCATTATTGTTATCCAGTAAACTACAATTACTCAACTAGTATAATAGTAGTCATTCATCAAATAACTAGGGAAGGTTATGAAAAAACATCTTATCTTTGCATCCATAGTCAGTTTGTTTTCAAGCAGTTATGCTTTTGCAAGCGAACCTCTTCACTACTACATTATTGCGAGCCAAGCGCAACCTTTTCAGATCGAAACTGACGGGTCATCTCACAGAGGAATGGTTTCAGATATTGTGGAAGCCGTGTTTGATGACAGCCAATATGAGATCAACTACCACACCTACCCTTTTAATCGAATGATCGACAAGCTTGATGCAAGAGAGAACCCTAACTGGGTAACCTATGGCAGCCCGAGTTGGGGAAACATCCAATCTGTGAACCTGTCTGAAGATCCGATTTACAATGTAAAACATGTATTACTGAGTAGCGGTAAAAAGCCATTTGAGTTCAACACCATTGATGATCTAGACGGAAAAGCAGTGGTTTTGCTGGTGGGGTTTGAATACCCGAACTTGGAGCCTTACATCCAACAAGGCAAGCTCAATGAGATTCGAGTAAAAGATTATACCGCCGCTTTTCGCGTGTTAAACCGTGCTCCCGGTGACACCGTATTTGTAGAAATGGAATCGAGAATCAAATACAACCTAAACGAGCAGAAGCTAAATATTGATGACTACCAGATGCAAGAGTTTGGCTCTGTAATCAATAACTACCCTATACATTTGGCGTTTGACCCTGAGATGGATCCCGAGCTGCAAAGCTTTATCAACCAACGCCTCGATCAAATGAAAGACGATGGTCGACTCGATGACATCGTACAAAGTTACTTATAACGCCAAACCAACGATGTAACACAACCTAAAAGCTTTACATTATCTTCGCTGCACGACTCTTAAAAACTCAAAAGGCCGCCCTGCTTAGCTCATAGGCTAAATTACAGGGCGGCCTTTTCAATATGTGTTTAGGGGCAGCCAAAAATATACCCGCGATTTGAATCGATTAATTAGTCCGAAGCAATTAGATGAAGTTGTTGACGCACAGCCATCAGAATTTTGCCTAAATGGTTCTCGCCGGTTCCATCGCCGCCATCTCCCCAAAAATGGTCTTTGTGGGAATGTTCTTTGATCAAAGAATCTCCGGTATTGGTAAGAAACAGCGCAAATTGTGGATTCTGTCTGAACTTCTCGGTGACAATGAACTGCATCACTTCAACACGAATGTCATACCAATCTTCTCGAACTTGATCTTGATCTTCATAGTCACGACTTAAGGAGAATGCTTCTGCAGGTGTGCTGGCTTCCAATATGGTATTACGTAGCGCTTTAGAAGCAAACTTCATCGCTTGATAATAGTGTTCGCTGGTAGCCCAAACTTGGTCATCCACCTTGATAGGACAAGCGGCAAAATTTGAGAGGTATCCGTTCGGATCTTCGGGTTCATAAAACAAGACTTCTTCAGCTTGAGCCACAGAATTAGACATAGCCTTCTCCTTACCAACGACGTAGCATATTTTTGCTTTAACTTTAAAATTAGTGGCGTTGTATATTGCTGTCAAACAACTTGGTTCAAGAGTATGCCCTGTGCATATTTTTCATCTGAATAACGTCATGTCAGAAAGAATCAGCTAAACGGAACTGTGGGGTGGCGGATCAAGGTATTGATTTAATCTAGAGAGGAACAATGAGAAAAGTACTTATAAATCAAAGGGTGACATTGTGCCACCCTTCCTAATGCAATGGGGATTATTAGTGAATAAGACCTAGCTCCCTCGCTTCTTCCAGACTCAAACCGCTTTCTCTAATTTCTCTTAGAGCCTCGATACGACGACGAGCTTCAGCAGACTTCATTTTCTTTTCTGGTTTGAAAGATACTTCTTCTTCAGCATCCCACTTGTTTGCAATATTTGTCATTTCATCATGGTTAATAGAATTAATGGACATGTTTTCCTCCGAAAAGCACCATGTAATGGACAGGTAATCTGTAGCAAATGCTTTTTCGCTTGTTAAGAAATTCTGTACTGAAGTGTGATGATTCCGACGCTTCGAAAAGCTAATTAACAAATGCCTCATTTAAACTTTGCCAAAGCCATTTTCTGCAATTACATTTAAAAGATTCCCCATAAAAAATGTGGTTTGATCCAACTCTCATTTTCCCCTCTTCCAATGCCTCTTTCCTGCTGAAATTCCGTGAAAGAACCCAAGATAAATTTCGAGTCACTTCATCCTTTTTGCGCTCGTCGCTTTCACTAAATCCAACACATGTTAATGATAATAGTTATCAATATCATAACTGAGTATTTATCATGTCTGTGGAAAATTCAGATAAACCACTTCTCGAAGTGAAGAATCTATGTGTCGACTACATCACCGATGATGGTGATTTCAATGCAGTAAAATCCGTTAGCTTTAGCATAGGCCAAGGCGAGATTTTCGGCCTAGCCGGAGAATCAGGTTGTGGTAAAAGCACCATCGCATTTGCCATTAACCGCCTACATAAGCCGCCGGCTTTCATTTCAGGAGGCCAAATTCTATTTGGTGGACAAGATCTACTGAGCTTATCGGATAGCCATTTGAATACCTTGCGTTGGAGTGAGATCGCGATGGTCTTCCAAAGCGCGATGAATTCACTCAACCCAGTATTAACCATTGAAGAACAGTTTGCGGACGTTCTGCGTCATCACAAAGGCATGAGTAATGAACAGGCCAAAGATCGCGCCGAGAAACTGCTCGACCTTGTCAATATTCCTCGTCAGCGCCTAACCGAATACCCGCATCAATTCAGTGGCGGCATGCGTCAACGCTTGGTGATTGCCATCGCTCTCGCCCTCAACCCGAAGCTGATCATCATGGACGAACCCACTACAGCACTGGATGTAGTTGTACAACGCGAGATTCTGCAGCAGATACACCAACTCAGAGAGGAGTTTGGTTTCTCGATACTCTTCATCACCCATGACCTCGCATTGATGAGCCAGCTATGTGATCGCATTGCCATCATGCGCCACGGCCAGATAGTTGAGATCAACCAGGCCCATGAGATTCGTAACAACCCTCAACACTCCTACACCCAAAAGCTATGGAGTTCTTTCCCTAATATTCACGAACATGCTCACGCGACGGCGTGCTAGGAGAGCTCTATGTCACAACCAATTTTCCAAGTAAAAAACCTCGTTAAAGAATTCACTGTTGGCGGTGGGTTTGGCAAAGAAGAGATATTTAGAGCACTGCATGGGGTGAGTTTTGACTTACATGCAGGCAAAACACTGGCACTGGTTGGTGAATCTGGCTGCGGGAAAAGCACCTGCGCGCGATTGATGACCAAGGTTTACCCTGCGACCGAAGGAGAGATACTGTTCAAAGGCAGAGATATCTCTACGCTTAAAAGTCGTAAAGATATCTTGGATTATCGCAACCGTGTGCAAATGGTGTTTCAAGACCCGTTTGGCTCACTCAATCCAACTCATACCATAGAGCACCATTTAACACGCCCGCTTAAGATCCATAAGCAAGTTGCCACCAAACAGGCTCTCACAGAGCGCCTCAAAGAGTTATTAACGCTGGTGGAGTTACCCATAGAAACTCTCGCCAAATACCCTCACGAGCTCAGTGGAGGCCAAAGACAAAGGGTTAACCTAGCAAGAGCACTGGCCGTTGGCGCTGAAGTTATCCTCGCTGATGAACCAACCTCAATGCTAGACGTCTCGATTCGACTTGGTGTGTTGAACCTGATGCAAAAAATGAAGCAAGAGTTAGGAATTGGCTTTTTGTACATAACCCACGACCTTGCCACGGCCCATTACATCGCAGAAGAGACAGCAGTGATGTACAAAGGGCAGATCGTTGAATGGGGCTCAACACAATCGATCTTAACTAATCCACAACACCCGTACACCAAGCTGTTGATCTCTGCTGTACCTGATCCTGATCTGCCATTTGGCGAACTCGTCAAAAATGAACCAAACTATTCGATAGACGCAGATCGAATTCGAGAGCAGAGCTGCGAAATACAGCATGAAATCAAACAAGTTGCTGATAATCACTTTGTAAAACAGTGGGATAACGTCGCATGAATGAACTAGACACTTGGTTAGAGCGGATCGGAGATTGGTACAAAGACCGAAAGCATGATCAAGTGGACCGGTTAGAACCTTTGATCTTAACGCCTCCAGATGCACTCTGGGGGCCGTTGATCACCGATGAACAGAGCAAAGGCATCGCATGTTGGTTAGACGGGTGCCTGAGAATCTTTACTTTCTACCGCCACCTTGCAAATTCATCAGATCCGAAGTCAGCTTCGCAAGGGGCCAGTAACTCAAGCTATAAAGAAAAGGCCTACCAATACCTGATGTTTGCTTACAGCAAGCTACAAGGTGTGTCATGCGACCCAAAATCAGAACCAGACTTACAAGAGTGGTGCGCGCAGCGGTTGCAACACTTGTGTGTATTGGCGCTGGAGTTTACCAACCAACAACAAGAGCCACGTTGGAAAGCAGAATCAGAAAAATTGATCGAAGCACATGTGCGCTTTATGGCAACCCACCCTCGAAACGATGATCAAGGCAATATTCAGCACCAACTCCATTGATCAAGCCTTTGTCGATCAATATCAATTCAAAGCCTCATCAAAGTTGGATCCCTAGAACGCATGATCTAACCTTGATCATGCTTCGGGCTTTAGAACGAAAATTCATTGCAGCCAGACTTTAAATTATTGAATTTTAATGATTAATTAATTTCAGGCAAAAAAAAGCGAGTCCCTTAGGAACTCGCAAAAATCTATTCAGTATGATGTAACAAAATATGAGCCAATCTATTAATCATAAGAAAGGACAAAGGTTGTCTATTCGGGATAAATAATAATCAACTGGATGCGTTACATTGTCATCACTTTGTCAGCGTTAGGTGCGATTTTAATCAGCACCTAATGTGTTCAAAACTATCCATTCAGCGGCGAAAATACTGACTTCTAGCTGCTAAGTGGTGGCTAGTGCCCAATCGCCATTTCGTCGAGCGCAAGGAACACATTTTCGTCTAAGTGACCTTCATGAACTTGTTTACACACTTTACGACGCACAGCTAAACCCGAGATCAAACGTTCAATGGACAGGTGACGATTGCTGGTGCTATCACGGTCGTTGTAAAGCTCGATCAAACGACTCAGTGTTTCGTATGGGATAACGTCCTCCCCTACTCTCAACCAATCAAGCTTCTCAATAAGCTCTGAGCACTCTTCTTTGATTGAAGCATGTGAGTGCCCTGTCATTGCGGATAAAGCCGTTATACTGCGTTCTAGAGCCTCTGCAGAGGTATATTTAGAGAGAGTAATCATGATCTCGTCAGCGTTTATCTCAACAGAGTGTTTACGCTGCTTAACTCGACGTCCCAATTTGCCTCTTGGCGACGGTGCTTTGCGCTGAATGGGTTCAAACTCACCATCGATAATCTCAGACAGTTCTTCCAGCTTCTGCTTAGATACCATCTCGTTACGCAGTGGGTTGGGTAACGTTGGTGCCATGTTACGTTTACCGGCGTTGGTGGTACGTGCTCTTGAATAACGCAGTACTTCTTCCACGTTGCATTTGATATCAACTTGATAATCGGTCGTTTTGCCTTTTTCGATCAACGCGGTGATCGTCAAATGATACCCCCAAAGATTAACTAAGAAGGTATCTTCCTGATCCCCAACTTCACCCAGCTTTCTTAGCTCGCGGATCAGATCCATCGAGAAACGACGCCAATCAATATTACGTGCTAGTTTTTGATTGAGCTCGCTAAGCAGCATGCAATCTGAATGGCGACGCGCCATACGGCTTCTAAAGTACGAATACATTTGGAAGACCAAGGTATGTTGCTTGAGGATTTCTGGCGGAAATAGGAAGAAATAATCACGCGTCAGCAGCTCTTCGTAGAACGAAGGCTCCCAAACTAGGATGTATAGGTTCGGTTTAATGCGAATTTCGCCGTCAGAGCCCTCTGTAGGCGCTTCTTCCGATGCGGTAATGGTTCTCGCTAAGAAGCGGAAACGATCACTCTTAAAGCCTTCTGGCATGTTCTCACTAAGCCAACGGCCTGTAAGCTCGTGCAGTTGGAAATCCGTAAATTCGATACGATCAATACTGTCACGGATCGAGTCACGTGCTGGACCGCTGTCTTTCTTACCACGCAAAGACAAAATATCAGTGATGTAGAGTGGTGTTTTATTCGGCGTGTGTTTCGCGTCTAGATGGTAATCATCTTGGTGATGATCATGATATTGGACGGTGAGTGTAAATAACGCGAATAGCGTCATCAGATCGTCAACGGTCATGATATTTTTAGAAGATCGAGTCTCGATCACAGCTCGAGTACCAGAGATCGAAACCATAGATTTCTGGTAGCTCTTTCGAGTTCTAGGTGGCGCTAACGCTTGATCAATAATCCCCGCCCAATTGGTTGGCGAAACAATGAATTGATCGGCTTCATCTTTCATCGTTGGTGGGGTATTCAGTCCATGTTCATTCAGTAAGCGCTTGTTTACTTTAGTTTGAGCTAGGGCTTTAGAACGCTTTTGTTTTTCATTTTGCTTCACGCTTTCTGTCACTAAGCTGGTGGCACCCAATACCGATATCAATTGGTTTGGGTTCACAAAACGGTGCAGCATGGTTTTTCCAGCAAGGCCTTCTTCAAAGCGAACGGGAATTTGCTTGAATAATCCGATGTTTACTGCTGCTCTCAGCCTTTGTTGTAAGGCCGCGCGAGTTACTTGACCATCCGTTGATTCAATAATCTCAGTGGTGGAAACGTACCCGTCTTTGCTGCTAAACCCACGAAGTGAAATTAGGTTGAGAAGTTCAACTATGCTTTTGGTGACACCTTTGAAGTGTTGATATTGTTCTATCCATTCAACAGCTGTTTCAGATACCTCAAATAAATGACCATCTTTGTGGCTTCGTGCCTTAATTAACAATTTCTCTTCTGGTTTCATTTTTGATCCGTATCACACTAACCGTAATTTCACTATAGTTCCTGAATGATAAAGAAAGAATGATCATAAATAAAGAGAATTTATTGGCTTTTAAATAACTGATCTTTTTGATTAATATGATCTTAAATGATTAAGTGATCTAATGATCTGGGCGTTAATTTGCTTTTAAGTTTCTGAATTTTAAGTGTTAAAATAAATCCGCTTGGAAAGCATGATCATAAAGGGCCCGAAACAATGATCATAAAACGAGAGAAAGCATGATCATAGAACATCAGAACGATGATCATTAAGTCATTGTAAGCATGATCATTATTGATTCGAAAGCATGATCATTATACTTATACAGCTTATCCACAGATCGGAATTCAACATCGGTTTCTAATTCGCTTTTGACTTGTCTTTATGGATACTTTTGGCGGCCAATCAATCGGAACAATGATCAAGAGAGCGTCGTTTTTATCGTTCCTACCCTATTGAGTGCAAAATTTGGTCAGTGTCCGATGAAAATGAATTTGTTTTGATGGATTCAACGCTGCTGGGATTAGCTAGGAAGCATGATCATGAAATTGTCATGTTTGTGTATTCTCGGTCTGTGTAGATTGAATTTTCAATCATTGAGCCCCTATAGGCGTTGAATCCCCATTGCAAAAGCATTTGTCCGTAATTTAGCTGTTAAATTATATGCTTCCGGAACGATATTTACTTGATCATTTTTCCGGAGGTTGATCATTTCTAATGTGCAGTTACTCGGATCAATATTGTTAAGTTTACGCCTTGATCATGCTTCATAATTTGACGTTATTAATTATCTTACATTAGATGTATGCCATGATCATTCTTCCGGTCAAACGCCAATTCTCTATTGTTTTTAGATACTCCACCTTTCCGTCGGTTTTGATTCTTTTGTTCATTGAGCGTTCTTTAACTTCTATTGGATTGAAAATCTATAAATTCGAATGCAAATCACACCAACCGTAATCTATGCTTGTATTTCAATCGTTCCGAAGGTTTTTCACTGAAATTCCATTTACATTGTAAATAGGTGACGCTGTAACATTTTAAATGTAAGGTAGAAATAACACGGTTATACATAATCAAATTGGTTGTTTTTTGTGTTTGTCTAAGGCGATGTTTCATCAAATTGTAAAAACGACGTCTATTTTATGTGATTTTACTCATAAATGTATGTTCATGTTTTTGTTGTGTTTGTTGTTAATCGCTGTACAATTTGTAGTTAGTTAATCATTACGGAAACTGGCAATGAAAAGAGAACAAACGATTGATAAGCTCTATCAGCTGGCCGAACAAACTCAACAAGTTCAGGCTGACCGAATTGAGATTATTTTGGAAGAGCGAAGTGATGAACATTTCCCTCCAATGTCTAAAGCTATGATGGAGACTCGTTCTGGTTTAACGCGTCGTAAATTAGACGAAGCGATTACTAAGCTTGAAGCTGATGGTCATCAATTTACAAAGAACAACGCCAATCATTACTCGATTTCATTGACAGAAGCTCACATGTTGATGGACGCGGCAGAAGTGCCAAAGTTCCACCAACGTAAGCAGCATGCTGACAACAAACCATGGATTATCAATGTACAGAACCAGAAAGGTGGTACAGGTAAATCAATGACAGCGGTTCATTTAGCAGCTTGTTTGTCTCTGAATCTAGATAAGCGCTACCGTATCTGTCTGATTGACTTGGATCCACAAGGTTCATTACGTCTGTTCTTAAACCCGCAAATTAGTGGGGCAGAGCACGACAGTATCTATTCTGCAGTCGATATCATGTTAGACAACGTGCCGGAAGGCCAAGACGTAGACCTAGAATTTCTTCGTAAGAACGTGTTGTTGCCAACTCAGTATCCAAACCTGAAGACAATTTCTGCATTTCCAGAAGATGCGATGTTCAACGCTGAAGCGTGGCAAAGCCTTTCTAAAGATCAGTCTCTTGATATTGTTCGTCTGTTAAAAGAGAAGCTTATCGACAAAATTGCCGATGATTTTGATGTGATTATGATCGATACCGGCCCGCACGTTGACCCTCTAGTGTGGAATGCAATGTACGCGTCGAACGCACTTCTGATTCCATGCGCGGCTAAGCGTTTGGACTGGGCTTCAACGGTTAACTTCTTCCAGCACTTACCAACGGTTTACGAAATGTTCCCGGATGACTGGAAAGGGCTCGAATTTGTTCGTCTAATGCCGACCATGTTTGAAGACGACAACAAGAAACAAGTGTCAGTTCTGACTGAAATGAACTACCTGTTGAACGACCAAGTAATGATGGCAACCATTCCAAGAAGCCGTGCTTTCGAAACCTGTGCCGATACTTACAGCACGGTTTTTGATCTAACGGTGAGTGATTTTGAGGGCGGCAAGAAAACTCTAGCTGTTGCTCAAGACGCAGTACAAAAAAGTGCTCTAGAGTTAGAGCGTGTATTACACAGCAACTGGCCTTCACTTAATCAGGGATAACAACAATGGCAATTAAAACATCTGACTTAAATGCAAAGCTATTTGGTAAGGCGAACAAACGTCGTGTTGCTACGCCTCAAGAAGCGCAAACTGCGGCTAAAGAACAGGCTCAAGTGATCGAGCTTTCTGTTGCTGGCGAAGATTTGGTTTCATTTGAATTGGTACGAATTCCTGCTTCTGAAGTGGCAACTCGTACCGTTGTTTTTGAAGAGAATGCTCGTGAGCAATCCTTCTTAAACGAGCACGCGCTTTCTGATGTTCTTACAACATTAAAAGAACGTGGTCAGCAATACCCTGCGGTTGGTCGTAAGAACAAAGACGGTAAGATTGAAGTTCTTGATGGTAGCCGTCGCCGTATGTCGTGTATTTTGGCTGACAAAGAGTTCCTAATCTATGTTGCTGAAAACATTAACGGCGAACACGCTAAGTTCCTATCAGACGTAGCTAACGCTCATAAACCGCTTTCTCTTTACGAGAAGGGCAAAGAGATGCAAGCGAAGCTGGATCAAGGCGAAGCGGAAGACCAAAAAGCACTAGCAAAGATGTTCCAGTGTAGTGAAGCTTTGGTGAGTGGTGCATTGAAAGCGGCCGCTTTACCACTTGAATTGCTACAAGCTTATCCAAATGTGAGCGACCTTGGTCGTCCAACCATTGTTAAACTACACAAGCAGTTTGGTGGATTGACGAGTGAACAGCAGCAAACACTACTGACTAAGTGTGACGCTTCTGAAGGTTTCGTATGGCAGCGTAGCGAAGCTCAAGGCGTAACTCGTCTAACCAAAGACGTGACAGAAACGTTGGAAGGTTGGATTCTTGAATTGGCGCCAGCGAAGAAAGCTTCTCCAAAAGTAGAGCTTATTAAGGGCCGCGCATCATACAGCCGTAAGGGTTCAAACTTAGCGTTGAACCTTAAGAAAGTTGATGATGCAACAATGGAAGAAATCCTCGCCTTTGTACAATCGAAGCTCGACTAAGTCGACGACTTTTCATTACTCCTCTAAAGCCGCTTTATGCGGCTTTTTATTTGGCTGTGATAAACTGTGTTTAGATGAATCTGGACGCTAACTATGACAAACCCAACCAACACTTTTCTGCATACACTTTCTATTATTGCTCAGCATAACGATCACCGTTATGGCGTGGTCTTTAATGGCGATTTTGATTGGCAAAACTCTGCTATTTTTTCCTTCCTTCAAAACTCTCACGCTGCAAGTATCTTCCAAATTGGCGGTACGCCATTTGAAGGTGTGATTCATGTTCCAGTTAAAAAAGGCCAACAGCTGCTTGGTCGTGAATGCCAAGTTCTTGTGTGTGATTTTAGAGAGCAGTTTGATGCGAATGGTTTTAGTGCCGCTTTGGGTTCGTTAGTCGGTGGAGGACTGTTGTTGGTGTTGCCGCCAAAGGTTGATGACACTGAAGATAGCAAAAGCTATGGTCAACCTTGGTTGAAACTCCATTTCGATAAACTGATCTCTGTTTCACAGCACAATGAAGCAGCTTCTCTCGTTCAAGCGACTCAAGCTCTTCCTCAGAAGCACAGCGTCAAAAATGAATTGGATAAATTTGAACAGCAACGAACGGCGGTTGAGTTGGTGAAAAAAGTGGTGTCTGGACATCGTAAACGTCCTTTGATTCTCACTGCGGATAGAGGGCATGGTAAGAGCTCGACATTAGGAATTGCTGCAGCGCAGCTGTTAGCCGAGCGTGACGGGTTTAATATTGTTGTTACAGCACCTTCGGTGAAAGCGGTGGAGCCTATATTTTCTCATGCTTGCCAAGGGTTAGAGCCCTACAAAGTGGTCAACGCTACCCACATTCGTTATCAAGGTGGCAGTTTACGATTCGTCGCGCCAGATGAATTACTTAAATCCAAACCAGATTGTGATCTGCTATTAGTTGATGAAGCGGCTGCAATTCCAATTCCAATGCTCAAATCCATGGTCGATATTTATCACCGCATGGTTTTTTCAACCACGATACACGGTTATGAGGGCAGTGGACGTGGGTTTGGTATTAAGTTTGAATCTTGGCTTTCTGAGCATCGTCCCGGATGGAAAGGGTTTAAGCTCGAACAGCCGATTCGTTGGAATAACAATGATCCGCTAGAAGCTTGGTTATTTGATTGTTTTTTACTTGGTAATGACGCATCACTGAGTGACTCGGTGGTTCATGAACTAGATAGCTTTTCTGCTGAAATAAGTAATCAATTAAACTTGGTCGAGTTGTCAAAAGCAGAATGCTTAGTGAATCCTGACTTACTACAACAATGTTTTTCTCTTCTTGTGGACGCGCACTATCAGACTTCGCCGAATGACCTAATGCAGTTTCTCAACAATCCAGCAATTCGCTTGTGTGCTGCTTGGCATAAAGATAAATGCTTAGGTTGTATGTTAGTGACGGAAGAGGGCGGTTTGGAAAGCGAGTTGATTGCCCAAATTCAAATTGGAAAACGCAGACCTCAGGGGCATCTCGCTCCAGTATTATTGGCAAACCAACTTGGTTGCGCTCAGGCGGCTACCAGTCGTTGCCTTCGAGTTATGCGTATTGCTGTTTCAACTGCTCATCAAGGTTTGGGTATTGGCCGTTGGATGTTAGAGCAATTCTCTGAGACAACGGTACAAACAGAGCAAGCTGATTATTTGGCGACAAGCTTCGGTGCGACCAGTGATTTGATTTCCTTCTGGCGTGATAGTGAATTTGTGCCTGTTCATATTGGCCACCAGCGAGATCAGTCAAGTGGCTGTCACTCGGTGTTGATGGTTAAGGCGCTTAACTCAAACTCGCAAAGTTGGATTGACCAAATTCAAAATCATTTCGAGCGTAGCTATTGTTTTCTTGTTTCTGGTTCTTTGATTTCACTTGAAACCGATATGGTGCGCGCACTACTACCAAACAGTTTCCAGACCGTTAGCGAGTTTGAAGTTCAGTTGGTCAAAAGTTACGTTAACGGTGGTAATAGTTATGATTCGATTAGCTTCAGCGTATTGAACTTGATTCTGCTCTGTAATGTTCGAGGAGCCAGTATTTCTGATTTGCTCATCGCAAAGGTCGTTCAACAGAAAGAGTGGGGGACTTGCGTCGAGCAGTTTAATTTTGTTGGTCGTAAACAAGCAGAGTTCCAGTTTCGTAAAGACATCGATGCTTTGCTAGCAAATTTACAGTGTAAATAGCATGACTATCATTTAAATAAACAGACCGCTACAAATTAGATTTACAGTGTAAATTAGAATCTTGGATTTACACTGTAAACTGAAACTCCATATCTAAATATGTTCACCCTGACTCTAAGCGTCATCACTTCTGTTTCATCTCTTCGTGACAGCCTCTAATCTTCTAAACCTTTCGCCGTTAATACCTTGTACCAACATCTATTCAACATTCAATCGCACCAAAATATTGAGAAAAATTTATCTATGTATTTGTAAAGGCGAAGCAGTTCATAAAATGCGTCAGTCTTATTTATGAGTCATGTTTGCAGAATCGAAAGTAAGTGATGTGACGCTGATTATTCTAATAATGTGATACTCAGCGCAGAACGAATTATATAGACTGAATAACAACTGAGTCATTAGGGATACTCAATTCGAATGTGGGATAACATCGTTACATTGTCGGAAGACAGGCAACAGGTGATGGCATGTTTGCCAACCGGGTTTGTGGTTGATGCAAGTTTTGATAACAAGACGCTGCCATCAACTTTAGAAGCTTTGAATGCATCAAACTATTTTCTTTTCGAAGAAGAGGTTCTGCGTTTCGTTACTCTTGCTAAAGAAGGTAAGGGTGAAGCTTATGAAGGAATCTTGATTGCCGAAGTTCGTAATGCCAATGTTGTGGTCGAACTGTCTGAAGATGAAATGCTTGCGAGTCTTGTGGTCACTGGCCCATACAATGGACGCCCACTGCGTGGTAGCGACATTATCCACTGTTTATCTCAAGCTCAAATAACAAAAGGAATTAATAAGTTAGCGCTCAGGAAAGTTCTGATGATGAGTAGCAAACTTAAGCCCGGAGAAAAGTTTACTCAGCCAGTCGCTAAAGGGACGCAACCAGTAAAGGGTAAAGACGCTAAGTTTGCTGCCTTAGTTGAAGATATTACTCGTCAAGTATTGAAGCCTCGTAGCAAAGACGAAGGCAAAATTGACATGCGAGACTTGGGGCAAACCATTACCGTTGGCCAAAATGATCACTTAATGAAACGCACTCCCGCAACCAAAGGTATCGCTGGCTTTACCGTCCAAGGTCGAATTATCCCACCGCTTCCAGGGCAAGACAGTTTAATCAAGCCAGGAAAGGGCACTTACATTTCTCCTGATGATCCCAATTTACTGCTCGCCTCATACCCAGGGTTACCCATCATTAAAGATCGAACCATCGAAGTGGATGACGCTTTGTGTGTTAGCAACGTCGATGTCTCAACTGGTCACGTTAAATTCAAAGGCAATGTGTTTGTCTCTGGCAACATCGAACCGGGAATGATCGTCAAGGCGACTGGAAGTATTACGGTGGGTGGCTTTATCGAATCGGCAGAGGTTCAAGCTCAGGGTGACATCAAAGTTGCAAAAGGCATTATCGGCCATACGACCAAAGAGGGTGAGCCAAAAAGTTGTAAGGTATTTAGCAAAGGCTCTATCACAGCAAGCTATGCACAGAATGCCGAGTTACAAACGGCCAACGATCTACGCCTTGGTGTACACAGTATGAGCAATGACATTCGTTGTGGTAACAACCTGATCGTGATGGACAGCTTGAAAAAGCATGGCACGCTCAGCGGTGGAGAAGCTAAAGTCGGCGGAAAAGTAGAATGTGTCTTCTTAGGCGTTGAGGGATATACCGCCACTAAAGTACATGGCTTTGCGCGCTACGATGGTTACCGACAAAAGATAGCCGAGTTAAAGGAAACGTATAAACACGCTCAAGAGCAAACCATGGGTGTGATTCGCCAAGAGTTAGAATTTAAGAAGCGTCCGAAAGCAGAGAGAAGCGAAGAGCAAGCGTTAGAAATTGAGCAGCAACGAGAGAAGAACAATCTTGCAATTGAAAATACTAAGTCGCAGCTAGACACACTTGAAGCGGAGTTTGAAACCAACCTTGCAGAATGCACAGTAGAGGCACACGAAAAGGTGTATACCCGAGTGACCATTCAGTTTGGTGACGAGACGGTCACTACCAAGCGAACGCATGGTGGAAGTGTTTTCTCGTTCAATCAATACGAGATTCAATGCTCGTTCAAGATGGAACAAGAAGACATTGCTTTGTAGATCTTGTGTTGAATACAAAGTGGCGTAATGTCTAGGTACTGATACGGGTAAATAGAAAGGGGAGCTGATGCTCCCCTTTTGGTATCTATTGATAATGATTTAACTAGGTGCCTTGAGCGCTTTAACTAACGGCTCTTACCTTACCTTGTTTAAGGTCTGATAGAACTTGCCCTTTTGGACCGTCGGCAATAATGCAGCCCTTCTCCATTACGATCACTCGATCGACAATGTCCAACATCGATGTTTTGTGTGTAATTAGAATTAACGTCTCACTAGGTAGTAACTGGTTAAGTTGGTGCTTGATGTGCATCTCTGAACGGTTATCCATCGCACTCGTTGGTTCATCCATCAATAGCACTGGAGGACGGCCTAGGAAGGCTCTGGCAATCGCAATAGACTGACGTTGACCACCAGACAACAAAGCACCACCTTCACCCACTTGGCGTTCTAAACCTGCAGGATCTTGCTGAGTAAACGCAGTTACGCCTGCACGGTTCGCTGCATCCATCACATCGCGGTCATCCACCAAAGGACGACCTAATGTGATGTTGTCTCTTACCGAACCATAGAACAGGTTACTGTCTTGCGGTACACAGCCTATATTGCGTCGTACGTCGACATGGTGCAGTTGTTCCATATCGGTGTCATCTATGCGTACATGGCCTTCTGTGGGCTTGTACAGGCCCATAATCAGGCGCTCTAGTGTCGTTTTACCTGAACCAATACGCCCAATGATCGCCACTTTTTCACCCGGTTTGATATGCAGAGTTAAATCCCTAATAGAAGCAACGGGAGAATCTGGGTAGTGGAACGTTACTTTATCTAGTGCGATATGACCCTGAATAATCGGGCGGTGAATATAGCGCTTACCTTCTTCTTGTTCATCTGGCATCGACATTACTTGCTCTATCAACGTCATAGATGACTTCGCTTGATTGTAACGTGTAGAAAGCAAAGATAGTTGAACAAGAGGACCGATCGCTCGGCCGCTCAACATGGTCGCAGCGATCAAACCACCCATCGTAAGTTCACCTTCTGCGATTAGATACACACCAAAAATGATCATGCCTACGTTGGTACTTTGCTGAACAAAGCCGGCGGTGTTTTGGATGCTGTCGGTAATACGACGACTCTTGATATTCCAATTTGCCATGTGAGCAACGGCTTCTTCCCAACGGAATTGGAATTGGCTTTGCGCACTGAACAGCTTAACCGTCTCTAACCCTGCCAAACTCTCAATTAAGTTTGCGTACTTTTGCGAAGCAAGACGTGAACCTTCTTCAATGGTACGGCGCAGTGGACCTTGGATTAGCAACGCGTAGATGATCAAAATGACCACCCCGGCAACGGGCACAAACACAAGGTTTCCTGCCATTAACCAAATTAACGCCAAGAACATCAATGCGAACGGTAGGTCGATTAACGAGCCAATGGTTGCAGAGGTAAAGAATTCTCGAATGGATTCGAACTCTTGCAAGTTTTTAGCAAAAGCACCGACAGAAGCAGGCTTTGCTTCCATACGAATCCCCAGAACTTTGCTGAACAGTTTAGAAGAAATGAGGATATCGGATTTCTTACCGGCAACGTCAATGAAGTAGCTTCGCATCAATTTGAGCAACAAATCGAATAGGAACACGACGAAGATACCACTCGCTAACACCCATAAGGTTTCAAAGGCGAGGTTGGGTACGACTTTGTCGTATACCAAGCGTGTAAACATCGGCGCAGCAATGGCGAACACATTTATTAAAATGGAGGCTATTAACACATCTCGGTAGATGTTTTTAGATTCCCAAATGGTGCTCCAAAACCAGTGACCTTTGCGTGTTTTTAGAACCTCTGGTGAACGTTCATCATAGCGGAACTGTTTCTTTACCAAGAAGTAGCGGCCGATGAATTGTTCTTTCAGTTCTTCGATAGGAATGATGATGGGCACCATTCCACTTTCCGCAGTAATGATTTCCGCTTCTTGCTTCTCTAAATCAATACTGTTGAGAACGCACGCTTCGCCTTGTTTAAGCAGTAAGACCGCAGGCAAAATCAGATGAGGGATCTTTTCTAAGTCGGAACGGTTTTCTTTCGCCACTAAACCCGCTCGCTCTGCAGACCGAGGGAATAGGAAAGGGGTTAGCTTTCCATCCGATAGTGGCAGCCCATTGACCAACGCTTCTGGCGAGTTAGCTAACCCGTAATACCGGCTAACGTAGATCAGTGAGTTCAATAGTGGATCTTGCATGTGATATAACCCTTACAACTATTTATCAACAATGAAGCCTTGGAACACTTCTACGTAGTTATCAGACAGAATATCGAGCTGAGTCTGAGTTTCTATTCGAGACGCAATGGTAGTTACGCCTAGGTTGTGAGCGGTTCTAGAGATCGACGTTAAGGTGAACTTCTGTTTTTCATCATCAAGGTTATGTGTGAATAGGTAATCTAGCTTCACATAACTTGGACGGTATTCGTTGATGTAATCCAGTGATTGGAAGTTACGTCCGTAGTTATCAACACCAAACACTGATTCAGCGTTACGAATGGTGTTACACAATAGAGCCGTGTAGTGCGGAACGTTAATGAAACAGTTTTCTGGAATCTCAAAATGCAGCAGATGAGCGATTGAGGCATTTTGTTCAAGCGTCTTACCAATCCAACGGATGAAGCTTGGTTGAGAAATACTGCTTGGTGAGATATTGATAGCGACAGGGCTGGTTACTTCTTTTGCATTCAGCTTTTCAATCATCTTCTCAATAACGTATTGGTCGAGAATGTGGCTCATTTCAAGCTGTTCTAGCGCGTATAGGTACTGGTTGGCACCGTAACGCACACCATCTTTTTCAATCGCTGAGAACACTTCTTGGTGATAGGTTTTGCCAAAGGCATTGTTTGCAGCCTGCAGACGGAAGGTAATGAGGTCGTTGATGATCGCTTCTTCAACCAACATACGCCATTGTTGTTTGCCCATTACGGCTCCGTGTTCGTCTGCGGTTACGTAGCCGTAAGCCAGCTCTCGGTTCGCCTTGGCACTTGAAAGTGCATTATCCACCAGCGACATAATTTCGGTACTCGTTTTGCGCTTGTTGCTGTATGTCACACCTAGTGCAATGTGTGGGTTTGCCATGCCCGTTGGGTCCGAACCTAGGCTTTGGATGCAGTTTACAATGCTGCTAGCGACAAGTTTAAGCTCGCTCTCATCAATGTTTGGCATAATGAAGCCGAACTCGTCACTCGAAATACGAGCAATGGTGATGTCTGGTGATGAAATTGATGCTTGCAGCTGTTCAGCCAGTTGATGAACCAAGGCATCACCTTCTTGGTAACCCTTTTCATCGTACTCTTCACTAATAAACTCAGCTTTAAGTACTGCTAAACCACCTAAACTGGACTCTTCTAACCACTGAGTTAACTGAGACATGTAGTAAGCACGGTTACCTAACTGAGATACTGGGTCGATATACGCTCTTTCACGTAGCTTCTGGGCTTCCTTCGCTTGGTTCTTAAATGCCAACTCAACTTGAGTCGACATGTGATTGATGCCATCAACCACTAAGATCAGGTCTTTTGTTTTCGGACGAGCCAGTGGTTCGCCAAACTGATTCTTGGCGATCTGATCCATCTTAGTAATGATCAACGAGAGAGGGCGTAAAGCGCGTTTAAGGATCCAAGAGATAGAGACTAAACCGAGTAAGAAGATCGTGCCAAAGATGCTCAGTAAGCGGATGAATGCTTGCCAAAGTTGATCGTAGGCAGGACCAGGATGACTCACAATCTCCACTTCGGCCAACTGCATCCAACCACTGGTGATCACGCGGCGATCATGAACTGGCTCGAACAGGTTTAGGTTGGTAAACCACTCTGGTACACCGGTTGGCTTTACAGGGTATGAGCGGAGAATGTCTTCACCGCTGTCGAGAAATATCAATCGAACGACTGAGTAAGAACTGCCATCAAACAGGGCGTTGATAACAGACTCCACTGCCACCTTGTCCTTTTCTTCTAGGTAAGGGGCGAGAGCCAGTCCAACAGTATTAATGGTATTACTTACCTCAGAGCGTTGCTGCTCCTCTAAGTATCCACGGGTGGTATTGAATTCGATCATAAAAACTGACGTCATCAACAGTATGAACACTGCAACCATCCCGACCACAAGCTGTTTATATAAAGTCATTGTACCTACTCATCGTAATTGATAATGGGTTTGTTTAATTTTAGAGAGCGCTCACGTGAACGTAAGTCGTTCCATAAGCTCAATCTTGAAGATTTCCCTGCTAATTTACCGCTGCCTGCCGCTGACTTGATCAACCAAAGGTTTTTACCGTTGAAACTGTAAATTGGTCGTAGGTCTGGGCGTTTGGAACCGCGTTTAATTTCAGGGTTTAAGTTGTCCAAAATTAGTGGCTCTGCACTGGGTGTTGAGTAGTACGCCAACACCATGTGGAATTGGTTTAACTCAAGTGCTTTTACGTACACCAATCGTAATTTCTTATCTGGCACACCCAGCTCAAGCAAAGAGAAATATTTTGCGATAGTGAAGTCTTCACAATCACCAGCGTTGCTGCCTAAAAACTCCAGTGGTGTCGCCCAGTAGTCATTCTTTCCCCACAGTATGTTGTCATCGACAAAGTACATTTGGTTGAAGAATTGGTTCACCGACCTGAGTTTCTCTTTTTCACTTAATCCATCGTATGACGTCATATTTGAACGCCACGTCGCCACTCGCTTTCCGGCTCTCTCACCATAGGTTTGCGTGACGGCATCGATCCATCTTTGGTCGCTCTTGTTTAGAGCGCCAGAGGTAAAAGAGGTGAGGACTAGCAGCAATAGAGAAACTCGAGACTTCATAGCCTCTTCTCTTGTCTATTTACTGTGTGTTGAAAGGCGTTATCAAGCATCAAACGTCCTTACTCTTTTAGTGCGTTGTTTTGAGCGCTTAATAGTGGCTTCAACATGTACTCAAGTACGGTTCTTTTACCCGTGATGATATCGACAGAGGCTGTCATACCAGGAATGATTGGCAGCTCTTCATTTTGTCCAAAATTGTGCTGTTCGGTGCGTACGCGCACGATGTAGAAGCTGTTACCTTCTTCATCTTGAGTCGTATCGGCACTGATGTGCTCTAACACGCCTTCCAGACCACCGT
Source organism: Vibrio sp. 10N.261.45.E2 (assembly GCF_002875705.1). Lineage (GTDB taxonomy): Bacteria > Pseudomonadota > Gammaproteobacteria > Enterobacterales > Vibrionaceae > Vibrio. Next base: position 20,060 of record NZ_MCZZ01000152.1, read on the forward strand.
ATTTAGTGAAGTCATAGGCACTGAATTTAACGATGGCCGTCAATTCTGGGCGTAGGAAGGCGATGTCTTGTGGAGCGATTTTTGCTTCAACCAATAGAGAGTCTTCTGTTGGTACAATCTCAACGATGTCCATACCCGGTTGGATAACACCACCCACAGTATTAATGCCAAGTGTTTTAACCGTGCCAGTTACAGGAGAAACCACCACAGTACGGTTTACTCGGTCTTCAAGGCCAACAGCAGATTCGGTTAATGCAGAGAGCTTATCTTGAGCTTGGTTGAGTTTTTCTTGTTGTTCGGAGCGGAAATTCAGCGCGGCATCAATACGGCTGAGCATGGCTTCTTTGATGGCTGAGCGCAGGAGAGGGATTTTAAGTTCGCTAGAGGTCATTTCTCGGCGAGTGTCGTTTACTTGTCTTTGTAGTTTAAGTAATTCAATTCGTGGAACCACGCCTTCATCGGCGAGAGGTTTGGTGATATCCAATTCTTGGCGAGCAAATTGGTAACTTTGTTTTAGGTTACGAACACGCGCTTTGATTTCAATAAGGTCTTGTTGTTTCTGTTCAACTTGTTGATCAAAAACGGAAAGTTGGTTTTTTAGGTTGTTCAGGTCTTGACGATATTCGGCTTTTTGGCGGCTAACTAGTTTAGGTTGAAGTTCGTAGAATTTAGGTGGGAAGGCGAGTTTACCGTAATCAAGCAGCACGCTTTTTTTCCACTCTTCTACAGAGAACTCTTCATTGATGACAACACTGGTTAAGGATGCGGAAAGCATTAATACGTTGGCGGTTAAGTTCGCCACTTGTTGTTCACGTTCGCGGAAATCAGAACGGAATCGTGTGTCATCGATTAGCAGCAGTTGTTGGCCTTTTTGAACACGCTGTCCTTCTTTAACTAAGATCTCTTTTACTAAGCCACCTTCAAGGTTTTGTACCACTTGGATCTGAGAGGAAGGGATCACTTTGCCTTGGCCAACGGTAACTTTGTCGATCTCTGCCCAAGCAGACCACCCAATAGCAGCAATAAAAAACAGAACGATCACCCACAACATAATACGCGCACTGGTAGGCGTATTGAGGAGCAGTGCCGCTGTTTTATCATCGACATACTCAAGTTCGGTCTCGTTCAATTTGCTGAAATTTTTCTGACTCATAACAGTCCTTGTTCGCTAAATAAAAGTGCAAGCCTAATGAGTGTATTCCTACTTCTGATAAATGTTAAGGTTTTGTTCCTTTAAATCTTTGAATTTATATATTTTTTAAGACTTATCGGTTCTTGAAATCCGTTTTATCGAGTTGGTGCTTTCTGAGTTTGTCATACAGCGTTTTTCGCGACACCTGCAACTCTTGTTGTACTTCTTTTAATCGGCCTTGATGGCGATGTAGTGCCTCTATCAAGATGATTTGTTCAAAGCTATCGGTGCGTTGGTTTAACGACTGTTGTTGCTCTTCAATGCTTATATCGAGTTCATTGTCGTCATTTTGCTCATTAGTATTGCTGTCGAGTGACGGTTGCTTAATTTGCGTCAGTACTCTGAGTTCAGCATGTTGACGAAGCTGACGAATGTTCTCCGTCCAATGCGTAGCAATCAGTCGTTGAATCTCTTTTTCTGTAATGACGGGCGGCGGTAACTGGTAGCGACTTGCTGCACCGCGAGCAAAATGTTTGAACAAAGAACCAATATCTTCCGTTCTCTGCGCCAAGGGTAGTAACTTAAATTGGCGCAGTTCACTTGTAATTATAGTAGGAACTACTGTAGTTGCGATAATGATACAAGTTGCATTGGTCTTGCATGAGTTTTCACGAAGTAGAGTGGGTTTTAGATTCGCTAACCACAGCCATTGATCCTGCGTTAATGCTTCTGTCTCATGTATATAGAGTGTCCCACCTTGATACTTGTAGAACAGTTGCAGAACAAACTGATGGAATGTGGCTTCGTCACTGCGTGGCAAATTAAACGCTGCGACAGGGCAAAGCTCGGCGGTTTGATGACTGTGTAAATCATGGGTGTATTGTGCTGTGACCCTTTTCCCCGTCCCTAAATCACCCACAAACAGTAAAAGTGGGTTGGTTTTGGTATCTAGGGTGATCAATTCTCGGCGCAATGCCTGCATTGATGGCGATTGACCAATCAGTTTCGGGCCAACCTGATTTTGCATTGCCAACTCTTTACGCAATAGATTGTTCTCTTCAACAAGAGCTAACTTATCTGCCGCTTTTTTTACAGCAGTGAGTAGGGCATCGACCACAAATGGCTTTTCCAGAAAATCGTAAGCGCCGGCTTTCATTGCTGATACCGCTGTTTGTACGTCACCATGGCCGGTAAGCACGATGACCTGAAAATGAGGGTTTTGGCTCAGCAATTTTTGCGTCAATTGAATGCCATCCATCACCGGCATGTGAATATCGGTGATGACAATTCCGGCTTGTGCGGTATCTATTTTCTTTAATGCTTCAATAGCATTGGGGAAGCAGACGATATCGATGCCTTCAATAAGCATGGCTTGTTTTACGGAGTCCCGAATGGCGGGTTCATCGTCGACAAAATAGAGTTTAGGCATAGAGTGCAAAAGTCGGGTCCTTAGCAGTATATGAGGTTAGAAGTCAGTGAGATTAGCAATAATCAACGGTAACAACGGTGCGTTAGCCTTTATTGTTATATAACGGAATGTTTATCGAGAATACCATGCCTGAAGGCTCTAATTGGTTCGCGCTGATGGTGCCGTGATACGCTTCAATAATCCGTTTCGATATTGAAAGCCCTAGCCCCAAGCCTTCCGGTTTAGTGGTAAAAAATGGGTCGAATAACTGTTCTAGTTTGTCATCCTGCATGCCAACTCCATTATCCCAAATGATCAACTGACAAGTATCATCATGCAGTTGCCATTCAACCCCTATCTGTGGGCTAATTTGTTGGGCTGAGGCTTGGCGATCTAAAGTTTGCAGATCGATTGCTTGTTGCTGAAGAGCTTGAGTCGCGTTGTGAATCAGATTGACCAGTACTTGCTCGAGTTCGGTTGGGTGAATCGCAACGTTGATGTCATCTGGCACTGTACTTAACCTTAGCGTAATGCCTTGCTTAATCATCAGCGCACTGAGAATACTGGTAGCGTTGTTAATCGCTTGGTGCAGGTTAGCTACGTGATGTTCTTGTTTGGTGACCTTGCGAGTGAAGACTTTAAGACGCGCGATGATGTCGGTAATGGTGTTATTGAGGCCAATCATTTTATCGAGATTGCTTTTCACCAAATCCGTTCGTTCCATTTCAAGTAGTTTTAAACTGTTCTCACTGTAGGTTCGCAGCGCCGCAAGCGGTTGGTTGATTTCGTGATTAATGCTGGCTGACAGCTCACCCAGTACCGCTAATTTAGCGGTTTGAGTTAGCTCTTGTTCTGTCTGTTTCAGCTTTAGCTGCGACTCTTGGTATTGAAAAATAGTTTGTTGCAGCTGTTGATTGGATTGCTTCAAGTGGTGGGTACGTTTATCAACGGTTTGTTCTAGATTTTGATTGAGTCGGGTCAACGCTACTTTCGCGAGATAAGTCTGGCGCCACGACCAAGCAATGAGCATCACCAAGCTGTAAATCACCACGAAGATAACATCGATCTGCAAGACTTTAATCAGCTCAGCTCTGGTCTCTTTTAGTGCGACAACTTGGTATTGGTTGTTGCTGATGGTTGCAGGGTAAAGATTAAAAGCACCAAGCTTGAATAACTGGTTGGCGGTGAGCTCTTTTCGGATCTCATTGGATTGAAGGTTGCTAGATTTATTGGTGTTGCTAGCTTCTGGCTGAGAGCTTGAAGAGCGAAAGGCTTCAATGATCGAAATTTCGCTTTGACCGTATTGGCGTTGAAGCGCGATATCCGTTTGTTGTTGCTCAGTTAGTGGCTGCAAAGAATGATAAAGCCACGGTGCTTGGCTTGAAAGAAACACCACTTGGTTAGAGTCGAGTACCACAATCTCAAAATCGTCGCTGGTTAGGATATTTTCGAGGTTTTCTAAACTTACCTTTACCGTGATAACGCCAACAATTTCATTCTCAACATATAGCGGTGAAGATAGAAAGTAACCCCGTACATTCGAGCGAGCGCCTAGCGCGACATAGTGTGTGTTGTTGCCTTGAATGGCAGACGCAAAGTAGGGGCGAAACGAGAAGTTCTCCCCCACAAAAGTGCGAGGCTTTTGGTAATTACTGGAAGCGACCACAGTGCCGCTCTGGTCATGAATATAAATGGTGTCAGCTTGGCTTTGATTTGACCATTCGAATAGCAAACGATTGAGCTGCGCAGCGGAAATCTTGTCTGTTTGTCGAGATGAGTCAAAATAAGAAAGCAAGCGCGGGTCATGACTGAGTAAATTTGGGATCTGTTTGAATTTATCCAGTTCAGAATCGATTTGTAGATTGGCTTTATTAGCCGCCTCGGCGAGTTGCTGTGTGACGATTTTTTCTTGGAACTGCACAGCCATAAAGTGGGTCGCGGTCAGCCCTGCGGCTCCCAATAACAATGAGAATAAAACAAAAGGAGTTATTAGGTTCGACAGAATTTTAGGCACTCGGTTCTCAGCTTGTCATCGGTTTGTATAAAGATTATCAATATGATGGATGGAGTACCGAGATCTTGTTAACACAGAGCACCTTCTGTGAGACAAAACCGTGGCCGAGACTTGTGTTTCAAAGGATTACAGCGCAAAATCACAAAAAAATTGAAAGGAGCAACCAAATGGAACTGACAGATATTCGTCGCGAATACGCTAAGGGTGGATTGAGACGTAAAGACTTGGCCGCAGACCCGATTGAACAATTCAATCTATGGCTAGAGCAAGCCATTGAAGCTAAGTTGACGGACCCTACTGCCATGACAGTTGCTACGGTTGATGAAAACGGTCAGCCATTTCAACGAATTGTTTTGCTGAAGAATGTTGATAAAGACGGTTTCGTTTTTTACACCAACTTAGGCAGCCGTAAAGCGCACCAGCTTGAGCACAACAGCAAAATCAGTTTACACTTCCCTTGGCATCCACTCGAACGACAAGTTCATATTACGGGCACGGCTGAAAAGCTGACCGCTATGGAAAATATGAAGTATTTCTCGTCGCGTCCGAAAGAGAGCCAGTTGGCCGCGATTGCAAGTAAGCAGAGTAGCCGTATTTCAGCTCGTGGAATTTTAGAAGGTAAGTATTTAGAGCTGAAACAGAAGTTTGCTAAAGGAGAGATCCCTGTGCCGTCTTTCTGGGGTGGCTTCCGTGTGCGTGTGGATAGCATTGAGTTTTGGCAGGGTGGTGAACACCGATTGCATGACCGTTTCTTATTCTCACGTCAAGACAACAGCTGGGATATTGATCGCCTAGCGCCTTAGGCTGCTTGATCGCTTAGCTGCTGAATAGATTCAAAAATGCCGTTGATTAGACTTATCAAATCAACGGCATTTTTTTGTCTGCATTTTCAGCTGAAGAGTGAGTCAATCACTGTGAAGAACAACAGAGATCTGTTTTTTGAGCAGAGTTTCTGGGATCACTGAGCCTAACCCTGAATCTAATGCATACTCAATCAATTGGCTTTTACTACGCGCATCGAACTTCTGCTTCAATCTCGCGACATGGCCTTCGACCGTTTTGATTGAAATGTTTAACGTCGATGCGATGTACTGTGGTTTCTTGCCGAAAAGCAGTAAGAACAACACCTCTGACTCTCTTGAAGTCAACCGCTTTTGCAGTTTAGACACACGCGGCTCTGACCCCGCAAGAGATGCCTGATTGCCTTTTGCTCCTGTTGCCTGACAAACCCAATGACCGACCTCTAAGATCGCGGTATCTGTAAGCTCTTGCCCATAGAAGATGGTGCCTTGGACGTTGTTGTCGTCGTCAAGCCAAGGGGTTTTGGTAAAGATATGAGCATGCCAGCGTCCGTCTGGATAGGGGTGAATATCAAGTATCTTTAACGTCGAACGCGTTTCCATTACGTGCCTGTCTTGAGCTCTAAAGTCTTGCGCGCACTCGATGGTTTGGCTAGGCATATCGAAGTCGGTCAACCCGGTACAACTCTCGCCCGGTTTTAAGCCAATCAATTGGTTGTAAGCGAGGTTTGCGTATACGAAAACAGAGTCAGTATCTTTACAGCCCCAGCAGCCTGGAAGTTGTTCGAACAAAGAACGATGTATGGGGTTTAGTGATTCCGGCAAGGTTTTATCTCGTAGGTGGCGATACTGCAATGATATCAGTTTACTATTGCGCTGCAACGGCAATTAGAGTTTGAACTCAGTACGAAAAATAAGGGGTGACTGACAGTTAAACGGACTGCTGACTAACTGTGTCAATCACGGAGAATAGATGGACATAAAGAGTGATAAGCAGGCAAAAAAAAGCCAGCCTGAAGAGGGGCTGGCTAAAGACAAGATATGCCTTGTCGACATGTAGAAGATTTTCAGTCTAATTTACGAGGGTCATGCAAATTAAACTGAGGTACCAGTTAGATACCCAGAGTGACTTTCTACTCTATCGACGAATCTACTCCTAGGAGTGCTTATGCATAAGGGGGGAATTCCCCTATAAACGCAGCTCAATGTGATAATTGCGAACCTACAGCTCTCGTACTACTCGGAATCCTAGGTAGTTGGCTGCGGTTGTAGGTGCAACGTTCAGTTCGTTAAACACCTTTGCCTCTTCTGGAGAGAAGCTCCAGGCACCACCTTTTGCTAGGCCTTTCTGAATGGTTGTCCATTCCCATACGTTACCCACCATGTCGTAGAAGCCAGTTGGCGTTGGCAAGAATGACTTAACTGGAGATGTGCTAACGTTTGACCAAGGTGTACCTGCCCAGCCAGTGTTGGCTTTGCCTGAACGGAATTCATTGCCCCACCAGAAGTTGGTGTCTTGGCCTGCTCTTGCTGCGGCTTCCCACTCTTGTGGTGTTGGTAAACGGTAAGTGAAGCCGGTGTTTTTAGATAACCAACGTGTATAAGCTTTGGCATCATTTTGGGTAACACATACAACGGGTGAGCTATCTGCTTGCTTAAAGCCAGGGTTTTGCCAGTCATTGTCTGAAACGGTCGTGATCTCAGCGTTGACGAACGTATCGCAGGTGTTCATTAGCTCTGCGTCTGTCTGGTAGCCTGTGCTTTTTACGAATGCTTTGAAATCTTGAACACGAGTTGGTGTTGCTGCTAATGCAAACGGCTGTTTGATCGTGACTTGTTGTGCGTTGTTTTCACCAAGTAGGTAGCGACCAGAGCCGACGACAATCATTTCAGGGCTCTGAATATCGTTGCCCATTGGGTCAGCAAACTTAGTGCCGACATTCAATGAATTCTGTTTGGCTTGTAATACGGCTCGTAGGTTGTGATCGCGGGCGATCTTTAGCTCTTGGTGGAAAGAAAGGTAGCCTTCTTTTTCGATGGTGACCATGTGTTGGCCCGTCGGCAACATCACTTCAACCGGTGTGCTGCCATAGTTCACGCCGTTGATGGAAACATTGTCGTTGTATTGATTGGAACGAACCACCAAGTTAACCCAAGCGACTTCTTTTTGCTGGTCGTTGGCTTGCTGATCGCTTTGCGTGAAACAGTTTGATGATTGAATACCAAGCAGACGGCAAGGTGTGTTCTTATCTGGACGAGTCTCTAGGTTCGCTGCAATCACCGCTCGGTAACGGTTATCTTCAGAGAAGCCAGAGGATTTCACTTTGTGTTGTAGAACGTGAATATTCAATGAAGCAGACGCAAGGTGCTCTTTCACTGTTTTCGATTCAGTCGCGTTATCAACCAGGCTATGTTGGAACTGTTTTACTGCTTTTTGAAGTGCCAAGGTCACCGTTTGGTCTGAACATTGCGCCAGTGTCATATCGCTGCTGCAACGGTTAGTAAAGCTAACGGTTTGCTCTTCTGTCTGAGTGATTTCGCTTCTTAGTCGCTCTGCTCTTGCTCTTAGCTTATCTTGATTTAGGTTTGCGATTGAAGTTTCGGCAGCCACTTTCTCCGCTTGAATCGATTCAAGCTCGATCATCAAGCCTTGTTGCTTCTGCTCAGAGTCTGAAATCGCAAGCTTGCCTTCTTTGACTACCTTTCAAGCATCTTGGAAGCGCTTTTGAGCTGGCGAGATATCGAAATCGGGCTCATCAATCATGCGCGTGTAGTCTTGCTCTAGGTTTGCTTTCGCCGTCGCGAGTTTTTGTTCTGCTTCCGCAGATTGTTTAGCTAGACGTGCCGTTTGCTGCGCCTGATTGTCGACTTGGTTTTGCTTGTCCGCCAGTTTTTTCTCAACAGCCGTCAGGTCGGCGTGTTTTTCGAAAAGTAAGCTTTCAATGTCGGTGACAGATGATGCGATCGCAGGTGGTGTTGCCTCAGCAAAAACAGCTGGCGTTATTAAGCAGGGAGTAAGTGCAAATAATAGAGTAGGAAGACCTTGGCGCATGATGGGCTACTTCAATCGTAATTTAGGTTAATCGAATATTCTCAACGAAATCGCCATTTCGTCTGTAGCTATTGTTCATAATGACCGTACAAGTTTATATCGATCATACAGTTTATAACTATCAACAAAATGGCGAGTGTTCATTCAGCTATGTGAAATAGGCACGGCTATCTAATATAGAGCTAAGCGTTTATATCGGCTCAGCTCAATATAGAAAGGGCGTTTAGCTTTCTTTGCTAGGAAGAAGCTTAACCCAAATTGTGTCGCTGCCGTTGATGGTAACTGTGCGGTTGTAAGACTCGTAACCTTGTTTCGAAATAGTGACTTGGTGACGACCGCTTGGTAGCGCAACCTCAAGAGGGGTGCTGCCATACTTAATGCCGTTGATGGTTACTGAGTCGTTGTACTGATCAGAACGTACCGTCACGTTAGCCCATTGTTTGTCACTCTTCTTAACGACCGCGGCATCACTGCCTGTTAAACAGTAGCGAGTCGAAACATTCAATAGGTTACATGCTGCGACAGCTTCCGGTTTTGCTTGGAGCTGAGCTTGCATCTGCATGAAGTAAGAGTTGTTACCAGAGAAACCACTCTTGATTGCTTGGCTGTCTTGAACATGGATATTCAGCTGAACACCTTGTAAGTTTTGTTTCGCGAGTGTGCTTTCTGTGAGCTGCTCAAGTAATTGGCTCTTGAACGTTTGTACGGCTTTTTGATTCGTCAGGTGTTTACCCTGTGCAGTACATTCACCCAGTGTCATTGTTGATGAACATGTGGTTGTGTAGCTGGTTTCAAGAACCGCACTTTCACGCAGTTCTGTTGCGATACGTTTTACGCGAGCTTCAACTTTTGACTCTCTCAAGTTTGCCAGTTCATTATTCAGGCGAGCTTGCTTTTGCTTGATTTGAGAAAGGTGAATTTCGCTCTCGTTAATCGCTTGTTCGTTATCTAGCTGAGACGATTGATTCTCTTTAACCGCAGCCCACGCATCTTGGTAACTTTTCTGGAAAGAGACCAGATCCGTTTCTGGATCTTCAAGTAAGCGACTGTACTGTTTGTCTAATACAGACTTGGCTCTGTTACGTTTTGCCTTAAGTTCTTCACCTTCTCGCAACAACTTACTGTTTTTGTTTTGTAGTTGTTTTAGGTTCTCAGTCGCCGATACTTTGGTTGCTGAAATACGCTCAATATCTGAGTTTTTCTCTGTTAGCTTTGCATCGATAGCTGAAACGGGATCGACTTGATTCAGTTCTTCAGCGGATACCGATGCAGATACCCAAAGTGGGGATAGCGCGAGTAAAAGCGCTGAAATTCGAAAGTTAGTCATAGGTCCCTGCAACTTGTAGATTGAAATTGGCTCGTTAATAAAGTGTCTACTTCCTAGTTGTGAGTCACTAGTTATTAGCAATTAACACAGTACCCGTCTTTATACCGTTTTATTGCTATCCAATCTACTCAAAAGCCAAGTTTCGGTACTTCGGATACACTTTTTACAGGTTTAAAGCAAAATATTTGAGCTAAATAAGAAAATATTGCCGTTATTGTGCGGTGATTACGTTCTCATTTATGAGTCACTTTGACGTATTGGTATGAGTGGGCGTGAAGCCCCTAAACTCACTGGAACGATTGGTTTTACAATGCCCGTAGTTTATACACTCTTGATCATCTTTCCGGAGGCATGATCAAGACGATCGCGATGATGATCTTCTATTTAAGATTAGGTAATGACTCTCATGATCATTTACAAATTCATCTTGTGCAGATTTCAGAGTATTATTCTTACTATGTTGACCTGAGTACTTTGCTGTCATGCCAAAACCTTTACCCTTTCCAAACCTAGACTTGTCTCCGCTAGGCCTTACTGGCCCTCGTCCTGCGGAGATCATTACTTTGCCTTCGCATATGGATTGTCACGAGCATCACTATTCGCAGGTCGTGATTGGTTTAAAAGGTCAGGCGGAATTTGAAGTGAGCGGTAAGGGTAATCTTGTCGGTCCAGGGCAAGGTTGTGTGGTAACAGCAAGCTCTGATCATGCTTTCGGTGGTGTGGTTGGTCAGTCGGATATTCTCGTGCTCAACATGCCTGTGCCAACGGATGATGACCCTCTGATGTTAGAGAAGATTAACCAGTTAGAATCATCGAACGTTTACTTCCAATTAGACGCGCAAATTCAAAAGCTTATTCATATGTTAGTGCAAGAGATGCAGGCGAGTCCTGATGATCTCTTGCTAAGCCGCGCCTGCAATGACACGGTGATCGCCTTAATGCAAAGACACATCTCTGCATTTGAAACCTCGATTAAAGATTCGCGTTTTGATCTTGAAGCGTTGGATCGCTACATCGAGCAACATCTCGCGAATAAGATCTCCGTCGCTCAGCTTGCTGGTAGCGTGTTCTTGGGCGAAAGCCAGTTCCACATGCTGTTCAAAGAGCAAATGGGCATTACCCCCCATCAGTATGTGCTTGGTAAGCGTATCGACCGCTCTCGTCGCTTGATCGAACAAGGTAATTTGAGCCTTGGTCAGGTTGCAGAACTTGCTGGATTCTCCGGCCAATCCTCCTTTACTCACACCTTTTCACGCCTTCAAGGTATGTCGCCATCTCAATACAAAAAGAAAATTTCTGTTAAATAGTGAAACAAAACGGCATATTATTTTAAAGTTTCATATGTGACGTTGTGTTTGTTTTGTTAATAAAGCGAGTTTTTAGCAAAAAACTCGGAGTTTTTGACAAGTAATCCTTATATACTCTAAATACACTGCAGCCATTGTAGAGATCCCGGGCTAATTCCGGGTGTGAGATTAAGGAAAACGCATGTTTACAGCTACTGATGTGTTAAAGCCAGAATTCAATGAGCAGTCGCTTGCTGATCTATGGTCGCTTATCTCACCATTATATATGGTGGATGAAACCCAATGGCTAGAGCAACTTCTGCCGCTAGCTACCCCTTCTGAGTCAGAAAAGCAGCAAATTACAGAGAAAACGACATCATTGATCGAAGCTATCCGTGCGGATAAGACTTCTATCCAGATGATCGATGCACTGTTGCTTGAATACAGCTTAGATACTCAAGAAGGCATCTTGCTGATGTGTCTGGCGGAAGCCTTGATGCGTATTCCTGATTCAGCGACGGCTGATGCGCTGATTCGTGACAAGTTAAGCGTTGCGGATTGGAAAGCTCACCTAAAGAATTCTGATTCTGTGTTTGTTAATGCATCCACTTGGGGCTTGATGCTTACAGGCAAAGTGGTTGGGCTTTCATCTAAAGAGCAGAGTGCAGGTCAAGCGGTTAACCGTTTAGTGAACAAGCTTTCTGAGCCGGTGATTCGTAAAGCGATGCACCAAGCAATGAAGGTGATGGGTCACCAATTCGTTCTTGGTCGCAGCATTGCTGAAGCGCAGAAGAACGGTAAGTCTATGCGTGACAAGGGTTTTACCTACTCATACGACATGCTAGGCGAAGCGGCATTGACCACTGCTGACGCAAATAAATACTTCAAAGATTACCTCATGGCGATTGAAGCCGTAGGTCGAGATACATACGTCTCTTCAAAATCGAGCCCAGCACCGTCTGTTTCTATCAAGCTTTCTGCACTTCACCCTCGTTATGAAGTGGCGAACGAAGACCGCGTACTGACTGAACTTTGCGATACGCTAGAGCAACTATTGCGCCGCGCTGTCGAGCTTGATGTAGCGATTACGATTGATGCAGAAGAAGCGGATCGCCTAGAGCTTTCTCTTAAATTATTCGAAAAACTGTACCGCACTGACCTTGTGAAAGGTTGGGGTAAATTTGGTCTGGTGATTCAAGCGTATTCAAAGCGCGCTCTACCGGTTCTTGTTTGGCTAAACCGTCTAGCGAAAGAGCAGGGTGACTTAATCCCACTTCGCTTGGTGAAAGGCGCGTACTGGGACAGTGAGATCAAATGGTCGCAACAGGCTGGCTTCACTGATTATCCAGTTTACACACGTAAAGAAGCGACAGACGTAGCTTACCTTGCTTGTGCGCGTTACCTATTGAGCCCAAGTGTTCGTGGCAATATCTTCCCGCAGTTTGCGAGCCACAATGCTCACACAGTTTCTGCTATTGCAGTGATGACAGACCATAAGGACTTTGAATTCCAACGCTTACACGGCATGGGTGATTCTCTTTACAACCATGCCATGGAAGCTTACCAACAGTCGGTACGTATCTACGCGCCTGTTGGTAGCCATAAAGATCTACTGCCATACCTAGTACGTCGTCTGCTAGAGAACGGTGCAAACAGCTCGTTTGTACACCGCTTGGTTGATGCTCGTTGCCCTGTGGCTGAGCTAACACAGCACCCAGTCGACATGCTTTTAGCGTTCGATACATTGAACAACACTAAGATTCCTCTGCCACCAGCAGTATTCCCAGAGCGTAAGAACTCTTACGGTGTGAACATTGATATTGAAAGTGAAGCGCATCAGTTTGAAGAGCAAGTAAAAGGCTTCTTGAACAATCAATGGACTGCCGGACCTGTGATAAACGGTGAATCTCTTGCTGAAAGCATGATCAAGGCTGATCAGAACGTTGAGCAAGTCACGGCACCTTATGATCGTCGTATTAATGTGGGGCAGGTGGCTTTCGCTAACCTTGATCATGTTTCCGCAGCGATCACTGGCGCAGATGCAGCATTCGCTGATTGGAACGCAACATCGGTTGAAACCAAAGCCGCTGCGCTTGAGAAACTGGCTGATTTGATGGAAGACAACCTAGCTGAGCTGGTGGCAATTTGTCATCAAGAAGCGGGTAAGACGATTCACGATAGTGTTGATGAAGTGCGTGAAGCGGTCGACTTCTGTCGTTACTACGCAAAACAAGCGAACAACCTACAAGGTTTCGAACTAAAAGGTTTTGACGGCCAAACTCGAATCGCTTCACGACAAGGTCGTGGTGTGTTCGTTTGTATCAGCCCTTGGAACTTCCCTCTGGCAATCTTCCTTGGCCAAATTACTGCTGCACTAGTAGCGGGTAACACGGTTGTGGCGAAGCCTGCCGAGCAAACAAGCTTGATTGCAGCTCGTGCGGTTGAATTGATGAATGAAGCGGGCTTCCCTGCTGGCACGATTCAGCTACTACCGGGTCGCGGTGCTGAGATCGGCAGTGCACTAACAAGCCATGATGCAATTGCTGGCGTTGCCTTTACTGGTTCTACGCCAACGGCACAGCGTATCAATGTGTCATTAGCTACTCGTAATGCTAAGCCAGTTCCGTTTATTGCGGAAACAGGTGGCCAAAACGCGATGATCGTCGACAGTACTGCACTGCCTGAACAGGTAGTTCGTGATGTGATTCGTTCAGCATTCGCTTCAGCAGGTCAGCGTTGTTCTGCGCTACGTGTGCTTTACATTCAAGAAGACATCGCAGACCGCGTGATTGCATTGATTCACGGCGCGATGGATGAGTTGAGTGTTGGCATTCCACATCTACATAAAACCGATGTGGGCCCTGTTATCGACCAAAACGCGAAACAGAAGCTGATGGCGCACTTAGAAAACATGACCAATACCCAGAAGAAGGTGGCTCAACTTTCTCTAGGCACGGATTGTGAACATGGTGACTTTGTTCCACCAAGTGCGTTTGAAATCGATGACATCAGCTGCTTGAAAGAAGAACAGTTTGGTCCTGTGCTGCATATCGTTCGCTTCAAAGCGAGTGAGTTAGCGCAAGTCGTAGACCAAATCAACCAAACCGGTTTTGGTTTGACCATGGGTATCCACAGCCGCAACGAGACAACTTATCGTTGGATCGAAAAACACGTTCGTGTCGGTAACTGTTACATCAACCGTGACCAAGTAGGTGCTGTAGTTGGGGTTCAACCATTCGGCGGTCAAGGCTTGTCGGGTACTGGTCCTAAAGCGGGTGGTCCTCACTACCTATATCGCTTTACTGATGTTCATTTCTCTCAATCACAAGACAAGGCATAAGGAGCAGTATCATGGTTCATCAAGTGACAGGTTTTTCTGATGCTTTGTTAGCGTGGGAACAATGGAATCTAACCGATTTTGATCATAAGAGTGCTCAGGTACTTTCATTTAAATCAGAGATCGAAAGCCAATCTACGTCTTTGGCGGCAGTGGCGACTTATCACCTAGAGCAAGCGTCTGCGCTGCTTTCTGAGCAGCATTTAATGGCTGGCCCTACTGGTGAAACAAACGAGCTATATGCAGCCGGACGTGGCGTGGCTTTGGTGATTGTTGATGATTGCCAAGACAAAGAGCCAGCACTGCAAACTGCTACAGCGATGATTACTGCAGCACTATTGGCAGGTAACAGTGTTCAATTATGCAGTGATGACGTGCAGTTCAATACCCTAATTGCAGATGCCGCGAAACAAGCGAATTTGCCAAGTAACTTAGTACAGGTTGCTTCGTATGATGCTGCTCAACAGTTGCTATCTTGCGATGTACGGAGTGCTGGCTACGTCGGTAATTCACAAACGGCACAAGCTATCAATTTACAGCTTGCTAAGCGTGACGGTGCCATCGTCGGTTTAGTGGCTGAAACGGATCTGGCGACAATGAATGTTGCTCATGATCCACACCTTTCGCTGCGCTTCATTACCGAGCGTACGCGAACTATAAATATAACAGCCGTGGGCGGTAACGCGACCTTGCTCGAACTTGGAAGCGAAGCTCACTAACCTTCAGTAAAATTGGCTCTAAAGATCTTTGGTGTTTCCATTTTTGGTTTCACCATGGTGCTTTGGAGCCTCAATACCTAACTCAATGCACTCGCTTGCCTTTTCGGTGAGTGTCTTGCATTGAATTAGGCATGGAAGGCTTTCTACAAAATGAGGACTATCAAATGATAGAAAACAGTTTTGCAATAACGACGACGTTCATTGCGTATCTAATTATGATGCTAGCGATCGGTGTTATTGCTTACAAGCGTACATCTAACTCAACGGATTACTTCCTTGGTGGTCGTTCGTTAGGCCCTTGGCCTGCTGCACTTTCTGCTGGTGCATCAGACATGAGTGGTTGGTTGCTACTTGGCCTGCCTGGTTACGCGTACGCTGCTGGCTTTGAAGCATTCTGGCTTGCTGGTGGCCTACTTGTGGGTACTTGGGCAAACTGGTTAATCAGTGCTAAACGTCTACGTACTTACAGTATTACTACTGAATCACTGACGCTGCCTGAATTCCTATCCCGTCGCTTCAACGATAATTCTAAGCTGATCCAAACAATTTCTGCTTTCTTTATCCTTTTATTCTTCCTTTTCTACACAAGCTCAGGCTTGGTAGCAGGTGGTAAATTGTTTGAAACGGTATTCGGTCTAGATTACACAACAGCGGTAATTATCGGTACCGTATGTGTGGTTTCGTACACCCTGTTTGGCGGTTTCCTAGCGGTATCTTGGACTGACTTAGTTCAAGGTCTACTGATGTCAGCGGCACTATTGATTGTACCAATCGCAGCAATGAACGGCGGTCTTGGTCAGCTATCGACTGACCTTCATAACATCAATCCAGAGCTACTCACGCTGTGGAATGATGCGAAAGGCGAGCCTCTTTCTGCTATTGCGATCATCTCGCTAGCTGCATGGGGTTTAGGTTACTTCGGTCAGCCACACATCCTTGCTCGTTTTAAAGCAACACGTACTAATAAAGACTTAGCAACAGCGCGTCGTATTGCGGTGGTATGGACTGCACTGTCTATGATTGGTGCAATGCTGGTGGGTCTTGTTGGTCTGATCTACGTGACGAACTCTGGCGCACCTAAGTTAGACGATGGCGAGAAGATCTTCATGCTTCTTGTGAACGCGATGTTCCACCCAGTAATCGCAGGTATCCTACTTGCTGCAATCCTAGCGGCAATCATGAGTACTGCGGATTCACAGCTTCTTGTTTCTTCATCTGCAATGGCAGAAGATCTGTACAAGCAAGTGCTTAAGAAAGATGCGACGTCTGAAGAGATCGTTCGTGTAGGCCGTTTCGCGGTTATCCTAATCTCTCTAATTGCACTTGTACTAGCGATGACGCCAGACAGTTCAGTACTAGGCCTTGTATCTTACGCATGGGCTGGTTTTGGTGCTGCATTCGGCCCTGCTATCGTATTGAGCCTGTACTGGTCTCGTATGAACCGTAACGGCGCTCTAGCGGGTATCGTGGTTGGTGGTGTTACGATTGTACTTTGGAAGCAGTTCACGGGCGGTTGGTTTGATGTGTACGAAATCGTACCGGGAATCATCCTATCAACGATCTCTATCGTTGTTGTTAGCTTGATTACTGGCGAGCCAGAAGACGAAGTTAAGAAGCAACACGCTGAGTTCGAGAAGAACCTAGTTGAGCTAGACTAATTTACATTGTAAAACAGATGTGAATTAGCAAATAACATTAGCTAAAAATAATAGAGTCACTTTGGTGGCTCTATTTTTTTTGACCATTTTCTAATGCATTCGACCTTTTGTTACGTTTACCAATTTGAAGCAGTGAGGATGGCCAACGACTTTAGTGACGTTGGTTCAGTCATAGTTCTAGGATTGGAACATTTCAGTTCCTGCGGGGATACATTATTCTTGCTAAGAGCTGTGAATAAAAGAAATAGGAAGGTAAGCCGTGCCTAAAGTAATCCCGAACATTGGTTTCAATCATGAAAAAACGGCGCAAGCTGAATTGGAATTGGTGCCCTTGTCTCAGCTCTATTCAGAAAACAATATTAACCACGATCCTCAAATGCCACATCGCGTTAGCTTCTTCCTGATTTTGTTTATCGAGCAAGGCTCTGGCACGCACATGGTCGACTTTAAGGACTACCCTTTTTGCAAAGGGAATGTGTTGTTCATTCAAAGAGAGCAGGTGCACGCTTTTGATTTTAGTAGCAAGCCACAAGGCACTGCGGTTTTGTTTACTCAAGCGTTCTTAGACAGCGTTCACGCTAATATGAAGCTGCCGAACTACACACCCACTCATTTGAACAAAGCGCACTCGGCATTATTGTCACTAGACGAGCCTCATCAAGATCGGACGCAAAGTCTATTACAACAAATTATGGTGGAATTGAAACAGGTAGAACCTGATCCCTTGATTGTGATGTACCTGTTCTCAGCACTGGCATTGATTCTTCATCGATTGCGACCTGAAGTGAAGCAAGACGCCTTGAGCTTGCAGCAGAATATTAAGTTTGCCCGCTACTTTGAGCTTCTTCAAAATAACTATCTGCGCGTGCGTGATGCAAACTGGTACGCTAATCAAATTAACACCACCTACAAGACATTCAATCAAGTGTGCAAAGTTGCAACGGGATTAACGGCTAAGCAGATCATCGACTCTTTTACCGTGTTAGAAATGAAACGTCAGCTGGTGGTGAGAAACATTACGTCTCAAAAAATGGCGTCTGACTTTGGTTTTGAAGACGCCAGTAACTTCGTTAAGTACTTCAAAAATTATACTCAAATGACGCCTAGTGAGTTTCAAAAAGATACTCAAAGCCGTCTCTAATCGAATAGCTGTGATCGAACATGGATACAGTAAGGTTCGATATCTACCATTTTTCTGCCTAAATACACTCTGCCGCGAATTTCTCTCGTTGATTAATATAGTTTCCAAGCCAACGAGAGGACTTAATAATGAAAACAACAACCAACACATTCAAATCAACACTACTGACTGCTGGCGTATTAGCTGCTTCTGTCGTTACCGGTTCGGTGGTTGCTCAAGATCTATCTATTTAAGAAAAAGCTGTCGCGGTTATTTCAAGTATTGAAACGGGTGACGCGAAAGCAGTGAGCTACATTAATCCTGAAAAATACATCCAACATAACCTAGCGGTAGGTGATGGATTAGCAGGCTTTGGTGAAGTGTTGAAAATGCTTCCAGAAGGTTCAGCGAAAGCGCAAGTGAAGCGCTCATTTCAAGATGGCGACTATGTTGTCACTCATACCGAATATAACTTCTTTGGGCCAAAAGTCGGTTTTGATGTGTTCCGTTTTGAAGAAGGGCAGATAGTCGAGCATTGGGATAACCTGCAAGAAATTGCCAAACCAAACGCAAGTGGACGAACTCAGTTAGATGGTGCGACTAAAGTCGTAGACCTTGATAAAACCAACAAGAATAAGCAGTTGGTCAGTGGCTTTGTTAAAGACATTCTGATCGGCGGTGATATGTCGAAGATTAATAACTATATCGACAACGAAGACAGTGCCTACATACAGCACAACCCAGGTGTGGCCGATGGTCTAAGCGGTTTAGGTGAGGCTTTGGGGGCGTTAGCGGAAGCTGGCATGCCAATGGTTTATACCGATAATCATAAGATCTTGGGACAAGGAAACTTTGTGTTGTCGATCAGTGAAGGTCAATTTATGAATAACCACGTCGCTTTTTATGATCTATTCCGTGTTGATAACGGCAAGATAGTTGAGCACTGGGACACAATCGAAATCATTCCTGCTCGTTCAGAGTGGAAGAACGACAATGGTAAATTTGGCTTCTAAGTTGACGTCAGATAGAACCTGAATGATTTTATAAATCGGCACTTTCATGATGGGAGTGCCGTTTTTTGTTGGTAGATTTAACGGTGGATCATGTTGAGGAGACGGTTTTACGGGGTTTTACAATGTAAATCGAAAACGATCATTCTGGATCGAGAAGTGAAAGATCAACCATCTTGATGACGTTTGATGTCAAAAAATGAAACAGAAAAGTGGCTGTTTTTTGAACTTAGCGCGCACTTTTGTGATTAGCTCGGTGAATTGTTGAACTGAATTGGACATGATGTGTCAATTGTCAGTAACCACTAAAGACCTATAGGACAAAGGTATGCCTGATCTCTATTGCAAAGGATGTAAAAAAACAACACTACATAAGTCTATAATGAAACGTTGTGAATCAGAGCCCGAGACAGCCTCTGGCCGTATGATGCAATGGACGTCAAAGCTATTTAGTGGAAATCTGTACTACGATATGGAAACTCAACACTTCTGTCGAACGTGTAACTGCCGTTGCGAAACAGGAAGTACTGTACCCCAAGTTGGTTTAGCTTAATTCATAGTAAGTGCTTACTAACTTAGATCGAAAAACCTCCGTTTTAGGAGGTTTTTGCGTTTCTATGCAGCTTTTAGTGCTGGCTCTGTTTCAATGGCGTCGCCATCAATCTTCACATCCCAACCATAATTTGAGTATTCATTTGCTAGTGCTTGAGCGACATCTTTTGATACCGTTACGTGTGTCCATGAGCCAATACCGTAAGGTTTATATGCGAGTTCTTGCGTTTTCATAATAGAGTCATCCTTTCTCTTTGATAATTCTATTATTCACTTTGGCCTATATCCTTTCTTTCGTTTCCGGCTCAACTTATTTGTTAATCGGGTCATTTCTATAATAATTTGTTAATTACCAGAGTTTGATTTATAAGGGTTATTATCTATTTGTATGTATTTATATTTGGTGTGAATATTACCCGCGCATTTAGTTTTTTAAATGTGTGAGCGAGGTTTTCTTCGATTGCTCTTGGTATGGAATATACTGAGCGGAATTTAGATAGTTTAAGGAATGTTATGTCTCAGCATCAGCTCGATCGTATCGATAAAGAGATACTAAGAATTCTGCATATGAAAGGGCGTTTGCCTGTTGTTGAACTGGCAAAGCAGGTCAACCTCACGACGTCACCTTGTTCAGATAGACTCAAGCGATTGGAGAAAGAGGGCTACATCACGGGCTATCATGCTGAGCTTTGTTCTGAAAAGCTGGGACTCGATGTTCAAGTCTTTATCCATATCCGTCTCGACCAGACGAGCTTTTCGATCTTCGACAAATTTGCCCAAGCGGTTGAAATGATGCCCGAAGTGGAAGAGTGCTATTCATTGTCGGGAGACTTCGACACCATGATTAAGGTTCGAGTGAAAGACATGAAAGCGTACCAAGCGTTTATGGCAACTAAGTTGGGTACCTTACCTGGTGTGATTCAAACCCGCAGTGAAGTCGTGATAGAAGAGCACAAAAAGGGCTTTGGGGTGAACCCTGAATTATTGGCGACCTTGAAGTAAACGTGCTTCTTAACGGGATAAAAAAATGGAAGCTCATGAGCTTCCATTTTTTGTTGAACGTTAGATCGAGCAATCCGATAAATTTATCCGGTCTACAAGGTAATTGCTGCAGAAATGAGACCAATCACACCACCGAATACACCGCCCCAAACGACCAACCAACCAAGGTGTTTCTTGATCATGGTCTGAACCATCTCTTTAACTAGCTTTGGTGTTAGTTCATTCAAGCGCTGATCGATGATCGCTTCAATGTTCTCTTTAATTTCATCCATCATAGCAGGCGATTCTAGTTCGTCCTTAATGGCATTTTTTACAGAGTCACTTTTACTGATTTCAATCACAGACTCTTGCATCTTCTCAACAAACGGCGCTTTCATTGGCTCTAGCGCCTCTGTGCCACCAAACATTGCCAACATACCACCAAATTGTGAGTTCTCGATAACATGCACTAATGAATCGAATGCAGGGTTAAAGTCGATCTTCTGAATAACAGGTTCTAGGTTGAGTGATTTTCCTGTCATCTCACTGCTTAGGAAACGGTCGATGTTACTTTCTGTAAAGAACTGCTCCATCATCAGTTGTTTGATAGCTGCTTTGAACTCTTCAAAGCGCGCAGGAATAACGCCAGAACCGTATAGGCCGGGTACTTTCTCGAACAACATGTGAATTGCAAGCCAGTTGGTGATGGCACCAGAAAATGCGAATAGGCCTGCGTAAAGCAAGTATTGGTTTGCTGTCGCATAGCCGCCAGCAAGCAGTGCTAACGCGATGACGTTAGTTAAGACACTTTTGTTCATGGTTGATCTCTAGAAAGAAGTTTGCGCGCATTTTAAGAAAAAAATGCTAAGAAAAAAACAAAATGATCGATGAAGTTTATCGGACAGGTAGGTAAAAGCGCCAAATAGCTGGCATAAAAAAGGCTAGCCTCCCCCCGAAGTCTAGCCTTATTCCAGAACGCGCAAGCGAGGCGTCTTTGTTATTAATGTCATTATATAATTACGACATGACATTCTGCTATGTGTAATTTACCAATAGTTAACAAATTGGTGTGAATTACGCCGCATTTTTAAAATAGCACAAAAATTAAGCGTCTGTCGCTTGCTCAAGATCGTCCGCAATGAAGCCACCGGTTTGGTGATTCCAAAGCTGAGCATAGATACCATTTTGGTTAATCAGCTCTTGGTGTGTGCCTTCTTCTACGATATTACCTGCATCAAGCACAATCAGGCGATCCATCGCAGCAATGGTCGATAGGCGGTGTGCAATCGCGATAACCGTTTTACCTTCCATTAGCTCAATCAAACTCTCTTGAATAGCTGCTTCTACCTCTGAATCGAGTGCAGACGTTGCTTCATCGAGAACAAGTAGTGGCGCATTTTTCAAAAGAACACGTGAGATAGCGACACGTTGACGTTGCCCACCAGAAAGCTTAACGCCTCTTTCACCTACTTGAGCATCGTAACCAACGTTGCCAAACGGGTCGGTAAGCGTTTCGATAAACTCGTGCGCGTGTGCTTGTTTAGTTGCGGCATACACTTCTTCATCTGATGCGTCAGGACGACCGTAAAGAATGTTGTCTTTGATCGAACGGTGCAGCAGTGAAGTATCTTGGGTCACCATGCCGATGTTGCTGCGCAACGAGTCTTGGGTAACACTCGAAATTTCTTGGTCATCAATCAGGATGCGACCACTTTCTACATCGTGGAAACGCAGCAGTAAGTTAACTAATGTCGACTTACCTGCACCTGAACGGCCAACCAAACCTACTTTTTCACCCGGTTTGATGTTGAGGTTTAGGTTGTTAATTACCCCCTTATTTTCGCCGTAGTTGAAGCTCACGTTGTCGAAGTTGATACCGCCTTGTGGAACTTTCAGTGGTTCGGCATCTTTCTTATCTTCAATAGCGATAGGCTTAGACAGAGTTTTGATACCATCAATTACTGTTCCAAGATTTTCAAACAGACCGCCGATTTCCCACATGATCCATTTCGACATGCCGTTAATACGCAAAGCCAAGCTCACTGCAATCGCAATTGCACCCACGGTGATCGCGCTGTCTAGCCACAGGTAAATAGAGATCCCCGCAATACTGAATACCAACAGGTAGTTAGCGAACTCAACACAGATGTTGAAGCCAGTTACCAAGCGCATTTGACGATGTACAGTATCTAAGAAGCCTTCCATGCCTTCTTCGGCATATTCAGTTTCTCTTTTGCTGTGTGAGAACAGTTTTACGGTTGCGATGTTGGTGTAGCTATCAACAATACGCCCTGTCATCAATGAGCGAGCATCCGCCTGCTCTGACGACACGTCCTTGAGCTTCGGTACGTAGTACAGCTGAATACCGATGTAGACGAACAACCAAATCAACATAGGAGCCATTAAGCGCCAATCCGATTCTGCAAGCATGAATAGCATCGCCGTGAAGTAAACCGTTACGTAGACAAACACATCGACCATTTTGGTCACGGTCTCACGCACCGCGAGCGAGGTTTGCATTACTTTGGTGGCGACACGTCCGGCAAAGTCATCTTGATAGAACGACAAACTTTGCTTTAAAAGGTAGCGGTGCGCTAACCAACGAATCGACATTGGGTAGTTGCCCAGCAACGTTTGGTGAAGCAAGAGCGAGTAAACACTGATCAAGATTGGCATCACAACCAACAGCAAAACACCTAACCCCATTAGTGTCGATTGGTTGTCTGCTAAGAAAGTGTCTGGGTTGCTGGTTGATAGCCAGTCAACCAGTTGCCCCATGTAACCGAACAACGCGACTTCGATGATCGCGATGGTCATGCTCATCAATCCGAGCAAGATCAACGGTTTCTCGAAACCTCGAGTGTAATGGCGGCAGAATGCCAATATTCCAGTAGGAGGTTGTATCGGCTCTCCCTTTGGAAAGGCTTCAGTAAAGCCTTCAAATTTCTTGTACATAGATTTCCCTTTATAAACTAGCGCGTCTATAGCGGCTGCATCATTTGTGCAGCTTTGTTTTTATAGTCTTGATTTGAAAATTTATAGTCTGAGTTTGAAATTATATAAGTGCCCATAGGTTCTTATCTGTATTAAGTCATTCGATGGATTTTGTTCTAGCGTCTACTTCAAACGCATGGCCTTAATCACTTGGCTTTTACACGAAAACTTTGTTTCAGCGAACAGGAAAGGTCCAAAGAGTGTCTTTCATGACGTTTATTTTAGATTGAATCAGACAGGAAAAGTTAAGCTTATTTCAAACGTAATTGATTGTTATGCAACGGTGATAATCCTAACGCTAAATGGATTAAATTGTAATCAAAACTCGTAGTGAGTGAGTAAATGAAATCAGAATATTTATCCAAAGACTGAATAAGCGAATATGCAAACAGTTGGTTCTTTCTGATGTGCTGTTATCTTGCAGTAAAAATTACCGAATAAACTAAGTTTTGCAGTAATTGTTTGGGATAAATATTCAAATCATTATTCTTTTCAGTGAATCTTGTTGTAACAAGTTGTTTACAATTCTGAAGTAAATAAAAGATAGGGACGGTTGAGATGTTAAACCTACATAAGAAATCACTTCATATTACTAATGTTCAAAACGCCAATTGCGTTGTTATGGTGCCGCCAAAAGAATTTCGGTTTAACGAAGAAACTGCACGTGATAACGAATTTCAGCACAGAGTGAATCTGACCGAGGCTGAGGTGAAGTTAGAAACGATGGCCGAATTTAAGGCTATGGTCGCTTCGTTACGTAAAGAAGGTGTGCAAGTTGTAGAGTTTGATTACCCAGAGTTTGGCGTGGAAACGCCGGATGCAGTTTTCCCAAATAACTGGTTCAGTACGTGTAGTGATGGCAGCTTATTTACCTTCCCTATGGCGTGTGAAAACCGTCAAAATGAAGTGAAGCCAAATGCCCTTATTGAAGCACTTGAAGCGTCTGGTCGCATAGTTAACCATAGCGAGTCTCTAGAGTCTTATATTGCGCAAGGTTCTTATTTGGAGAGCACGGGCGTGATGGTTATCGACCATATCAACAAGACCATCTATGCTGCGCTTTCTCAGCGTTGTGACCGCGAAGTATTAGAGGATTACGCGAAACGTATTGGTTATTCGCGTGTGGTTTCGTTTCAAACGGCTTTACCGTCTGGTCAGCCTATTTACCATACCAATGTGATGATGGCGATTGGCGATAACTTCTGCGTGATCTGTGATGAAGTGATCCCAGAATTTGAACGCCGCTTTGTGGTCAAATCTCTTGCTAAAGACAAACAGGTTATCTCTATCTCAATTGATCAGATGAACCGTTTCTGTGGCAACATCCTTCAACTTGAAACCGTGAATGGCGATAAAGTGATTGCGATGTCTCAATCGGCTTACGATGCGTTTTCTCCTGCTCAGTTAGCTCAGCTTTCGACCCATGGAAAACTGCTGCCATTCAATGTAAAAACGATTGAAGATATTGGCGGTGGTTCGGTGCGATGCATGTTGGGTGAGGTGTTCTTACCAACGCGAGTTAATCGTCTGTAACAAGCACCATTTCCAGCAATCAATCTTTGAATACCACTCTTATCACAGAGTGGTATTTTGTTTTTATCTATCACGAAGAAGAGAACAAGGGCTCGATACGGGAGTAAACGCGCAAAAGCTAACAGAAATAAGCTATGAAGCGCTCTTGAAAGCTCTGTGTTCAATGAACTGCGCCGACAGTGCCACGACTTCCTTGGAGTAGACAAGTGCGGTGTGGTTGAGTTTAAGGGCGTAAGTATCCGTTGCTCCTCTCAGGTTTGCATCTTCGAGTGTGACTGTGCCATCGCCCGGGTTTCTTCCCAGCACAATACGTCCGACTCCGGCGTCGTAGGTGCCCGTAATCACGCCAATCGGCACATCAATGTCGTAGTCACCCAAGCCATCGCTTAAGATCATTTTGCTCGAACCAAAGATAAATCCAAGCCCATGATTCGACAGTGTTTTGGCGATGGTTGCCCCATTGTGTGGAGTACCTGCTGTAATAATACAGGTGTCTGCAAAATCGGGCTGGTAAAACTTAAAGTAGTGGCGAATGAGCAAGCCACCGAGTGAGTGACCGAAGAAGTAGACCTCATCGTGTTCATCAAAGCGTGCATTGACGAAACGATTGAGACGTTTGGCGGCAGAAGGGAAACGTAGCGAGTTGTAAGCAAACTTGTGCGTTGTAAAGCCGCGTTTTGTGAAGTTTCTATCCAGATATTGCATGATCAACGCAGGCATATACAGACCATGAATTAAAACTATATGTTTGTTTTTATTATTCATTTATGTCCTCCGTATGATGATGTCTCCAGTATATTTAGTCGCAAATTTAAACTCAATAAAACTTGCTACGAATGGGATGCAACAGACAAGGTGGACAACAAAAACGATACTTTCGGTTGGTAAAAAGGGACTCAAAAATGAGTCCCTTTGGTTGGAAACTATGAGTCACACTTTGAAGCTAGCGACACGGAGCGAAGATATCTTGGTTCTCTCGATAATCTTTGGTTTGTACATCCATTAGACCGAGTAAAGAGTCGAACAGGTTGTCTTGGGAGAAACTTTGTTCTTTGCCTGCCTTTCTCAAGCAGGTTTGGTTTATCCCTTTTTGCTCGGCGAAACCATTAGACATCCACACGATCATAGGCACATGAGTTTGTTCTTTCGGTGCCAATGAATAAGGCATGCCGTGTAAGTAGACGCCGTTCTCCCCTAGAGACTCACCGTGATCTGAGATGTACATTAACGCGACATTGTACTTATCAGTGAGTTTCTCCAGTTTCTGCATCGCCTGTGATAGAAAGAAATCGGTGTACAGGATGGTATTGTCGTAGGTGTTGACCACTTCCTCGTTGGTGCAATTTTCAATATCTGCACGAGCGCAGTCAGGCGTAAATTTCTTATGCTCTTCTGGGTAACGCTCAAAGTATGTTGGGCCGTGAGACCCAGCAATGTGATAGAAAATGATGCTATCTTGCTTTAGATCTTGAGTATCTTGCTCGAAGTTCTCGAGCATGGCTGTGTCGTAGCACACATCGTTATTACACAATGGATCGCTGTCTTTGGCGACCAACGTCATCTCTTTGATTCGGTGTGCGACTGCCTTGTCCCCGCCATCATGTTCTCTCCAAATAGAGTGAATGCCCGCGCGGTTCATGATGTCGACCACGTTATCTTGGTTGTAGGCTTTATCGCGATCATAGTTGCTGCGATTCATATTCGAGAACATACAGGGTACAGAAACCGCAGTGGCTGTTCCGCACGACTGAACATCAGAGAAAAATATCGGATTGTAAGGCTTGGTGTGAGCGTTGGTTTCTCTCCCATAGCCATGATATTGGTAGTTATACACGCGGGCTGTTTCGCCAAGCACAAACACCAACAAGGTCGGTTTGGTTGCCGCTTTTGCTTGTGCTGTTTGCTTCGCATCTAACCCTAATTCCTGATAGGGGATGGGTTGTTTGATGTAGGTGTTGTTGATGTATTTGACCGTTGATGCCACATACTCGGTCGGAATGATCATCTTTTTGATGTGTGAGTTATTCCGACCAATCGATACGTAATCTTTGTAGAAAAGCCCGGCAATAATGGCAATGACGATCAAGGAAGAGAGTAGTCCAATCGATTTCCAGACAAAGAAATCTTTCCAGGACTCTTTTTTGAGTTTGGTAAACAGTAGGATCAGTGACGGGACAATACCCATCGCGAATAACCATAAGATGGAGTGGGTACTTACATAACTTGCTGCTTCGCCACTATTGGTTTCGAAGACGTTCTCTATCATTCCATAGTCGACATAGATGCCGTAATTGAACATGCTGTAGCTGACTAAGGTAGAGGTGATCAGCAATAAGATGAAAAACGGCTTAGAGAAGATAGGCCAGTTGAAGACTTGGAAGATGAAGTTAAAGGCAGCAAGGAAGAAGATAGGGATGGATATAAGAAACGCAGCGCTTTCAGATTTTGATGCCTGAACAATACTAAACAGTTCTTGGGAGAGAGGTAGGTTGACAACAAGCAGGTAATACACAGCCAACACAAAAGGAAGCTTGTTTATCGACATGTTTAAGCTTGGTAGATTCATAGGTCTTATTTTCCTGCGTCTCTTATCCCTTTATTTTAGTCTCGCTACCAAGAAAGCTCTAATATCAACGCACAAAGCTCAATAAGTAATGGTGAGCGAAAAACTGGTTAAAGTGGATTGACGCGATAGGGCATGTAGAAACAAAAAATTCACTTTACTGAGTGACCTTCATGACAAGGTGGAACAGCAAAGTGAATTAGTATGTTTAGCTTGTTCTATGTGGTTCAATCACATTAGAAGTTGTATGAACCACCGAAGCTAATGCTATTGAAAGCAAGCGT
Source organism: Vibrio sp. 10N.261.45.E2 (assembly GCF_002875705.1). Lineage (GTDB taxonomy): Bacteria > Pseudomonadota > Gammaproteobacteria > Enterobacterales > Vibrionaceae > Vibrio. The sequence goes on from NZ_MCZZ01000152.1 coordinate 47,830, forward strand.
GTCGCTACTGTATGTCTTGCCACCAATCGTATTATCTACACTTACTGCATCTGCTTGAGAAATAGCTCGAAGTGTTAAGTGTTCGATAGGTGAGTACTCAACGCCGACGCCAAAGTGGAAACCCGTGCCGCTGTCATCATCAAACCCTGAACTGCTGCTTGCATTTAGGTCTACGGAACTCAAACCTGCCAATACGAATGGGCGGATGGTGTTGTCGAATGTGTAACCAAGATTTGCTGATACAGAAATAGAGGTTGGTGACAGCTTTTCAAAGCTATTTTTGTAGTTTGCATAGTCGTTGTAGCCAAGTTCAACACCTACGATACGGTTAAATTGGTAACCGCCATATAGGTTGTAGCCCATGCCGCTAGAATCTAAGCTTGGAGCGTTATCAGTATCTGAGCCTTGGTATACGCTAAGACCACCACCAATGTAAGCACCGCCGTCAGTGCCTGCAGCTAGAGCTGGAAGAGAAACTGCGCTGATTAAACCCAGTGCTAATGCTGATTTTGTTATCTTGTTCATCTTTCTTACTCACTCTTAAATGTCATGTCAGTATCAATAATTTTTGTTTTGCGACCTTTCGACCGTTGGTGAGTATTATTCCGTAGTCTTATACCTATTACTGTATGGCTTTGTAAGCTAAATCGTTACATATTAGAAGTTGTACTCATCAGATTGCGTAGTGAGTTAGGCTGTCAAAAACAAGGAGTAGACATGCTAATGAGACAAAAGACAGGGTTGGTAGTTGTGGACGTGCAAGGCAAGCTCGCACGCCTTGTTGATGACAGTGATACGCTGATTGCTAATTGTGGGAAGTTAATTCAAGGAGCGAAGGTTTTGGGTCTGCCAATTATTCGTTTGGAGCAGAACCCAGAGAAGCTAGGTGCTACAGTCGACGAACTTAATGACCTGTTGAGTGGTGCTAAACCGATACCTAAATTCACTTTCAACGCGTGTGATGAGCCCAAGTTTGTTGAGGTGGTGCGAGCCAAGGATGTAGAGACTTGGTTAGTGTGTGGTATTGAGGCTCATATTTGCGTGTATCAAACCGCAATGGGGCTGTTAGGTCTTGGATACAAGGTTCAGATTGTTAGCGACTGTATTAGCTCTCGAACGGCGCTTAATAAGGAGCTGACGATTAGCCGAATGCGGGAAGCGGGTATCCAAATCACCGGGGTAGAAATGAGCTTATACGAGCTGGTAAAGGATTGTCGCGCGCCTGAATTTAAGTCTATTTTGTCCTTGATTCGTTAAGGTCTGATTCGTTATTTTCCCGCTTTGAAGAGGTTCATTTGAATAATCTAATCGTATTCACAGGTGGCCCGGGGTCGGGCAAAACTTCGGTCATCGACGCTTTGAAAAGCAAGGGCTATCGCTGCGCACCAGAGGTTGGGCGTAAAGTCATTCAACACCAAGTCGAGCAACAAGGGAGTGCTCTACCGTGGTTAAACAAAGTGGCTTTTCGTGATGAAATGGTGCGAGAAGAATTAGCCAACTATCAAGCGTTTGAATCGAGTGAACAGCCCGTTTTCTTTGATAGAAGCATCGTCGATTCATACGGTTACAGCTTGTTAGAAACGCTGCCTATTCCTCAATCTTTGCTGAATAGCTGTAATGAACTCGAATACAACAGCAAGGTGTTTATCTTCCCGCCATGGGACTCGATTTTCATCAATGACGAAGAACGTAAGCAAGATTTCGAGGAAGCGATCGCCACCTACGAAAAAATGGTGTCAGCCTATAAGAAGTTTGGCTATCTGCTGGTGGAAGTACCCAAGTTATCTGTTGAGGAAAGAGTCGAGTTTATCTTAACTTCAATTAACTCAGGTGAGTGATTTCCAGAAAGACCACAACTAAAAAAGCCCCGCAGTATTCACTCAATCAAGTCGATACTGCGGGGTTTTTATTGAAATCGACTAGTTGATGACTTAGTCGTCTGAAACACTAATCACCGAGAGGCTGTCTGTCGCCACCGCCTCGGTAGGAATCTAGCGCAACCTTCAAGCGGCGCAGTTTATCGCGCGAGCGGTTCTTGTGATTGACAGCGATACCCATCGAAAGCACATCTACCAACGCCAACATTGCGTAGCGAGAGGCCGATGGCTTGTAAATGAAGTCAGTTTCCATGTGTTTAATCGGTAACAAGATATCGGCAATCTTCGCTAGCGGAGTATCTTGCGGAGTAATCGCGATGATCTTAAGCCCATACTGTTTGGCTAGCTCGGCCGTTTCAGTGATCACTGGCGTAAAACCAGTCGCTGATATCATCACCATCACATCATTGGCATCTGCCGTAGCAGCAACCATGCGTGACATCAAACCATCGTTGTACGACACCACTGGGTAGCCCAATCGGAACAGTCGGTGTTGCAGTTCTTGAGAGGCGATAGTTGAACCTCCACCCATACCGATAGCAATGATCTGTCTGGCGTTATGTAGCCAACTCACTGCGGTTTCAACGTCTTGTTCTTTGAACAAAGTGCGGTTGATGTCTAGGCTCTGCTTGATCGATTCGTAGATACCTTGATAACCCGTTTGGTCAACAGGTTCGAGAATAAAACGCTGGCCGACAGTCAGTGTCTGAGCAAGCTTGATCTTCATATCACGTACGTTGCTGCAGCCGATAGCCTTGGCAAAACGCGTAATGGTGGCTTCACTCACTTGAGCGCTTTCAGCAAGTTCTGTGATGCTGGCATTGGCAGCAAAATCAATGTCGTCCATGATTAGCTTAGCGACTTTCTTTTCTGCATCACGAAGAGCGGGAAAACGCTCTGTTATCTGTGAAATGATATCTACTTCTAAACTCAAGAATCCTGATCCTTTGTTGATGGGGCTAAGCCTTAGCCCCGTTAGTATATCTGAATGCTTCGCTGATTCTAGCTTATTGAAAAATCGAGCTAGAAGCAGGTCTCTACCCAGTTTGTTACCTGATACTCGTCATCGCTGATAGCAATGTAACGCCATTTATCGAAGGTTAAACATGGGTGTGAGGTTGAGAACGCAATCATGTCACCCACTTCAATCTCAGAAGAACCGTCTGTTTCAACAAAGGTGTGCTGATCCATCACCGCTGTCGCCGTCAGACCTTGTACTGAGATAGCTTCGCCATTGCGATAGCCGCGTTCTGCAATAGGTAAACCGGCATCGAAGGCCACATCACGCTTACCTAGCCCGATCACCAGTTTAGTTGGCTCTGGGCGAGATATTACATATGCCCACACCTCAAGTGCCGATTCTAAATCACCACCCAATTCACACGCGTAACCTTGGTTTGCTTGGGCGCGTTGTAGCACCTTGCTTTGTGCATCTAGATAAATACCTGTGTCGTGAATCGCGTAGCAGCCAGGACGGATGATCGCCAAGTAATCGGTTAGGTTCGCTAAACATTCGGCTACCACGTCATACCAAGCTGAACCTGCTCCTGTGATGATAGGTTGACCTGCAATTAAGCCATCTGATGTGAGGCTTTCGACCGAGTTCAGTGCTTGCTTTAAGAAGGTGCGAATATCTTGTTCTGCATTGTCGCCATGAATCACACCTTCGTAAACTTCAATACCTGCCAGTGAGAGTGCAGGAGTGTCTTGGATGATTTGAGCCAGCTCTAAAACTTCTTGTGGTGAACGACAACCGCAGCGGCCGCCGGGTACACCAAACTCGATCAGGACTTTTAGCGTCTGATTGGTGTTGGCGAAGTGTTGACTTAATTGCTGTACGTTGACCGATGAATCAACACAACAGTAAAAATCGACATCGAATTCACTGATCAGTTGTTCAACGATCGCCATGTTGGTTTTACCCACCAATTGGTTAGCCATGATGATTTTCTTCGCGCCAGCCATAGCGGCAACTTCTGCCTGTGCAGGCGTCGCTACGGTAATACCCCAAGCGCCATTCTCTAGCTGTTGACGGAAGAAATCAGGCGTCATCGATGTTTTGCCATGTGGCGACAATTTAACCTGATGATGATCAGCAAATGATTGCATCCAATTCAGGTTATTGGTTAAGGCTGATTGTTTGATAATTGCTACCGGAAGCGAAATATCTTCATCAACCAATCGATAAAGACCGTTCTCAGATCGTGATATTGCTCTCCCTTTTTGGCCTTTTTCAGTCAAGACGAAACTATCTTTTTGATACTTTATAACATCTTTTTGTGCAGGGTTATGTTTCATTGCTGATTCCTAACATGATTTAAGTGTTTGTTATTTAATGTTTAAATCTATCTTGGGTTTGCTTTGTGATAGAAACTATCACACAAATTAAAATATTATGTGTGTTTTGTCACTGAAAATAATCGGCTGGATTCTTAATATAGCTCCATCAACACAGTGGATTGAGAGAGTGAAAAATGTTGTTCGATACGATAATCAAAAATGTAGAGGTGTTTGACGGCACCGGCGAACAATCGTTTTGTGCCGATGTAGCAATCCGTGATGGAAAAATCGCCGAAATTGGTCAAATCGATCACGAAGATTGTGGTCAGTTGATTGAAGGAGCAGGCTTAGCATTGGCTCCTGGATTTATCGATGTACACACACATGACGATACCAACGTAATTCGTTACCCAGACTGCCTGCCTAAGATCAGCCAAGGTGTCACAACCGTGATTGTTGGCAACTGTGGCATCAGCGCATCTCCGACCGTTTTGGCTGGAGATCCACCAGACCCAATGAATCTTTTAGGTGCGCAGGCTGATTTCAAATACCCAACCTTTGAGGCGTATGCACAAGCGGTAGAGCGGGCTCAACCTGCAGTAAACGTAGCAGCGTTAGTTGGCCACACTACACTGCGCAATCAAGTGATGGATGATCTACAACGCACCGCAAGCGAAGATGAGATTGCAGCGATGCAAAACAACCTTGATTTAGCGATGGCGCAAGGTGCATTAGGTTTGAGCTCAGGTTTGGCTTATGCAAGCGCGAAACAAGCAAATGCCAACGAAGTGATGCAGTTAGCAAAAGTGCTGTCTAGCCACGGCGGCATCTATACCACGCATATGCGTACCGAATTTGAAGAGATCTTAAGCGCGATGGAAGAGGCGTTTGAGACAGGACAATACGCAAAAGTGCCGGTTGTTATCTCTCACCTTAAATGTGCAGGTGCGGGCAATTGGGGCAGAACCGTTGAAGTGCTTGATTTGATGGACAAGGTCTCTGAGCACCAAGATGTGTCTTGCGACTGTTATCCATACTCAGCGAGCTCTTCAACATTAGATCTGAAACAGGTGACGGACGATTTCGATATCTTCATCACTTGGTCTGAAGCAAAGCCAGAACATGCAGGCAAAACGCTTAAGCAGATTGCTGATGAAATGAACCTTCCCCTGATGGAAGCAGCAAAAGCGCTTCAACCAGCGGGCGCGGTTTATCACTGCATGGACGAGAACGACGTAAAGCGCGTATTGAAATATAAGCTGACCATGGTCGGTTCCGATGGTTTACCTAATGACCCGCATCCACACCCAAGACTGTGGGGCACCTTTCCGAAAGTGTTAGGGCATTACTGTCGAGATGAAAAACTGTTTTCACTGGCGGAAGCGATTCACAAGATGACCGGAATGTCGGCAGAGCGTTACAACTTATCTGGCCGAGGGGAAGTTCGCTGTGGTGCTTTTGCTGATTTAGTTTTATTTGATCCAAAAAATATTAAAGACACAGCAACATTTGAAAATCCTATTTCAGTTGCTGAGGGAATAGAAAGCGTATTTGTAAATGGTGAGTTAACTTACCAGCAAGGAAAAGTAAAAAATAATCGTTCAGGCGTTTTTATTTACCGAAACTAGATTTTAATTATCAAATTAAATTTACGGTAAATATAAAACGGTGAATTAATTTAAATATATTGGAAAAGAACCAATATTATCTATAAAGAAGTGGAGTTAAAAAATGACTATTAAACGTTACGGTGTTGAAGGCGGTACTGGTACAGGCGGACAACATTTACCATTTGCACGCGCAACTGAAGCGGGTGGTTTCCTGTACGTTTCTGGCCAGACACCGATGACAGATGGTGAAGTGGTTGAGGGTGGCATTGTTGACCAGTCTCGCCTAGCGATCCAAAACTGTGTCGATATCATGACTGAAGCGGGTTACGGCCTAGAAGACGTAATGCACGTAAAGGTTGTGCTAACGGATTCTCGTTACTTCCAATCTTTTAATAAGGTATTCAAAGAGTTCTTCGGTGCCAACCCACCGGCGCGTATCTGCATGGTCTGTGACCTAGTCGTAGACGTGAAAGTTGAAGTAGATGTGACTTGCTACCGCGCTGATCGCGTTTAGTTATAACCCAATCACAATAACCTACTTAGAGAGTATTAGGGCGTAGTTATCCCTGTTATTATTCCTTAATACTCTCACCCTACATTTATAAAAATTACTTTAATTAAAAAAATCAAATAAATGAAGTAATTATATGAAATATAAAATGAATGAATCATAAATAAAAGTTCAGGAATGAGCTTAATATTTCACTGAGAGGTGTCAAATGAACAGCACACTTTTTCTTACAGGCTTCGGCGTGTACGTATTATTTTTAATTTGGTTAGGCTGGTTTGTCTCGCGTAATCAAAAATCTGGCGAAGATTTCTTATTAGGTGGCCGTGGCCTACCGTTATTCTTAGTTCTGGGTACAACCGTTGCGACTATGGTCGGCACGGGTTCTAGTATGGGTGCGGTTGGCTTCGGCTACGCGAATGGCTGGGCTGGTGCTCTTTACGGAATTGGCGGTGCTATCGGCATCCTATTGCTGGCACTATGGTTCGCTCCAGTTCATAAGCTGAACTTCATGACGATGAGTGAAGAGTTGGCGTACTACGTAGGCGCTAACCGAATCGTAAAAAACGTGGTTGGTCTGCTTATCTTTATCGCTTCAATCGGTTGGTTGGGTGCGCATATTCTAGGTGGCGGTATGTACCTAGCTTGGATTGCTGACATCGACCTTAACCTTGCGAAAATCATTATTGCTGCAGCATTCACTATTTACGTGGTGATCGGTGGTTACACAGCGGTTGTATGGACCGATACTATCCAAGCTATCATCCTTTTTGCTGGCTTTATCTTGATGGCAGTTATGTCTGTTGATCACATTGGTGGCATGGATAACCTTTACGCTGCGATGGACCCTGCTGCTACAAGCTTTTTAGCAATCGATAAACTGGGCATTCTGCCTGCTGTGTCTCTGGCTGTGGTTATCGGTGTGGGTGTACTAGCGACGCCTTCATTCCGTCAACGTATCTACTCAGGTAAAGACGTTAAAACCATTCGTCGCTCATTTGTGGCATCGGGTGTGTTGTACCTTTTCTTCTCAATTATCCCAGCAATCATCGGTATGGCTGCACATGCAATCGACCCAACGCTGGATAACCCGAACTTCTCGTTCCCTTACATCGCAGCAACGGTTCTTCCGGTTGGCGTTGGCATGATTGTTCTTATCGCAGGTCTTTCTGCAACCATGTCGAGCGCAAGCTCAGATGCAATTGCGGGTGTGTCTATCCTACTGCGTGATGTTTACGTGATGTTCACAGGCCGCGTACCAAATAAAGAATCAATGTTGAACTACTCTCGCTTGGCTCTGATTGTGGTGATTGGTTTCGCACTGTTGTTCGCACTGACGTCAAACGACATTATTGGCTACATCACTAAGATGATTTCAACGGTTATGTCGGGCATGTTCGTGTGCGGTATGTTGGGTAAATTCTGGAAACGCTACAACTGGCAAGGTGCGCTTGCAACACTAGCGGGTGCTTCTGTGGCTTCATTTGTAGTGATGCTAAACGCTGATTACACGGCATTCTGGGGTAACCCTGTAATTCCTTCATGTCTGTTTGCTCTGGTAGCAGGTGTGGCAGTGAGTCTATGTACTCCGGCTAACCAAGTCACACCAGAAATGGCACAAGCGATTCTTGATGATGAGCGTGCTCTGATGGAGATGGAAATGTCTGAATCAGGTGTACTTGAAGAAGCAACATCTCAACGCCCTGCAAATCAAACAAGCTAAATTCAGCCTCCACAATCGGTTTGCTTAATTCAGGTCCTACTTAGCGGTAGGACCTTCTTCCACAGTAATTTATCTCTCTATTTTAGGATCTGCTATGCCTGCATCTTCTAATTTCAATATTGTTTTCTTTGGCGAGTGTATGGTCGAAATCAGCGGCTCTCCATTAACCAAAAAGTTTGGTGGTGACACGCTCAACACCGCGCTTTACCTTTCTCGCTTAACCCAACATCAAAATCTCTCTGTGCATTACGCGACAGGACTCGGTAGCGATGAACTGTCTCAAAATATGATTGATGGTTGGCAGCTAGAAGGTATTCAAACCCATTTCGTTGAGCGTATTCCAAACAAGTTGCCCGGTTTATACATGGTAGAAACCGATGAAACGGGTGAGCGACACTTTCATTACTGGCGTAGCGACGCAGCAGTAAAATTCTACTTTCAAATCGATAACTTAAACAAGCAAGCCGATGACCTGAATAAGCTCGAAATCGCTCTGATAGAGAAACAAGTCGACGCGGTTTATATCAGCGGTATCAGTATCGCGATTTTAGATGACGCCTCACGTGAGCGCTTATTCAAAGCCATTAGCGTGTTCTCAAATCAAGGCGGCAAGGTGATTTTTGACAATAACTATCGCCCGCAGCTTTGGAGCACCGAGCAAGCTCAGCACTGGTACGCCAAGTTACTCCCATTGGTAGACATCGCGCTGATTACTGAAGACGACGATCTGCTAGTTTGGGGTAATTCGGAGAGTGTCCAACAACGCTGCCTTCGCTTAGGCTGCCAAGAGATCGTCATCAAACGTGGCTGTGAGCCATGCAAGATTGTTCAAGTTGAACAGGACGATGTTGTTGAGAGTTATGTCTCAGCGACTCGTGTTTCTAACGTGGTCGACACCTGCGCTGCGGGTGACTCTTTTGCCGCGGGTTATCTGGCGGCGCGTCTTACAGGTGAGAGCGCCATCGAGGCTGCTAAACTCGGCCACCAACTGGCTTCTACCGTTATTCAATATTCAGGCGCCATTATCCCGGTAAGCGCTATGAACCACTTAATCAAAAAATAGAAAGATAAAGCGAAATTATTATGTCTCAAGAAATGATCAACACACTTAAGCAATTCAAAGTTATCCCTGTTATTCAAATCAACAAGGTGGAACACGCGATTCCACTAGCAAAAGTGTTAGTAGAAAACGGCCTACCAGTCGCAGAAGTGACGTTCCGTACCGAAGCGGCAGCGGATTCGATTCGTGCGATGCGTGATGCCTACCCAGAGATGTGTATCGGTGCTGGCACAGTATTAACCCCTGAGCAGATCGATCTTGCGAAAGAGGCGGGCAGTGAGTTCATCGTAGCGCCAGGTTTGAATCCAAACACGGTTAAACGCTGCCAAGAGATCGGCATGCCAATCGTTCCGGGCGTAAACAACCCAAGCCAAGTAGAGCAAGCGCTGGAGCTTGGCCTTAACTTCTTGAAGTTCTTCCCAGCAGAAGCGTCTGGTGGCATCAACATGGTGAAATCTTTGCTAGCACCTTACGTTGATGTGTCTTTGATGCCAACGGGCGGTATCGGCAAACACAACGTTAATGATTACCTAGCGGTCGATCGCGTGGTCTGTTGCGGTGGAACGTGGATGGTTTCTCCAAAGATGATTGAGAACGAGCAATGGGATCAGATTGCAGTATTGGTTCGTGAAGCGGTTGAGTTGGTTAGCTAGTAATAAGTTTGTGAGCTCATTCGTTTTTAACAGGCGATAGGCTTTGAGCTCACAGTAAACAACAGCAGTGGCTGAAGGTTCTGTTTTGTGAATTGCCTCCGATAAACAAAACAGAACGCCCGTTATATAGGAAAACTAATAATGAAAAAAACTATATTGTCTCTATTGATTTCAGGTTCAGTAGTGTCCCCAATGGCGTTAGCAATGGCTCCAAATACCGATCTAAATTTAATGCCGTACCCACAAACTGTCGAGCTACAAGCTGGGCAAGTTAAGGTCGACGGTAATTTCAAGGTTTACATCAAAGGCTTTAACTCTGACCGCGTTGAATACACCGCAAAACGCTTTATCGACCGCCTTGAACGTCAAACTGGCGTGCCGATTTTAAACTGGCAGGTTGATAGTGCAGACAAAGCGAACCTGATCATTGATATCGACGCAGCGCCAAAGTCCGAAGTACAGAATATCGACTCTGTTGAGTCTTATAAGATTACAACTCAAGGTGAACAAATAACGCTGAGCGCACCAAGCCCTTACGGTGCGATTCACGGCATCGAAACTCTTTTACAGCTCGTTGAAACGACGGCGACTGGCTACCACATTCCTGCTGTTACAATTGTCGATGAGCCTCGTTTCCGCTGGCGTGGTGTTTCTTACGATACCTCGCGTCACTTCATTGAATTCGATGTGCTGATTCGTCAACTAGACGCGATGGCTTCTGCGAAGATGAACGTCTTCCATTGGCACTTCTGGGACGACCAAGGTATCCGTATTCAAACGGAATCTTGGCCGCGTCTTTGGTCTGAAACTGCTGATGGTAACTACTACACCAAAGACCAAGTTCGTTACCTAGTCGAATATGCTCGTAATCTTGGTATTCGTGTGATCCCTGAAGTCTCGCTGCCAGGTCACTCTTCTGCTGTCGCACACGCGTACCCACGCTTGATGTCTGGCGGAGAAGGTCAAAGCTACGAACAAGAACGTGGCTGGGGCGTATTTGAGCCATTGATGGATCCACTGAACCCAGAACTTTATGAAATGCTGGGCGACGTATTTGATGAGGTGACAGAACTCTTTCCAGATGAATACTTCCACATTGGTGGCGATGAGCCGAACTATGCGCAGTGGAAAAACAGCGAAAAGCACCAGCAGTTCATTGAAGAGATCAATATCGATGGCGAGCGTGGCTTGCAGTCTTACCTCAACGTAAAAGTTGAAAAGATGCTGGAAGAGCGCGGCAAGAAGATGACCGGCTGGGATGAGATTTGGCATAAAGATCTGCCGACTTCAATCGTGATTCAAAGCTGGCAGGGACACGACAGTATTGGTCGTGCGGCGAAAGAGGGCTATCCAGGTATCCTTTCTACGGGTTATTACTTAGACCAACCTCAGCCTACCAGTTACCACTACCGCAATGACCCAATGCCAACTGGCATCAAGGTTGACGATGAGCTGCACAGTGGTGAGAAGTTCGTGACTTACCAATGGCAAAAGCCTCGCTCTAAAGGCAGCCCACGTAAGGGAACGCTTACTATCATTGAGGCAAAAGATGGCACTTTCCGTGCGTTCAGTGATTACAACGGCAAGTCTCGTGAAGAGATCTACATCCTTGATTATGTGCCGGGTAAAACCTTTGTCGGCCACTTCGATAACTTCATGTCGTACACCGAGTTCAACTTGAACCTCAATCCAAATGGGTTCTCAGAGGGCAGCTACCAATTGATTGGTAACGTACGCTGGCCAACTACAGGTGAAGTGATTGCGAGCAGCGATGTAGAAGGCAGCGTAATTCCTGAGCCAAATGGTGGCTACCCTGCGGAGCTAACCGACAAAGAAAAAGAGCTGATTTTAGGTGGCGAGATCACCATGTGGCTAGAGAACAAAGACAGCCTTACGGTAGAAAACTACCTATGGCCTCGTAGCTACGCGATTGCAGAACGTTTTTGGTCGGATGCTGAACTGACTGATGAACGCAGCATGTACAAACGTATGAAAGCGATGGACACATGGTCGGAAATCTCTGTAGGCCTGCGTCATCACGCGGATGCCGATATGTTGCTGAAGCGTATTGCCAAAGGTCAAGACATCCAAGATCTGCGTGTTCTTTCAAAGTACATCGAGCCAGCCCAGTACTACGCGCGTAACTGGGAGAAGTGGAACTCAACAGAGCCTAAAGGCACTTTGTACAGTCAATACGAGCGCTTAAACCGCTTCGTGGATGCGCTGCCAGTGGAAAGCTACGCAGTGTATGAGATGCAAGATTTGGTCAATGAAGTGGCGACAGGTAATCAGCAGGCGCTAGAGCAACTTGCAGAGCATTATCAGCAAGCAAAATTGGCTGCACTAGCGGCGGAAACTATCTTCGCTGGCAACGTGTCTTCGGTAGAGACTGTAATCGTTGCAGAGAAAACGGTCGAAGTTGCAGACTTGGCGTTAACCTTGATTGCTAAAGCGCAAGCAGGCGAGAAGGTGCGAGAAGCCGATGTGAATGCCTACCAAGCAATACTGTCTGATTCAGCGAAGATCTACGATGAATCTATCATCGCGATTGTTCGCCCAACAGAACTATTGTTGAAGCAGTTAGCTGAGTAAGCCGTTAACGGATTAGCTAACAAGTCACACGCCAATGAGTGAATCAAAACCGCCCTCTGTGGGCGGTTTTTTAGTTTTTGCTGTGTTTGCTCGGATTAATTATTAGTTAGCAACCAACCTTACAACCAATCCGGGATAAAGTTAGTGACGATGGTGACATCGCTAAAGTTACGGTAGCCACGCACCATGATGTTGAATTCCCCCGCAGGCATGTCTAACACACACTGTTCGTTGCTGCTGTTCTGGTATGGACGACAATCGTAGCTCGCTTTCGATACGGTACCATTGTGTTTGACATAAAGGTCGGCATCGCCACTTCGAGGGCCTGTTAATGTCACCGTTAACTGACCTGCACTTTCCGTTGTAAACGTGAAGAACTGCTCTTCACCATATCCTGCAGTAAGTCCTTCAACCGGCACGTCATTTTGTAGCTCTTTAGGGCCAGCACCGGGCGAATCAAGGCTGGTTTCGACAAGGTAAGCAATGGCTAGTTTGGCGAACTTTGTCGCGTGTGTTGCGGTTGGGTCAGAGTTTTCCAAAGTATCGTGCTGAGTATGAATGTGTGGGTTGTAATCGTTGAACATGCTCTCGAATGGCATGGCAGCTGGGTAGCCAACATTGTGCCAAGAGGCGTGGTCAGAACAGGCATAGCCACAATCATCGAAACCGTAACTGATCTCACTAGCGTAAGTGTCGATCAGCTCGCTCAAGTAGGCGGTTAAGTTACTGTCGGTATAGTCTGTGATGAAGGTGATATCATGCGCCGAACCGTTGTAGTTGGTCATGTCTAATTGCAGTACCGACACAACATTTGCTTGCTCGTTTCGTAATGCGTTGGCGACATCTTGTGAGCCGCGCAGTCCTACTTCTTCTGCGGCATAGCCATAGAACTTGATAGTTTTATCTGGCTGAATACCGCTCACTATCATCAGACGAAGCGACTCTGTTACCGTAGCAATGCCAGACGCATCATCATCGGCTCCTGGCGAGATAGTGCCTTCGCTTGTCCAAGATCCAACAGTCGAATCAAGGTGTCCGCCAACAACGACGATTTCCTCTGGATATTTAGCGCCAAGCAGTGTCACTTCAACGGATTTCTGCGGATATTCGGCATGTGTGATTTGACGTGCAGACGCATACGGCACATCTTTAATTTCTGTTTCCCAACGTTCTAAAAGCCAATCTGAAGCAGCGACACCAGTAGAAGTAGTATAAAAACGGTTGGTGAAGTTGGTTAGGTTTTCGATGGTCGTGACCATGTTGTTCGGCTCGACCTGAGCAAGCAAGTCATTCACCGTATCTTGATGGCTGATCACCGGCTTTTCGAAGCTGCTCATTGTCAATGGCATAGCAGCGGCTTTGAGTGCGCTTGCTTTGTCTTCGTGCACCATGTAGCCACCACAACGGTGAGTTTCTTCGTGCATGTGGCTGGACAGTTTAGCGAGCTCTTTCTGGTTGATTTTCGCGACGATGGAATGCTTGTTCCCCGTCACGCTTGGGTAAACTGTTGCGCCGTGCTGAGTCATTATATGCTGTGCGTCAGCATCAGTGGTAATCCAAACCTCTTCGTTCGCTGGTGGTGTGATGCCCTGGGATGCGTAAGCCGAAGTACTGTTGATTAAGGCTAAAGAGCCTCCGAGTACAGCCAAAGCTAGCATACTTTTTTGAATAGCCATTTGTCGTCCTTTATATGGTGAGTATTGTTATGTTGATTGGTGTGAATTTTGTTTAGTGCGTGGATGTTTTTGTGTAAGTGTTTCATTTTCTAAACAGATAACCGCAAAAGGGCTCCTTTCGGAGCCCTGAATTTACTATCGATTATTGTGTTTTAATGAAACGGTAGTGCTTGGTTTCTGAACAGATATCGCTTGAGGTACACACTTGGTACTCAACATCTACTGTGCCGTTGTGACGGAACTTGTCGACGTATGAGTTGAAGTCTGTCGCACCAACATTCTTGCCGTTACGCTTAATCACGAAGTAGTCGTTGGTGTCGTAATCCCACGCCAGCTTAACGCGTGCCTTGCCGTTCGGGTTTTTGTTACCAAACTTCAGTTTTAGTGGGAAGCCTTCCGCTGAATCACCTTCAATTGTGATCGACTTGCTTGTTGAGGTCGCAACACCTGCATCGTCAGTCACGGTTAGGGTAACCACGTAGTCGCCAGCTTCAGCATAGGTATAACGAGTCTCTTCACCTGTTTGCGTGTTGCCATCGCCTAGGTTCCATTGGTAAGAGACGATCTGACCATCGCTATCCGAACTTGTGCTGCGCAGCTCTACTTCTTTGCCTACAACCGTATGTTCGAAAGAAGAAACTGGCGGTACGTTAGCGTTGCCTGATTCGTACGATGCTTTTAGGTTTGCACCTGCGTAATCTGAGTAGCCTAGAATGTTCACTGTGTAGCGACCTGAGGTTGGGTTCTCAATCACACACACTTCGTCAGTCACGCTTTCACTCTTACAGATGTTGTCTTGCGGGCTTGGTGCGTAATCTAGGCCGACATACATATCTGGGTCACCCGTAGAAACATCAAGATCAATTGTCAGCTTGTCTTGGCCTTCTGGTACTTCGATATCGAAGTAAGTTTTTGAGCCTGTTTCACCAGCAACTGCAGCTTCAACACCATTCTCAAGACGTTGATATTCCGGTTCTGGCGGAAGTGGTGGTTCGCCACAAGGGGATACGCCCACTAAGTTGAACGCAGAAACCACGTCATCGGCACTGTAGCCAAGATCGGTTGCTGAGTTCTTCACGCCACAAGCACCTTGCCAGAAATCACTGTTTTCAGACCAGTAGATTTGGTTGGCTAGCACGAACAATTCGAACGCTTTCTTGGTGTCCCAACCTTGCGTGGTTGCTAGGTGGTAGAACGCTTTGTTGAATACGCCAGAGCTGTAGTGCACGTTCAAGCCATCGTAGTATTCAGATGCGTTGTTGATTGAAGAGCCATCGCGTGATGGATCGTCCATGTAACGCAGAGCGCCTTCGCCTTTGAAGATATTGCGTCCGACCATCCAGTCGTTGGTGCCCTTCATGTAGTATTCAGCCGCTTCACCAGCCATGTCAGAGAAGGCTTCGTTCATGCCGCCTGATTGGTTTGCATAGATCAAACCTGAGTTTTGCTCTGTGAAACCGTGGCTCACTTCGTGCGCTGATACATCTAGGCTTACCAGTGGGTAAAAGAAGCTTTCACCATCGCCAAAGGTCATTGCCTTGCCGTCCCAAAATGCATTCTCGTAGTTTTCACCGTAGTGAACGCGCATCATGAGCTTAAAGGAGAGTGGTGCTGTGTCGAACCAGTTTTTATACATGTCGAACACGATGTTACCGAAGTAGTGTGCGTCGTTTAGTGGGGAGAACGCACCGTTTACAGATTTGTATTCGTTACGAGGACATTCATAGTTGTAAACGGTGTCGCCGTCTGTCGCGCCGTTTAGGTTTACGGTAACGACATTTTCCGACTCCATAACACACTCTGTGCCATTTTCTTGAACATCAAGGTAGTGGTAGTCAGTGCCGTATTCGTACATCCCAGTTTTTTCGTTACCACCAGGGCCTGTGCCGATCTGAGCATGTGCAATACCCTCCCAGCGGTCGATGACTTCGCCCGTATGTGCATCGAGCATGGTGAATGGTCGAGTCGGGTGAGCACTGCCTTCGACAAGGTAAGAGACAACGTACACAAGGCGTGTTTTGTCCACACCTTGTGTGCCTATGCTTTGTGTCGATTTTCCCTGATAAATAAACAAGTCATGTTGGACATTGTCTAGAGATTTACTGGTTAAGCCTTGAGTCTTAAGATCTTTACTCGCCAGTTCAATCGCTTGAGCGCTGTTGATGGAGGGTTTAACAAAAGAACGCTCTAGGGTTGTTGTTTTAAGGTAGCGACCTTGAACGGATTTAAGCGCACCACCTTGAACACTTTGGGTTGCATTTAGGTAGTGCCCCCATACTGGCGTTCCCCAGATGTTTTGCTGGATCTTCACTTTGTAGATGCCACGCTTTTTCAGGTTTACTTCTTTAACCATCTTGAAGCTAGAGGCATTACTTACACCTAGCTGTGTGTTCAACCCAGAAAAGTTAGTAAAGTTGATCGGTTGATCAATCTGAACCGATTCATTTGCATGCACTGACAAAGACGTAGCACTGGCTATAGCAACGGCAACTAAACGCTTTCTTATTTTCATTGTTATTTTCTCTTTCCATGTAAAATCAAAGAAAACGTAACAAAATTCTCACAGTGAATTTACATCATTCGATCTGATTAATTAGTAGCATGGCAATGATCTCTTTTATTCATGAAACTTATACTTATCGCATTTACAGATAGTTATCGTTTCTGTTTATTTTTGAACGCACTCATATCCTTTATTTATAAAATTGTGATATTTTTATTAAGTGTTAATTTCTCTTGAAAATTAAGATTTTTGTACAAATTGATCTGTGCCTCAATTAACGGGTTTTGAGTTGATAGAAGGATCAGTGATTTGAAAGTGAAAATTTACGCAGAAGGCTATTAAACGAATTTAAGGGCAATTTTGATAAGAGATCGAAGATTTTCAGGCTTATTTTTCAAATTGTCAGTTAAAAGAGGGAAGGGTGATTAGGCACTTCTTTGGCACAGAGCACAAAACCGACTGGATGAAAAAAGCCAGCGATGGGGTCACTGGCTTAGATGGATTGAGTTTGAACAGACTACTGATTAAGGGGCGTAATGAAGGCACTTAACTTTGGTATGTAATTAATGCTAACTACTGCTTCTGACCACCAACTTGAACATAGTCGATACCGATAATACGATTGATGATACCAAGAGCAGAGCTTGTGTCAGAGTTTGTCGAGCGGATGGTATCAACGGTTGCACCTTCAGGAACGAGTTCCATTGCGCGGTCTTGTGTATTGCCAGGAATTTGGAAGCCTACGATGTTGAAGCTCTCAGCGTGTGCTGTGTAAACTTCTTCATTGTGGGTAATACCAGAACAACCAGCTAGTGAGATAATGCCTAAAACAACTAATAACTTTTTCATAAAAACACCCTAAGAATGATTGGAACCTAGACGGCAAGCCACAAAGACAGTGTCATGTTTATCTAGATTCAATAAATGGATAGGGAGACAGCATCTCCCGACCGATGTTGAACATTATTCCAGAGGTGTTTTGTAGTTACTGTATGGGTTTGTCAGTTGAATCATTACATAGCTGAATGGTTATTGTGAATACCGCACCCTTCAAGGTTTGGCTTTGACCAACCTCCACGGTAGCGCCGTGTTGAGCACAGATCTTCTCGACGATAGACAACCCTAAGCCATGGCCACTTTTGGCTTTGTTACGTGCTTTGTCGCCAACGTAAAAGGGTTCGAACAGGCGAGCCTGATGTTCTTGTGCCACGCCATCTCCATCGTCATGCACTGCTATCTGTAGCGTGTCTTGATGTACGCTTGCTTCAATCGATACTTGCGAGCGTGCGAATTTCATCGCGTTACGAACGAGGTTATCTAATGCTCGGTTGAGTAGCGTTTCATCCGCCAATATCGAGCTAGATTGATCTGGCAGTGATAGGTCGATGCTGAGCTGAGTGTCTTTGTTCCAACGCGTCATGGCGTGGTCGAGAAAGTCTCGAACCTCTAATGGCTTTTGTAAGTTTTCTAGGTCAGTGCTGTCGAGTTTAGCGTAATACAATAGTTCATCGACCATCTTTTCCATCTCTTCCGTATCTTCGACAATACTCTCAATCGTGCTCTCTTGCTCCTTGTTTAGCTGGGTGTCTTTCAACATTTCAGCTTGCCACTGAATACGGAATATTGGCGTGCGCAGTTCATGAGCGACAGCATTCGTGAGTGAGCGATTACTTTCAACTAAGCGGTGAATTCGGTCAGCCATTAGGTTGAAAGATTTGTTCAGTGAACCAATCGCAATACCACTTGAAGTCTCGGCTCGTGTGGATAGATCCCCTTCTGCAAAGCGCAGAGTGGCAGATTCAAGTTTTTTTACTCGGCGGAAGATAACGAATAGATGACATAAGCCATACAGGATAAAGCTCGCTAAAAAGAACAACCAAATGAGGTCATCCTCCAACTCTATTTTTTGCCTAACGAACGCTTCATTGTTGGGCAGGTAGTGATAGGTATTGTCACTGTTTGCTAAGCGAAACCATAGGTCACGTTCATCATCGTGAAAAATAAAGGTATTCGGGTTGGTAGTGAAGAACTCTGAAACGGGGCCTGGTATTTCGTCTTGTGGACTGAGAATCACCAGCTTATTTCGAGTGGTCTCGACAAACTGGTTTATTGCTTGATGAGCGGCTTCAAGGCCCTGATTTTTTGCGATGTTTTCTATCAGTTGCTGGTGGGCTGCCGCTTCGTAATCTTCCAGTACATATTCGTAGTCGGTATTGAGCTGATAGACGCTAATCTCGTAGGCGACAAGGCCGGCTATAAAGCAAACTAACAGCCCTATTAAGGACTCCAAAAAGATACGTCGCATAATCGCTCTCTTTTATTACGCTCGTATTGAGCGAGGTTTAATGCCAGGCGGTAGAAACAAATAAGTATCCTTTTCCGCGAATCGTCTGAATTTTCTCTGCTGGCGCATGGTCGTCGCCCAATATTTTTCTTAGACGTACCACCTTGTTATCAATTGTTCGGTCGATTCCGTCGTACTCAATACCACGCAGCGTTTTCGTTAAGTAGTCACGTGATAGTGGAGTATCGGGGTTGCTTGCCAATAACCAAAGTAGGTCAAACTCACTGTCTGTGAGTGACAAAATGGCACCTGAAAGCTCGCATTTCTTATAGGTGTTTTTCAGCACCAGTTTATCAAACTGTAGGCTGTCTGAATCGTCGGCTGAAGCAGTATTGGTATCTTGGCGACGTAATAGTGAACGAACTCTTGCCAGCAGAACTCTGGGTTTGATTGGCTTGGTGACATAGTCATCAGCCCCTGTCTCTAAACCAGCGACATGATCGAAGTCGTCATCGCTAGCGGTGAGCATCAGGATTTTACCTTTGTAGTGTGTACGCGTCTGTCGGCAGATTGTAAGTCCGTCACTTACAGGAAGCATCAGATCTAAGAGTACGATATCAGGTTGCTCAGATAGGATAGTATGCGCGGCATCACCGCCATCATCTAGTGTGGAGACTTCAAAGTCCTGCGTAACAAAGTAATCCTTTAGCATTCGCTGAAGTTTCAAATCGTCTTCTACGATGATCATTTTAGGTTTTGTCATTCCATTCTCAGCCTTATCGTGCGTTTCATTTATTGAGATTACGTGAGGGAGCCTTTTTGAGTAGCTAGTAATTGTGGTACACCCAATTTACAGACCTTACGTAAAATACCTAATGCGAATGATTAAACACTTTATAAGTTAGTTCAATGATGAATTGGCATTTATAGGAAAATAAAAAACATTGTTCAAATAGGTTCGACATTCTCATACATTAGCACGACAGATGTTTTAGTCTTTAAATAATAGAATTTTCCCATCAAAACATTATGGGAATAACTGCATGAACGACTATCGAAAGACATTACTGGCGTTACCTTTGATTCTTTTAGCGGGCTGTAATTCAAGTTCCAGTTCGAATAAGCCTGCCACTAAAGCGCAAGCGACACCTAAGGCTGACTACGTATTTTCATCGGCTAAGCTTGGTGAGTTGTATAAAGAGCGACAAGAAGTCCAAGAAGCGATAACGCTTGATTACGACGGTGTGCAGTATGAAACCATTCTGTTTGCTGAAGATATTAGTGATAAGCAAAAAGTGGTTAGGCTTGCGGATAATTTAGGTCAAAGTGTGGATCTGTATCTCCCTGATGTTGGAGTTGATGACTGTGCGATTTACAGCGAGGGTAATTTTTTTGATTCATTTGATTGTGGTACGGCTCAACGCTCAATTGGCAATGACACCACGTTAATTAACACGACGACGAATACTAATAAACAAGTCGAGCTTGAGTATCACAATGAACTGGCGCAATACGTGACTAGCCTTGGGTCTACAATCTTGAGTAAAACTAAAAGTGGGAACAAGGTAACCATCACCACATCGTTTGCTTTCAATGCTTTTTACCGCGATGTGCTCAACGAGACTGGGGCTGTTGATCGCATTACTTCCACTCTAGGCGCATCAACCTATTCTCAGCTTTTTGATATCGTGAAATTGTATCAAGGTAGTGAGATGACGTTGAAGTTTACCAACCATATTGGTGGAAGCGCCGACGATGATATTAATATGTACACCGGGCGCATGATCCACAATAACAACATGACGACTATCGTAACGCCTACGGGTTCGGTGTTCTCTGGCGGCACGGATCTTTTCGCTGCGGGTAACCCACGAGTCTTGCAACGAGCCGATACCACCAAAGCTATTGAGCTTAATAAACAGGTCGGTGTACACAGTTGGGGTGAGGGGGATAAAACAGCTAAAGATTTTCCATACACCAACGAAAGTCATCGTAAGCAAGCGACCTACTTTAAAAAGGTGATGGGAGATAAGGGGATCGATTTCTATATCTTCACTTTAGATTCTGCTCCTGCTTCTGGTGAGCACTGGATGACTATGGCCGATTCAGATAAATATGGCTTCATTACTCGTATCGAATAGCTTTGCTCGAATTAAAATTAGTAACAACTAAAGGGTTGGTGATGACGATGTTGTCACCAACTTTTTTTGTCAATTTTTTGATTCGTGATTTATGTGAATATGGATTTCCTAGTCGTAAATTTCAGAATCAAAACTCATTGATAATACCTTACATTTCTCTACTCAAAAAATCTCTATACGGATTCTTGCTGATTGTTTTTTGCTCTTTTAGAGTGAAAACGTTTGACCATTAACCATCACACCTCAAATCTTTAATCAATTTCATTAGTGGTCTAAATGATATTTAAGTGTTTGTTTTGGTGTGGTTTTTGTGTTTTTGAATGCTGTGTTGTTACGAGTTTGTTTTAAATAATCATTTGAGCCCTAACTAAATTTCTGTCATTTTATATTTAACTGAACGTTCAATATAAAATAAAAGGACTAAGAAATGCCGAAGGTTGGGATGCCTGATATACGTAAACCACAGCTTGTTCAAGCCACCATGACGGTGATTGATCGAGTGGGTTTGCATGCCGCGAGTATTGCGTTGATCAGCAAAGAAGCGGGAGTCTCTACCGGCATCATTAACCACTACTTTGGCGGAAAGCACGGCCTGCTCGAAGAGACCATGCGTGAAATCCTTCGTCAACTTTCCAATACCATCACTACGTCATTAAAAGCGCTTCCTGTTGATGCTCACCAACAGAGAATAAACGCGATCATCGATGGTAATTTTGAAGGCTATCAAGCTGAAAATAAGGTCGCGAAGGCGTGGTTGGCATTTTGGTCATATTCAATGCATGACGAGCAGCTAAAAAGACTGCAGCGTGTGAACGAAAAACGTTTGATTTCACACTTACGCCTTGAGTTGAAAGGTATTTTGAATCACGAACAAGCGGATCTCGTTGCTCACGGGATCGCGTCTCTGATTGATGGTTTATGGCTGAGAGGCACACTAAACCCAGATGGTATCGATGCTCAGAAGGCGCGCGCCATCATCAACGACTACCTTGATAAGCAACTTACGTTCTACTCGTGTCACGGCAAATAGATCGCACTGGTAGCGCTAGAGCTACCAATATTTACACCAAATACTCACACATAGACCAGTAGAGTCTAATAACAATAATTAAGTCAGAATCTCAAATGGAAATGAACTCGTTATACATCGATGGCGCAGCGGTTAAAGCAACCTCTGGTGAAACCTTCGATAGCATTAACCCTGCGAACGGTGAACCGATCGCGACGTTAGGCCAAGCATCTTCAGCGGATGTCGACAGTGCTATTGAATCTGCGAAACGCGGATTTGCGGTATGGTCAAAAATGACTGCAGTTGAGCGCAGTCGCATTCTTTTGAAAGCGGTGGAAATACTTAGAGCTCGAAATGATGACCTTGCAAACCTTGAGGTTGTTGATACGGGTAAGCCGTTGCAAGAAGCGATTGAAGTGGATGTAGCGTCTGGCGCTGATGTAATTGAATACTTTGCTGGCCTGGCTCCAACCCTTCAAGGCGACCAACAACCGCTGAGTGAATCTCAATTTTTCTATACTCGCCGCGAACCGCTAGGTATTTGTGCGGGTATTGGCGCGTGGAACTACCCTATCCAAATCGCAATGTGGAAATCAGCTCCAGCACTCGCTGCGGGTAACGCGATGATTTTCAAACCTTCAGAAGAAACGCCGCTAACCGCCCTCAAGCTTGCTGAGATATTTACTGAAGCTGGCCTTCCTGATGGCGTGTTCAACGTGGTTCAGGGCGACTACCGTGTTGGTCAAATGCTAACGGCGCATCCAGACATCGCAAAAGTGTCATTCACGGGCGAAACTGGAACAGGTAAGGCGGTAATGGCTGACAGTGCCAAAACGCTGAAATCAGTCACCATGGAACTTGGCGGTAAATCACCAATGATCGTGTTTGATGACGCGAAATTGGATGATGCGGTTTCCGCTTCGATGGTTGCTAACTTCTACACCCAAGGTGAAGTGTGTACTAACGGTACTCGTGTCTATGTACATGAAAACATCTACGGCGCATTCATCGACCAACTTAAAACACGCACTGAGAAGCTGATCGTTGGCAATCCAATGGATATGGAAACTCAGATCGGCGCGTTGATTTCTAAAGAACACCTTTCAAAAGTCCTTGAAGCGATTGAGTTGGCAAAACAGTCGGGTGCCACCCTGCTGACTGGCGGCTATCAAGTGACGGACAACGGCTTAGCAAACGGCAACTTTGTTATCCCAACCGTGTTTGTGGATTGCGAAGACCACATGCCTCACGTTCAGCAAGAGATCTTCGGCCCTGTGATGTCAGTGTTGAAGTTTACGGACGAAGACGATGTGATTCGCCGCGCTAACGACACTCAATACGGCCTTGCGGCTGGTGTGTTCACACAAAACCTTTCTCGTGCGCACCGTGTTATTCATCAAATGCAGGCAGGTATTTGTTGGGCGAACACGTGGGGCGACTCACCGGCAGAAATGCCTGTTGGTGGTTACAAGCTTTCGGGTATTGGCCGTGAAAATGGGCCAGAGACTCTACTTCACTATACGCAGACTAAGAGCATTCTTATTGAACTTGGCGACTACGCCAGCCCTTATACTTAACGCGTAACACTCAATTTAAGGGTTAGTTAAACAGAGCTAGCCCTACTGACTCATCTCAGGGAAATCAAAACATGGAACAACGCTACGATTATATTATCGTCGGCGCGGGTTCGGCCGGCTGTGTGTTAGCGGATAGGCTAACGGAAAGCGGTGAACATAGCGTTTTATTACTGGAAGCTGGTGGCACGGATAAGAGTATTTTTATCCAGATGCCAACTGCGCTGTCCTACCCAATGAATACTGAAAAGTACGCTTGGCAATTTGAAACAGAGAAAGAACCGGGCCTTGATGGACGTGAACTGCACTGCCCGCGTGGCAAGGTGTTAGGCGGCAGCTCATCGATCAACGGCATGGTTTATGTGCGTGGCCACGCGTGTGATTTTGACCAATGGGAAGAAGAGGGCGCAGCTGGTTGGAATTACCAAGCGTGTTTACCTTACTTCCGCCGCGCTGAATCATGGAATAAAGGCGGTGATGAATACCGTGGTGACAATGGTCCTGTAGGTACGTGTAATGGTAACGATATGGAGCTTAACCCCCTTTACCAAGCTTTCATTGATGCAGGTAAAGACGCCGGTTATCCAGAAACACAAGATTACAACGGCTACCAGCAAGAAGGCTTCGGCACCATGCACATGACGGTAGACAAGGGTGTTAGAGCCTCAACCTCTAACGCTTACTTGCGCCGTGCTTTGAAGCGTTCAAACCTCACTTTGAAAAAAGGTATCGTGGCGCGTCGTTTCTTACTTGAAGCACTCGTTGTAAAAGACCAGTCATCAAAAGGTCAATCCGGCCTGAAAGCCGTTGGTGTCGAGTTTGAAAAGTCAGGCAATATCCAAGTGGCTGTAGCGAACAAAGAAGTGATCTCTTCTGCGGGTTCGATTGGTTCAGTTCAACTGCTTCAACTGTCTGGTATCGGCCCGAAAGCGGTGCTTGAAAAGGCAGGTGTTGAGCTGAAACATGAACTAAATGGCGTTGGTGAAAACCTTCAAGATCACTTAGAAGTCTACTTCCAATACCACTGTAACGAACCTATCACGCTCAACAGCAAGCTTGGCTTGGTCAGCAAAGGCATGATTGGCGCTGAATGGATTCTGACTCGTAAAGGCCTTGGTGCGACTAACCATTTTGAATCGTGCGCATTCATTCGTTCTCGTAAAGGGTTGAAGTGGCCGAATATTCAATATCACTTCTTGCCGGCAGCGATGCGTTACGACGGACAAGCCGCGTTCGATGGTCATGGTTTCCAAGTACACGTGGGGCCTAATAAGCCAGAAAGTCGCGGTACGGTTGCGATCACTTCTGCTGACCCACATGCCAAACCAGAGATCATTTTCAACTACATCTCGACCGAGCAAGATCGCCAAGATTGGCGCGATTGTATTCGTCTTACGCGTGAAATTTTGTCGCAACCTGCGATGGATTTTTACCGAGGTGAAGAGATTCAGCCGGGTCTAAACGTAACTTCTGATGAAGCCATCGACGAATGGGTTAAGCAGAACGTGGAAAGTGCTTATCACCCTTCTTGTGGCTGCAAAATGGGTTCAGATGATGACCCAATGGCAGTGCTTGATGAAGAGTGTCGTGTTCGCGGCATTGATAATTTACGCGTTGTCGACTCGTCGGTTTTCCCAACCATTCCAAACGGTAACTTGAACGCCCCGACCATTATGGTTGCCGAGCGTGCTTCCGATTTGATTTTGGGTAAGTCAATGCTCAAAGATCAGGATGTTCCAGTGTGGATTGCACCTGAGTGGGAAGAGAAGCAAAGAATAAACAAACCAGTAAGAGAAGCGTAGCTCGCTCTTACTGAGTGAAAATCTATAAAAAAATAATTAGTTAAAAGTCAGCAAAACTGCCTCTATCTGTTGGAGACGAGGCAGAGAAAAGGAAAGATCAAAAGGAACCATTATGACGACTCTAAACATGCACAACGTGACCACGAAAACGTTAGCAACACTCGCTATCAGTTCATTTGCATTTGCGGCTAACGCTTCAGTCGAGCCACAACAGTGTGAAAACGTGCGCTTTGCCGATGTTGGTTGGACAGATATTACCGCAACAACCGCCGTTACTTCTGAACTATTAAAAGGCCTTGGTTACAAAACCAAAACCGACCTACTTTCAGTACCGGTGACCTATTCTTCAATGGCGAACGGCGATATTGACGTATTCCTAGGTAACTGGATGCCAACCATGGAAGGCGATATTGCTAAATATCGCGAAGCGGGCACGGTGGAAACCGTTCGTGCCAACCTTGAAGGTGCGAAATACACGCTAGCTGTACCGAAATACGTGTACGACGCCGGTGTGAAAAGTTTCGCAGACCTAGCAAAACATGCCGACAAATTTAAAGACCGCATCTACGGCATCGAGCCAGGTAACGATGGCAACCGTCTAATCCAATCAATGATTGATTCTGACGCGTTTGGCTTAAAAGATTTCAGCCTAGTGGAATCAAGCGAAGCAGGCATGGTGTCGCAAGTATCACGCGCAGCGCGCCGCAGCCAATGGATTGTTTACCTTGGTTGGGCTCCGCACCCGATGAACAGCAATGTTGAGATGGAATACCTTTCAGGCGGCGACGACTTCTTTGGTCCTAACTACGGCGGCGCGAATGTTTACACTAACGTTCGTTCAAACTATCTATCTGAGTGTGCAAACGTCGGTCAACTTCTACAAAACCTAGAATTTACGCTAGAGATGGAAAACCAGTTGATGGAAGAGATTCTTAACCAAAAAGTGAAGCCAGAAAAAGCGGCTCAACAATGGTTGAACAACAACCCTCAACAAGTTGAAGCTTGGCTAGATAACGTTAAAACACATAAAGGTGAATCAGCGACTCAAGCCGTGACTGAATACCTAAAACAAGTGAAAGCTTAGTTCTACCTGTCTCAACAGCTACATAAATAATAAAGGTGGGCATGCCAATTTGTCGATTGGTTCGAAGTAGCCCACCCATAATAAAAGGCAATATTGTGAATTTTATTACGGAAAACAAAATCCCTGTTGGTCAATGGATGGAAGCGGGTGTTGATTGGCTAACAATCAATGCAGCAGGATTCTTTGACGCTATTTCGATTTTTCTAGAAACCGTCATTATGTTTTTAGTCGATGTATTTAAGTGGATGCCACCTGCACTGCCAATCGTGATCACAGCTGCGATTGCATGGTACTTACACCGTAAACTTTCGCTGGTGATCTTTGTGGTCGCAGCACTGCTGACTATTCTTAACCTCGGCTACTGGCAAGAAATGCTGGAAACCTTTGTTCTCGTCTTTGCGGCGACAACAATTTCCGTATTAATTGGCGTACCGGTTGGCATCATGGCAGCGCACCGCCCTTGGCTCTATACAGCTTTGCGTCCAATCCTTGATTTGATGCAGACCGTCCCTACGTTTGTGTATCTGATTCCAACCCTAGTTCTATTTGGATTGGGTATCGTTCCGGGCTTAATCTCGACCATTATTTTCGCGATAGCTGCACCGATTCGTTTAACCTACTTAGGGGTAACGAAAGTCCCTGAAGAGTTGATTGAAGCAGGTAAAGCTTTTGGTGCTAGCCGCATGAAGTTACTGCTCAAAGTTGAATTCCCTGCTGCTCTGCCAAGCATTATGGCGGGTGTCACCCAATGTATTATGTTGTCGCTTTCGATGGTGGTTATCGCCGCTCTTGTCGGTGCTGACGGACTTGGTAAGCCTGTTGTTCGTGCATTAAATACAGTGAACATTTCACAAGGTTTTGAAGCCGGACTGGCGATTGTATTAGTCGCTATCATTCTTGACCGCTTGTGCAAAACACCAAATCAAAAGGAGGCTTAATCATGTCTATCTCTCAGGAAAAAAAGACAATGGACGCGATTACCATCAAAAACCTTGATGTTGTGTTTGGTGATAAGCCGAAGCAGGCGCTTGAACTGCTCGACCAAGGTAAAACTCGCCAAGAGATCATCGATGGAACTGGTCAAGTTGTCGGCGTAGACAATGTGTCGCTGACAGTGGAAGAAGGCGAGATCTGTGTATTGATGGGTTTGTCTGGTTCTGGCAAATCATCTTTGCTTCGCGCAGTTAACGGTTTGAATGAAATCAGTCGTGGTTCGCTGACCATCAAAGACGGTGACCAACAAGTCGATTTAGCACAGTGTGATGAAGCGACTCTGCGCCATCTTCGTACTCACCGCGTATCCATGGTTTTCCAAAAGTTTGCATTGATGCCTTGGTTAACCGTGTTAGATAATGTGGCGTTTGGTCTTGAAATGCAGGGCGTACCGAAAGACGTTCGTCGTGCAAAAGCGCGTGAACAACTGGAAATGGTCGGCCTAGCGGAATGGGAAACCAAATTCCCTCATGAGCTTTCTGGCGGCATGCAGCAACGTGTTGGTTTGGCGCGTGCTTTTGCAATGGACACCGATATTCTATTGATGGATGAACCGTTCTCGGCGCTTGATCCACTGATTCGTGCTCAGCTACAAGATGAACTGATCACGTTACAAAACAAACTCAACAAAACGATTCTGTTCGTGAGTCATGACCTAGATGAAGCGCTGAAAATTGGTAACAACATTGCGATCATGGAGTCAGGCAAACTGATTCAACACGGTAAGCCTGAAGAGATCGTGTTAACGCCAAAAACAGAATATGTGAAAGACTTCGTGGCTCACACCAACCCATTGAATGTACTTAAAGGTCGCTCTTTGATGCAGCCTCTGGGTTCACTGACACAAGAGAATGAAAGCTGGAAAATCTGCGATTCTAAAGATCTTTGGATCGAACAGAATGAAGGTGCTTTATCGGTGAAAGGTGAGTCTACTTTGGCGCTTGTCGAGTGGAGTGAGTCTGATGACCTAACCGCGATCAGCGCGTCGAGTGTGGTAGTGGCGAGCCCTGAAATTGGCATGCGTGATGCGATTAAGCTCAAGCAGATCAGTAACCACCCGATTCTTCTCGTTGAAGACAACCAATTGGTAGGAATCTTAGATAACAGCGAGTTTTACAACGTACTGACGGGTAATTTCCAACTCAATAATGCCGCTTAGTGAGTTGAACTGAAATATTTCATTCTCCAATGAATAAATAGGTAGTGAGATGTCAAAAATCCCGCTACCTATATGACCTAACTGGCTTTTTATTTACCAGCAACATCTCGCTTTTTCTTACCTTATTCGCCACTTTAAGACTGAATATCGCTACTCATTGTACAAAAGTGTTGCCATGCGCAAATTCAGAGACATATAAAAGATTGAGAATAGTATGAACATCAGTACAATGCGGAAAAATCAATGAAGTAATTTATCAATTTACAGTGTAATTCGAGTTCACCTGACGTAAATAATCAGGACATTTCATCGCTTCGACGCTGTAAAACCATTCACAGTATATTAGTACAAAGGTCTGCATCTTGGACAAACATGACGAAATCCTAGTCGCTATTCGCCAAATTATTCGCGCTATCGATTTACATTCGAAAAAGCTGAGTAAAGAGTATGGTTTGACTGGCCCTCAATTAATCTTAATGAGAGCAATCCAAGAAATGGGTAATGTGACGATCAAAGAATTGTCTAATCACACCAATGTAAGCCAAGCCACCACAACCACGATCATCGATCGCTTGGAATTGAACGGCTATGTACAACGTGTTCGCAGCTCTTCAGATCGCCGCAAAGTACACGCAAATCTGACTGAAAAAGGTCAAGAGTTGCTAAACAATGCGCCACCACCGCTGCAAGACAACTTCGTGAAAAAATTCCAAAACCTAGAGCCGTGGGAGCAGAGCTTACTGCTTTCTTCAATGCAGCGAGTATCATCAATGATGAACGCAGAAGACATTGACGCCGCTCCAGTACTTCAGCTTGAAGGCATTGCAAACGTAGCCAAGAGCTAACGTTTTTTTTAATTATTTATTTAGAACAACAACTTAAATAATTACCAAATGGTCGCATTAAGCGGCCATTTTTGGTCCTGCCATTTAAAACATCTATTTCTTCTGCTTGTTAGTTACGCCTTCTTAGTTTAAATCTCCCAGACTTTCTTCCCTCGTTTGTAGTCGCCTCGCTAGGTTGTAATCAAAACCTCATTGACGATTCTCTGACAACAAAACACTAGACCGACCGGTCTGTTGTGTATTATTGTGTGCTCATCTTAACCACGAGGTGATGTATGAAACACGAATTGACGCCAATACAAATGACCATGACGTTGAACAACATGCAGGGAGCTTTTGCACAGAAACCGATGCTAGCGATATCAGAGAGAATTGAGCAGCTGCTTGCACTCAAATCTGCGCTTATCGATTACACAGACCGTTTGTGTGCAGCCGTGAGTGAGGATTATGGTCACCGCAGCCGACAAGATACTTTGATGGCTGACATATTGCCTTGTATCGGAAACATTGATCACAGCATTGAGTGTTTGCCTCATTGGTCGACATCTTCGATTCGTCATTCAGGCCCATTGCTTTCAACATCTCGTGTTGAAGTGGTTTACCAACCAAAAGGCGTGGTCGGGATCATTGCCCCGTGGAATTTCCCGATCATGTTATCCGTCGGCCCGCTTATTTCTGCACTGGCTGCAGGCAATCGCGCAATGATCAAAATGAGCGAATTTACCCCAGCGACAAACCAAGTATTAAGATCGCTATTGGCAGAAGTTTTCCATGCCGATGAGGTGTGCTTGGTCGAAGGTGAAGTAGAAATCGCAGCCGCATTTTCAGCGTTGCCGTTCGATCACCTTCTCTTTACAGGGTCAACCCAAGTGGGTCGCCAAGTGATGAAGTCAGCGGCTGATACGCTAACCCCCGTCACGCTAGAGCTGGGTGGCAAGTCACCCGTTATCGTGGCAGAAGACATGCCGATTGATATTGCGGTAGAGCGAATCATTTATGGCAAGAGCCTAAACAACGGCCAAGTATGTGTTGCGCCCGACTACGTATTACTGCCCGAAGATAAACTCGAAGCTTTTATCGAGGAATACAAAAAACAATACCAACTGCTGTTCGATGAAGGGGTCTATTCCGAGAATTTAACCTCTCTAATCAACCCTCGCCAATGCGACCGCATAGTGGGTTTGTTGAATGAAGTACAGCAAGCAGGGACACGTATCGTTGCTTGCCATGACGAAGCGATGGACTTAGATACTCATCGCTTGGTGACACACTTGGTCGTTGAGCCAAGCTTGTCATCTCAGGTGATGAACGAAGAGATTTTTGGCCCGTTATTGCCGCTCATCACTTATCGAAATATCGAAGAGGCATTCCAAGTTATCAATAGCAAACCAAGGCCTTTAGCCCTTTATCTGATGAGCTTTGATTTGAGTTTACAGGCTCAGGTTAAGCATCAAGTTCATTCCGGGGGCATATGTATTAATGACTGTGTTTTCCATTTGGCGGTTGATGACGCGCCATTTGGTGGCATTGGTGAATCAGGTCAGGGCAATTATCACGGCAAAGAAGGTTTCCTTACTTTCTCTCATGCAAAAACAGTTTTGGAAACGGGTTTAGATCATCGAGTTAAGCATCTGTTTTCAAAAGAAGACAACGAATTAAAGACCGCAGTGATGAGTATGTTAGGTAAATAAGTTATCGCTGTTGTTACGTTATTTATTTAAAAATTATTTAAGAGGTTATTTATGTTGGAACGTTTTTTTGAAAGAACCATTAAGTCGTATTTGATGATTACAGGTTTCTTAACGGCTACGGCTTTTTCCACTTTCCTAGCGCCGGATTGGAGTATGCAAACGCTGTTCTCGTACAACGATACCATGATGGAAAACAAGGAGTACTTGCTGGGTACTTATCAACACTGGGGGGTGATGGTTGGCTGTATTGGTGTGCTGTTGATGTTCTCGGCGAAGTACAAATCGTTGCGCACCTCGACCATGATTTACAGTGCATTTGAGAAGTCGATGTTTGTTGGCATCTTCTTATATAACGTGTGTATCAACGATTATGAGTGGTTCTACGGTTGGAGTGGTGTGTTTGCGCTCGATGGATTTGTAACCGTTTATTCTTTGGTTTACCTGTACTATTACCTGACTAGAGACAAAAGTAAGGTCCCAGCTCACCTTCGTTAATCGTTTGTGAGTTGCTAGGGGAGAGTTACGACATTTCCTTAATGATCATTCACTTATTGGTGACTACAGCCCGCTTTTGCGGGCTTTTTTCGTTTTGGGACAATGATCCATAAAGATCTTAATTGACATATCTTTGACATTTACACTCTAGACCGACCGGTTTGTTTTGGTTATTGTTTAGTCATCAACTAGAAATGAGGTAGACACCATGACAACTAATAATTTTAACTTTCAACTTAAAACCATTGTTCATGCTCAAGAGAACGGCATTGAAAATATCCCTTCTCTGTTTGGTCGCTTAGGCGCGCAAAGAGTCGTGCTCTTTTCTGATAAAGGTTTGGAGTCTCTTGGCTTCGTTGATCAGTTCTCAGCATTGTTTGTAAACCAGAAGGAGGAGCAACACGCGGTTCAGCTTGTTGGCATTTACACCGATATCGCGCCAGACGCGACTTGCGACAACATCAATGCTGCCATTGAGTTTGCAAACAGCGTGAATGCTGATGCGATTTTGTCTGTTGGTGGCGGGAGTGTGATTGATGCTTCCAAAGGTGTGAAATACGCATTTCATAAACAGATAGATGACATTCGCACCGTGATTGCAGGCGGCGGTCATATGGATGTGTGGCCAAATAATGAAGATATCCGAGTGCCACACATTGCGGTTCCGACAACGGCGGGCACTGGCGCGGAAGCCTCTCCGATTGCTGTTTTTTACAATGAACATGAAAACATCAAAGCAAGCTTAGTCGCATCTGGATTGGAAGCTGATATCGCGATTCTTGATCCAACCGTTACGACCAAATTACCAGCGCATCTTACTCGTTCTACAGCCATGGATGCGCTAACACACGCGGTTGAAGCGATTGTTTCGCCAATGAGTAATGCGTTCACCGATGCTTATGGCATTCAGGCAGCAAAACTGATTGTTGAAAACTTACCCGTGGCACTTAAAGAGCCAGAAAACCTAACCGCACGTGGCAACCTTCTTCAAGCAAGCACCATGGCGATCTCTGCTTTCTATTCGTCTTTGGGCGGCATTCCGATTCATAACTGTGCTCACGCTTTTGGTGCGATTAGCCACATTCCACACGGCGATGCCAACACAGTGTTGATGCCGGTTGTGATTGAAGCGCTGCCTGAATTCTACATGCCGAATGCGGCGAAGCTAGCTCAAGCTTTCTCTGTCGATATTACTGGAACCGATGAGATGGTTTACCAGAGAGTGTTGAATTTCTTAAACGACTTCCAAACCCGTGTCGGTGCGATGAAGCGTTTCAGCAGCTGGAACTTTGATGAGCAAGAGAAGAGCAATATTGCAGAAGCGATTGAAAAAGATATCTGCTTCCAGTTTTACCCAATCTCGAAACAGACGATTGAAACCATCATAGAGAAAGCGATTTAAGCCTCCGCCCTAATTGGCTGAATTTTATGACCATTTAATTCAGTCCCTGATTCACTCAACAATCATTACTCGAGAGCTAATTATGAAAATTGAAAACGTATTGCTATCAAGCTCGTGCATCATCGCGCCATTCCTGCTTTTCACCTAATTCATTCAACAGGGACGTTGTGACCTTTATTCCCCGAGGAGGAAATAAATGATCAATAAACGTTTAACTACCGTGATTCTGACTGGTGTTTTGGCTGCTCTGTTTTTTGTTAAAGCAAGTGTTGGAAGCGAGAGCTCTAAGAACGCAGCCACCATGGTTCAATCGCAGCAGCATCAAGATGTGGTGCAGCTGTTGGATGAAGCTTATCAAGGGCAATTGGATGCACAACTCGATGTCGCTTACTTATATTTGAGCGGAGATGGCGTAGAACAGAATGATGAAAAGGCCGCGGAGTGGTTCGTCACCGCAGCCAATAACGGTAGCCCTGAAGCTCAAACACAGCTTGGGTTGATGTATATCTCTGGAAGTGGCGTTCAAGCCAGCCAAGCGGAAGCTGTCACCTGGATTGGTATGGCAGCAGCTCAAGAGTATGACCCCGCGCTCGACTTATTACATTGGATGTCGCAAGCCGCGCATTAATTCAAATTCTAACCCAGGTTAACCACAGAAAGGTTAATTACGGAAAAAGTTAATCACAGAAATTGGAGAACGTCTTATGCAGACATTCAAGAAATCTTTAGTGTTCACAGCAATGGCCGCGGCAAGCGGTGCTGCGCTTGCTGCTGAATCAGAAAAACCGAACATTGTTGTCATTGTCGGCGATGATGTGGGCTTTGCCGATACACAGCCTTATGGCTCAGAAGCGGATACACCAAACCTAATGGCGCTGGCCGAAGAGGGGGTGAAATTCACTAACTTTCACGCGTCACCAACTTCATCGGTAACACGCTCTATGATGCTAACTGGAGCAAACAGTCACGAGGTTGGGCTAGGTACTTTCGATTATGCCGTCTATCCGGGCGCGATTGGTAAGCCGGGTTATGAAGGTTATCTCACCAAGAAAGGCGTCACTGTCGCAACGCTGCTTAAAGAGAGTGGCTATAACACTTACCTTTCCGGTAAATGGCACTTGGGACATGACGATGGCTTCCTACCTGATGACAGAGGTTTCTCGGAAAGTTATGGCATTTTAGCCGGCGGTTCGAATCACTTTAACCGAGATATGATGTTCCCGGCCAAAAATGCCGCGACAGCGGATGCGTTACAAAAAGGCGATATTCCTGGTGTTGAAGTTGAGCCAACTTACCGCAACGGTGAAGTGGTTGAGGATAAATACAAAGGCGAATACTCAGACCAAGTTTACACTAATGAGCTCATCAAGATGATCGACAGCAAAAAAGACGACGGCAAGCCTTTCTTTGCTTATTTGCCTTTCACAGCAATTCATCTCCCACTGCAAGCGCCTGAATCCAGTTATCAAGATAAGATTGATTACTACGTTGAACATGGCTGGGATTCGATTCGAGAGGATCGCTTTGAACGTATGAAAGAGATGGGAGTGATTCCAAAAGACGCTGATATTTCCAGCCGCAATGCATTAAGCCGCCCTTGGGATTCACTCTCTGAGAAAGAGCAGAAGTGGTATGGCAAGAAAATGGCAGTCGCGATGGGCATGATGGAGATGCAGGACCAACAAGTTGGGCAGGTCGTCGACTACTTGAAAGAAATTGGTGAGTATGACAACACTTACATTATGTATCTCGCCGATAACGGTCCAGAAGCTACAGATATTACCGGTGAAAACATCAGTGACTTGATCCGAACGTGGACCGCTCATCACTTCGATAATTCGACCGAAAACTTAGGCAAGGCGAACTCCAGTGTGTCACTTGGTCCTGAGTGGGCAAGTGCTTCAACCGGCGGCTTATCTTGGTACAAAGCTTACACAGCAGAGGGCGGTATCCGTGTGCCGTTTATCGTTAAGCCAGCTAAAGCGCTTCTAGAAGGTGAAGATGCGTTGCAACCGGGAACTCAAACAGACGACTTATCTCAAGTGAAGGACATTGCAGCCACGATTCTTGAGATCGCCGAGGTAGAGCACCCAGGAACGGAATATCAAGGCCGAGAAGTGGCGCCGATGAGTGGCGTGAGCTTGCTGCCTTACTTTAAGGGTGAAACGGCAGAGGTGCACAGTGCCGATAATGCGATTCCATTTGAATTGTTTGGTAGTGGTATTTTGTTAAAAGGTGATCACAAGATCATCCGAATCTCTACCGGTATGGGCGGTGACAGTGAGTGGCACCTATACAACACCAAGAAAGACCCGGCTGAGCAACATGACTTAAGAAATCAAATGCCAGATCTGTTCCTTGAAATGGTCGCTGAATATCAAGAGTACGAAAAAGCGCAAAACATCGTTCCGGTTGACGAAGCGTGGAACCCGTTTGAAAACGTGAAATAGAGGAATGAACCACACGGCCAACCTAGCGCTATTAAGCTTGGTTGGCCGATGAACACCGTGTAAAGGAATTACGAATTGTTTTAGCTAATACAATAACTTTTACATCGAGGCACTCTTCATGACGACATTATCGCTATCAAATTTGAGTTCAATTCCGCAGTTCAATGGTAAAGCGCACAGCAAGCTTCAAGCGCTAGCAAAACCGATTGGTGCGGTGTGTAATATCAGTTGCACCTACTGTTATTACCTAGAGAAACAACAGCTGCTTGAATACCCAAAAGGCTCTCAATATACGATGGATGAAGTTCTGTTAGAGCGTTACATTAAGCAATATATAGAAGGGCAGAATACGCCTGAAATCATCTTTTCTTGGCATGGTGGAGAGCCTACCTTGTTGGGGATTGAATACTTTCAAAAGGTCGTCGAACTGCAAAAAAAGTACTGCCCAAGCTACAGTAAAATTAGCAATGATCTTCAAACCAATGGCACCTTGTTGAATGATGCGTGGTGTGAGTTCTTCAAGAACAATGACTTTATCATTGGTGTGAGTATTGATGGCCCAGAGCACTTACACAATCACTATCGAACCAATCGTGCAGGCAAGGGCACTTTTTCTCAAACCATCCGCGGAATCGGTTATTTAAAAAAACATAACGTCGAGTTCGCGACCCTAAGCTGCGTGAATGATGTCACAGGAAAGTATCCGTTAGAGGTCTATCGCTTTCTGCGTGATGAAGTGGGTTCAAAGCAGCTGCAGTTTATACCTGTGGTCGATAAGCGCGAGGCTCACACCAACAATAAATGGCTGAGCAGTCAACAAGCGATCATTCCCGTATCAGGTGAGGTTGAAGCTTGGAGTGTCAATTCTGCACAATGGGGAGAATTCCTCACTGCCATTTTTGATGAGTGGTTCGAACATGATTTTGGTCGAGTATTAGTGCCGTACTTTGAAAATTTTGTCGGCGTGTGGATGGGCAGAGAAAGCACCATGTGTACTTTGAGTGAGATCTGCGGCAAAGGACTCGCGGTTGAGCCCAATGGCGATGTGTATTCATGTGACCACTATGTCTTCCCGGAATTTCAGCTGGGTAATATTCAGGAACAAGCACTGTCAACTTTAGCCTTTTCGCAAAAGCAGCAGAGTTTTGGGTTCGCCAAACAGAAATCTCTGCCGAAACAATGCCAAACCTGTGAGTTTAAATTTGCATGTCATGGCGAGTGCCCCAAAAACCGGATTATCAAAAGCCGAGACGGTGAGGCTGGGTTAAATTATTTATGTGAAGGATGGATGAGCTTCTTCAAACATATCGACCCGGTTATTAAGGGCTTGCTCAAAGCCAACAATATTCCATCTCGTCTGAGGTAACGGAGTAGGCGTGAATCGTTTTAATCAAGATTGAACGCTAAATAGAAGGCTCGCTAAATTGTGCGAGCCTTTTGTTTTTTGTTTTTTGTTTCTGAGTTCTGGTGACTTAATAACTGATATCTAGTCAGCTGATTTTTGAGCTGGACTCATGGCAAGAATGGTCTCATCCATGGCATTGTTTAGAATCGAACGGTTACGTTGCATCGCTGCCATGAGCGTTGAGCCTAGCCATAAGCCATAGAGCTTTCGAGATAGCGTTTCAGGTTCTGCGATAGTGAAATCACCGGCTTCATTGCCTTCTTCAAACAGCTTTGCCATACGCAGGATGATCTTTTCTGCGCCTTCTGCCATGGTCGCTTGCAATGGGTTCGCAGACCCAGACACTTCTCCCGCCAGTTTTACGACAAGACATTGGATATTGAAGTCTTCAGTCAGTTTCGATGCACACCAAAAGTCAAAATAAGCTTTAACGCGATCACGACGAGAAAGTGACTCATCACTTAAAAAGTCATCTAGCTTAGCGAGGTGCTCATCAAAGTAGTCAGTAAGAAGGATCTCACCAAAGTGCTCTTTGGATTTGAAGTAGTGGTAAAAAGAACCCTTCGTGCCTTCCGCTTGGTTGATGATTTTCATCAGGCCAACACCAGCAAACCCGTGTTCATTAATAAGGCTAAACCCTGCATCGAGCATAGCTTGTCGCATGTCTTTCATTGTTCTTACTCTTTATGCTGAGAATGAGGAATAGTGTAACGAGCAACATACCAACCGTCCAGTCTAGCGCGTTAGATCGCTGTCAATAGTGGACTCGTTTCGTCAAAGTAACTTTTCTCTTATTGGTACTTCTAAGCGACAAAACTTTTTTCAAGATAAGCTCATGCTATAAAACGAAAACAACAACCTTAAAGAGCTTGCTTGGTGCCTTAAAATGGCTAAATTGGGGTGTTTTAAGTTGCTGTTTTTGCTGGCTTTTAATTTGGTGTTTTCTCGAGATCGCAATGATAGTCTTAGCTTAATTTCTTTAGGGGGCTAAATGGACACCAACAACAGCACTTATCATCACCACAGTTTTGCTCAGCAAGACTTATCAGAGCTTACATTTACAGCCTGCACGTTTATCCGTTGTGATTTCAGACGTTCGAACCTTCGCGATGCAACGTTTATTAACTGTAAGTTTATTGAACAAGGCGATATTGAGGGATGCCACTTTGATGTTGCCGACTTACGAGACGCAAGCTTCCAGAGCTGTCAATTGGCGATGGCGAATTTCAGTAACGCGAATTGCTATGGTATTGAATTACGTGAATGCGACTTGAAAGGGGCGAACTTTACCCGTGCAAACTTTGCTAATCAGGTAAGCAACAGAATGTATTTTTGCTCTGCGTATATTACGGGCTGTAACTTGTCATACGCCAATTTTGAACAAGCTTGTTTAGAAAAGTGCGAGCTGTTTGAGAACCGTTGGATAGGCACTTATCTTGGCGGTGCGTCTTTGAAAGAGTCTGATCTTAGCCGAGGTGTGTTCTCTGAAGATGTATGGGGACAATTCAGCATGCAAGGAGCGAATTTGTGCCATGCGGAGTTGGACGGTTTAGACCCTCGAAAGGTCGACACATCAGGCATTAAGATTGTTGCGTGGCAGCAAGAGCAACTACTTGAAACTATGGGTATTGTTGTAATGCCGGATTGATTCGTATCACTCTGTTGCAATCAACCACAGTTGCCAGAAGAAAAGCCCAAAGTTAATGCTTTGGGTTTTTCAGTATCAGGAGTTTCATCTGGCTTATGTATGCAGGTTGTTTGTATGTCTTGAGGCTAGATGAGTGAGTTAGCAGTTTGTTATGTTGTAAACTTTCAATTGGATAGTGTTTGGATTTCATACGCGATCTCAGTCACTGATCTTAGCGTGTAATGTTCCTTTTTTGACGAATATAAACATAACCATTATCACAATTAATTGATGGTCAACTGGCTAATCTGAATTAATGTCTCATTTTGTTATTTTTAATTATTCTTAGATATTGCAGCTTCTGTCAAATTTAAAGTGTTGACTTGTTTTAAATTGTAAGTTTGTAATTTATTTACAGCTTGAAATTGAGGTGTGGCGCAGAAATATCCGATTGACAGCTATTTATCGGTGATTAAAGTCACGTTTCTTTGCCATTTCTCGATTCGATAACTTCCATTGATAATAACCCCAACAACAACGAACAAGAATAACTGGGATATATTATGCTTTATGACCTTATTGACCACGACTTAATTGATGTCATTAACCACTCCGAATATAAGTGGGAAGATGCAGTTAAAGAAACGACTCGTTATTTGCAAGATAAAGGCTACGTTACTGATACCTACGCAGACGCGATCATTCAGTCAACGCATGATAATGGACCTTATTATGTTCTTTGTCCAGGCATTGCTATGCCTCATGCCCGTCCAGAAGCAGGTGTATTAAAGACTGGGTTGGGTATCCATGTTTTTTCAACTCCAATTGATTTTGGTTCAGAAATGGGACCAGCGAATGTCTTATTAACATTAGCTGCAAAGGATTCAGATACACACATCGAGGTTATTCAAGCACTTAGTGAAATGTTAGTGGATGAAGAAAACATTGCCAAGTTGGCGGCTTCATCTTCAAAAGCTGATGTACTTGAAATTATTAAAAGCTACTAAAAATAACCTTTGAAAATAAGGAATATACCGTGTCTACAAATATAAGAGCAAAAGTGCAATCTTTTGGTGGTCATCTGACCGCGATGGTATTGCCAAATATTGGAGCCTTCATCGCATGGGGCTTTATTACCGCATTATTTATTCCAACGGGTTGGATGCCTAACGAATATTTTGGTGAATTAGTTGGTCCGATGATCACTTATTTACTTCCTCTGCTTATTGGCTATACCGGTGGACAAATTGTCGGGGATAAGCGTGGTGCTGTTGCTGGTGCGATAGGTACCATGGGTGTTATCGCTGGCGCTGAGATTCCAATGTTTGTTGGCGCAATGATCATGGGTCCATTGAGTGGCTGGGTGATCGTTCAAATCGATAAACGCCTGCAAGACAAGATCCCTTCTGGCTTCGAGATGGTGGTAAACAACTTCTCGTTAGGTATCTTCGGCATGTTGATGTGTCTGTTTGCTTACGCAATTGTTGGTCCAGCAGTTACTGCAGCAAACTTGTTCGTTAAATCAGGCATCGAAGCGTTGGTTGCGACAGGCTTCCTACCTTTGCTTGCGATTATTAACGAGCCTGCAAAAGTACTGTTCTTGAACAACGCTATCGACCAAGGTATTTACTACCCCCTAGGTCTTCAAGCAGCAGCTGAAACCGGCAAATCTATCTTCTTTATGGTGGCGTCTAACCCTGGTCCTGGTCTAGGTATGCTTTTGGCTTACGCTAAGTTTGGTCAAGGTCTAAGTAAGAAATCAGCACCAAGTGCAATCATCATTCACTTCTTCGGTGGTATCCATGAGCTGTACTTCCCATACGTGCTAATGAAGCCAATCATGATTTTAGCGATGATTGCTGGTGCGGCGACAGGTATTGCAACGTTCAACCTACTTGATGGTGGTCTGGTTGCCGGCCCTAGCCCTGGTTCAATCTTCTCTTACTTAGCACTAACACCAAAAGGTAGCTTCTTCGCAACTATCGCAGGTGTGGCTTCAGCAACGGTTGTGTCTTTCCTTGTCGCAAGCGCAATTTTGAAAGTGAGTAAGAAAGAACAGTCAGAAGACGAATTTGAACAGTCGATAACCGACATGAAAGATATGAAAGCAGAAGGTGCAGTAGCAAAAGCACCAGCTCAGGCTTCAACAGAGCAGCCAAAAGAAGCAAAGAACATTAAATTTGTAGCCTTTGCATGTGATGCGGGCATGGGCTCAAGCGCCATGGGAGCATCGACTTTCAAACGCAAACTAGAAAAAGCTGGGTACGATGTTCAAGTTAAAAACTATGCTATCGAAAAAGTCCCAACGGGTGCTGATGTGGTGGTGACTCACGAGAGCCTAGAGAATAGAGCGATTAAAGCAACGGGCTTACCTGTGGTCACGATCAAGAACTTCTTACATGACCCTGCATTAGACAACCTAATGAACACCATTGGCCAACAAGCTTAATTTAAATTTTGGGGCCACTCAGTGGTCCCACTTTCGGAGTGAAAATCATGACTCAAACAACTGCTGCTGTTATCCGTGGTGAAAAAGATATTCAACTTAGAACGTTCGATCTTCCAAAAATTTCTGATGATGAACTATTAGTTAAAAATATCTCAAACAGCATTTGTCTTTCTACTTACAAAGCGGCACTACTTGGCAGCAACCATAAACGTGTACCTGAAAATATTTCAGAAGTTCCAGTGATGACTGGCCACGAATATGCGGGCGTGATTGTAGAAGTAGGCGCTAATTTACAAGATCGTTTCCAGCCGGGCGAACCATTTGTACTGCAGCCAGCTATGGGTTTACCAACAGGCTACTCAGCAGGCTACAGCTACGAGACATTTGGTGGTAACGCAACTTACTCAATCATCCCTAAAGTGGCGATTGATTTGGACTGTGTACTGCCATACAAGAGCTCATACTACGCAAACGCATCACTGGCTGAGCCGATGTCGTGCATTATTGGCGCGTTCCACGCAAGCTATCACACAACCCCATACGTGTATGAACACCAAATGGGCATCAAAGAGGGCGGTACTCTTGCATTGCTAGCGTGTGCGGGCCCAATGGGTATTGGTGCAATTGACTATGCGATTAATGGTCCTGTAAAACCAAGCCGCATTGTCGTGACTGATATTGATGAAGCTCGTCTTGCTCGTGCAGAAAGCTTAATCCCGGTATCGAAAGCGACTGAGAACGGTATTGAGCTTCATTACGTAAATACGGCAAAAATCGACGATCCTGTTGCGTACTTAAAAGAGCTAAATGACGGCAATGGCTATGATGATGTCATGGTGTATGCAGCGGTTGCACAGGTTCTTGAGCAAGCTGATGAGTTATTAGGTAACGATGGTTGTCTAAACTTCTTTGCAGGTCCAACTGACAAGCAATTCAAGGTACCATTTAACTTTTATAATGTGCACTACGAGTCAACTCATATCGTTGGAACCTCTGGCGGTTCAACAGGGGATATGGTTGAATCTATTGAACTTTCTGAAGCGGGTAAGATTAACCCATCATTTATGCTAACTCACGTTGGTGGCTTAGAAGCGGCACCTCACACTATCCTTAATCAATTGGATATTCCGGGTGGTAAAAAGCTAATCTACCCACATATTAACCTGCCACTGACGGCGATTGATGAGTTCCATAAGCTAGCAGATCAAGACCCGTTCTTCGGTGAACTAGACCGAATTGTGAAAGACAACAACTACGTTTGGAATGAACTGGCAGAGAAAGCGCTGCTTGAGTTCTATGGCGTTAGCCTAACGGCTTAATTGATGATTTCGTGGCAGCGTGACTGCT
The DNA here is from genome assembly GCF_002875705.1 of Vibrio sp. 10N.261.45.E2. Classification (GTDB taxonomy): domain Bacteria; phylum Pseudomonadota; class Gammaproteobacteria; order Enterobacterales; family Vibrionaceae; genus Vibrio. The sequence goes on from NZ_MCZZ01000152.1 coordinate 90,069, forward strand.
GCCACGACAAATAAGGAACATGTTATTACGGTGCAAGACGAATTATTAGATGCCTTAGAAGAGTGCGAAACTGCCACTTGTTTTATCCAAGCGTCTCATAAGCTGATTAGCGTTAGATTAAAGCATCTGTTACCAAGGGTATTTGTTCAAGATCCTTTGGTGATTGAGTATGCCGTGACCCCTCTACTCAAAGAAGATGGTCCTTTGGTCGAGATAGATGTGGTTTCGAAGCTGATGTTTGCGATGGGTAAGATCTCACTAGAGAGTTACGCTGATATTAACTTGTTTGACCAAATGCACGGTTTCGTGGCTCAGCAACAAGAGCCGATTTCGTTTAGTGATGATGTCATTTACGACTTTATCAGCAACCAATCAACGCTCTCAAAGTCAGATGGCAGCATCTACCTTGATTCGATTAACCAATTAAAATTTTCATCATTCGACTCCTTTTCTCAAGCTCGCTATGAGTCACTGGTTAAAACCGTGTTGAAGCTCGCTTGCGAGGGTTTGCTAGAAACCGTGGAGAACGAAATTTTAGATTAAGGCTTTTCATATGAAAGTTTCCCTAAACGTCAGCGGCTTTGAGACCGAAGCTGTGTTTTCAGATAACAATATCGAACAAATTCATAAGCCATTGGTTGAAAAGTTTTCTCGCCTTTACCAAGAAAAGAACGAACGAACGGTTATATTCTTAGCTGCGCCTCCTGGCAGTGGCAAATCAACCCTAGCGGCATTTTGGGAGCACCTATCCCAAACCATTCCCAATGTCGTGCCATTACAGGTTCTACCTTTTGATGGTTTCCATTACCCCAATGAGATATTGGACTCGAACTACCTCGTTCGTGATGAAGAGAAAATTAAACTCCGTACCATTAAAGGCTCACACGAAACGTTCAATCTAACCTCGTTGATCGATAAGTTGAAACAGCTGAAAGTAAAAAATCCCACATGGCCGTACTACGATAGAAACCTTCATGATCCTGTTGATGACGCAATTTCGGTAGATAAGGAGATTGTCGTTATTGAAGGCAATTGGTTGTTACTGAATGAGCCGGTTTGGAATGGATTACATGAGTTGGCTGATTTCACCATCTTCATCGATACCGACGCTAAGTTCCTCGAGGAGCGCTTAGTAAATCGCAAGGTTCGAGGTGGTGCCACATTAGAAGAGGCAGTCGAGTTCTATAAAAATTCAGACTCAAAAAACGTCGAGAAAGTGTTAGAGCATTCTATCCCTGCGGATCTAACACTCTTCATGAATCAAGACGGTTCGTTTCAAATCAATTAAACAATTTAGGAGGTCATAATGGAGATTGTTGTCGACAGCCATACTCATACATTGGCAAGTGGCCATGCCTATAGCACCATTATCGAAAATGCACTGGCATCGAAAAATAAGGGGCTAAAACTCCTTTGTACAACGGATCATGCTCCTGAAATGCCGGGAGCCCCTCACTACTGGTTTTTCAATAACCAAAGGATTTTGCCCCGCTTTCTACACGATGTAGGTATCTTGCGTGGTGTGGAAGCGAACACACTGAACACTGCTGGAGAGTTGGATCTTCCTCCCTCTTCTTACCAGCACTTAGATTGGGTGATTGCGAGTTTACATGAACCAGTTTTCAAGCCATCGACGGAACAAGAACATACACAGGCGTTAATCAACGTCATCAAGAGTGGGAAAGTCGATGTGTTAGGGCACTTAGGGAACCCAAACTATAAGTTCGATATGGAAGCGGTTTTGCTGTGCGCAAAGGAGCACAATGTTGCGATTGAAGTGAACAATACGTCATTGACAGGCAAGAGCCGAAAAGGAAGCGATGTGCGATGCTCAAAAATTGTCGAGATCGGCAAGCGAGTTGGTGTTTACTTTACGACAGGCTCTGATGCGCATTTCTGTGAAGAGATAGCTCGTTTGGATCTTGTAAAAGCATTACTTGAGAAACACGGTGTAGAAGACGACAAAATAATCACAACTTCAACATCTCGTTTTCTGAATTTTTTATTACTGCGCGGTAAGAGTCGAATCGAAGAGTTTTCACACTTATATTAAACATTTTAGTGAGTTAGCGTTATTGACACAACAAGCCCAAAGTTAATAGTTTTGGGCTTTTCTGTATCTGATGGACTGTCATTTATCAAAGCGACTCCTCAAATTGAGAATGAAGTAATCTTGTGAGCTCCTCGGTTTGATATACTCAGTATTCATTCGATGAAGATGATGGAGATGATATGTCGAAAACCGCAAAGATCATTAATGAAGATAAGCTGGTTAAAAAAGCAGTTGAAGTCGGTTTTAAGATGGCAAAACTACAAGGTTTTGATTTACCAAATTCATCCCAACCGATAAAGGTTAAAGCGGTGTACTTGTTTCTTGTTGAAGTCAATCAGATCACACCTCTTCCTGAGAGCAAGCTTGATGGCGCCAACATCAAGAAGCGTCTAGCTCTATGGCTTCATAATGCACTTCCAGACAATGACCCACTGAAGTAAGATTATTACCTCATTTTTAAATTTGAAACCTAGCGAATTTTTGCTGGGTTTTTTGCTTTTTGGAGCAGTAAAAAACACCCCCTGATGTTCTCTAAGCTTAATTTCATTCCCACATTCGCCAACTTGGCCTGCCATCAATATTAACGCACTTTATTAGTTAGTTACCTAAATATGCAAGTGTGTAATTAGTGCGTTGCCTCAAACTTGACAGTTTGGATCTTACTAACAACTATTAAGTTGATGATTTTCAATTCGTAATCCATAGATTTACCGAAGTTGAATGATTAAGAGCATCGGTGTGGATATCTATTATGACGTTTAGTCTGACCGTACAGGATAAATAGAAAGGAAATACCTCTTATGATGTCTTTACTGTTTTTATTGTTACTTGTGGCGATGCTGTGCGCTTTTTTCGACAAGAAGACCGCTGCTTATGGCTTTTTTGCTAGCTCAGTGATTCTTGGTTTGTATTGGTTTAATCACCATGCCACCGATCCATTATCGATTTTATTATAAGGAGTTAGCATGAATCGAAATCAGTTAACTCTCTTGAATACACTTGGTCTGCTAGGTATGACAGCCGTTTTGTTGATTGGCTTCATTCTCCAGTTTGTTCTCAATGAGTTGCCATGCCCGTTGTGTTTACTACAACGCATAGGCTTTGTGATGGTGGCGTTTGGCTTCATGCTCAACGTGGTTTACGGACCTCAATCTCGTCACTATGGTATCGTTATTATTGGCGCTTTATATGGCGTAGCAACGTCGTTAAGACAAGTCTCTTTACATGTCATTCCTGGAACGCCGGGCTACGGTAGCCCTATTTTTGGAATGCACTATTACACATGGGCATTTGTTTTGTTCATTGCCACTATCTTTGCGGTTGCTGTGATCTTGATACTAACGAACAAGACAGAGACTCAAGAACCTTACAAAATGAGTAACTTGGGGCGTATTGCGTGCTTGTTAGCAATCGTTGTGGTTGCTCTGAATGCCATTGCTACATTTGCTGAGTGTGGACCTTATCAGTGTCCGGATAATCCGGTGAGCTATTGGTTGTTCAATCAAGGTGCTGGTGGGTAATTTCTGTGTTTAGATAAAAGAGCGAGAGGCTAACTTCTCGCTCTTTTTGTATGTAACGCATTTCCAAATCTGCGAACAGTTTGGCTGGCTTTGCTTAGCAATTCACTTGCTCAACAATCTCACGCGTTAGGCGTGCGATCTCGTCCCACTCGCCGTTTTCAACCAGCTTCTTGTCTACCATCCATGTGCCACCACAGGCTAATACTTGAGGTACGGCTAAGTAGTTATCGATGTTTGATGGCGTGATACCGCCTGTAGGCATGAGTCGAATGTCGCCGTATGGGCCAACGAGCGATTTAACCATGCTGATCCCGCCAGATGCTTCTGCTGGGAAGAACTTCAAGGTTGTTAAACCCATCTCTAATGCCGCTTCAACCGTGCTTGGGTTGTTCACACCTGGAATGATATCAATGCCGATCTCTTGGCATGCATTAACTGTGTTCGGATTAAAGCCCGGTGATACCACAAACGTTGCGCCCGCTTCTTTTGCTGCGAGTGCTTGCTCACGGTTTAAGATGGTGCCGGCGCCGATCAGCATTTGTGGCTGTGCTTGGCGAAGCAGTCGGATAGCTTCAACAGCGGCGTCTGAACGAAACGTGATCTCAGCTGCTGGAAGCCCATTCTCAGCCAAGATTTTGCCTAGAGGGATAATATCCTCTGCGTTATCAATGGCGATAACAGGGATAACTTTTAGTGCTTTTAGTTGTTCGTTAATTGTAGGCATTTGTACTTCTTAATATCAGTTTGAAAGAGTGTCGGTGATGGATTTTGGGATGATTGCGCCATGATGTTGAATCACTAATCTGGCCAATGCATTACCTTGGTGGCAGGCTTGTGAAACAGAACCTCCAGCAAGGTAGCAAGATAAGAAACCACCGTTAAAAGAGTCGCCTGCAGAGGTGCTATCAACCACAGATTCGACGGGTGTCGTTGTGATGTTTACTGGCTCATTTTCTGGTTTTTCGCTGATCAAGCAGCCTTCAGCACCAAGCTTCACAACAACGGTTTTGACGCCCAGTGCATGTAGCCTTCTTATGGTGTCTTGTGGCGTTTGATCGCTCCACAACAGTTGTTCATCATCGAACGTAACTAGGGCTATATCGGTCGTTTTATAGCCCAATAGATAGCATTCTTTGGTTGTCGCTTCTGAGCTCCACAGCTTTGGTCTGTAGTTACTATCAAAAGCAATGGTAACGCCACGTTCACGTAGGCTTTCGATGATAGTGAGTAACTTTAGTTGATCGCTGTGTGGCAATATCGCGAGGGAAATACCACTAAGAAATACCATATCAACATCACGAAGTTGGCTCGCTATCTTATCGAAATCGGGGTGCTGTACCATGTAGCGAGCCGCCGAATCATTGCGCCAGTATAGGAAGGTGCGTTCGCCAACATCGTCGAGTTGAATGAGATAGAGGCCGGGTGAACGCTGTTCATCAATAAGCACGAACTCGGTTGATAGCCCTTCATCTTGCCATCGTTTAAGCATCTCTTGGCTGATAGGATCTGAGCCCAGAGCTGATACATAGCTGGTGCGTATCGCAGGATTCGATGTGTTATTGCTGTTCTTGCTCTTGAGGTTGGTAACAGCGGCGCTACGGTTCAAGTAGATTGCCGCGTTTAATGTGTCTCCACCATAGCTTTGTTGCATGTTGCCAAATGGCGCGCCATTCAGTTCAATCATGCACTCACCGATGATTGCGATGTGGGTCATAATATAGCCTTAGAAAGGAAAGGTTGGATTTGTTCGTATGAAGAAAGCATGACCATAACGAGATACGGTCATGCTTTTTCGATTCTAATCTGACGGGAGTGAGACTAGCCGATTACTTGTTGTCTAGTTTTACGAACAACATCGTTAGGACAAAAGACAGTGCAAATACACCCATCACGCCCATCAGTGCTTGAATGAAGTTTTGCGTACCACCTGCAAGGTAAGCTGGCAAGCTGAATACAGAAGAAAGAATGTAGCTTGTTAAGTGCGTATCGATTGTTACCGAGATAGCACCGAACACACCTGCAGCCAAACTCGCGGTCATCATTGCTTTGGTGTATTTCGTGAGTACACCAAATAGAGCTGGCTCCGTGATGCCTAAGATAGCGGTAACACTTGAGCCCATCGTAATTGAAGATTGCTCTTTAGAAACCGTTTTACGTTGCTTGTGCCAGATAGCCATTGTCGCGCCAGCAATTGCCATGTTACCCAAACACATGATCGGCATAAGTAGATCCTTACCATACAGTGCAAAGTTGTTGAGGCTGATTGGCGTCATGCTGTGGTGGATACCAAATACGATGGTAATTGGGCGAGTTAGACCAAATACAAAGCCCGTTAACGTCGGAGAGATTTCCAGTAGTGAGCTCATTACCCAACCAGCGCCATTACTTAGCCAGATACCCGCAGGGCCAACAAACGATAGCGTGATGGTCGAAGTTACCGTAAAGGCAAGCAGTGGTGTAAATACCGGTTTTGCAGAAGAAGGAACTAGACGGTCAACTAACGGAGTCACTTTGGACAATAACCAGATAGCGAGAATAGCAGGGACGATAGCGCCGCCGTAGTTGAGCAGCTCAATAGGAACCACGCCAAGCACCGTCAGCTCTGGTGCAGCACCAGCATCTTTTAGCATCGCCGCTTTATCTACTAGCTTAGGTGCTAGCATTGCAGAGGAAACAGCCAGTGCTATGTACTCGTTTACTTTGAATACCTTAGCTGCAGAAAAGGATACAAGCATAGGTAAGAAGAAGAACACTGCGACAGAAATTGAACGGAAGAAGTAAACCGTGTCTGAGCTTTCAGAGATAACATTGGTTGCAATAAGACCAGATAACAGGCCCATCAACATGCCCGCGCCAGCAATTGCAGGTACAACCGGACCAAAGATGCCCGCGACAATGCGCATCACACCTTGGAACAGCTTCCCTTTCTCTAGCTCATCAGCCGGAGTCGCGTCAGCTTGTTGAGTGTTTGATAGCGCGTTGAACCACTTCTCTACCTCAACCCCAATGATGACTTGGGTTTGGCCTTGTTGAAGTACCACACCTTTCACGTCAGCAATCTGCTTGATCGCTTCTTCGTCTACCAGCGACTCGTCGGCTAATTTGAATCTCAGCCTTGTCATACAGTGCGTGATACTCACGATATTGTTTTCACCACCGACAGCAATGACTAATAACTGTATATTTTCTTTGAAATTTTTCTTCTTCGATGATGACTTAGAGTTATTCACAACGGCATCACTATTTTCTACCATTTGCATACTACACCTGTTATTGGAATATATTTAACTCGAGAAATCATAACGACAACCAATTTAAATCCAACGGAGTAAAAAGAGATCTCAATCACATTTAAAATCCGAAAAATTATTTTTTAGCCGTTTTTTGCCAATTGGTATGTTTTGTTTATCAAAAAAAAACACTTAACGTACCAATTATTTTTAGGCAAAAATTAGCGCTTGAAATGTAATTTTTAAAGCGGTTAGATAATAGGAGTTGACTTAAGTTTAGGTTATTTAATTGTGAAAGAAACTATTATATCTGACATCCATTGTATTATTACTAAACCAGACAGACACAACCTAATTACCGTTGTAGTTGAAACGAATGAAGGTGTGACTGGCTTTGGTTGTGCGACATTCCAACAAAGACCGCTTGCTGTAAAAACAATGGTCGATGAATATTTAAAACCTATTCTTATTGGAAAAAACGCCAATAATATTGAAGACTTATGGCAAATGATGATGGTTAACGCTTACTGGCGAAATGGCCCTGTCATCAATAATGCAATTTCTGGTGTTGATATGGCACTGTGGGATATCAAAGCTAAGTTAGCGGGTATGCCGCTGCACCAACTTTTTGGTGGTAAGTCTCGTGATGCTATTCCTGTATACACACACGCGACTAGCGACACGATGGAAGGTATTTATGAGCTGGTGGAATCTTTCCTAGACAAAGGCTACAAGCATATCCGTTGTCAGCTTGGCTTCTATGGCGGTGTTCCAACCGATTTGCATACCACTCAAAACCCGACTGAAGGTTCGTACTACGACCAAGATCAGTACATGGACAATACGCTAACGATGTTTAAGTCGCTGAGAGAGAAGTATGGTAACCAATTCCATATTCTTCACGATGTCCATGAGCGTCTATTCCCGAACCAAGCAATACAATTTGCCAAAGAAGTTGAGCAATATAAGCCTTACTTCATTGAAGATATTCTGCCGCCAAATCAAACGGAATGGTTGGATAATATTCGTAGCCAAAGCTCAGTTTCATTAGGTTTAGGGGAGTTATTTAATAACCCTGAAGAGTGGAAATCATTGATCGCTAACCGTCGCATTGATTTCATTCGATGCCATGTTTCACAAATTGGAGGTATTACCCCTGCTCTGAAACTAGGCCACTTATGCCAGAACTTCGGTGTACGTATTGCATGGCATTGCCCGCCAGATATGACGCCAATTGGTGCCGCGGTAAACACGCATTTGAATGTGCATTTACACAATGCAGCGATTCAAGAGCATGTGGAGTACAACGAGAATACACACAAGGTATTCCCGAACGCAGCAGAGCCAATTAATGGCTACTTATACGCTTCAGAAATCGCAGGTATTGGTGTCGAGATTGACCGAGAGGTTGCAGCTGAATTCCCTGTGATGTATCGCCCCCACGAGTGGACTCAAAGTCGCCTTCCTGATGGCGCGATCCACACTCCATAACTCATTGAGTTAACCAAAATGGCCGCAGATAGCGGCCATTTTTTTGAAGATTGATCTACTACTTAAATATATCTTCGTGTATTTAAGTAAATTAACCCGAATTCAACTGCGAAG
>NZ_MCZZ01000153.1 GCF_002875705.1 Vibrio sp. 10N.261.45.E2
AGCGAATGAAAAACCTGATTATACTCATAAACCTGCCACGCGCCCAATTGCAGCGTAGCTGCTATGTTCTTGTCGTGATGGTTTTAACATAGTGTCTTGTTGTTTTTTATTAATTTAGAAACTTTGGAAATCGTGTGTCTGGAGCAACCTATAAGCGTTTCAATCTGGCTGTAGCTTTTGCCTTCTCGAAGTAGGCCTTCTATCTTTTGGTGCAATTTGACATTAACCGGTCGACCTTTGTATTTCCCTTCTTTTTTCGCTCTTTGTACGCCTTGCGCTTGGCGTCGACGTCTATCTTCATAATCTTTTCTTGCGACAGCGGCCAGCATATCGAGCATCATGCTGTTGAGTGCTGCAAGCATCCGTTCTGTAAACTCATCGGTGGTCTTCATGAATTGATGACTCGTCGGTAGGTCTAATGCCACCACCTTTAGCCCTTTATTGGCGATGATGTTTTTCAGTTGCTCCCAATCTTTGGTGTTCAAACGACTAATTCGGTCTACCTGCTCAACTAGGATGATATCACCGGCCATGGCGACATCGAGTAGTCGAAATAACTCAGGACGATGTAATTGAGCGCCAGATTCATTTTCTTCAAACCAGCACGCGATCGGGAACCCCATTTTGTCTGCAAAGTCAATAAGGTCATTTTTTGCTCGTGAAGCATCTTGCTCGTCGGTCGATGCTCTTAGGTAACCATAAATTCGTATATTGCTGTTCATTGGTGCATTTTACATTGGTTTAGTTAAGTTGGTGCATTATACATCTATTTTTGCTATTTACAGCACTAAAATAACCTAGTGCATTAAAGGTGTGCCTAAAATAAACCACCATCAAATGGATTGACAATACTCACTTATGCTTACACTGTTAATTTAAACAGTATTGTGGTGTGGTTGAATATGAGGTAAGCGAAAATGCGTGTTGAAATGATGGTCGATGCAAAAGTATTACCGAAAGGCGGTCTAGGAAAAATAACCGAGGAACTAGAGCGTCGTTTAAAGCCGCTTTATCCTGACGCTCGAATACGAGTCCGTAAAGGGACGAATAATAACTTAGAAGTGTATTCCAGAGATAAAGATGAGAAGAAGAGAGTGAATAAGGTGATCGAGCAAGCGTTCAATGAAGCTGATGAGTGGCTTCTCGTATGATGAATGAAGAGGGCATAGGTTTGATATTCATAGCCTCACTAAAATTATCAATATTCCAGTGAGGCTGCAAAGCGTTATGGATTCAACACTTCTTTCAGTTTTTTACCAGCTTTAAATGTTGGGCTTTGTGACGCCGCAATTTGAATGACTTCACCGGTCTTCGGGTTACGGCCTTCACGCGCAGCACGGTGGGTTATTTTGAACGTACCAAAATCAACCAAAGTCACGTCATCACCATCAGCCAGTGTCGTGGTGATGCCTTCGATGATGGCTTTCAGTGCGGCATCGGCTTCTTTTTTGGTTATATCGACTTCTTCTGCGATATGATCCACTAATTCTTTACGGTTCATCTCTTTTCCTTGTTCTAGAGTTGGTTTTTCTTCTTCATCCCACTTGCCAGTCGCATAGCGAAAGGCGAGGGGTTTATCGACAACGTCGCTAATTTCTATTTTAAACGTATTTTCCGTCGCGTGTGTAGTGGCACTGGCTTTTGCAGTGGCTAAAGATCGCATATACACCGTTTCGGACTTGAGTGTGTTTTTTTCTTTATCCAAGTAACGGATATTAAAGACCGCCATAGACCCTCATATATAATGGAAGTGACATAAAATATTACAGACCTTTGGATGCTTGGTTTGCTAATTGTTGACTAACGAAAGCTGCATGAAAGTCGGGGTCACGTTCTAGATCCATAGCTAATGTCATCACACTGAATGGATACATTGGTGAGTTTTCGCACCAGTGGATAAATAACGCAAATAATTCCCTAACATGGTCTGAAACCCCATCAATTGGTGTGTCTCCTTGTTGTTCAACAAAGCGCTTCAAAGCGGGAACAGCTTTATAGTCTTGATCAGCCAATGGAAGCGTCTTGAAAAATGAAATTAGGTCATCATCAATTTCCATCGGCTCTTCGAGAAAGTGTGGATGTCCAGACTGGGAGTGGAATGTATTTTTGTTTTTTTGAACTTTTGTCGCTTTTGCTTTTAACTTAGCTCTTTTTTTTCGCTTCTCAGGATTACCCATATGAGACCTTATCTTTGTTTCAATGACAGAAAAACATTATAACCCCATTTTTGAGTCATCTAGCCAGCCCATCACATTGTTTTATCTTGTGATATACTAAGTTTGTTGTAGTTGAATACTGACTGCACAGTATTAAGCACACGGGGTTAACCCCCCTTAAATGGCTTTCTGAAACGTGTCGCGGCTTCTTCTCTAGTAGAAAGGAGTGAAAGCATACTTAACTGCTCAGGCCTTGCGCCTGTTCATTCAACTGTTTGATTTTTACATCAATTCAATATGGCCACTGCGTCATTATACTGCTCTTATTTCTAAGGGCTAAATTCCACTTTGCGACAGCCTGTTGCAAGCAACATAACCTTACTTGATGCCCAGGTTCTGAGGGGGACCATTGCGTCAAATGACTTAACTTAAGGAGCGATTCTTTATCTTTAGCACTACCAGTCAGCGTGTAAGCTGGCGAGCCTAAATCATGCTTGAATGATTAATTCGTGAGAAATCACGTCGCCGCAAGGCGTAAACTTAAGAGGTACAAAGGGCATTCATTTGAAGCACAAATGAATGCCCTTTGTCGTTTTTGACAAGCTTGATATCAATGGTGAAAGTGGGGGTGTTGGAAACAAACGTTCTTGATTTGAAAGGCTTGTGGTAGAATTTGTGTGGGCGCTCTTGGCTTATTTACCATGAGTGACTGACTTTTATGTTTGCTTGTGGCAGATAAACAAAAGCCCCGTTATCCGGTTACTGTTGAAGCAGTAACTTTCATTTAACGAGGCCTAAGTGATGTCTATCAAGCTCATTGTAGAGCCTCTTTACTGTGGAGGCAACAAAAATGCCGAAAAATAAAACAGCACTCGCGGGACTTATTGTCCTGTGCTTTACGTTCTTGTGTAGCTTATGGCTAGTTCGAGACTCACTCTGTGAGGTTCGCTACCAGGATGGTGGCACAAGTTTTCTGGCTCAATTTGTTGTCTACGAAGCAGTAAGGTAGAGCTGGACAGGAGGGGGTAAAACCCCTCCTGATTCAGTTTTGTGAAGCATGGTCTAAGAGCGCCCTTATTTACCAAACGGATAAATATATCTTAACGTGATCTCTGGACGAAAATGTCCTAATTCCTGACTAACAATATGCAAGGCATCATCGTAAGACACGTCCAGTAGTTCATGATCCATTCTTCTTTGCGCATAAGAAAAACGTAATCCATGCGCGCCCAAAGACCACCCTAACGTTTTGTATGAAGCATGACTGAAAGCTTTTGAGAATCGGTTGCCTGCACATAAGTTATAACGCTGCTCGTAGCGGATCTTTCGATCGCTGCTAAATTGGGGTGTATCAAACCTTAATGTTTCAAGCTTATCGGCCAAATCTTGATGAATAAACACCTCCCTTACAAGGCCATTTTTCCCTGTTACTAAGTAGCAAACTCCTTCTCCTCGGTTATGAAATCGGTCTGTTCGCCATGCTCGATGCTTTGAAGCACTACCCTCATCATTGCGTCTGATGGTAAAAAGTTCTTCTGCACGTAAACCAGCGCTGTATGCAAGAAGAGTGGAAAACGCATGGTGAGGAGACATGTTTTGAATGATTTTATTGAGATCTGAGTCTAAGTAAGCTCGGTTCTTGTTGGCTAAATTCCCTTGCTGTTTGGCCCTGACCGAAGAGATAAATTCGGGATCAATTTTAGGTATTGTTAACCGTTTACCTTGTGAGTATTTATCAATAACACGCTGTAAACTGGACTTTATATTTGAAAGATGTTTATGACTGTAACCTAAATTACGACTATCTTGTAAATATTGCTGAGCCACATCAAAACTAATTTGTTTAATACGGTCAAGTCCTGTGTCTCTTAAGACTTTTGTGATGATTCTTATATTTTCATTCATAGTGCGAACACCATGAATGAGAGTGGATTGTTTTGTCTTTTTATGTCCTAGACCTAAGTAATGGAAATTAAAAAATTGATTACTTTGTTTTTGAATCTTTTTCTCTCTTTTTACTGCTTTCATATTGATTATCCCAAAAACTAATGCGCTTGTGTAACCCGCTGATTGAAATAACTATATTATGATAGATTTCCAACCATTGTTGAATCTGATACAAACTCGCGTTGATTTCATTATGTAATGTCATTATTTCTAGTCTATAAGGATCAAGTCTCGAAAACTGACGTCGTCTTCTTTTACTTTTATTATTGGGGAACATCAGTATAGATAGAGATAGTTCTTTTATTGTATTGTTGTCAATATGCCTCATGTCATTTATCTATCCATCTGTTGTTAATGCAATGAGCCAGTTGTGATATGGATATTTCAATATTTTTTTCTTTTTTTAGCCAACTCTGAATCTGATAATAATTTAACCTCTGCCTCAGAAATAGTATTTCTCTCTGGAGGTGATCAATTTTTGATCGCCTCGTTTTTTTAGATCGAGTTGATTGAGTTGATCATAAAGTTGTTGGGATAACGTCATATTTTTGCCTCATTTAAAAAGCGAGATTTTTACGGTTAAGCTTTCTACCGATAATCTAAGGTGAACAGATTTTTGGCTCAAAAACAAGTGGTATGTGCCCCCTCTGGGTCGATATCGAAGATCTCACCCAGAGGGGGACGGGGATAAAAACGGGGGATTTCGGTATTACGTTGAGGCAAGATGTAAATAAATGAGGCAGTAAGGAGAAATAACACGCATGAGGCAGTATCAAGGTGGAAAATGGAGCGAACGCGACAACCTTGTTGATGGAGCAATATATTGTTGACTGAGGCAGGAGGGGAAAGGGAAAGCAAAGGGGGGAGGCAAAAGAAATAAAGCGTTAAGCGATCAGTTCTGTGTATTGATACGTAATCAGTATAATAATAAATGATGTTTGGGCGTAACTTTAAATAGTGTAACAGAAATAATTAAAATAATCTCAATTAGAAATACTTTATTTTGACAATTCTAATTGAGATTTTCCTATTGCCTTTTTGATACTGTTTCTCGTGACTTTATTCAAAGGAGAAAAACAGATGGCAAAAGGTCTTTTTATTTTTGATGGCAATATTGGTATGACACCAGAATTGCGTTGGCAGCCGGCTAATGACCGTTCGAATGGTGAAGCTAGACCGTTATTAAAATTTAACGTCAAGTACGACCGTTTAATTAAAACACAAGATCCAGAGCGTCCTTATGAAGATAAGGGCGGGTTTTGGGTGGATATCAGTTATTGGGGACGTGACGCTGAGGCGTTAAGTAAGTTATTACAAAAAGGCATGCGCGTGCGTATTGAAGGCGAACTCCGCATCGACGTTTGGGAAGATAAAAATAACCCAGGTCAAATGACGTCAGGCATGGCATTAACGGCTTCGTTAATTACCATCATGGCGCAGCGTGTGGATGCGGTGTTATTAAAAAAGCCGCAACAATCAGGGGCGCATAATAACCCAGCCTCTCAATCTGAACTTTAAATAGGGAGTGATAGATGAGAGGAGTGAATTTATCTAACGCCATTGCCGCGCTCCGATTTCGAGTGCGCGCCCGCCGTAGTGGTGACGCCGACCAACGCGCTCAAGCGGAGCTCGGCGTGAAAGCGCAAGAGCCATTTTGTTCGCAAGTGCAGCAGGCTTTAATTGGCAACCGTGAAGGCATGACGCTCAGTAAGGTCACGCCAGGTTGGGTGAAGCAGCAACTCGCCAGCAAGGTGACGACATCATGATGGGTGATTTGTTATTGGGTCAGTGCTTTCTTTATCAAGAAGGCGCTCTAAAGGTGACGCGGTCACCTTGTTTGTGCGTAGGTTGGAGGTAAACCATGCGTGTGCTTTTATGTGAAAAACCGTCTCAAGGACGAGACATTGCCAAGGTACTTGGTTGTCATGAAAAAATCGAGGGGGCGCTGCGAGGACAAGGTGTGGTCGTGACCTGGGGATTTGGTCATATTTTGTCTCAAGCTGACCCGGAGCATTATGACTCCGCATTAAAAGCTTGGTCTTATGACACGCTCCCTATCGTGCCATCGACCTGGCAAATGGTCGTGCCACCCGATAAGAAAAAACAGTTCAATGTCATCAAGAAATTATTGGCCAGCGCGACAGAGGTGGTGATAGCCACCGATGCCGACCGTGAAGGGGAGGTGATTGCTCGTGAGATTTTAGAGTTTGTGGGTTACCAAGGCCAAGTCTCTCGACTTTGGCTCAGCGCCTTAGACGAAGCCAGCATTCGTAAAGGTCTGAATAATCTCAAACCCGGCAGTGAAACAGAATCGCTCTATTGGGCGGGGCTCGGTCGCAGTCAAGCCGACTGGTTGTTGGGTATGAACCTAACGCGGCTTTGCTCTCTAGTGGGACGGGAAGCCGGTTATCGCGGCGCTTTATCGGTGGGCCGTGTTCAAACGCCCACCTTACGGTTGGTGGTTGAGCGAGACTTGGCCATCGCTCACTTTGTCTCTAAACCGTTTTATGACGTCACCAGTGACACGGGCTTTTCGTCTAAATGGCAAGTGCCAGAGGCGCAGAGTGATGAATCAGGACGCTGTTTGTCTCGTGAGGTGGCTGAGTGTGTGGTTCGTGACTGTCAGGGACAAGTGGCGACAGTGACGGCATTTGATACCAAACGCCAAAAAGCCAAACACCCTGCGCTGTTTTTCTTGGGCTCTCTGCAGAAGGCCATGTCGGCTCAATTCGGTTACACCGCGCAGCAAGTGCTCGATACGGCGCAAGCCTTGTATGAAAAACACAAGCTGACCACCTATCCGAGAACCGATTGCGCGTTCTTGCCGGTGAGTCAGCAGGGCGAAGTGACTCAAATTTTGAGGACGCTGGGTCAGACTTCCGAGTTCGCATCGATGTGCCAGGGCGCGGACGGGGCAATAAGCAGCGCGTGTTGGAACGATAAAAAAGTGGCGCAAAGCTCGCACCACGCCATCATTCCCACCGCGAAAGCGCCGACGCTCAGCGGGCTCAGTGAGTGTGAAAAGCAGGTCTATCAAGCCATCGTGCAGCGTTACGTCGCTCAGTTCTATCCGCACGCCGAAGACGATGCCACTGTGATTGAATTGCAGTGTGGGGGGCACCGCTTTAAAACCTCCGGCAAAGTGGAGCGCGTTAAAGGCTGGCGGGTTGTCACTAAGGAAGAAAAAGAAGAGGGGAAAGGGAAGAGCGAAGAAAGCGCGTCTCAATCTCTGCCTTCCTTAACGGTCGGTCAGTCGCTGACGTTTTCCAAGGTCAATGTGGTGAGTAAGAAAACCACGCCGCCTTCTGCGTTTACCGAAGGGACGCTCCTCGATGCGATGGCCAATATTGCGCGCAGCGATAATATCCCCGCTCAGTTCAAAGCGATTTTGAAAGAGACGGCGGGGCTTGGCACGCAAGCGACGCGCGCGGCCATCATTGAGACGCTCAAAAAGCGCGGCTTTGTGGAAGCGAAAGGCAAAAAGCTCTTAAGTAGCGACGCTGGACGCGGTTTGATTCAGGCACTGCCCAATGAAGTGAGTAACCCGGTGATGACCGCGATTTGGGAGCAGTCATTAGAAAGTATTGCAAAACGAGAGATGAGCCTCGATGCCTTTATGCAAAACCAAGAAGGGTTTGTGCGAGCCATTGTCAGTAAGGTGAAGTCCGGTGACATCACCATCAACTTACCGAAAGTCGTAGAGCCCGAAGCGCCCTGCCCATTGTGTGGTAAAAAAATGCGCCTTCGCTCTGCAAAGAAACCGTTTTGGGCGTGTGAAGACCGCGAGCAATGTGGCCTTATTCTCGATAGCGTGCGTGGCAAGCCCGCCAAAAATCAAAAATGTGCCTGTGGCAAAGGCGTGTTGGTGCGCAAGTCTGGGAAAAACAAAGGCAGTTTTTACTGGAGCTGCAGCGCGTGGAAACAAGGCTGTCAGAAGCGTCATTTCGATGACAAAGGCAAATTAGGAAAGGAGATGGGCTCATGATAGTCGCCCGTTCGTTATCACCGGCTGAGCCCGACCTGATGGAAGGACGCACGTTGGCCTTGCTTCGTATTCTGAGCCTAGAGGGGGTGGAAGTGGTTCAGTACCACGCCCCCAAAGGCGGCTGGACGCACGATGCGCTGGAGTGTGTCGATTATTTCTCGGTGAGTCCAGACGGTTGGGACGCTTACCTCGGTGAGCAGTGGATTGGCTCTTCTGAGGTTTGAATTCAAGAAAGAGTTGAATAATGAGTCGGCTAGACGACACAAAAATTCAGCTTTAAGCGCTGAATGGGTGAGAGGGGTATGAGGCAATTTCTCACAGAAGGTCAGCTTGAGGCGTTGTTGTCAGTGTATTCAGAGCGGGACTTTCCTAACAGTACTCGGAAGGCGGTGCGCCTTCGTATTATTCATGGCCAGACCTACGAGTTGGCGGAGTTTATCACCGGCGTTTCGCGCCGCAATATCTATAACGGGGTGAAAAAATTGAAAGTCGCGCATGACGTTATGATGAAAATCTATGGAGGGGAAGGATGAGTTCGTCTATCGAGATGACGTTGCTTGAGTTCTTCAAGCGAGCCCGTCGCCCACTGTATTATAAATCTAAATTGAATCAGCTTCGTAATCATGAAGTCTTGTCACTGGGTGGGGTTCGCCAATCTATCGGTCAACGTCGTTTTGCGTATGGCCAAGCCTATATTAAGAAACTGACGAAAGGCCAGTATACCTTTGTTGGGCTATGGACGTTGCCCAGTAAACCTGAGCGTCAAGATTGCTGGATACAAGGCACCTTTACCCTAAGTAAAGGCGTGATGCGTTTTGAGTCAGACGTGACAATAGCGCATTTGCACGGCTTTTTTAAAGTCTGTCGTTATCTTGGGGTGCATAAGCGGGCTTGTGTCACGCGATATCACCGCGCTAGTGAGTCCTATAGACAGGCCCAGCGTCAATGGGATCAGCAATGGGAAGACTCGGAGGATGAATATACCACTCACCTTGAGCCAGAAGATTTTTCTTACACATTGTCAATAAAAATGGGGCCAGCCCCTTCTCGTTCAGATTTTGGTTGCTGGTTTCTTGCGCACGGGCACTCGCCGCTTTTTGATGGTGAAGTGATGGGCGCTCATTCTTTGGATCTGGACAGGGTGGACTTCGACACACGCGACCGCATGGTGACGTCTCCACGCAGCGCGTTAATTCAAAAAGGGGAGGCACTATGGGCACGTTAACGGCATTATCGCCGCCCCAAGTGTTACTGTCATCGACGATGGCTTCGCTTCACGGTATGGATGGTGAATGCGAGCCGGTGAAGGTACTGACATGGAAAACGCTCTACCGCTTTTTAAACGACCAACGTTGGCGGAGAATGGTTAAACGCGAGCAAGACGGGGCATTAGATACTGTAGTGGTCAAGTAAAA
>NZ_MCZZ01000154.1 GCF_002875705.1 Vibrio sp. 10N.261.45.E2
AGAAATCAGCGGGCTTTTTTCTTACATGCCAAACCAAAAATAAAAAGAGAAGAACACTGACGTGCTCTTCTCTTTTCAATATAGAAAACTAGTCGCAGTTAATCCGATAAATATTTCCCTTCCGCAACTTGCCAGAACGCTCGAATTAGAGGGTTATCTAGTTGTGCTCGCTTGCAACATACACCTAATTCAAAAGGTTTGATTGGCTCTATCTTTAAGCGGTCTACTTTGTCTCGTACAGGACTGTTGTTGATGACGACATCCGGGGCAATACCAACTCCACAACCAAGAGCTACCATACTTACGATCGCTTCATGACCAGATACCTGAGCGTAAATATTGGGTTTTATCTTCATCTTTTTGAACCATGCGTTCGCACGTTCTCTTGCTGTGCCTGCTTCTGGGATAATAAAAGGTACTTCATTCCAGTTTGGTTTATCGGATTGTAGTTGTTGGGTAAAGCTACTCACACCAGATGGAATGATGACTGACAGTGGAATATCGCTGATGGTCTCGAATTCTAACCTTGAAGGAAGGATGTCTGGCTTGGCTGAGATAGCGATATCCGCTTCATCGTTTAAGATCTTGTCGATGGATTGAGCGGGGTCACCAGTTGAGAGCTTAAATTCAATATATGGATGAATAGCCCTGAATTCGGTTATGAGTTCAGGGAGGTGACTGTAGCTGGCCGTTACTGAACAAAATATACGGATCTCACCTTTAAGCTCTTGCTCTCCACCCTTCAGATGAAGGTTATATTGCTGCCACTCTCCAACGATACTCAATGCTACAGGTAGTAGATGTTTACCTGCTGGTGTGAGGTCAACACTGCGGTTGTCTCTGATAAGCAGTTCCTGTCCTGTTTCCTCTTCAAGCTTTTGTATCTGACGGCTCAGTGCTGAAGGGCTGACATGCATAGCAGCAGCGGTTTTGCTGAAACTCTTGCTATCACATAAATGTATAAATAATTGTAGAGATTTTATGTTCATGTTTTGCGATCGTTTCCATGTTGCATTTATTGCAATAACTAATTGTGAATATATCACTTTCAGCAACGGAGTGTCTGTTTTAGTATGAAGTCATTCGATAGAGAGATATCGACCTACGGACTTATTTTTAAAGGAGTGCCCTAGAATGGCTAACTATTTCAATACATTAAACCTTCGTGAACAACTAGACCAACTAGGTCGTTGCCGCTTCATGGATCGTGAAGAATTTGCGACAGAAGCTGAATATCTTGAAGGTAAGAAAATCGTAATTGTTGGTTGTGGTGCTCAAGGCCTAAACCAAGGTCTAAACATGCGTGATTCTGGTCTAGACGTATCTTATGCTCTACGCCAAGCAGCAATTGATGAGAAGCGTCAATCATTCAAAAACGCTGATGAGAACGGTTTTGTTGTAGGTAGCTACGAAATGCTAATCCCACAAGCAGACCTAGTAATCAACCTTACTCCAGACAAGCAACACACAAACGTTGTTGAAACTGTAATGCCGCTAATGAAAGAGGGCGCTGCACTTGGTTACTCTCACGGCTTTAACGTTGTTGAAGAAGGCATGCAATTGCGTTCTGACCTTACGGTTGTAATGGTTGCTCCTAAGTGTCCAGGTTCTGAAGTTCGCGAAGAGTACAAGCGTGGCTTCGGTGTTCCAACACTAATTGCTGTTCACCCAGAGAATGACCCTAAAGGTGAAGGTTGGGATATCGCTAAAGCTTGGGCTGCAGGTACTGGTGGTCACCGTGCAGGTTGCCTAGAGTCTTCTTTTGTAGCGGAAGTTAAATCTGACCTTATGGGTGAGCAAACTATCCTTTGTGGCATGCTACAAGCGGGTTCTATCGTATCTTACGAGAAGATGATCGCTGATGGCATCGAACCAGGCTACGCAGGCAAGCTTCTACAATACGGTTGGGAAACGATCACTGAAGCACTTAAGTTTGGTGGCGTAACTCACATGATGGATCGCCTATCTAACCCAGCTAAAGTTAAAGCGTTTGAGCTTTCTGAAGAGCTTAAAGACCTAATGCGTCCGCTTTACAACAAGCATATGGATGACATCATCTCTGGTCATTTCTCTAGCACTATGATGGCTGACTGGGCGAACGATGACGTGAACCTACTAGGCTGGCGTGAAGAGACTGGTGAAACTGCATTCGAAAACTACCCAGCTTCTGATGTAGAAATCTCAGAGCAAGAATACTTCGACAACGGTATCTTACTTGTTGCTATGGTTCGTGCCGGCGTTGAGCTAGCATTCGAAGCTATGACAGCATCAGGCATCATCGATGAGTCTGCTTACTACGAATCTCTACATGAGCTTCCACTAATTGCAAACACGGTTGCTCGTAAGCGTCTATACGAAATGAACGTTGTAATCTCTGATACAGCTGAGTACGGTAACTACCTATTCGCTAACGTAGCTACACCGCTACTACGTGAGAAGTTCATGCCTTCAGTAGCAACTGACGTAATTGGTCGCGGTCTAGGTGAAACATCTAACCAAGTTGATAACGCTAAGCTAATTGAAGTAAACGAAGCTATCCGTAACCACCCTGTAGAATACATTGGTGAAGAGCTACGTAGCTACATGAGCGACATGAAGCGTATCGCTGTAGGCGGTTAATTCGTCGCCTAGATACTGCAAATTTGTAGAAAAAGCAAAGCAGTATCAACAACTCCTTACAGGTAGGAGTTATGAATAAGCAACACAACATTTAATGAAAAGGCTTGGTCGCCGTTGACCAAGCCTTTTATGTTTTTCTGGGGATGGGTCAAGAGTGTAACTGTTGCTAGAAGAGCACGATACCATTTCTTGTTCTAGACTAAGTCACTCCCGAAAGCGACGAATGAGAGCGTTGTTGGGAATCTATTTTTCTAAGCACGAGCGTATAAAAAAGGGCTGACGTTCTCACGTCAACCCTCTTATATTTGTTCGCTAATAGCTTATTTGTCAGCAAGCTTAGCTTCTAGATCGGCTAGCTTCTGTTCCATTTCAGTTAGCTTTTGACGAGTGCGCAGTAGTACTTGAGTTTGAACATCAAATTCTTCACGGCTTACAACGTCTAACTTGTTCAACTGGCCTTGGATAACCTGACGAACTTTTTGATCTACGTCTGAACCAAGCTCTTTTACTGGTTGAGGCATAGAATCGTGGATCTGCTTAGCAATCTGCTCTAGTTTTTTTGGATCAAACATATCAATTAAAACTCCTGAATATTTATCACTATTCTATTTAATCACACTTGAGATGTCGCCTATGGCGTACAAAAAAAGGCCACCGAAGTAGCCTTTTTATTGTTACTACGCTTAGTGATTACTTATTATCAGCTAATTCTCTGTGCGCTGCTTTTGCTTCATCGACGCGAGCTAGCTTTTCTAGGTCTTTGTCTTCAACAAATACAGGTAAAGGTTTGTGTTTTTCAGCCAAGTAGCTGTAAATCACAGGCAGTACAAATAGCGTGAAGATAGTACCAATCGCTAGACCTGCAACGATTACGATACCAATACTGAAACGCTGAGCCGCACCCGCACCACTTGCGTACATCAGTGGGATTAGACCCGCGATCATCGCAGCCGTTGTCATCAGGATTGGACGAAGACGAACCTTCGCCGCTTCCATTACCGCTTCAATACGGTTTTTGTGATTATGTAGCTGTTCTTCTTTGGCTACCTCACAAATCAAGATACCGTGCTTGGTAATCAGGCCGACCAAGGTGATCAAACCAACTTGCGAATAGATGTTCATCGTTGCCGCACCCCAAGCCAGAGCGATTAGGGCACCACAAATCGCCAGTGGTACAGATACCATGATAACCAGTGGATCTTTTAGAGATTCAAACTGAATCGCCAATACCAAGAAGATGATCGCCAACGCTAAACCAAAGGTCGCGTAAAGTGCGCTACCTTCTGTTACGTATTGGCGTGCTTCACCCATGTAGTCATGGTTGTAGCCACTTGGAAGCTTGTTCGCTGCTGTGTCTTCAAACCACGCAATTGCATCACCCATTGCTGCGCCTGGAGCCGGTACCGCACCAATCGTAGCCGAGTTCAATTGGTTGAAGTGAGGAAGTGAGCGAGGCTCTGCCACAACATCAATCGTAATCAAACTGCCTAGTGGAACGGCGTTACCATCAGCGGCACGTACGTAGTAGTTGTTCATTGACTCTGGGTTCAAACGGAATTTACGTTCAACTTGAGGAATAACCTCGTAAGAACGACCGTTTAAGTCGATACGGTTTACGTAGCCATCAGACATCATAGTACCTAGTGTGATACCGATATCCTGCATGGTCACACCGTATGCGCCCGCTTTGTCCTTATCGATGTGTACTTTCATCGTTGCTGAGTCGTAGTTCAAATCGAGATCCGAGTATACGAACAGCGGATTTGTTGCTACATCAGTCAAGATGTCAGTAGTGATTTGGAATAAGCTCTCAAAACTGTTTGGTGTTGTAATAACAAACTGAATTGGAAGACCTGAACCTGCACCTGGTAGTTCTGGCATTTGGAACGCAGTTACCGCCATGCCCGGTACATCTTTTACTAACTCACCTACGCGGTTAGCAACTTCTGACTGACTTGTCTCACGCTCACTCCATGGAACCATAGATGCGATACCAAACGCTTGGTTTGCATTAGGTACACCAGTAAACACCTGTGCGTACGCTACTTCTGGCTGATCAGACAGAATGGTGTTTACGTCGTTCATGGTATTTTGCATGAAGTCTAAGTTCGCATTTGATGGTGCTGTACCCATCAGCATGATTACACCTTTATCTTCTGAAGGTGCTAATTCACTTGGGATGAACTTAAACAGCATTGGTAAGCTTGCAAATACGATAACAGCAAAGAGAATGAATACTGGGCGATGGTTCATTACCGCACCAAGCATACGCTCGTAACGGTTGGTCATGCCATCCAGTACGCTGTGTACCTTTTGTTCAAACTTGCTTGGCTCGGCATTAGCTTTCAGCATTTTTGAACACATCATTGGCGATAGCGTTAATGCCACGATACCTGATACAAATACCGAACCTGCTAGGGTTAGCGCAAACTCTTTAAATAGAGAACCCGTGATACCACCCATCATCGCGATCGGAGCGTATACCGCACCTAGCGTTAGTGTCATTGCGATAACAGGAACCGCAATTTCACGAGTACCGATGATTGCTGCGCGGAAAGGGGATTCCCCGAGCTTGATATGTCGGTCGACGTTCTCAAGTACAACGATCGCATCATCAACCACCAGACCGATGGCGAGTACCATTGCCAATAGCGTCATCAGGTTCCAAGAGAAACCCATCGCCTGCATTACCATTGCCACACCGATCAATGACAGTGGGATAGTAACGATAGGGATCAGTACCGCTCGGAATGAACCTAGGAACAAGGTAATTACAACCAGTACGATTAATGCTGCTTCAATGATGGTCTTGATAACCTCTTGAATAGATTCGTTAATCGCAATCGTCGAGTCATACATCACATTCATTGAGATGTTACTTGGTAGGTTTTTCTCTAGCTGAGGAAGAAGCTCAAGAACATCGGCTGCAATGTTGATCGGGTTTGCACTTGGTGCCGCGTTAATCGCTGCAACGACCGCTTCCTGACCATTGGCACTTGCACGGTAAACATCGTGGCTTTTCTCTAGAGAAACCTTAGCAATGTCAGATAGACGGATGATTTCGCCTTCGCCACTTCGTACTACAAGGTTTTCTAGCTCTTCAGTGTTTGATACCTGAGTATCAGCACTGCCGTTATAAAGAACAAATTCACCTGTAGCTTGACCTGTCGCAGATTGGTAGTTGTTCGCATCCAATACCGCCATCACGTCTGTTGCCGTTAAGTTTACTGCCGCCATTTTTGATGGATCTAGCCATACGCGCAGTGCGTATTTCATACCACCGTATAGGTCAACTTTTGATACACCGTTTACAGTAAATAGCTGCGGGTTGATTACACGCTCTAGATAATCGGTAATTTGGCTCGACACTAACTCATCACTGGTAAAGCCAATGTAGAGTACCGCTGTCGTTGAACCGGTAGACATAGTTACGGTCGGATCTTCGGCTTCTTTAGGTAGCTGAGAACGAACCGAGTTTGTCTTGGCCAGTATGTCGGACAACGCTGCATTAGGGTCGGTGTTCAACTTCATGTTCACGGTAATCGTAGAACTACCAAGTACAGAAGAAGAAGTCATATAGTCGATGTTATCCGCTTGGGCCACAGCCTGTTCGAGGGGCTGTGTGATAAAGCCTTGGATAAGATCGGCACTTGCACCGTAGTAACTCGTGGTTACGGTTACGACGGTATTCGTCATTTCAGGGTATTCACGCACCTGCATTTTGAAGATTGCTTGTAAGCCAAGCAGCGCAATCAAAAAGCTGATGGATACCGCTAGAACTGGACGTTTAATAAAAACATCAGTAAAGCGCATTGTGCCTCCGGTTACAGCTTAGGTGTTTCAGCAGGTGGAGTGATTGCATCACTTTCAACAACCTTAACTTTGGCACCGTTACTTAGACGTACCTGGCCAGAAGTTACTACTGTATCGCCGGCTTTCACGCCTTCAAGGATGTGTGCAATATCAGCTGTACGCTCACCTACTTTTACAACATGTTGAGCAACACGTTGAACGCCGTCTTCTTCAGTTAGGATGTAAACATTGTCACCGTATAGAGTGAAAGTAATCGCTGTTTGAGGCAGAGTTACTTGGTTCTCTAGTTTAGGCAGAATGATGTTAGCGCGGGCGAACATGCCGCTACGAAGCTTGCCATCATTGTTTGGAATGTCTGCTTGAACTTGGATAAGACCACTTTGGATGCTTACTGCGGGTTCAATCGCACTGATAGAGCCTTCAAACGGTTTTTCTGGGTAAGCATCAACAAAGATATCAACAGCTTGGCCCACATTGATGCGAGAGATATCAGTTTGAGAAACCGTGAAGCGTAGGCGCATTACACTGGTATCCTCTAAACGAACGATATCTGTACCCGATTGTAGGTATTGACCTAGGTATACGTTACGGATACCAACTGTGCCATCGAATGGTGCGCGAATTTCACGACGTGCAATCGACGCTTTTAGGCTCTCAATGTCAGCCGAAAGAGAGAAGTAGTTAGCTTCTGCTTCATCATAAGCTTCTTTAGAGATAGAGCCTTTCTTGAATAGACCTTGGTAACGCTTGTACTTTGCTTTCGCAGCAGGCAAGCGAGCTTCAGAACTCTTAAGATTCGCTTTCTCTACATCTGAATCAAGGCGAACTAATAGTTGATCGCTCTTAACCTCAGTACCTGATTCAAAAGAAATTTGGTCGATTACACCGCTGGTTTCGTTCGCTAGTGTCACACCTTGGTTAGGTTCGATGAAGCCGATAGCTTCAATCACTGGAACCCAGTCGATCGGCTGAACTTCAGTTACCGTTACTGGAAACTCTGGTTCAGGGCGGTTGGCCATATACTCAGCAATTTTTTGTTGTTTGAACATGTTAAACCCAATAACACTGCCGAAAAGTAGCACAGCGATGAGTAACATGAAGAAAGTCCACTTTTTCATTATGGTCAAAACTCCGATCTAGTGTTTAATTATTGCGTCCCAACTTGCTTCGATTGCAGATTCTAGTTCTGCTTCATCAAGTTGGTAAAATCCTAAAGAATGCTTGCGTGCTAGAGATACACTAGCCGCCAAGCTCAAGCCGCCTAATACTTCATTGTGCAGCGGTTTAAACAATCCTTGTTCTTTCCCTTCTTCAAATAACAGCTCAACTTGGGCAAACATTTTACGTTCTAGTTCCCTGAAGTTTAGGCTATTTGTGATGGGTAGAGAGTCATACTGAACCCGATTTTTTATTGCGGCTAAATTCGTTCCTGCTAAGTTCCATATGTTCAACCACATAGTACGGTAGCGTTGCTTAATTGGATCCGAATCATTAACCCCATCTTGAACAGCATCAGCTACTCTTTGAGTCACGAGCACTCGAACATCTTCGATCAAATGCTCTTTATCATCGAAGTAGCGATAGATAGTGCCTGCAGCTACTCCCGCTTCTTTTGCTAACTTTTGCATTGAAAGGCCCTGGAAGCCGACCTCTGCTATTAGCTTTTCAGCTGCAGAAAGTATTTGCTGGCGTTTATCCTGAGGTGCATGAGTAGTCATATTTCAATCACCAATGAATGAACGTTCATTCATTATAGCCTAATAACCATACACATGTGCAACAAAGTTTTACATAATCGGCGTAAAAATCTTGTATAAGAGAACGTAGCATTCGTGATGTTGCAGCATTATTATAGGCGCGCAATTGAATTCGCCCCCTCTAGACCAAATTGAGAATCAAATGAAACTGAACCCAAGACAAGATGAAGCCGTGAAATATGTTTCGGGGCCCTGCTTAGTATTAGCAGGCGCTGGATCCGGTAAAACACGTGTTATCACTAATAAGATCGCTTACTTGGTTCAAGAGTGTGGCTATAAGGCGCGTAATATTGCAGCCGTAACCTTTACCAATAAAGCAGCGCGCGAGATGAAAGAGCGTGTTGGGCAAACTCTTGGGAAGGGTGAATCGAAAGGGCTGATTGTTTCGACCTTTCATACCATGGGTTTAACCATCATCCGTCGTGAATACAAAGCGCTGGGCTTGAAAGCGGGTTTCTCTTTGTTTGATGACCAAGACCAGTTGGCGCTATTAAAAGAGCTAACAGAAAGACAGATCGATGGTGACAAGGACTTATTACGTGCATTGATGAGTGCGATTTCGAATTGGAAGAATGACATGCTGACGCCAGATCAGGCGAAAGCACGCGCTCAAGGCGAACAAGAGCAGCTGTTTGCATTCTGTTTTGAGATGTACCAGAAACAGATGAAGGCATACAACGCCCTCGACTTTGATGACTTGATTGCACTGCCTGTTCTATTACTCAAGACCAATCAAGAAGTGCGCGAGCGTTGGCAGTCACGTATCCGTTATTTATTGGTCGATGAGTATCAAGATACCAACACCAGCCAATATGAGTTGGTTCGTTTATTGGTGGGAGAGCGTGGTCGTTTAACGGTGGTAGGCGATGATGACCAATCTATTTACTCGTGGCGTGGTGCAAAACCGCAAAACCTGGTGCTGCTAGGTGAGGATTACCCAAACCTTCGTCTGATTAAGCTAGAGCAAAACTACCGCTCAACCAGTCGAATCTTGCGTGCAGCGAACATATTGATCGCCAATAACCCGCACGTTTATGAGAAGTCTCTATTCTCAGAGATCCCTGACGGTGAAAAGCTTAAGGTCTTGAATGCCAAAAACGAAGAGCACGAAGCCGAGCGTATTACCGGTGAGATCATCGCGCACAAGTTTTTGAATCGCACAGAATACATAGATTACGCAGTGCTTTACCGTGGTAACCACCAATCTCGTTTGATTGAAAAAGCACTGATGCAGAACCGTGTGCCTTACAAGATCTCTGGCGGTACCTCTTTCTTTGCTAGAGCAGAAATAAAAGACATCATGGCTTACCTGCGTGTGTTGGTGAACCCTGATGATGACAACGCCTTCCTACGCATTGTAAACATACCGCGTCGTGAGATTGGTCCGGTGACGCTAGAGAAGCTAGGCAGTTATGCCAACATGCGTGGCAAGAGCTTGTTTGAAGCGAGCTTTGAGATGGGCTTAGAGCAAACCCTTACAGGCCGGGGCTTAGAGAACTTACGTCGATTTACCGATTGGATTGTTCGTATCTCGGATAATGCTGAGCGTGGTAATACTGTAGATGCAGTGCGTTCTTTGGTTCGTGATATTAATTACGAAGATTGGTTGTACGAAACCTCAGCGAGCCCGAAAGCCGCTGAAATGCGAATGAAGAACGTCTCTGATCTCTATAGTTGGATTGTGGCCGACCTTGAGGGTGACAACTACGACAAAGAAGAGAAAACCCTACGTGAGGTGGTTCAACGTTTAACGCTGCGCGACATGATGGAGCGTGGTGAAGATGATGACGACGCAGACCAAGTTCAGTTAATGACATTGCATGCATCGAAAGGCCTAGAGTTCCCATATGTATTTCTGATGGGAGCAGAAGAGGGGATCTTACCGCACCAAACCAGTGTTGATGAAGGCAACGTAGAAGAAGAACGTCGTCTTATGTATGTAGGGATTACTCGAGCGCAGAAAGAGCTGACTTTTACTAAGTGTCGTGAGCGTCGTCAATATGGTGAATTGATTAAGCCAACACAAAGTCGCTTCCTTGATGAGCTGCCACATGATGATGTGGAATGGGAAAGTGTTAAGAAGCCTCAATCCGCTGAAGAAAGAATGGAAAAAGGGCAGGCGCACATTGCGAATATTCGTGCGATGTTCAACAAGAAATAAGCTTAGCTTTATTTGCACTATATAGAAGCTAATAAAAAAGGTGACCATGAGGTCACCTTTTTTGAATTTGGCATTTTTAATTACAGACCGGCAATCATGTGCTCAATAGCATCTTTGATTTCGTCGTCTGAACAGTCCATACATGAACCTTTCGCTGGCATCGCATTGAAACCATTGATTGCGTGGTCAGCTAGGATGTCGCGACCTTGAGCAATACGAGGCGCCCAGTCACCAGCATCACCTGTTTTAGGTGCGCCACTTACGCCAGATGCGTGACAAGCGATACAAAAGGTACCGTAAACTGCTGCGCCATCACGAGGGCCTGTTGGTTCCGCGGCTACTGGCTCGCTGCCGACTAGGTAAACTTGGCCAACTGGTTTGATGCGTTCAGCAATTGCATCTTGCTCTGCTTCGCTTAGGCCTGCAGCCATTGCGCCAGTTGAAAAGGTTAAAACTGCGATGACAACGCTTAAAATTCGACGAGACATATCCATTAAACTCACTTTACATTCCCAAGGTAAGTACATGCTTACCAATTTATAGTGTTGGAAGGGTGTTTTGGCTTTAACCAGCAAAGAGCAACTGTTAAACCAATGTAAATAATGGGTGATTATATCCCGATAAGTTGTTGCAATAAACAACAACTTATAAGCTGTGGTGGGTTGTAGTACTCAAATAAGGGGTTTATCACATATTAACTGTCGAAAAAGAGACCAAACAGAAAAAAAAGTTAAAAAAGTACTAGACGGCATTGGGTGATATACGTATTATTCCACTCCGCCGACAGGGCATGCGCCTGTAGCTCAGCTGGATAGAGCGTTGGCCTCCGGAGCCAAAGGCCGAAGGTTCGAATCCTTTCAGGCGCGCCATCCGGTCTCTTACTTCGGTAAGTGAGAAATTGGCAGAAAAGAAATAATGGTGGCTATAGCTCAGTTGGTAGAGCCCTGGATTGTGATTCCGGTGGTCGCGAGTTCGAATCTCGTTAGCCACCCCATTCTTTCTTTACAAATTATCGGTAGCTTCGGCTTCCAGTGTTGATTCATTATCCCTAGAATCGATACAAAACTAGTCGGTGAATAGCGCAGCTTGGTAGCGCATCTGGTTTGGGACCAGAGGGTCGGGGGTTCGAATCCCTCTTCACCGACCACTATTTCAATAATCGCTTGTTAAGCGGTTATATAAAAAATTAGTGGTGGCTATAGCTCAGTTGGTAGAGCCCTGGATTGTGATTCCGGTGGTCGCGAGTTCGAATCTCGTTAGCCACCCCATTAATTTTGGTAGCTTCTTTGAAGTTCCCAGTTTGAGAAATCAAACGAAACGTCTCGGTGAATAGCGCAGCTTGGTAGCGCATCTGGTTTGGGACCAGAGGGTCGGGGGTTCGAATCCCTCTTCACCGACCACCTTAAGAAGCCTCGTCAGAAATGACGGGGCTTTTTTACGTCTGAAATGTAGATAGTTTGAGGCCAGAAGGCCGTGGGCTGGATCGCCAGTCCGATCAAATCCCTCTTCACCGACCACCTTTAAGAAAGCTCATCAGAAATGATGAGCTTTTTTTTCATCTGTCGATCACTAGGTTGAAACCCTGGGGTTCGCCTGATGTTCAAAGAATGTCTCTTCACCAATCACTTAAGAAACCTCAACTAGCCGTCCGCGTCAGAAATGATGAGGCATTTTACTCCTGTCGTTTTAGTCTTCTTCAGTTTTTGCTGCTTGTTGTATCGAACCAATCTAGTTCAGCAGTCTCCTTAAGATATCTTCAGTTAAACTACCTACTGTAGATAAGAACTCTGCTTACGATTTTCCTCATTATTACGCCTGTATAGAGGTGTTCGTTTTATTAAACCAGAAGATCTATATCTAATTTTATATAAATAGCCCGCTTAATAATTCGACATATTAATGGGTTTGGTCTAGAAACTTTTATGAAAAGTGAAGCCTGACCCAAAATTTGCTTACTAAGGCCTGAATTTAACAGCTTTCTACGCATTTGCCGGTTCAAAAACTCCTCTGATTTATTAAGCCTTTCGTTTCTCTGGTTTGTATTTATCTAGATAATGGAAATGGTTAAATGTATGGCTAATTTAATACTATCTGGTTGTTTTATTTGTTTAAGTTGGCAAAATCAGCGTTTGTTTCTATAGTGTTAATTGTTTATTGGAATAATTATTTGTTTTTAGTGACTGGTAGTGAGATCTGCTTTGAAGCACAGGTTTAACTCTACAAGTAAGTAGTAGTAAGGATTTTGTGAGTATTTCTTGCCGATAATATAGCTTTGATTTTTCTTACTATATGCTCTTTATGTGAATAGTTATGTGGTGCTTTTGCTTGTTAAGCGTTTAATGTCGACTTTTTATCCTATTTTTGTTGCTTTTCTGTGAATTATTTGCCAAATTGTCAACCGTATAAAATATCAGAACAATATTCTGGTAAGAATGGATTCAATTTTGCAGACAGGGCAGAAAGCTGCCAAAGCAGTAGAGGTCTGGTAATGTCACTTTTAGAAGTAAAAAATCTTCGTATCGAATACCCATCTCGTCATGGAGTTCACGCCGCAGTTAAATCACTTTCGTTCAACATTGAACGTGGTGAGATTGTTGGTGTTGTAGGCGAGTCTGGTGCAGGTAAATCAACAGTAGGTAATGCTGTGATCGATTTGCTGAGCCCTCCTGGTCGCATTGCAAGCGGCGAGGTATTTCTGGATGGCGAAAAAGTCTCTGGCTTATCTCCTGAACAGATGCGTTCTGTTCGCGGCTCAAAGATTGGTTTTATCTTCCAAGATCCAATGACGTCTCTTAACCCTCTATTCACAGTAGAACAGCAGTTAAAAGAAACGATTCACGCCAACATGAAGGTTTCGGATCAAGAAGCCTACCAACGCTCATTGGACTTGATGAACCAAGTTGGTATCCCGCAACCAGAAAACCGTTTAAAGCAGTATCCACACCAATTCTCTGGCGGTATGCGTCAGCGTGTTGTTATCGCGATCGCATTGGCAGGTGAACCTGACCTAATCATTGCTGATGAACCAACAACAGCACTGGATGTGTCCATCCAAGATCAGATCTTGGGTTTGATTCGCGATCTATGTATCAAGAAGAACGTAGGTTGCATGTTGGTCACGCACGACATGGGTGTGGTATCTAACGTAACTGATCGCGTAGCCGTAATGTATCGAGGTGATTTGGTTGAGTTCGGCCCTACAGCTAAAGTGCTAGGTACTCCTGAACACCCATATACACACAGCCTTATCTCAGCGGTTCCACGTTCAGACCGCAAACTCGATCGTTTCCCTCTTGTTAGCTACATAGAAGAAGCGCACGAGATGGAACCCCTTGACGTTAAAAACCACTGGTTAGGTCAAAGCCAAGATCACGGTGATTACACTGGCCCATTGTTGAATGTTGAAAATGTAAACCTGCGTTTCACGACTAAAGATTCGTTCTTTGAGAGCCGTCGCGAGTACGTTCAAGCATCAAACAATGTGAGCTTTGAAGTGCATGAAGGTGAGACATTTGGCTTGGTTGGTGAGTCAGGTTCAGGTAAATCAACGATTGCTCGTGTGATTGCAGGCTTATACGCACCCAACTCAGGTAAGGTAACGTTTGAAGGCGTTGACCTGACTGGCCTTAAATCTGAAAAAGAACGTCGCCCAATGCGCCGTCAAATGCAGATGGTTTTCCAAAACCCTTACACATCAATGAACCCTCGAATGAAGATATTCGACATCATTGCTGAACCTATTCGATTCCATAAGCTTACTCGCAACGAAAACGAAACTCGTCAGATCGTGAATGATTTGCTAGAGCACGTTGGCTTAGGCGTAATGGCAGGGGTTAAGTACCCGCACGAATTCTCAGGTGGCCAACGTCAGCGTATTTCTATCGCTCGCGCCTTGGCAACTCGTCCTCGTCTTTTGATTTGTGATGAACCAACATCGGCACTGGATGTGTCGGTACAGGCTCAAATCCTTAACCTACTAAAAGACTTACAAGATGAGCTAAACCTAACCATGCTGTTCATCAGTCACGACTTACCGGTTATTCGCCAAATGTGTGATCGTGTTGGTGTGATGCAAATGGGAGAACTATTGGAAGTAGCGCCAACTGAGCAGCTGTTCCAATCACCTCAGCATGAATACAGCAAACAACTGATTTCTTTAATGCCTGAATTTACAGGTTTAAGAGAAGAAAAAGCAGTGGCACAAGCCGCGGTATAAAAATCAGCAGGCTGGAGTTTAGCTTGCTAACAACAATAAACAGACGCAAATACAACAACTAGGGATCTGGATTCCCGCATGAAGGAGTTATGCAATGAAAACCATGAAAAGCAAATTAGCAGTAGCTTTAATGGCAGCTGGCCTAAGCTTTAGTGCAGCAGCAGCAGATATTACCGTTGGCTACGCAGCTGACCCAGTATCACTTGACCCGCACGAGCAGCTGTCTGGTGGCACACTGCAAATGTCTCACATGGTGTTTGACCCTCTAGTACGTTTCACAAAAGAGATGGATTTTGAAGGCCGCCTAGCATCTAGCTGGGAGCGTGTTGATGAAACGACTTTCCGTTTCAACCTACGTAAAGGTGTGAAATTCCACTCTGGTAACGAACTGACTGCTGATGATGTTGTGTGGACTTTTGAACGTCTACAAGCTTCTCCAGACTTTAAGTCTATCTTCACGCCATACGAAAAAATGGTAAAAGTGGATGACTACACAGTTGAGCTAGTATCAAAAGCGGCTTACCCACTAGTACTACAAACAGCAACTTACATCTTCCCAATGGACAGCAAGTTCTACTCTGGCCAAACAGCGGAAGGTAAAGACAAGTCTGAGCTAGTTAAGCACGGTAACTCGTTCGCTTCGACTAACGTTTCAGGTACTGGCCCATTCATCGTAACGCAGCGTGAGCAAGGCGTTAAAGTAACGTTCGAACGTTTCAACGATTACTGGGACACAGAAACTGAAGGCAACGTAGACAAGCTAACACTTGTGCCAATCAAAGAAGATGCGACACGTGTTGCAGCACTTCTTTCTGGCGACGTTGATATGATTCACCCAGTAGCACCAAACGATCACAAGCGTGTTAAGAACGCTAAGAATATCGATCTGGTAACGCTACCTGGTACTCGTATCATCACGTTCCAAATGAACCAAAACAGCAACGAAGCACTGAAAGATGTTCGCGTTCGTCAGGCGATTGTTCATGCAATCAACAACGAAGGCATCGTTAAGAAGATCATGAAAGGCTTCGCAACCGCTGCTGGTCAGCAAAGTCCAACAGGCTACGCGGGTCACAACGAAGAGCTAGTACCTCGTTACGATCTTAAGAAAGCGAAAGAGCTGATGAAAGAAGCGGGCTACGAAGATGGCTTTACGCTAACTATGATGGCACCAAACAACCGTTACGTGAACGATGCGAAAGTAGCACAAGCGTCTGCGGCAATGCTGTCTAAGATTGGTATCAAAGTTGATCTTAAGACTATGCCTAAAGCACAGTACTGGCCTGAATTTGACCTATGTTCAGCAGACATGATGATGATCGGCTGGCACTCAGATACTGAAGATTCAGCGAACTTCAACGAGTTCCTAACAATGACTCGTAACGAAGAGACAGGTCGTGGCCAATACAACTGTTCTGGTTACTCAAACCCAGAGATGGATGCGATTGTAGAAGCATCTAACACTGAAACTGATCCAGTTAAGCGTTCTAAGATGCTGAAAGGCGTTGAAGCAACACTATACAACGACGCTGCATTCGTACCGCTACACTGGCAAAGTGAAGCGTGGGGCGCGAAGTCTAACGTAGGTGCTGCAGACATCGTAAACCCAATGGTTATGCCTTACTTCGGCGACCTAGTTGTAAAATAATCTAGCTTGCTAGAATCGAGAGCCTGAAGCTTTTCAGGCTCTCAAATTATTAAGAAATAGATTTAAGTTTAGGTATTTAGTCTTCCTTCAGTCTGGCTAAATACCTTTTTTAAGACTGAATTTTTGTTATCTAGTCGCGGATTTCGACTAGATAGTCATGGATAGATAAGGGGCAAGGAATGGTTACGTTTCTGGTCAAGCGCCTGTTTCAGGCACTGATAGTGATGTTTGTGATCAGTTTGGTGGCGTTTGCCATTCAGGATAACCTGGGCGACCCGTTACGTGAGTTAGTCGGTCAATCTGTTTCAGAATCGGAGCGTCAAGCGCTGCGTGATGAACTCGGCTTAAATGATCCCTTCATTACCAAATACACCCGCTTTGTGAGCGCAGCTCTACAAGGTGATCTTGGTACTTCATATTTCTTTAAACGCCCTGCTGTGGACGTAATCTTAGATAAGCTGGTGGCGACGCTTGAACTTGTGTTTGGCGCTTCTCTGATCATCGTTTGTCTGTCGATTCCACTTGGCGTTTATTCTGCAATACACCCAAAAAGCTTCTTCACTAAGCTCGTGATGGCGGGCAGTAGTATCGGCATCTCTGTGCCTGTTTTCTTAACCGCAATCATGCTGATGTATGTGTTTTCTATTGAACTCGGCTGGCTGCCGTCATTCGGACGTGGTGATACCGCAAACTGGTTTGGTTGGGAGTCTGGCTTCTTAACGCTAGATGGCCTTGCACACTTAGTACTGCCGAGCATTGCTTTGGCATCTATCATGCTGCCTCTGTTCATTCGTCTAGTACGCTCTGAAATGCTCGAGGTTCTGAGCTCTGAATACATCAAGTTTGGTAAAGCAAAAGGCTTAGCGCTGAACAAGATTTACTACCAACACGCTTTGAAAAACACAATGCTACCTGTACTAACGGTAGGTGGTGTTCAAATCGGTACTATGGTGGCTTACACCATTCTTACTGAAACAGTATTCCAGTGGCCAGGTACCGGCTTCCTTTTCCTTGAAGCGATTAACCGAGTGGATACTCCACTGATTACCGCATACGTTATCTTCGTTGGCCTGATCTTCGTAGTAACGAACACCATTGTTGACCTGCTGTACGGCATCATTAACCCAACAGTGAACATTACAGGGAAAGGAGCATAATCATGGAACAAACAACAACAGCTCCATCTCGTTGGGAGCGATTCAAGCAGTCAGACATTCTGTACTACTTCTTACGCGATAAAGTCGCAATGGTGAGCTTCGCTATCTTTGCAGCTTTCCTCATTATGGCATTAGCGGCACCGATTCTAGCGCCAACAGACCCGTATGACGTGACGTCTATCGACATCATGGATTCAGAGCTACCACCATCTTGGATGGAAGACGGCGAAGAGCGCTTTCTACTAGGTACTGATGAGCAAGGTCGTGACATCTTATCGACGATGCTTTATGGCTCGCGCCTGTCACTGACTATTGGTTTCCTAGCTGTTGGCCTTCAGTTGACTCTAGGTATCATTATTGGTCTGTCTGCGGGTTACTTCGGTGGTCGTATCGATAGTTTCCTGATGCGTTTTGCCGATGTTCAGCTTTCGTTCTCAACCATGATGGTTGCGATCATTGTTTCGGCTATCTTTAAGGCGAGTTTCGGTAGTGACTTCTACGCGCAATATGCCGTTGTTATGCTGGTGGTGATCATCGGTATTGCTGAATGGCCTCAGTATGCTCGTACGATTCGTGCATCGGTATTGGCAGAGAAGAAGAAAGAGTACGTAGAAGCGGCTCGTGTGATGGGCTTTAGAGCGCCTCGCATCATGTTCCGTCATATTCTACCTAACTGTTTATCACCGATTTTGGTTATCTCTACGGTACAGGTGGCAAATGCCATCATGTCAGAGGCGGCACTTTCTTTCCTAGGTTTGGGTCTTCCGGTAGACCAACCGTCACTCGGCGCCCTGATCAGTACTGGTTTTAACTACATTTTCTCAGGAGCATGGTGGATCACAGCATTCCCGGGTGTGCTTTTGGTAACATTGGTTCTAGTTATTAACCTATTAGGTGACTGGTTACGCGACGTGTTTAACCCGAAAATCTACAAAGGGTGATAGCTCGGTTTGATTTTTAGTAAAAAAAGTCACTAAACTAAGAGCCGTAAGCAATTACGGCTCTTTTTTTGCTTAATGGATCTGGAACTTAGTATCATTGATAGTGTCAATAATACTTAAAATGGAATTCATGTTTTATCGACATAGATTCGGTAATAATTAGCCCGTGAGGGTTTAAGTGGTGGTTATGAAATTGACAATGAATGCTGTATGTCGTGCTGTGACGAGAAATTATCGTATGGGGCTTATTGCTGCATCCCTTTTGGTATCGAGCCAAGTGAATGCAGAGTCGGTTCTATGTGATGCCACTCAGGCAAGCACCAACCAATTGCCACAGCTAGAGCAATCATGTCCGATCGGTAAGGGTGTGTGGGGTAGCAAGGCACCTAAACGTCATTCCGATAACGAACTGTTTTGGGTTCAATGTGGTCTGCTGAATAAGCCTTTGTCATTGAACCGAGCAAAGCCCCTGTATGAGAAAATCTCGACCAATGTTTGGATGAAGCCTGAAGGCGGAGACTACCGTTGCTTAATTGGTCCTTACTCTACCTTCTCTGATGCGAGAAAAGATCTAGCTCAGGTGCGTAAAGTCCCTGGTTATGGTGAAGCCTTTATTCGTATGGTCGACAAGTCGAAAACCTCATCACAACCTATTGTTGCGAAAACGGCAGAACCAAAAGCTGTAAAGCCTAAAGCCCCTGTAAAACCAAAGGTAGAAGCTAAACCAGCCCCAAAACCTGTGGCTGTTAAGCCAGCGGCTGCGGTAACGAGCGCTGCTGCCATTCAGACGCTACCAAGTGGTAATGCGAGCTCAGACAACGATCTAGAAATCGAAATTCGCGTGAAAGCAGACGTTGCGGGTAGCCAATATGCAATTCCTTACCTTCTAGACCATCAACAGCAGTTCTATATGGAGCAAGGTAAGCCTTGGAGCCGCCTAGACTACGGCAGCGCTGAATTGGTGTGTAATAAGGTCAACATGAAGTTGATGAGTGAAAAGCAATGGCAGAGCATTTTGAACTCAAAGGTGATGGAAAAACAGAACTGGCCAATGCATCTACCTTATTGGGGCGCAGACAAGAAAGGTCTGTTTACCAACGGTAATGTGAACCAATTGAAAGGGTCTTCACTGCTCAACGTGATGTGTGTGAAGTAGCGACGACTGTTGCAATACCAAACAAGCCTCAGCCTTTGCTGGGGCTTTGTTGTTTATCCGCCCTTATTTTTCAACATCGCTCGACTTATCGGCACTCGTTCTTAAAGACGAATTTGATTAAAAATCGCTAAAAGTTGTTCAAATGGCACAGCTGGTGCGTAGAAAACCATAACTAAAGCAATAAGGTGATTGAGATTATGAGTTTTAAAAAACGATTAGAAGACGTGGCTCCACGCTTCGAAGCCGGAGGTAAGTACGAAAAGCTTTACCCTGTGTATGAGGCTTTCGCGACCATATTTTATACGCCTGGCAACGTAAACCAAGGCTTGACCCATGTTCGAGATAGCATCGATCTTAAACGAATCATGATTCTGGTGTGGTTAGCGACCTTTCCTGCGATGTTCTGGGGCATGTATAACGTCGGGCATCAAAGTGTCCTCGCGTTAACCTCCAGCTATCAACCCAGCGAACTTACTTCTGTTATCGAAAACAGCTGGCGTCTGTCATGGGCATTTGGTGATGCACCATCATTGATGGTAAGTGGTTGGGGAAGCCAGATGCTTCTCGGTGCTCTCTATTTCCTACCCGTTTATGCCACGGTATTTGTGGTTGGTGGTTTTTGGGAAGTCTTATTTGCGGTTGTGCGAAAACATGAAGTCAACGAGGGCTTCTTTGTTAGTTCTGTGCTATTTGCCTTAATCCTCCCGCCTACCATTCCGCTATGGCAAGCCGCATTAGGTATCACCTTTGGTATCGTTGTTGCTAAAGAGCTGTTTGGCGGTACAGGACGAAACTTCCTTAACCCTGCACTGGCAGGCCGTGCGTTTCTCTATTTCGCCTATCCTGCCAACATGTCGGGTGGTTTAGTTTGGGTTGCTGCTGACGGTTATTCCGGTGCTACGCCGCTGAGTCAGTGGTATGAGGGTGGTAGTACATCTCTTATTAACAACATGACTGGCGAGGCGATCACTTGGATGGATGCCTTTGTCGGTAACATTCCAGGCTCGATGGGTGAGGTTTCTTCACTGCTTATCATGCTGACGGGGCTGATTTTGATTGCCATGAAGATAGCTTCTTGGCGAATTGTCGCTGGTGTGATTATTGGTCTTGTTGCCACATCGAGCTTGATGAACTGGATAGGATCAGAGACTAACTCAATGTTCTCGATGCCGTTCTACTGGCACTTTGTGTTGGGTGGTGTTGCCTTTGGTACTTTCTTTATGGCGACAGACCCAGTATCCGCCGCGTTTACCAATCAGAGCAAATGGGCCTATGGTATTTTGATCGGCGTTATGACAGTCGGTATCAGAGTGCTTAATCCAGCTTACCCAGAGGGCATCATGCTGGCTATCTTGTTCGCGAACCTGTTCGCACCATTGTTCGACTTTATTGTGAAAGAGCAAAATATCAAGCGCAGACTGAAACGGACATCGCGTTGATTTAGGTGTAGAAGAGGGAAAATGAATCCCATAAGAAAGGCTTGCATTGATGCAAGCCTTTCAATTTTTATCGCAATTGATTTGAAGTTGACTCAACTCCACTTCAGATCAATCTCGAAAGGTTGTGTATTATCGCAATGCTCACCGCACATTTCGTCGTAGGCACTGTTATGAATCAGCATTGCAGATGCTACGGCTTGGTCGCTAAAGTGATCGCGTGCTTGGTTAACACTCAAAAACTTCATTGGGTGCTGGTGGTCATCTTTGATTAATTGCTTTTGCTCGCCAACGACTTGGTAAGCCAAGTAGATCCCGCCTTCAAATGATTCAATTAGTAGATTCATCACAAACTCCATTGCTGTTCTAGATAGGTCTTTGTTTTGGTATCTACGTTAATAGTTGTTTGAAGGTTCATGTAGCTTAGAAATGAAAAAAACCAGAAGCA
Organism: Vibrio sp. 10N.261.45.E2; assembly: GCF_002875705.1. Taxonomy (GTDB): domain Bacteria; phylum Pseudomonadota; class Gammaproteobacteria; order Enterobacterales; family Vibrionaceae; genus Vibrio. The sequence continues at coordinate 21,353 of NZ_MCZZ01000154.1, forward strand.
TAGCTTCTGGTTTCTGATTAAGTCATCAAACTAACTCAGCGGTTAGTTGATTTTCTGCATGATACTAACACGACCATCGGTGTTACCTGTGTTATCCATCTTACGGCGAATAAGTAGGCCTTCATCCCAGTTGGTGCCAGCCGGTTGGTATTCCCATTTAACGAAGTATTCATCGTTTGAGTTACAAGACGAGCCTGCAACGTAATTGTCTTGGTCGCAGAAACGAACAACGGTGTTCAGTTCTGTTAGTGTCGCTTTAGAAGCTCGGCCTGTTTGACCAAACCACCAGTAATCGATAGCACCTAACTCCGCGTAGGTTGCATCAAACTGCCCCATATCTTCTGGCGAAGATTGGCCGCCGTTATCGCTGCCACACTCAGAACCTGATGTCGTTACTTTTGTTGCGCCGAACACCATAGTACTCACTGCAACTTCGCCATTGTCACAGTACTCTTTCGTTTCCCATGTACCAGTGAAATCTACGTAACGTTCAGAATCTTTTGTTGGAATTTCGTAGTAGTAAGCCACACGCTCTGTTACGCGAGATGGGCTATTGCTAGCGTCGCTCCCCAGTGTTTCTTTCTTAACGATCTCAGAATAAATGCCAGTTACAGGATCGAAAGAGCCAGAAGTAGTATCACGAATCCAGTTTGATGTGTCGCTGTCTTCATCTTTGTCATCCCAGATATTGTTTGCTGTGTAGTGATTCAAGTCAGATGCTTTTTGTGCATCAAATGGCTTCCATCCTTCGATGTCTTTGGTTGTGAACTCTTCATCAACTGTTGCTGATTGATATAAATCTCGTAGTTTGTAGGCAAACGCGTTATTCAATACAAATTTGCTATCAGGTGTCATTGAGCCATTTGTTTGGTCTACAGCACCATCCTTGTTTGTATCACAACCTTGTAGCTTCGAGCTGTCTTCATCTATCCATTGATGAGCAGAGTTAGATACACATGTTAGATATTGCTCAGCAAAGCTTTCTGATAATGAATAGTCGTTAGATCCCGAAAACAAAGTGACTGAGTCCGCAGAGTTTACTTTGAACGTCATCTCGGTCATGCCGCGAGTACGCTTGAACATTTCCTCTTCCATGAGTTTGTCTGCGTGGACGTATATGAATTTGTCGGAGTTCTGGGTGACATCAATGTAACGAAGGAATTTGCCAGCAGTGATAAATGGATTTGCAGAGTCACTACCGCGTTCCATTGAGCCAAACGCAGACTGCATATGAGTCAGAGCGTCGCCTTCTGATGTGATATTTGCAGAGTCAACACCCATCGTATCTAGGAAATCAGTTACGCTAGCACGATCATCAAGACTGAGGTCTTTCATCTTCAATAACGTAGCAGTATCAGGAGCACGTAGCACGTCTGGAATTGTCAGTACTTCATCTGAAGTGCTACCAAACTGGTTATCCAGAGATTGAAGTAGAATTGCTAGGTTAAGTGCGCGAGCGTATTTTCCCGCTGCTTCAAATGGAGTCAGTACATCACGGTTTGATGCCGCACCTACTTTTAAGCCGCTTTCACCACCGATGAAGAAGGTAACCGTGTCGCTAGTTTTAGCTGTAAACTCGCCTTCACTATTCGTAACGCCGCTTAAGCCAGAACTAGTGTTGTAGTAGATACCTTCAACAGCTGCATCGATAAATTTGTTGGTTGTCGGTGGTTCTGTCGGTGTTGTTACACCTGAATTCGAACTATCACTCCCACAACCTGCTAAGCCTAGCGCCACCGCAGCCGCTAATAACGTTACCTTTTTCATTACTTTTATCCTTATTCTGAACAGTAATTATTTTTAGGTTAATTAAGATATGCGGCGTTTTTACCTTTGTAGAGTGGCTTACACAAGACACGAAATTTGAGTGAAATTCCGTAAATTATTTTTTAATAAATTGGGTTGTGGTGTGTGTTTATTTTCCTCATTAACCAACAGCGAGAAAATTTTAAATCCTTCTCAATTAGGCTGTCACTACAGGCCAGTAGCTGGCTAATTTCTTGAGTTTGAAGGCCCATAAGGTATTTCAGTTTGAATGCTTTTGATTGCCTTGGGTAACTCAAAGTAAAGTGGTCAACAACCTTATCTATAATGATCAGTTGTTCGAAATGCCTCTCTTCTTGAGGGGGAACTTTTGCAGGGTGTTGACGTTTTTTAGCTTGTTGGCGACGAGCGTTATCGATGAGTATTTGTCGCATGATTTTTGCTGCCATCAACATAAAGTCACGAGTATCTTTTATTGATTGGGTATCGGAAGAAGAGAGCTTGAGGTAAGCATCGTGAACTAACGCCGTTGTGTTGTTGATGCTATTCCAAGACATCCAACAGCTTTGCTCATGCCTGGTTATACTTCTCTTTCTCTCTTCTTGAGCGAGTGTATAGAGGTGAGCGTAAGCGAACTGATAGAGTTTTTCTTCTGCCCCTTTATGCCCAGCTTTCCAATCGTTCATGACCGATTCTATATCGGTTAGGTGGTTACCCATGTTTAGCAGTTTCCTTTTTTTGATTCTGAGCGAACAGCTTGTGGGGCGATTATTTGCAACAATTTCGTCTTTGTCTTTGTTGGTATGTCTGGGTCTCTTAAAACAGCTTTATGCGTATGTTTGAGCACCGTATTGATTGATATCTTTGTTCTACGGCTGTCTTTTATTTGCGAAAGTGTTCGGACAAATTGCTTTGTCACTCTTTCTGAAGCGCGTTTCTCTATTTGAAGTTGCTGGCTTTTTTTGATTAAAGGCGTGTAGAAACCTACACCACACCATATGAGTGCGGTAGACAAAGCACATTGAATAGGATGGCGCTGGCATAACTTCAGTGCTGAATAAAATGGTTGGTCTTGATATGCGGAGATCGGGCGGCAAGCGATCAGCTGCTGAATGTCGTTATGCAATTCATTGGTACTTGTGTAGCGCAATGAGGCGTGACGTCGAGTCGCTTTTTGAATGATGCAATTTAAGTCACCCTGCCTTAGTTGCAACTTAGGAAACATAAAGCTCAATATTTTTCCTAGGGAGTAAATATCACATTGAGCTGTGGGTGGGCTTCCGTTGACTTGCTCAGGGCTAGCGTAATCGTGGCTGTAGGCACTGATACTGAGTGGATGCTCTGATAATTGGTCACAGATTCCTCTCATTAAATTAAAGTCTAGTATCTTGGGGTGACCTTCACTGTCTATGAGTATATTTTCTGGCTTTAAGTCAGTATGAAGTACTTGGTGTCTGTGGGCGTGCGAGATAGCCGCGCATATCTTTAAAAATAGATTGAGCTTTTGGGTGTAACTCAAACGGTAGGTAGCAAGGTACTCATTTAACGTACAACCTTTAATTTGCTCCATCACGATGTAGACAGACCCTGCATGTGTACCTCCGTCGATCACCTTGGTTATATATGGGTGATTCAACGTAGCAAGTGCTTGTGCTTCTTGAAACAGATACTTTTTATCTATGAGGTGGGATAACGCAGGTTGAATGAGCTTTATGGCAAGATCTTGATGGAATGTCTTATCGACTCGAGTTGCAGCATAGACTACACCAATACCGCCACGTCCTATTTCGTAAGATAAGTGGTACTTATCAATGTATGTATTAGAAAAGTTAGTTTTTTTATCCGTAACTTGAAGGGCATTTACACCAAATATATGTGTAAGAGGATCTACATTTGAAGTGCAGATAAGGGGATAAAGTTTGTTATACAGTTCGACTTGGTGTGATTTTAATTCTTTTAGGTACTTTGCTTTTTCTGTCTCAGATAGATCCAATAATTGATAAAAAAGTTTGGTTATATGGGTGTTGGCTACTGACATTGTCGCTTGTTCAATAATTATTATGAACGGGATTCTATAAGTACGAGCTATATATTTTGCTGAGATTTGACAATCTTTTATAATTTTTTATATGTCGGTGCGGTGTACGTTCTTTTTTTGTTCAAGCGGACATAAAAAAGCAGGCCTAAGCCTGCTTCTCGTTTCAATCTTACTGCTTGCGATTAACGCATAGTAACAAATTCTTCGCTGCCCGTTGGGTGAATCGCCACAACAGAGTCGAAGTCTGCTTTGGTTGCGCCCATCTTCATTGCAACGCCGAAGCCTTGAATCATTTCATCAACCGTGAAGCCGATGCCGTGTAGGCCAACGACAGTCTCTTCTTCGCCAGCACATACTAGCTTCATCTTACAAGGTTGACGGTGCTTGGTTACTGCTGTGTACATCGCAGTGAAGCCCGATGTGTAAACCTTGATGTTGTCTTTGCCATACTGCTCTTCAGCTTCTTGAGTCGTTAGACCAATTGTGCCGATAGGTGGGTGGCTGAATACAACAGTAGGAACTAGGTTGTAGTCCATCTTCGCGTTGGTTTGACCGTTGAATAGACGCTCAGAAAGCTGACGACCTGCTTTAACTGCTACAGGTGTTAGCTCGATGCCGCCTTCCATGATGTCACCAACACAGTAGATGCCAGGAACGTTAGTCGCTTGGAACTCGTCTACCTTTATGTAGCCACGGTCGTTCGTCTCAACGCCCGTTGATGCTAGGTTGATAGCGTCAGTCGCTGGGTGACGGCCGATAGCCCAGATTAGGTGGTCAACGTTTTGAGTGTTGCCGTTCTCTAGGTGTAGAGTCAGTGTGCCATCAGCTTCTTTCACTACTTCTTTAGGCACAGAGTGCGTGTGAAGTGTTGGACCTTCTGCTTCCATTACCTCAACCAACGTTTCAACGATCATTGGGTCGAAGCTACGCAGTGGAGACTCTTTACGGCAGAACAGGTGTGTTTCTGTACCAAGTGCGCTTAGTACGCCTGCGATCTCAACTGCGATGTAGCCTGCACCGATAACCGCAACGCGTTTTGGTTGCTCCATTAGCTCGAAGAAGCCATTTGAATCGATGCCGTATTCTGCACCTGGGATGTTTGGAATCGTTGGACGACCACCGACTGCGATCAGGATGTGATCGGCCGTGTAGTGTTCACCGTTAACTTCAACCGTCTTTTCGTCAACGAACTTAGCGAAGCCTTTGATTACGTTTACTTTGTTGTTGCCTAGTACGCGGTCGTAAGATTGGTGGATACGACCAATGTACGCTTGGCGGTTTTCAACTAGCTTGCTCCAGTTGAAGCCTTTTACGTCTACGTCGAAGCCGTAATCTTCAGAGTATAGGTTGATAGCTTCAGCAACTTGAGCACCGTGCCACATTACTTTTTTAGGAACACAACCAACGTTTACACAAGTACCACCAAGGTCTTGAGCTTCGATAAGTGCAACCTTTGCACCGTGCATTGCTGCGCGGTTTGCTGATGCGATGCCGCCTGAACCGCCGCCGATACAGATGTAATCAAAATGAGTCGCCATTACTTTCTCCATTTATTGAAGGCTGTGGGTACAGTGAGAGCACTGAACACCTACGTCCTATAGATTCTTAAATTGTCTAATTATTATATTGAGGGCAGATCGGTTGAACTCAATCTCCCTGTTTAAAATTTATTCGTGTACGTCACAATCTGCCGAATATTCGTCAGGCTATGACGTTAATTTCGAGATTACTCGGGTACGATCCACTCTACTTTGAAGTGACCGGTTGCCGGCGCAATTGCTTCCTTCAGGAATGGAAGAATCTCTTTCATTTGACTTTCTAGCTTCCAAGGCGGGTTGATAACAATCATGCCTGATGCTGTCATGCCGCGCTCGTTGGTGTCTGGTGATACGCCAAGTTCGATTTGTAGAATCTTGTTGATGCCCAAGCCTTCTAGCCCTTCGATCATGTCTTCGATGTCACAGCGGTTTACTACCGGGTACCAAATTGCGTAGATACCGGTTGCCCAGCGCTTATGGCTTTGAGCAATGGCTGTTACGACATCACGATACTCTTTTGCTAGCTCGTAAGGTGGATCGATCAGTACCAAACCACGACGCTCTTTTGGTGGCAGGCTACCCTTTAAGCGCTTAAAACCATCTTCTTTGTAGATAGATACCTGACGATCGCGGTGGAACTCTTGCTCAAGCAGAGGGTGATCGGCAGGGTGAAGTTCTGTCAGTACCATGCGGTCCTGGTCACGCAGGTGCGCACGTGCAACACGTGGAGAGCCTGGGTAGTAACGCAGTTTCTCGCCATTATTTAGAATGGAAATAGACCCAAGGTAGCTTTGAATGTCTTCAGGAAGGTCTTTTTGCTCCCACACGCGAGCAATACCTTGTTTGTATTCACCTGTTTTTTCAGACCATTCATGCGTTAAGTCGTAACGACCTACACCAGAGTGAGTGTCATGGTAAACAAAAGGCTTATCCTTCTGTTTCAAAGAATTAAGAATAAGGCTCTGTACGATATGCTTTACTACGTCGGCATGGTTACCTGCGTGGAAGCTGTGGCGATAACTTAACAAATTAAACTCTCGTAACACTCTCGATTTAGAGTGTGGTTAGTGTAGGTGGGGGTAATCTGACTATTATAACCCTCAATGGACCATAAATTCTCGAACAATTCAGGAACAGTCGCTAGCAATATGCAGTTAGTTATTGGTTCTACTATTGAAATTTGCCTTGTTGGGCACTATTTAATAACTATTCGCAGGTGATTTTTTAGGGCGAACTTTAGCCTGATGACTGTAAGACGACCTCATTACAAAAAGACGAAAGTCTCTAACGCCAAAGGAATGTTTATATGTCTAATCCGCTATTAACCTTCACGGACTTACCTCCGTTTTCACAAATCAAACCTGAGCATATTAAGCCAGCGGTTGAGCAAGTGATTGAAGCGTGTCGCAACAAGATAGAACAAGTACTTGAAGGTAATACTTCGCCAAGCTGGGACAACCTAGTTGCTCCAATTGAAGAAGTGGATGATCGTTTAGGCCGTGTTTGGTCACCAGTAAGCCACATGAACTCGGTTGTGAACAGTGACGAGTTGCGTGAAGCGTATGAAAGCTGTTTGCCTCTGTTGTCTGAGTACGGCACGTGGGTTGGTCAACACAAAGGCCTGTTTGAAGCGTACAAAGCGATCAAGGCGAGTGAAGCATTTTCGGCATTAAATCGAGCTCAACAAAAAACCATTACCGATGCACTGCGCGATTTCGAACTGTCAGGCATTGGCTTACCAGCAGACGAGCAGCACCGCTATGGCGAGATCAGTAAGCGCCAGTCTGAGCTAGGCTCTCAATTCTCAAACAATGTGCTTGATGCAACCATGGGTTGGAGCAAGCAGATCACAGATGTAGCTGAACTGGCAGGTATGCCTGAATCAGCACTGGCGGCAGCGAAAGCAGCAGCGGAATCTAAAGAACAAGAAGGTTACCTACTGACTCTAGATATCCCATCATACTTACCTGTGATGACTTACTGTGATAATCAAGAGCTGCGTAAAGAACTGTATGAAGCGTATGTAACGCGCGCTTCAGATCGTGGTCCAAACGCAGGTAAGTGGGATAACACTGAGATCATTACTGAGCAACTTAAGCTGCGCCACGAGATTGCGCGCATGCTTGGCTTTAGCACTTACAGCGAAAAATCACTGTCTACTAAAATGGCAGAGACGCCAGACCAAGTACTTGGCTTCCTAAATGACCTAGCAGTAAAAGCAAAACCGCAAGGTGAGCGTGAAGTAGAAGAGCTACGTCAGTTTGCTGAGAAAGAGTTTGGTGTCTCTGAGCTAAATCTGTGGGACATCGCTTACTACAGCGAGAAACAAAAACAGAACCTATTCGAGATCTCTGATGAAGAGCTTCGTCCTTACTTCCCTGAATCGAATGTGGTTTCAGGTTTGTTCGAAGTACTAAATCGTGTGTTTGGCATGTCGGTAACAGAGCGTGAAGGCGTCGACACTTGGCATGAGTCAGTGCGCTTCTTTGATATCTTTGATGCGACTGGAACACTGCGTGGTAGCTTCTACCTAGATCTATACGCTCGTGAGCACAAACGTGGCGGTGCTTGGATGGATGACTGTCGTGGTCGTCGTGTTACTGAATCTGGCGAACTGCAAACACCGGTCGCTTACCTAACGTGTAACTTCAACAAGCCAGTTGGCGACAAGCCAGCGCTGTTTACCCACGATGAAGTAGTGACTCTGTTCCATGAGTTTGGCCACGGTATCCACCACATGCTGACGCAAGTAGAAGCGGGCGCAGTTGCGGGTATCAATGGTGTGCCTTGGGATGCGGTTGAGCTGCCAAGCCAGTTCTTAGAAAACTGGTGTTGGGAAGAAGAGGCGTTGTCGTTCATCTCTGGTCACTTCGAAACGGGTGAAGCGCTGCCAAAAGAGATGCTAGAGAAGATGCTAGCGGCGAAGAACTTCCAATCTGCGATGTTTATCCTACGTCAGCTAGAGCTTGGTTTGTTCGATTTCACTTTACACACAGAATACGACCCAGAAGTGGGTGCTCGCGTATTAGAGACGCTAGCGGATGTGAAGTCTAAGGTATCGGTACTGCCAAGCCTGGATTGGAACCGCTTCTCGCACAGCTTTGGGCATATCTTTGCTGGTGGCTACAGCGCAGGTTACTACAGCTATCTATGGGCAGAAGTATTGTCTGCAGATGCGTTCTCAGCATTTGAAGAAGAGGGTATCTTCAATACTGAAACCGGTAATCGTTTCCTAAACAACATCCTTGAAATGGGTGGCAGCGAAGAGCCGATGGAGTTGTTCAAACGCTTCCGTGGTCGTGAGCCACAAATCGACGCAATGCTGCGCCATGCGGGAATCAACGCGTAATTGCTATCATTTCCGTAACTGCGGTAGTTGCTTAGCTTTATTGCGAGTTAATAGCGAAAAGAGCCTCTAATTAGAGGCTCTTTTTTGTCTGCGCATCATGCCAAACAAATCGAATGAAGGTTATGGATTCACATTGCGGTTGATAGGGTTCTGTAATGAAATCAGAGTCTCTGTCGACTGAACTTCATCAATCGCTTGCAGCTTATCGATCAATACAAACTGCAGCTCTTCTATCGACTTACACATCAACTTAACGAAAATGTTGTAAGCACCGGTGGTGTAGTACGCCTCAACCACTTCATCTAAGGCATTCAACTTCGCGATCGCAGAGTGGTAATCTTTGGCTGCATTAAGGTTGATGCCAATAAAACAACACACGTCGTAACCGAGCTTTTTGGTGTTAACCACAACTTCCGTTCGCTCAATAATGTCGGCCGATCTCATCTTTTCGATACGAACGTGAATCGTCGCAGGGCTGACATCGAATTGCTTTGCCATTTCAGCATAAGGAGTACGTGCATCTTCCATCAAGGTTTTGAGGATGGCACGGTCTAGATCATCGAGACGAGCTGTGGTTGTGGACATGCATAATCCTTAGATTGAATGAAAAACATACCGGCCTGAGTACACATCATAGCCAAGGGTGATAATATTAGCAGTAACTATAGGGTTAGGGTGAATTCAGTGCGATTTTCGTTATTTTTTATTGTGATGTGTTGGAGTGTGTTTGCTTCAGCTCAGACAAAGGATGTATTGGTGATCCACTCCTACCACCAAGGCTTTTTTTGGACAGATGATTTCCATAAAGGATTATCAGATGAGCTCGATCGTGACGGGCTGTCTTACCGTGTGGTTTATCTCGATAGTAAACGCACTCAAAACCCAGAATACCTAGAGCGCGTGTATCAGCTTTATCATACCAAGTTACTGCATGAAGAATTTGCAGCAATTGTCGTTAGTGACAATAACGCGCTCAACCTAATGAAGCGCCTTGCGCCCGATCTTAAAGATACGCCAGTGATCTTTGGTGGCATCAACAACTTCTCCCCTGAAATGATCGAAGGTTTGAACGCGACGGGCATCACCGAAGATATCGACTTAGTTGGCAATATTGAGCTAGTTAAGCGTATTCAATCTACCGTAAAGAAAATCTACATTGTTACTGATCACTCGGTCACGGGTGAGGCGATTCGTTCTCAAATCGATTTGTTCATCAAAACCCATCCCGATTTTTCTGCTCTCGTTGAGCACTATGTGCCGGATTCCTACCAAGAGTTAATGAAATTTTCTCAACGTGCTGATCTAGGCAAGAGCTTGTTGTTTTGGGCGTATTACCGCGATGCGCAAGGTAGAGTGAGCAGTGATGAAGATTGGCGACAACTGAATATCAAGACCCAAACGCCATTGTACATGGTGCACGATCTAGGGCTAGGTTTTGGTGCGATTGGTGGCGTGATTCAAAGCGGAGAAACGCAAGGCCGAGACACCGGGCGCGTATTGTTGAGTGTACTGAAAAACCCCAAGGCACCATTGCCATTGGTGGTTGCTGGCGCGCCAGAAATCAAACTTGATTACCAACAGATCTCAAGATGGGGTTTGGGTGCCGAGAATGAAGCCTCGGTGACCTTCCTCAACAAGCCAAAGTCATTTTTAGTACGCTATCGCGATGAAATTCGCACCATAGGCTTGCTGTTTTTGGTTATGTCATGTGTCATCGCAACTTTGGTGTATTACCTCAATCGCCTTAAAAAAAGTGAGCGTGCTAGCCGCCAAAGCCAACTGTTGCTGGAGTCGATATTCGACCAAAGCCTGCAGTTTATGGGGATCATCGATAAAGGCGGTGTGCTGCTGTCGAGTAACAGCAAGCTGCATGAGCTGCTTTATAACCAAGGCTATAAACTTGGAACACCTCTGCAAAAACATCAACACTGGGAAGAGTCCGCGCGAGAAGTGCTGACAGAATACTTCATGGCAAAAAGTGAGCATCCAGCTTTACGATTTGAGGCTGAGGTATGGTGTCGGGATCGCGGTGCGATGGTGTTGGATATTTCGTTGAAACCGATGCCGGGCACTGAAGAAGACGTTCAGTTCCTATTTGAAGCGCGTGATGTCACTTCGCGTAAGCTCGCTGAGAATAAGCTGTTCCAACGTGAAGCAAACCTAAAACTCTATTACGACAAACAGCCCGTAATGATGATTACCTTGGATGGCAATAACCGCATCCAACAAGTGAACCAGTTTGCCGAAGAGCTGTTGGGCTACCCTCTCGATAAGTTGCTAGGCCATCGTCCTAGAGAGTTCTATGTTGATGAGAACGCGATGATTCCTCGTCATATCTTGTTGCAGCCTCAGCATAAGATCCGTGGGGTGTGGCGTCGTGATATCGAATATCGCCATGCCGACGGCAGCAAGATCTGGATTCGTGAAAATATCCGCCCGCTGGTGGAATCTGATCAGCTATTGATTGTGGGTGAAGACATCACCGAAACACACGAACTATCAGCAAAGTTAGAGTATCAAGCACAGTACGATTTGCTGACTGATACCTTTAACCGCAACCACTTTGAGCAAGAGCTGCAAAAAGCGCTCAAAGAGGTTGAGAGTCATATGCGAACTCACGCGATGTTGTTCTTAGATCTAGACCAACTGAAAGTATTGAACGACACCGCTGGGCATGAAGCGGGTGATGCCGCGATCTTGTTTAGTGCGCAACTGCTCGAAGATGTGCTGCCATACAATGCGGTGTTGGCACGAATGGGTGGTGACGAATTTGCCGTACTAATGAAAGATTGTACCGAACGAGACGCCGTTAATGTGTGTCGCAGTATTATCTCGATGATGGGTGAGAATCCGTTCTTGTGGGATGATATTCGCTTGAACTTGACCTGTTCGATTGGTATCCGATTGATTGACCACACCGCAGCCTCACCGCAGATGGTGCATGCTCAAGCCGATGCCGCCTGTCATGCGGCCAAAGAGGAAGGGCGTAATCGCTATAACCTTTACCATCAAGATGATGAAGATTTACGTCGTCGTCATTTAGAGATGGAGTGCGTGAACTTAGTGCATGAGGCCTTGGCTAACGATCGCTTAGAGTTGTTTGCGCAGCGTATTCTTGGCTTAGATGAAGACAGCGATAAAATGCACTTTGAGATCTTAGTACGCATCAAGAATATCAAAGGGGAATACATCTCCCCAGGGATCTTCATGCCAGCCTCAGAGCGTTATAACATCGCGCATTTGATTGACCGCCAAGTTGTCAGTCAAACCTTGAACTGGCTAGAGCAACGCCCAGAGGTTATTGAAGAATTGGGGATGTGCTCTATCAACCTTTCTGGCCATTCTATGGGTAATCGTGAGTTTGTTGAGTTCTTAATCGAAAACCTAAGCGATTCATCGGTGCCATGTCATAAGATTTGTTTAGAGATCACCGAAACGGCCGCCATGAGTAACATGAAGCAGGCGATCAAGTTCTTCACTCGCATTAAAGAGCTCGGCTGTATGATTGCACTGGATGACTTTGGCTCAGGGTTATCGTCGTTTGGTTACCTAAAGAAGCTGCCGGTCGATATTGTGAAGATTGATGGCTTGTTTGTACGTGATATTGATGTGAATGAGATGGACCATGTGATGGTTCGCTCGATCAATGATCTCGCGAAACAGATGGGTAAGCACACTGTGGCCGAGTTCGTTGAAAATACCCAGATTATCGACAAGCTGATCGAGCTAGGTGTGAACTACGCACAGGGCTACATCATAGGTCGACCTAAGCCACTGGCGGAGCTCATTGAAGAGTTAAGACAAGAACGTGAAATAGAGCAATTGGTTTAGGTAAACCTACTTTAGCTGGGAATACTTTTCACCGCTAATATGTATTGTTGAGGCAATCAGGTAAACTGGTTGCCTCTTTTGTTTTGAATACTACTGTCTGTTGGAGACGACCTTGCAACTACAACTGATTTGCGAAGATGCTACCCAAATCGATCATCTAAATGATTTAGCGACCCGTTGGAATTTATCTCACGATGAAAGCAGCGAATTTGCTTTGGTGCTGACTAGCGAGCGACTTGAGCTACGCAAAGTCGATGAACCAAAACTGGGTGCTATCTTTGTTGATTTAGTCGGTGGAGCGGTTGGACATCGACGTAAGTTTGGTGGCGGCAAAGGTCAGGCGATTGCTAAGGCGGCAGGTTTAAACAAAGGTGCAACGCCAACTATCCTAGATGGCACTGCAGGTTTAGGGCGTGATGCGTTTGTGTTGGCTTCTCTAGGTTGTAAGGTGCAGATGGTGGAACGCCACCCTGTTGTGGCGGCACTGCTTGATGATGGCTTACAACGAGCGCAACAAGACCCTGACATCGGTGGTTGGGTAAGTGAACGTATGAAGTTGATTCACGCTTCAAGTCACGATGCGCTAGATAAACTCTGCAATGATCCTGACTTCGAACAGCCTGATGTGGTGTATCTCGATCCAATGTACCCACACCCAGAGAACAAGAAGAAGTCGGCTTTGGTTAAGAAAGAGATGCGCGTATTCCAATCTTTAGTGGGTGCCGATCTGGATGCGGATGGTCTTTTAGAGCCAGCGATGAAGTTGGCATCGAAGCGAGTTGTAGTAAAAAGGCCGGATTACGCAGCATGGTTAGACGAGCAGAAACCGAGCATGGCAATCGAAACGAAAAAGAACCGTTTTGATGTGTATGTTAAAGCATCAATGACTTAGAGATACGCTAAGAAAATTTCCCGTCATAAATACGATAAATTGCCATTTAACACTTGCGATAGTCGCGTTACGGATGTATATCTAACTAAGAATCATTATTATTCTTAGATGGAGTTGTAGCATGGCTAAACGCTTTTGTAAGTTAAACCGTCGAGATATCACTGAGCACTTGGGCGAAATCCATAGCTTGGTTACTGAACCAAAGTTCGTGTGTCGTTCTTGCGCGCGTTCTTCGGTGGATCAAGCAAATCTATGCAAACCAACTGCAATTCCACCTCTTGGTTGTCAAAACAAGCCCGTTGAAGAGAAAGTTGCATGCGGCCTGTTAGCGGAAACATTACCCGCACCAGAGCTATCGCTTGCGGAAATCAACGAGACAATTGAGCCGAGCGTACAAATGTTCGATCCAGCCGCAGCTGATATTGCTCCTGAGCTTGTAAAAAAAGAAGCAGCGCAGAAAAAAGCCAAGCTGAAAAAACGGATGGCGAAGGCGAGCGGTGATGAGAAAGCTGAACTCAAACAAGCGAAGAAAGCAGCCAAGAAACAAGAGAAGTACAACAAAAAGCTCGCGAAGATGATTAAGAAGCAGCAAAAGCTGTTTAAGAAAAGCCAGAAATTGGAAAGTGACCTGGAACGCATCAACCTACAGCTTGATGATGTGGCCTTCACTGAAACCAAGACTCAGGTCGTGAGCCATAATCATATCCACTGAAGTTGATTCGAACGGTTTATTGCTACAGCGATGATTTAAAAAGAGCGACCTTAGGTCGCTCTTTTGCTTTTTGGGGTTACCTGAGCAAACTCATGCCGCTCATTTAAAGCCGTTAGGCGTTGCTTGCCGATCTTGCTACGCGTTTCTTCACCCAGGTTTCATTGACGAACAAAGAGAACAAGATAACAGCGCCACCAATAGATAATCGAACCAAATCGACATCTCTGTTCCAAATCAGGATATTCACCACAAGGCCCGCAGGCACTAATGCATTGTTCATCACCGCCAGCGCACCAGCATTCACCATGCACGCGCCTTTATTCCACATAAAGTAACCCAGCCCCGATGCAATCAAGCCAAGGTAGATCAGGATTCCCCATTGAAGTGTGGTGGTTGGCAGTTTCTCTGGATTGCCCAATAGCATGAAAGCAACCGAAGCAACACATAATGCTCCTAAGTAGAAGTAACCAAATACGGTTCTCTGAGGTAACTCGGTTGACTCCTTCTCCATCACCACCTTGTAGCCCACCTGACCGATAGCAAAGCACAGGTTCGCGCCTTGCACGACGAGGAAACCAACTAAAAAGTTTTCGTTGATGCCTGCGAATTTAATGAATACTGCGCCCAATACCGCAATTGCCGCTGTCACTAAGTACCACGGAGAGAATTGCCCTTTGAGGAAGTCATAAATCAGCGTGACGTAAATTGGCGTGAAAACGGTAAACAAAAGGACTTCTGGAACGGATAGCAGTAAGAATGACTGATAGTAGAAGCAGTACATCAGGCCGAGCTGGATACCACCAATTGCCATCAATTTAGCGATCAGCTTACGCGAGATGCCACGAAACTTTAGGAAAGGAAGAAATACGATGCCAGCAAGGGCAACACGCATTAAAACAGAGAACCAAGAATCAACCTGACCCGCAAGGTAAACACCTATCAGGCTAAAGGAGAAGGCCCATAGGAGGGTAACACCAGCTAAATAGCTCATAGTAAAACTTCGTTAATAAGATATGAGCTGTATGTTACCTAACCTTAAATCATTAGTCTTCTGAATCTCTTAGAGGCACGACCAGCATATCAACCGGAGATGCGTTGATCAGTTGTCGCGTTGAAGAAAGCAGCTTGCTCCAAAAATCTTGATGGTGACCGCAAACCACGAGATCAACATTGAACTCGTTGATGGTGTCACACAGTTCATGACTCAAATCACCACTGCCTACGAGGGTATGGGTGATCGGGTACTGAGCGTGCTCTGCAAAGTTTTGCAGCTGAATGCGAGACGCTTCCATCGCATTGTGCTGGGTTTCGGCCATGTTGATATCAATCAGGCCGGTGTAGAGCTCCGCGTAGTTAATATCGATATGGATAAAAGAGACTTTGGCTTCCAATGGCTTCGCCAATGCTACCGCTTTATCCACAATTAATTTGCTGTCATCTGATAAATCGACTGCGACCAAAATATGTTTGTAACTCATATCGCTACCTCCTTTATTCATTGTCTGATTAAAGATTAGCACTATGCGATGGCTTTTTTTGCTGAAGTGATCTCATATCCACTGTCTTGCGTAGTGACTGCCCGAAATATTGGTTAACTAATGGCCAGCGAGATATTCATTAAATAGTGATATAGTAGAGAAAATTGAGGATGTAATTAGGAGTCTTAAATGCTGTCAAAAACTATGGTTGAGCAACTGAATGATCAAATTAACCTAGAATTTTTCTCATCCAATCTATACTTACAAATGAGTGCTTGGTGTGAAGACAAAGGATTTGAAGGTGCAGCAGAGTTTCTGCGTGTTCATGCAGTAGAAGAAATGGAACATATGCAGCGTCTTTTCACTTATGTAAGCGAAACAGGTGCAATGCCAATTCTAGGCGCGATCGAAGCGCCAAAACACGAATTCGAAAGCCTTGGCGCAGTGTTCCGTGAAACTTATGAACATGAGCAGATGATTACTGAAAAGATCAACAAACTGGCTCACGTTGCTTTCAGCACACAAGACTACTCAACCTTTAACTTCCTGCAATGGTATGTTGCAGAGCAACACGAAGAAGAGAAGTTGTTTAAAGGTGTATTGGATAAGCTAGAACTTGTTGGTGAAGACGGTAAAGCACTGTTCTTTATTGATAAAGACCTAGCGCAATTGGCAAAAGATGGTTCATCTTCAATTATGGAAGCTCCTGCCGTTTAGGTAGTTCGAAAAAGACACTGATTATCTTTTTCTTTTGAGTTTTCTTATGAAGATGTAGGGAGGAAAGGATGATCAGCGGCGACACTATTCTATTTGCACTAATGGTTGTGACTTGCGTGAACTGGGCGCGTTATTTTACTGCGCTAAGAACGCTCATTTATATAATGCGAGAAGCACATCCTCTACTTTATCAACAAGTAGACGGAGGTGGTTTTTTCACAACCCATGGCAATATGACCAAACAGGTGCGCCTGTTTAGTTACATCAAAAGTAAAGAGTACCACCATCATCATGACGAAGTTTTTACTTCGAAGTGCGATCGTGTAAGGCAGTTATTCATACTCTCTTCTGCTCTGCTGGGTGTAACGTTGCTGTCTTCTTTCATCGTCTAATTGTTTAGTACGAGTGAAGTAGAAATTTGATTTTTGGTGTAACGCTCCGGTTGTCGGTTCGCTAAGCCCAGTAGTCGTTTGCTGCTGTCTGCAAATTGTACAATTGAACATCAATTGCAAAGTTTAAAATTGCCGCTAAAATAGCGAGCAATTAGTAAGGATGTGCTGTTTATGCACATCCTTTTTTATTGATGGCATTTCGAGAACAGGGTGTACTCGAGCTGCAAAAGTGAAGAAAAGCAGAACCACATGAGTGAAAAATTTGATGTAATCGTAATTGGTGCGGGCGCCGCAGGCTTAATGTGTGCTGCGGAAGCTGGTAAACGTGGCCGACGAGTGCTGGTGGTTGATCATGCAAAGAAACCAGGCAGAAAAATTTTAATCTCAGGTGGCGGTCGTTGTAACTTCACTAACTACGATGTTTCAGCAAATAATTTCTTGTGTAACAACCCTCACTTCGTGAAGTCAGCCCTGTCTCAATACACTAACTGGGATTTTATCTCGATGGTGAGCAAGTACGGCATTGAATTCGAAGAGCGCGATCACGGCCAGCTGTTCTGTGTGAATGACCACACCGCAAAAGACATTGTGAGCATGCTGCTTGACGAATGTAAGCAAGCAAAAGTTGAACAACGCTACCGTTGCGACGTTCATTCTATCGAAAAAACAGACTCTGGCTTCAAAATGCACCTCAATACCGACGAAGTTGAGTGTGATTCATTGGTTGTAGCGACTGGCGGTTTATCCATGCCTAAGCTGGGCGCAACGCCATTTGGCTACAAGATTGCCGAGCAGTTTGGTTTATCAGTGATGCCGACTACCGCAGGCTTAGTGCCATTCACTCTGCATAAAGAAGATAAAGAAGCGTTCGCTGAGCTTTCTGGTATCGCAATTCCTGCCGAGATCACGGCGCAAGACGGTACCTTGTTCAAAGAAGCGCTGCTGTTTACGCACCGCGGCTTATCTGGCCCTTCGGTACTGCAAATATCGTCGTTCTGGAAAGCGGGTCAGTCGGTTTCGATTAACCTGGTACCAGAAGTGGATGTCGCTGAGCTATTGTCTAACTCTCGCGAGAAGCACCCAAATCAGAGCCTAAAAAACACCTTGGCGAAGGCATTGCCAAAGCGCTTCGTGGAAGTGTTGATCGACCGTAAAGAGCTAGAAGACAAGCCGCTCAAGCAGTTTAATGAAAAACAGTTGAATGCCATTGTAGAACACCTAGAGAACTGGAAAATCGCGCCAAACGGCACCGAGGGTTACCGAACTGCCGAAGTAACCCTAGGCGGTGTGGACACCAACCATCTATCTTCAAAAACCATGGAATGTAAGAGCGTCTCTGGCCTCTACTTCGTTGGTGAAGTGATGGACGTAACAGGTTGGCTTGGTGGCTACAATTTCCAATGGTGTTGGAGCTCTGGCTTTGCAGCAGGTCAGTGGGTTTAAGCTGTTTTGGAACAATAAAGTT
>NZ_MCZZ01000155.1 GCF_002875705.1 Vibrio sp. 10N.261.45.E2
ACTTGTCGTATTGACTAAGAGATACGCGAAACGGGTTGGCTCTATATCTAAATTTAATTACGCAACAAAGCCGAACAGCGATTAAAAATTAAGAATGTTTTATGAATATAGGAGGGAGCAGGGGAGGTGTTTTAGTTAATGAAAAAAGCTTAATACCTTACTTTAAATGTAACAAGTAATCATAAATCAATAAGATATCGGATTCATCGGTTCGGGTAATTGACATCTACTTCGAATTGCTGTTTTGATGTAATGATCTAGTAAACGTTGTTTGTTAGTTTTTCTACGTGCCAGATCATATCTCTGCAAAGGTTTGGGTATTACATGTACATCAATAGATAGATTTTGCATATTTCATCCGTAAGTCCCTAATAGGACGCTTCTATTAATCTTTGTTCAGCGGAAATGGCGATTGTCTAAAGGTGCTGCATGATAATCAAACAAGCATTAAAATTTCAATAGTGGAATCCTAGTTAAACGGTTTGATAACCCAAATTATTCGAATAGGTCTAGACGTAAAAAATGAACAAAGTTTGATAGTCAAAGCATGCCGAACAAGAGCTACTAGGGCCATGAGAGAACAGTACATATTGTCTACCGATACTAAGAACAACGCACCTCGAAGGAGCTGTCCAATAGTTCGAAAACGTTTTGCTTTTCAAATGATTAATGTTGTAACTAATTAATTTGGGTGTAGTCAATGTTGTTTGTCGCTAAAAGTGTTTGAAGTTTGATTACCTTTTTCTTTAAGTCTATCAACTCACCTTTAAGCCTTAAAATTTTATTAGTATCCTGTTCTCGACCTGCTAGTTGAGTAACTATAGATTCGTTAGTTTTTTTTAAGTGTACTAACTCTTTCGCTTGCCTATTTGTTTTTTTGGTCAACTGGTCTAACTTAACTTGAAGTTCAGACTCACTTTCGACTAGGGCCGACTCCTTAATATAATTAAAAAAATCCCTGCCAATTTCTATCTGCTTTTTTTCATATTGTGCAACCAAGTCTTTTAAATCATCTTTCGTTAGCTCCCTGCTAATTTCATTTGCTTTAGCTCTAGATAATTCGTGCTCTGACTTTAACTTCTCGTTCCATGTTTTTATCGAGTTGTACAAGAAAGGACAATTTTGCCTAGACATATTTGAGTGGTTTAAGTCATGTTCTCTATTGAGATTTTCCTTTACCGTTCTACACACAGATGACTTATTAATTGTTCTTTGCCTTATTGGGAGGGTTTTTTCTGAGGTCCTGATTTTATTTTTTATCATGATGAACTCTATCTCACAAACTTCATAAAAAGTTTTTTGAAGGTCTGTGAGTTTTTCGAATTCACTTGGATGTTTTTTTTCGATTTTATCTAAACCAATTAACATACGTCCTCCTAATGGCTACTCTCTAGTGGTTTTATCAGAGTTTCAATTACTTTAATCTGACGTTCAGAGTGTTTGTAACGTTTATTATTCGAGTTTCTCAACAGTTTCACTAATTGCTCTGGCTTGTCCATTGAGTGCAAAATGTTTTGGTGTGTAATCATTAACTGCTCAAGTGTTAAAAGGTGACTATCGCAATGAACGGATAAATTAGGACAACCAATACAGACTCCCGATTCACCGTTTTCAATTTTGGGCACACCTTGCTTATCAATACAATTAGCAAGCTTCCTTCTACTTTTAAAAACCATGCAAAACCCGTAACTATGAGGAACTAATCTTTCTATCCCATCATCTTCATCTTGAATCCATGCTTCAATCATTTCATCAAGCTCATCAGGAGTTTTCCAGTTCAGGCCCTCGATATAGTTTCTTACATACGCAACGGTATGACCTGAGTATTTTGTATGATTAACGTCTCCGGCAATCCTCTTAACCAATTCAATGCTATAGTGTGTTTCTGCCCTATGTTGCTCGATCGAAGTAACTTTGTTCCTTTTATATGCATGAGTGAAGTTAAGTACGTCACTGGAGCTATGAGCTAGATGCCTTCTGAGTGCGCGATGTATGTCTCCGTCAAATCTTCTCATTAAGTAGTCGGCCCAAAGGTGACGGCAGCCGTGTATAGTGAGTCGTTCACTTTTCTCTCTTTTCTTTAGTTCTTCTCTGATATCAATTGGAAGAGACTTCAACATTTCTTCATATATGGAATTAAAGCGTTTGTTAAGCTGTTGTCCACGTTTACTCACAAGGGATGTATCATCGTCGATGTAATCAGTACCAGATTCCAGCCAAATCCCAGTGGGGCGGTGGTGTAGCTTATAACGCTTAGTTTGTAACTTTCCCGCTTTAAAAACAGCACCGTTATAAAATAATGAAGGATAACCAGAATATTCAATATCATCGACAATAAATGATACTTCTTTTGTTTTGTCCAAAAAACTTATGTTTAATAAAGAGTCAATAGCATCATTCACTAGCGTTCCTGTTGTACGCTCATAGCTAAAGCCTTGATGTGTCTTATTTATATCTGTGACTATCCAAATTTCTTTTTTCTTTTCTTTTAAAACATTAATAGCTTTCATATTTACAAGTTCATGAGAACGTAATCCTGTAACAATTGCGACGATTGACAACGCACAATTATTGTAAAACGCAGCTCTCTTAGATAATTCTTTGCTTGTACCTAAGGATGAGTTTTTATTTTTGATCAGTTTAAAGAAATTACGAATCGAATATTTTGGCGTTCCTTTATCGAGTTTTTCATTAAAAGAGTCATGCCAAAATTTGAATCTCTTACTATTGGTCTTTAGGGATTTTGTATATGTAACTAATTCGTCAAAATTCATCTTGAGAGTTTCAACATCATAAGTTTCGGCTTCATGGAAGAACTTGATGTTATTTGGAGTACGTTTATCTGAACGATACCAAGAACAAGTGTTAAAGTGTCTGCAAGTTTCAAAGTACGCGGCAAGTAATTTGTGATTAATGCTATCAACCTGTTCAATGCAAAAACTTAGAATGTATGTTGATGTGATGTATGAAACAGTTTCTAGGCTTCCACCCCATAAATAGTCATTGAAATCGGATTCTAATCCATTTTCCATAAAAAATTTCTTGGCAATATCTTCAAAATTTCGTGACCGTGCTTTCATGGTTGTAATCCATAAAAAGTCTCCCCGTATAGTAGCGTCACTTAAGGCGTTAAGTGGATCACTTAATCGAATAAAGCTCGAAAAAGACAATATTTTTCCTGATTTGTAACTTTCTTTTAAGGTGTGTTCAAGGTAATCTAGTAGTGTGTTGTAATTAACATCCTCTACAATATTTTGGACTTCAATGTACTTCAAATATTTGATGAAATTGAAGAAATTTATTACTTTTTTATGCAGATCTGCGTGTGGAATGTTAAGTTTATTATCCTCCTTATACCCTCCGCATATAATAACAATGGCATGTCTAATAAATATCTTTGACTCGGGTGAGAATTTTGAGTCTTTAAAGCTTACATCGTAACTTTTATTATTTATAACGAAGTTATCATCGAATAATCGATTGTTAATTTTCTGATTTTGCTGAGCATATAAGAGGGTGTTAGTTACTTCTTGTAGATTTGAATACATAGCAGACACTCGTTCAAATGATTGGGTCACATAAAGGTAAATCGTACTCGGCTAATATTTCATCAGACTTAACATGCTCTACTTCATTGAAATTATTAGCTAAAGTTGCTAATACAATTCGGAGTCCTTCTATCTCGTTAACCTTATTGGATTTATCTTGATATGGTGATGATTGGTCTCTCCTCAATGATTCAATATAGATGTCTATTTGATTTATTTTTTGCTTCAAAAAGGCTAAAACCAAAGGATGCTTAATGATTAATATTTCTTCTTTGTCTTTAATTCCCAAGTAATCATTTACATCTTTACCAGATAAGTTAATAAATTCAGCAAAACCAGATTCATTTAAAGTTTCTGAAGGTCTTTTTACTCCAAGCATTTCCTCTGCCTCCGAGACTGAAATTTCTCTCATTTTTTTCAATAAAGTATGAGCGTCTTCCGTCATTGAATCTGCAACTTGTCTGCCTGCTGTATGATCAGCTTCTAGTAAGATAGGATTCTGAATTCTGGCTTCATAAGTATTAATGTCTACTTCAAGTGAGTGTGCTCTTTTGCTGGCTTCTATTGAACTTTCAATAGGCTGTTCAGCTTTTGGTATGCTAAAACGATCTGATTTGTAGATCTTATAATCAAATCCAAAGACTACCTTTTGAGTTTGAGTTAAATTTCCCCAATTTAGTTGCAGAGTCTTTTTCTTTCCCCATTTAGTTAATTTACTTTTACCTACGGCCTCCTTTTGTAAAATAAAAGTTTTTAAGAAATAGTGAGCTTCTTTAGGTATTGATTTTGGGTATATAGGATAGAAGTCCTCTAAAAAGTAAAAATAAGTGAATTCCCTTATTGTAAATAGTGAACAAAATGTTTTTTCATGTTCTGTATTTGTTTCTTGATAAAATTTAGTAATCTTATCAACGAATGACTTTGCAATTTCATACTCTTTTCTTTCGTTAGCCTTAGAGAACTCTACAACTTGTCCTCTTCCTTTTCCAGATCTCTCTTTAACTTCACCAAAAATAATAATTCCAAGATTTTCATTCTGGTCTATGTGATTAAGCGATAGTTTTATTAAGAGTGACTTTTGTAACTGGTGCTTAGCTAATAAGCTAAAAAAAATTGATAATTCTATTTTAGAAGGGTATCCCCGGATTAAATCAGGGTGTAACCACTTTGATATGAGTGTGTTATTAACTTTAATATTCTTCTTTTTATCGTCAGAAAACCACCTTGATCTTTGTACTCGGTCTTCGGTTTCATTGTAGAATAATGAAACATACTCCAACAGAGTAGTAGGTTCTTTAA
This sequence comes from Vibrio sp. 10N.261.45.E2, assembly GCF_002875705.1. Taxonomy (GTDB): domain Bacteria; phylum Pseudomonadota; class Gammaproteobacteria; order Enterobacterales; family Vibrionaceae; genus Vibrio. The sequence goes on from NZ_MCZZ01000155.1 coordinate 4,848, forward strand.
TTTTGAACGTATTTAAGTACGACTCTAAAATGTTTCTGTTTAAATTTGAGCTAATTAATGGGAATAAAGATAACTCATCATTTCTTATGTATATATCTCTGAGCATATCCCGATAAATAGAATTTACTGATGCTAATTTAGATGTTCGTTCGAAAGTCCATTTGTTTTTGTTGCATTTGTTAATAGTGGAATTGAGTAATTCAAATGCTTCTGTGGATTTTGAAAAATGCTCGATAAGCGTAGATTGATAGTTATTTATTACATCGAATGCAAAGTACAATGTAGCGTTAAAGCTTGACCATAGCGCTCTTTCTTCTTGAGCTGTATGTCGATGTGAAAACAATTTATCGCCTAGTGTTGACCTTGTTATTGAAGGGGTCTTAATTGTTTTTGGTAAATTTCTTATGGCCTCATAAATTAAATGATCATACTCAATGCCATATTTTTCATGATTTCTAAGACTGTTGTTAAGTAAGTAAATTACATTGTTATACATAGAAGAAGCAACTCGTTCTTTTTTTAGGTAGTTAAAAAAATTTTTCATACTATCAGGTTTGCAAAATTCATCATTGCTACTGCTAATGTATTTTGATATTAGCTCCAGAGGTTTAACTTTATTCGATTTGGTGTGGTTTTTTAGAGATTTAAAGTTTTTATGCTCGAAATAAGATGCAACGCATTGCATTGTTGAAGAGGGTGTTTGGTTAAAACTAATTTCACAAAAATAGTAGGTTGGCGTTTGTTGTGAAACACTATGGTGGGCGAAGGAAATATGAGATCTTGAATAATAATCCTCATAATTATTAAACTGCTCAGCTGTTAGTAATCCTCTATTTATGGAAAATGGATTAGACACTACTTGCTCCCTCTTGTTTCCTTCTATTATTTTTTACTCTTACTGCTGCCTCGGCGAAAGATATTGCTTCTTTTTCGAGTTCATCGGATTTCAAAACTATTGCGGCAAGATAGACATAGCTGGCAAAGGTTGTCTCTATACTCGAATGCCCCATAATTTCTTGTATGGCTATCTGGTCAATTCCTTTTCCATCCTTTTGATGTTTAATTATTAAGTTAGTTACAAAGCAGTGCCTAGTTGAGTAAAGCTCTCTTTGCTTCCAGAGCTTAACTTGTAGAGGACTTATATTAGTATTATTACTTATATATCTGTGTTTTGTCTTTTCCCAAAGTTTCGTGAAGTAACTCGCGTCACTCAGTTCTTTACCTTTATCAGTTACAAAGATGCGATTACGTATAATTTTACCTAAGTCTTTTTCAAGTTTTGGCAGTGTTGTATATAAATACTCTTTAAGCTTTTGATAAGCTTCAGGAGGGATAATGATTTTTCTAAGTTTGCCCTCTCCACGCCCTTTACCGGACACAATTAATTCAGCTGATACGTTAAATTTTGCTTTTTTATTTATCACTTTTTCTAGTCTTTTTCTTGAAAAGTTAGCTCCCTTTAATAATTCATGGGGCCTTAATCCGCAGTAATAACATAATGAAAATATCAGCCTATTTCTGGTGTTCAAGAATTTATTTTTAGCGGTGCAATAGCCAATGAACGCTTTAAACTCATCTTTATTGTAATATTTATTATGAATCGTAAGGTCGAAGCCTAGACTATATGTTTGTTGTTTTTCGTAACGTTTATATATATACGAAAAGTCTTTTTTTTCTGATGTGAAACCGAATTTAAAACAGAAATCATAGAAGTCACGTAGAGTGTCTATATGAAGCTCCATACTGGAGTTTTTTAGACCACCTTTTTTGTACTTATCTGAAAATATGCAATTACCTTTAAATAAGAGGTTTAGGTATCCTGTTATATATGCGTCACCGATGTTAAATAGAGCTTTATTAGCCAATTCATGCTTACTCTTTAAATCACCTTTAAATGACCAGTCATTATTGTCTGTGAGAACTTGGTTAATGAAAATTTTCAACCTTGATGTTAGGTTTTTAATTGAAATGCTCTTGTTTGTGCGCAATTTGTAATATAGATAAGTACTTGGCACAAATAATGGTGCACCTGCTAAGAATAACAGGTTGGCTTGAGTGGAGGTGTGCGAGTCAACCTCATAATCCTTCACTGTGATAGTTTGGATTGCTTCTTTCAAAATTAATACCGAATGAGTTTTTGTTAGTATTATTAATATAGATTGGTTTGCATTAGAATCAAACTCTGTCTAACACAATATTATAGTTCATAGTAGACGGTATTAACTTATTAATACATACGGATTTCTAGATAGAATTCTTTTGTTAATTAAGGCTGTTGCTTTCCACTCCTCTGTCCTTTTGCCTGAGAGTTTCACTTAGCGAATAACTTATAGATAAGTAACGGGCACTAAGCTTGCTCCTTCGGCGACCGATCTAACGGTTCTCTCCAGAGGTTCCTCCAACAACAGTCCTCACTTTTCTGGATTTCTCCAGCATAAAGCACCTGAAAGATTTACTTCTTCGGCGGGTCAATCTAACTAAGTGTTAAAATTTAGTTAAAAACCACTCTCCTGCAGTCTTCATCGGAACAATTACCTAAGTAATTAGGTAATCTGTAGGCGTATCCTAGATCATATAAAATGTGATGTCAGCTACAAAATATCTGTTTGCACAAATGTTGTTCAACTAAATGATCAAACAACGAGTCTCTGACGTAACTTGCTTATTTAAATGGTATAAAATAGAGAAACAAGGAGGAGTTATGACTCGACTAATAGCGATTGTTTTTTTATTAGCTTTGGCATTTGTACTATTTCGTTACCGGACAAACGAAAAATTACAAAAATGGGTAGTGATAGTTATCGTTAGCAGCTTCCTTTTGTATACTGCCAGCTTGATGATTTCGGAGTTAACCCGTTAAACCTAGCTGTGAGCAGGTAGTATGAACGTGTTAGCAAAGTTTAAGTATCTCTGACTTGAACGATAGGTTTAACTGAGCCTAAACAATCAGTATTGGTATAGCATCAGTGACCGCGTAACGTTAAACAAATTTTTGGGAGTACCCGCTAGTGAACCAGCAATCTGGACAAAGCGAACAAGATGAAGTGGTTGTTATTGAAGAACGCGATAAACGCAGTCAGCTCTATATTGGCATTGCTGCCGTTATAGGTTTAGCGTTGGGTGGTTTAATCGGTTCTACAGTCACGGCATCGAAGTGGGAGTCTACTTATCAGGTACTCGAAACTCGTTATCAAGAACTGCATGACAGCAGAACACATTTGATGACATCTGTTGAAACGAAAGTGGCAAAAGTTGATACCGAAATCGATGCAAAAGTAGAAGCCGCACTAACAAAACAAGCGGAAGAGCATCAAAAAGAACTCCAAGAGCTAGCGAAGCAGTCTGCGGTTTTAGAGAAAGCTAACTACTCGCTAGAGCAACAGCTAAACGAGCAAAAGCAAACGTTGGAACAAACAGAGAAAGATAACCAGAAACTGAATCGTCAGGCTGACATGCAATCAACTTTGTTCGAGCGTTCGCGCGAAGTTTTCAGAAAAGAATTACAAATTTCTCAAGAACTTGAAAAGCTTGAGAAAGAAAGAGACGAGCTCGAGCAGAATCTTGGTTCGCTTAAGAAAGCATGTGATGTTTACTTAGATGGCACATCATGGGATGCAAAATCTGACGCTTGTGAGAAGCAAGACAACGCGAACTCTCGCCTGAGTGACATCAGACAAATGATTGAAGTTCACACCATGGATCTCAAGCAAATCAAAACACTAACCGAAGAGATGGGTCTATAAGTACAAACGCTTAATTCAATCGTCTCTGGTTGCAGCTATTCAAACGCCCACATCATAAAAATGATGTGGGCGTTTTTTTGTTTTATCGAGAGCATAGAGCTAGTGTTCGATTATTTGAGCGTTTCATCGGTTACTTAGATATTTGTGAATAGCTACGTATAACCATAATGATATGTGACTTGTTGTCTATTAAGTGGCTTTGCAGACATATTTGTAAGGTTGAGAAATAGCATAATAGTGGTGTTCAGGATGAACACGCAGTCAATTGCTCGTACGCATTTTGATTGTTTTGACTACAAGGGATGGAGTGATGCCAGAATATCTTTGTGAGAACTGCACCGTAGCTTATTGCTTTGATGATTGTAACTCGCCATTGGCACAACGAGATATGATTGAAGTTGAAGAGGCGTTGAGTTGTGAGAAATTAAGCCAAGACCCTGAACGGCTTGAACAAGAAAACTCAGATATAAAAAATCCCTACGAGCGAAGCCGGTAGGGATTTTGAATAAGCTATTGTTCTGTTCTTACTTTCTCAAGCAAAGGGTTTTACCAAAATTTTTAGAACAGCGTTAACAAGCTAGTCATTATTTTTCGTAAGTTTTGATTTCGCCTGATTTCACGCGAGCAACAAACGATTGCAGTTCTTTCTTAACAACAGGCATCAAGAAGTACAGGCCAAGAATGTTGAAGATAGACATTGCAAAGATAGCCGCATCAGAGAAGTCGATTACCGCGCCAAATTGAATCGTGGCACCAATAACAACAAACACGCAAAACATCACTTTAAAAATCAGTTCCGTTGTTTTGCCTTCACCAAATAGGTAAGTCCAAGCCTTAAGACCGTAGTACGACCAAGAGATCATGGTCGAAAACGCAAACATGATTACCGCGAGAGCGAGTGTGTATTTGAACACTTCTGCCGTTTCAGTAAACGATGCAGCAGTAAGCGTCACACCAGTTAAACCAGAGCCATCGAAAGGACCGGTGTTTAGGCCTGCGATAGTGATAACCAATGCTGTCATTGTACAAATGATTACCGTATCAACGAATGGTTCTAATAGTGATACTAGGCCTTCAGTGATTGGCTCTTTAGTTTTAACCGCTGAGTGAGCGATAGCTGCAGAACCTACACCTGCTTCGTTCGAGAACGTTGCACGTTTCAAGCCTTGAATTAATGCACCAATGAATCCACCAACGACACCTTCACCAGTAAATGCACCTGTAAAGATTGCGCTAAACGCAGGACCCACTTGATCGAGGTTAGAACCGATAACGATCACAGCCATACCGATGTACAGCGCCGCCATCCAAGGAACAACTTTTTCCGTTACCGATGCAATAGAAGGCATACCACCAACAATCACAGAGAAAACCAAAGCCGCTAGTACAAGACCTGTGATTACACCGTATTCACTTGGTACATCAAATGCGTAAGTTAACATGGCATGTGCTTGGTTAGCTTGGAACATGTTGCCGCCGCCCAATGCACCTAAAATACACATTAATGCAAAACCAATCGCGAGTACTTTGCCTAGTCCGCCTAAACCTCTTTCACCAAGACCTTGGCTCAGGTAATACATTGGACCACCCGAAACAACACCTGAAGGCAGGATAGTTCGGTATTTCACACCTAAGGTACACTCACAGAACTTAGAAGCCATGCCTAGAAGGCCACACAAGATCATCCAGAATGTCGCGCCAGGGCCACCAATCGCAAGTGCAGCACCCACACCAGCAATGTTACCAAGGCCGACAGTACCAGAAAGCGCTGTTGTTAACGCTTGAAAGTGAGAAACTTCGCCGTCTTCTTTAGAGTTAGGGTCCGTATACTTACCTTTGATAATGTCTATTGCCATGCCGACACGTTTAAATTGAACAAAGCCAAAATAAACAGTAAAGATGATTGCAGCGAGCAAAAGCCACCCAACAATCACTGGAAAGTTTGCTTCACCAATCGGTACACTTTTAAATATGAGCCCAACGAACCAACCTGTGTATTCGTTGAAAAATCCATCAACACTTTGACTTAAATTGCTGATAGTTTGGTTAAATGATCCTTCTTCTGCAAATGCACTGGAACTAAACAATAATATAAACCCAAAAAATAATTCACGTATGTTTTTCATGGTTTTCCCTGTCTTTTTTAATAAATTATGTTTGTTGCTGTTGTGTTTGTTTTCTATTTGATTTGTATATTTCTGTGGTTTATCTACTTCATTTGACGGCAACATAAACGGCTGTAGCTAGGTCGAAAAACGAAACAAATATAACCACTGATCTTGCTTTGTATGAATATCCTTTTGGTATGTGCACCAATAAGACTATGGTATTCGGGCTCCCAAGTCCTACTGATAATCCTATACATAAAAATAATACCAACAAAGAAATTTTTACAATAAATTTACAATTGTTCGAGTTTTGTCATCATTTAGGAATAAGTCGATACTTTTTAGGTAGGAAAAAGTATACGCAGCTGCTCTTATAGAGACGAATTTAGGATGATTCTGAGTTTTGCGTAGTAGATAAATAGGGGGAGTTTTAATATTAGATATGTTTTTGGGAAGTGTTTGCGCATTGGTTATTGAGATTTTGCTTGAAGTCGGAGGCATTAAAAAGCTCTTTATCAGAGCTTTTTAATGTTTTGAGGAGCAGGAAGCTTTATTGGTTTTTCTCTAGAGCATAAAACTAAACAACTCGATGACTGTTGCCGGTACTATTGCTAGCATTGCTTTTGCCGGATTTGTGGTAGAGCTTAAGCGCCAATAGCGAACCCCATAGCAAGACTTGTCCCCATAGCAATGTCCATTGAGACGCCACTTCTTGCCATGATGCCCCCATTTGATTCAGCGCTAAGAAACCTTGAATCGCGGGCGTGCTTGGAAACAGCTGTGATAACAGAACTAACCATTCAGGCATCATTTCAACCGGCCAGATAAAACCTGAAGAGAAGATCAATGGCATTGAACTGATTAACACCACAACCGTGACTAACTCTCTTCGTGGCACTAGCTCGCCAATAAAAATCCCGATCAAACAGCTTGCCAGTAAGAAGGGCAGAAGTAAGGTTAAGATCTGTATTGTTGAGGCGAGTAGGTTTATCCCATACATCGAGAAGCTTGCGCCGAAGTAGTACATCGACAACAAGTAGTAAATGCCGACTAAGGTACAACAGCGAGCAAGCATCAATTTCGCTGGAGAGGTTTTACTCCAGTAGCCAAATGTTGATTGAGCGTTTTGGGTCGCACCAATTAAACCGGAAGCCATGGCTAAGGTTTGTTGCAGGATCAACACAAAGACGGCTGGAACCACGTAATCGATGTAACCCATGCGACTATTGAAGGTTGGTTTTAGATTCAAGCTGAATGCACTGTAGCCTTTGGCCGCAGATTCTAAAGGCACACCTTCGATTAACAAATGACTGACCTTAACTTGAGCAGCTAACGTGCCACCGGCCTTGGCAAGCCCTTCAACAATGGTTCCGTAGACCAAGAAGTAAGAAGCATCGCCCGCGTAAGAAAGTGTTGGGCTTTTACCCAATAGCAAGTCTTTATAGAAGTCTTCTGGGATGACGAGGAATCCACCAATCTCTTGGTTTAACACGGCTTGTTTTGCATCGGCGATGGTGGAGTCGCGACGAACCAATTCGATCTGAGAAGTGGCATCCACCATTCGCTCTAATTGGTAGCTGCTTTGGCTCTTGTCCAAGTTTACAACCGAGGCTTTAAGTTGTTGAGGAACTTGATTCGCGTAAGGTAATGGATACAAGAATGAATAGAAGACCACACCACCGAATACCGTAAGAAGCACGACAGGGTTGCGCAGTACCGCTAAGATTTCTTGCTTGAGCAGTTGAGTAAAGCTCATCGTTTTACTCCTTGTTGTACTGATGGTTCTGTCTGTGTTGCTTGGACAGATAGAGCTGATTGCGCCAAGTGCTTCTTAATTAATAACATCACCACGAAAGCAGGAACCGCGTACCACAGCATAGAAGAGAGGCTGATCAGTGACTGCGCTGCGCTTACGCCATAACTAGACTGCGCTGTTTGTACTTCTATGTAATGACTAACGGGCAACAAGCTTCTCCAAATTTGAGCTGCCGTGTTCATGTCTGTTACTGGAAAGGTAATACCCATAAACGCAAAACTTGGTGCCGTAAATGCGCCAGCGAAACTCATCGCTCTTGCAGGATCTAGTGTTAAGAAGAAAAACAAACAACCCATGATGATACAACTAATCACGGTAAGCAGTTGGGCAATGGTCAATGCCACAAAGCTGCCGTTAAATGGCCAGTCCAAGAGCGCATAGAACCAAATAGTGAACGCAATACCAAACATCAAAAACAAGACTAGGTAAGGTGTTAATGTTGATACGAGTGACTTCATAGGGGCGTTGGATAACCAAGCGTGAAGGCCACGAGCTCTAATGTTCGCCGTCAAAACCAATATCGTGCCCACCACAATCATGATCTGCCATAGTGCAGGAATAACCGCAGACACCAAGAACTGAGCATAACTGGTGTTCTTGTTAAACAGCGGCGTGATTTGGCTTTGCACTGTTACTGCTTGGCCTAGTGCGGATTGCACTGTGGTATCACCGTGTGACAGCTGTTTCACGACTTCAAGTTGCGCGTCAAACGTCCCTTGAGCCTGCAGCAATGCTGAGTTCACCAGCTTACCGATCAAGATAAATTGGCTGTTGTAGAACACAGACACTTGTGGATTCAAACCGAGCAGAAGATCTCGGTCGAAGTGCCTTGGTATCACAACATAACCATAGATATCGCGTTCAATCATCGCTTTCGCCGCATCACTCGCAGAGCTATATTTCTGAGTGACTTGCAGTGTTGGTGATGCATCAACAAGACGTGTGAACTGTTGCGAGATTTGACTGTGCTCCAGATCAACAATCGCAACCGGTAGGTCACGGGCGATGCCTTGTGAAAAAATCAGCCAGATACTGGCAGCAAGAAGCAAAGGTATCCAAGTTAGGCAAGACAATAACCATTTATCTTTGCGGACAATCGCCCACTGCCTAAGCAAGGCATTCTTCGCTCTATGATGCTCAGTTGATTGTGAGCCTTTAGATTGCGGTCCAGTCGATTGAGAGTTATTAGCAGACATACGTCACCTAAAGCTCAACCACTAGGCTCATGCCCATACGCAGTGTTTCTTTGGTGTCGACAGGGTGCGCTTCTACTTCAAAAGTACGTAAGTCAAAGCCTTGTGCCGCATCTGTTGAACGCCAAGTTGCGAAATCACCCATTACGGCGATGTGAGTCACTTGGAAAGTTAATGATTTATCCAGAGCTGGCAGATAAGCCTCAAATTGGCTGCCTTTCTCAAAATGCTTAAGCATGTCTTCACGCACATTGAGTACTGCCCAAGCATCCTTGGTGTCTATAACAGTCACAACAGGGAAGCCTTGTGGTGCGAGCTCACCGCTGCTCAATAGAACTTGAGAGACTTCGCCATTAAACCAGCTGTGGATCTGTGTGTCTTTCGCGTAAGCTTCAACCTCTGCTACTGCACCAGCTGCCATTAATGCTTTTTGAGCGGCCGCCACTTTGGTTTCGTCACGAGCACCTTCTTGCGCCAATTGATACATTTGGAACGCAGCACTTTCTGTGTACTTCGCTGCTTGCCATTGAGTTTTGGCTTCATCACGTTTCTGTTCGGCAACCACACCATCGTTGTATAGGTTGTTTACACGTTGGTAAGTTTTGTCCATCAGATCGGCTGCTGCTTTTGCTTTCAACCATTGGTCTTTAGCGGCTTGGATTTGTTGAGTACGCGCGCCATTTTCTGCTTCTTGTGCTAATGCACCAGCGGCTTTCTGACCGGCTTTTGCTTGTTCTAGCTTTGCATCAATCTCAGGGCTGAGTAGAGAAAAGATCAGTTCACCTTTTTCAACCGAATCACCTTTACGCACGAATATTTCGTCAATTCTGCCAGGCACTTTCGATGAGATGCTGTATTGCTGGGCATCGATTTGACCTTGAAGCTTAACTGGCTGCGGTTGATAAGCTTGGTAGAAACTGTATCCGACCCAGCCAATAACGCCGATACCAACTAAAGATAGAAGAAGGGGCTTAATAGGTTTCATGAATTATCCTTTTGACTGGCTATCGGTGTCTGCTTTTGAGTCGAAGTCAGACGGAACAGAAGAAGTTAAGTAACTCGAGTAAGCATTCATCTCGCTGGTTAGCGCTAATAGCTTATTGAGAGAGATGAGGTATTTGAATCGCGCAGCAGATTGCTGGGTTTTAATGCTTGCAAGATAAAGCTCCGCATCAACCACTTCTAGCGAGTTAGAAAGCCCTTGAGTGAAGGCTTTTTTGCGAAGTAATAGATTTTCCTGAGCCAAAGACAAGCTTGAGTTTAGGCCTTGAACCTCTTCAATGGCTTGGTTTGCTTCAAGGTAGGTTTTCTGTACCAACACGGTTAGGTCTTGTTTGGCTTGTGACTTAAGAAACTGAACCTGTGATACGGCACTGTGAGCCGCGGCGACTTTGTCGGAACGGCCTGAAGTGTCAAGCAGCGGTACATTAACGCCAATACCAACCAACCAATCGGGTTTCATTTCACTTGCTAAAGAATCATCCTCATACAGGCTGTAATCACCGTAAAGGTAAACCTCTGGGTAGTATTTACCTTTCTCGGCTTTAATCAAACTGCTTGCTTGTTTCTCTTTTGCATCAAGGATCTTGAGGCCGGGGTAGGTCATGAGTGTTTGGTCAATGAATACGTCCATATGCGGCAGGTTCTTATTGATAAACAACTGCTCTGAAGGTTCGACACTTTCGCTTTGACCAAGGATCTGTGTCAGTGCCAGTTGTGCGATCTTGAGATCGTTCTGAGCTTTGGTGCGCTCAACCACTGCTTTATCTAAAGAAGCATCGGCTTGCAGACGTTCAACTCGTGCGATTTGCCCTTGCTGTTCAAGCTTAATGGCGAAATCACGATGCTGAGTTAAGCCAGCTTCAACAGCTTGACGAGTCTTTACTACGTCTTCTGCAAGGATCACCGAGAAGTAATATTTACTTAAATCTTCGTAACGAGCTTGTTTCTCCATCAACAACTGGCTTTGCGCTTCCTCGCTTTTACCTTCAGCTGCGGTTTGTGCTGCGGTAATTCGACCACCTGTAAAGATAGGCCACACTGCGCGAATGGAAGAACTAAAGATGTCTTGTTCGGTAATAGTAGAGGTGATGCCACCGAGAGCTGAAGTTAACCCAGGGAGCGCGGCTCCAATACCAGACAAACCCGCTGGTACGCCACTCAAGCTATCGGCAAACTGTTCGCCATTGATGGTTACGTCACTATCGAGGTGCGTGTAGTTAGCTCCTAACGTAATAGAAGGGAGGTTGAGGCTACTGGTTGAGTTTTGAAGGTGCTGATAACGTTCAACGTTAGCTCGTTGAGCCGCAAGTGAGTTGTTGTTTTCTTGCAATATCTGCCACGCTTCAGAAAAAGTGAGCGGAGCTGCATAGCTTGGCGCAGCGAATGTGCCGAGGAGCACACTGGCGATCGCAAGGTATCGGAATTTTGGTTTGGTCATCTGCATTAAATACCAAATTAGAGTATTAGCTCTAATGTTAACAGGGCAATAGTCATTTGTCTTGAGTTGATTGTCTCACATCATCAGAATCAGTCATAACTCGTTAAGTTATTGTAATAAAGTACGTGATGTGGATAACAAAGATCACTGAAACGAAAAGAGCACGACAGACGTGCTCTTTAAGTTCAGTATAGAAGTGTTTTTACAAAATGAAGTGGCTTATTTAAAGCTAGGACAATGGTGATCGGCGCGCCACACTAATTGTCTTGATCCTTGCATTGTTTGTAATAAATCTCTACCTGACATTTGCGGGAACGCTAACAATACCTTGAGTTCGAGAGGAGAGGTACCGTCTTTCTCATAGGCTCTTACGTGAGTAAAAGTCGATTGTAAGTGTTTGAACAGCATAGTCTTAGTAAGACAAATTCCAAAGTTATCGCGTTTCATTGCCTGGTTTCCTTTTCAACAATGTTTATACGTTATGTTTTTTATCCTGTTTCTATTGGACGTTGCCACTGATCGATACTTCCTGCTCATCAATGCTTCATTATTGGGTGCTGCTTTTATCTGTCACCTCTTCGTTGTTTGGCTAGCCGAGTTTGAAAATGGCGATGGATGAATAGGGGAGAATACTTAATCCGTTTGATCATCATTCGTAACTGCGAGCGCGCAACTTTTACTTATCGATACGTCCAGTGAGTGAAGAGTTGTTGTCGTTCTGTTAACCGAAACTTCGGTTTAAAGCGCTGTCATAAAATTGCAACGTATAGCTTGGCAACAACAAACCCTTTCATATGCAACCATTGTAATTGTATTTATTTTAAACAACCTAAAAAACACCTAAAAGCTTAGTGATCTAGCTCAATATTTATTCGTTTAATTTGGTTTTTAAGCTAATTCGTTCTAAAAGTGAACGATTGGTCGTTCTTAAAGACGTAAAGGATTATCAATTAATAATCTGCTCAATTATTTAGTTGAGTAACAGTCACAAATTCGCGCACCTAGAAAGGTCATGCGATTAACTTGGTGTTAACATTGTTCGTCTAACACTAGGGACGGTGGAATATGAAATGGAGCAGTATCAGTTTCCGTAAAAGGTTACTGATTATCATGACGGTCACTGGCCTCGTTGAACTTTTGATACTCGCAGCGGCTGGTTTTTATTACATCAAGCAATCTCAAGAGCAAGAGATGGGTTTGAAAGCGCTCGGTGTTGCTGAATTTCTATCTCAATCGCCACTTGTCACTAGCATTATTCAAGAAAACGGAACGTTGGATACTAATGGCGTTCCTTACGTTCTGTCTGAAGAAACTCAAGTTAAATTTCGTAACCTTACTCAGCTCATTGGCGCGGCGTTTATCGTTGTGGGAAATGATAAAGGTATTCGCTTGATTCACCCTTACGATGACAGGCTCGGGAAACCGATGCGTGGTGGGGATAACCAAAAAGCATTGGTATTGGGCGAGTCTTATGTGTCGACGGCCAAAGGATCGCTTGGTTTTTCAGTTCGTGGTAAATCCGCGGTAAAAGACCAACAAGGTACCGTTATTGGGGTAGTGTCGGTTGGTTACCTATTGGATTCTTTGCAAGACCGAATTGAACCTTATTTAGCTTTTTTGATTGTGATGGCGTTGCTGGTGGTTGCGGTCAATGCGTTGATTTCGAGTTATGTGTCTCGCCGTTTTCAGCGTGCTATTTTAGGCTTTGAGCCTGAAGAGATAGGGCGGTTGTATGTCGAGTTAGATGTAACCATGAGTACCGTGAAAGAAGGCATTTTAAGCATTGATAAGAACGGTATTTTACGCTCAATAAACAAAAGTGCCTGCGATATTTTATCGATAGACAGGGATAAAGCCCTCAATCAACAGCGCCTTTCTGACGTATTGGCAGGCAGTGATTTAGAACACCTGTTATCGACAGGCGACACCGATCACGATGTTGAACTGTATTTAAACAATAAGCGAATCATTGCTAACCGTAGCCCGATCATTGTGGCGGGTGAGGTGGTCGGGGCGGTATCCAGTTTCCGTTTACGAGATGAAATCAACGATTTAACAGACCAGCTCTCACAAACTAAAGAATATGCTGATCTACTGCGTTCACAAACCCATGAGCATCAAAACAAGCTTAACACCATCAGTGGCTTGATTCAGATGGGCGAGTTGGATTCAGTCCAACAACTGATTGGCCAAGAAACGGCGCACTATCAAAGCTTGATTGAGTTCTTGCGTGAAACCGTTAAAGATCCGCTCATCGCAGGTATGCTCCTTGGGAAAACGGAGCGCGCGCGCGAAATTGGTTTAGAGCTCAAGGTCGAAGAAGGCTCAAGGCTTGAAGCACTGCCTAGCTGGTTAAACGCGGATGACGTTGTCACAATTCTTGGAAACCTGATTGATAACGCCTTTGATGCCACTATGACCGCTATAAAGCAAGAGGGTCAAATTGCTCCAGCACGCCGAGTTATTGAAGTTTCAATCAGTGATTTTGGTAATGAAATTATCGTAGAAGTGGAAGATAAAGGGTGCGGTTTGCCAAAAGAGTTGGCGACCAAAGCACTCACCGAAAAAGGCGTGTCGAGCAAAGCGAAGCAAAATCGCGGGGTTGGTTTGTATCTTATTAAGCAATTGGCTGACCGATATCAAGGGCAGCTTGAAATGGTCGACAACAACGATTTTGGCACGCGAATGACGGTTTATCTGCCAAAAGAAGAACAGAAATAATTAAGCACGAAGCGATCTTGTGACGATCATCGTGACGGAAAAAGCATGGTTAAAGGAAGAACATAAATGAACGCAATCACGAGAGTCATGGTCATTGAGGATGATATTGCGATTGCAGAGCTACACCATCGTTATTTAGAACAGATGGGTGGCTTTGACGTGGTCGGAATTGCCACCACACAGTCTGAAGCGCTCATGCAATTAGACATCTTAAAACCGGATTTAGTGTTATTGGATGTGTACCTGCCAGACGGGTGTGGGCTCGATATTCTTAATCACGTAAGAGGGAGCAACCAAGGCTGCGATGTCATCTTGATTACAGCAGCCCGAGACGTAGACACCTTGCAGACAGCAATGCGCGGCGGTGTTGTCGACTACTTACTGAAACCGGTGATGTTCCCTCGCTTGGAAGCAGCGTTGAAAAAGTATCAATCACAGCAACAAGAGTTTGAAAGCGTGTCTGATTTGAACCAAGGTTTGGTTGATAAGATGCTGCAAGCCAATGCGAAAGCAGACTCAGCTAAAGTATCGACGTTACCTAAAGGGATCGATGGTGTAACGCTTGATAAGATCAGAGCCATTTTTCAACAAACTGATGCGACGAATATTACGGCTGATGAGGCCGGTGAGCGCATTGGTGCAAGTCGAACCACCGCTAGACGCTATTTAGAATTTTTGATTACAACTGGTGAGTTAGTCGCGGACCTAAATTACGGTACCGTGGGCCGCCCAGAGCGTTGCTACAACAAATCACGAAGATAAAGACTGCATTATCAAAATAAATATAAAGCCAGTTGAATAAGCTGGTTTTACCTTATTCTCCCCTTACCATTGCTCACTCCACCGACCAGATACCGTTCTTTCTTGACTACAATGTTTGAGAATGCCGATTTGCTTCTCCCTCGGGCCAAAAGAACTGAGCTATCGATTAGAATTTGTTCTAAATGAGTCAATATTTAATCGATTGCTTTCACAGTGGTTGATGTAAATCAAATAGTCATAGACAATACTGTCCCGAATAGAGGTGATAGCTTTCACCCTCGTTTACCAAACGCATTCTCAAATTTAATAGGCGCTTACTATTGGTGTAATAGTTAAGACCTATTATCTATTTTCGTATGTCGCTGATACCTTTGGCGAATACTAAAAACCTTGTTTTTATAGGAAAGATGATGGTAATACCTGAAAACAGCAGCATCGTTATTTTTGGTGCGTCGGGAGATCTAACTTACCGCAAGTTAATTCCTGCTCTATACCACCTGTATGCTAGCAATCAACTACCAGAATCCTTTGCGATTCTTGGAGTGAGCCGTACTGAGTACAGCGATGAGTCTTACCGTGAGAAGCTGAAGAAGTCTCTTCAGGAAATGGAAAAAACTGAGCCAGAGACGCTGAATGCATTTATTGAACATCTGCATTACCAAGCGATCAACACTTCAGATGTAGACGACTACGCTCGTTTAGCACAACGTCTAGACAAGCTTGAACAAGACTACCAATTCGAAAACCATAACACATTGTTCTACTTGGCAACGCCGCCAAGCCTATACGGTGTGATCCCAGCAAACCTTGCTGCGCATGGCCTTAACGATGAATCGAATGGCTGGCGCCGTCTGATTATCGAGAAGCCATTTGGTTACGACTTAGCTTCTGCTCAAGCGTTAGATGAAGAGATCCATCATCACTTCCAAGAACACCAGATCTACCGTATCGACCATTACCTTGGTAAAGAGACGGTTCAGAACCTTCTAGTGCTTCGTTTCTCAAACGCGATGTTTGAACCACTGTGGAACCGTAACTTTATTGAATACGTTGAAATCACGGGTGCTGAATTCCTTGGCGTTGAAGAACGTGGCGGATACTACGATGGTTCTGGAGCCGTTCGCGACATGTTCCAAAACCACTTGCTACAAGTGCTAGCAATGGTAGGCATGGAGCCGCCTGCGCAAATTAACGCTGATTCTATTCGTGATGAAGTGGTTAAAGTGCTTCAGTGTCTGAAACCATTAGAAGAAGATGATCTGCGTAAAGACTTAGTATTAGGTCAGTACACAGCATCAGATGTTCGTGGTCAGCAGCTTCTAGGCTACCGTGAAGAACATGGCGTAGCGGATGATTCTCGTACCGAGACTTACATTGGCTTGAAAGCTCACATCAATAACTGGCGTTGGAATGGTGTTCCTTTCTACGTGCGTACAGGTAAACGCTTACCAACACGTGTGACTGAAATCGTGATTCACTTTAAGAACACGCCACACCCAGTATTTGGTCAAGATGCACCAGAGAATAAGCTGATTATCCGTATCCAACCGGACGAAGGTATTCAGATGAGCTTTGGTTTGAAAGAGCCAGGCGCAGGCTTTAAAGCAAAAGAAGTGAAAATGAACTTCTCTTACTCTGACTTGCCAGAAACTCAAATGCTAACGGCTTACGAGCGTCTTCTTCTTGATGCACTGAACGGTGATGCGACTCTGTTTGCACGTACCGATGCAGTAGAAGCATGTTGGAAGTACGTTCAACCCATCTTAGACTTCAAGCAAGATCCTCAAGCACTGTTTGGCTATGCTTGTGGTACTTGGGGCCCACAGGAAGCAGATGAACTTCTGCAACGTGATGGCCGCGCATGGCGTTTCCCATGCAAAAACTTAACAGACACGGATTACTGCGAACTATGATCAATCACAAGATCTTTGCAACGCCTGAACTGGTTGTTGAAAACCTAGCAAACGAAATGAAAGCGTACAGCGAGCAGGGCAAACCTGTTCACATTTCACTGTCTGGTGGCAGCACACCAAAAATGCTTTTCAAGCTTTTAGCGCAAGCACCATACTCAGAAGGCATTCAATGGAATAACCTTCACTTCTGGTGGGGTGATGAGCGTTGTGTTGCACCAGACGACGCTGAAAGCAATTTTGGTGAAGCGAATGCTTTGTTGTTTACTCAAGTAAACCTTCCTGCTGAAAACATCCACCGCATCCGTGGTGAAGATGAACCTAAAGCAGAAGCAGAGCGTTTCGCAAAAGAGATGGCAGATGTCATCCCAACAGAAAACGGCACGCCAGTTTTCGATTGGATTCTGCTAGGTGTTGGCGCAGACGGCCACACTGCTTCACTATTCCCGGGTGCAACCAACTACCAAGACGAGAACCTGTCTGTACTGGCTTCTCACCCTGAGTCTGGTCAAATCCGCGTTTCTAAAACAGCAAAAGTTTTAGAAGCAGCAAAACGAATCAGCTACCTAGTACTTGGTGCCGGTAAAGTTGAGATCGTTAAAGAAATTCATACAACTCCTGCTTCAGAACTGCCTTACCCGGCAGCGAAAATCCAGTCTAAAACTGGCGAAACAGAGTGGTTCCTAGATTCAAATGCAGCAAGTGCTATCGCATAAGTGCGAATAGCCGCAAGGAGATAAAATAATGAAAGGTGATATCGGTGTAATTGGCCTAGCAGTAATGGGTCAGAACCTTATCCTAAACATGAACGACCACGGCTTCAAAGTTGTGGCTCACAACCGTACTGCTGCTAAAGTAGACGAGTTCCTAGAAGGCCCAGCTAAAGGTACTAACATTGTTGGTGCTTACTCTCTAGAAGAGCTAGTTGAGAAGCTAGAAGCGCCACGTAAAGTGATGCTTATGGTTCGTGCTGGTGACGTTGTAGACACGTTCATCGAAAACCTAATCCCACTTCTAGACGAAGGTGACATCATCATTGATGGTGGTAACACTAACTACCCAGACACTAACCGTCGTGTAGCGCATTGTCGTGAGAAAGGCATCCACTTCATCGGTACTGGTGTATCTGGTGGTGAAGAAGGTGCTCGTTTCGGTCCTTCAATCATGCCAGGCGGCGCGGCTGAAGCTTGGGAAGCGGTTAAGCCAATCTTCCAAGGTATCTCTGCAAAAACTGACGCTGGTGAGCCTTGTTGTGACTGGGTTGGTAACGACGGTGCTGGTCACTTCGTTAAGATGGTACACAACGGCATCGAATACGGTGACATGCAGCTTATCACTGAAGCATACCAGTTCATGAAAGATGGCCTAGGTATGTCTGCTGACGAGATGCAAGCAGTATTCGCTGACTGGAACAAAACTGAGCTAGACAGCTACCTAGTTGAAATCACTGCAGACATCCTTGGCTACAAAGATGAAGACGGTGAAGCGCTAGTTGAGAAGATCCTAGACACTGCAGGCCAAAAAGGTACGGGTAAGTGGACGGGTATCAACGCACTAGACCTGGGTATCCCACTAACTCTAATCTCTGAGTCTGTATTCTCTCGTTGCCTGTCTGCTCTTAAAGACCAACGTGTTGAAGCTGAAGCTTTGTTTGAGAAGACAATCACTCCAGTTGGAGGCGACAAGCAAGAGTGGGTTGATGCACTACGTCAAGCTCTACTGGCTTCTAAGATCATTTCTTACGCTCAAGGTTTCATGCTAATGCGTGAAGCATCAAACGAAAACGGCTGGGACCTAAACTACGGTAACGTAGCACTAATGTGGCGTGGCGGTTGTATCATCCGTTCTGCTTTCCTAGGCAACATCCGTGATGCGTACGAAGCGAACCCAGATATCGCATTCCTAGGCTCTGATGAGTACTTCAAGAACATCCTACAAGGCAGCCTAGTAGCATGGCGCAAAGTAGCAGCGAAATCTCTAGAGTCTGGTATCCCAATGCCATGTACGATTTCTGCGCTATCTTTCCTAGACGGTTACACAACAGCACGTCTACCAGCGAACCTGCTTCAAGCTCAACGTGACTACTTCGGTGCTCACACTTACGAGCGTACTGACCGTCCACGTGGTGAGTTCTTCCACACAAACTGGACTGGTACAGGCGGCGACACTGCTTCTACAACTTACGACGTATAATCGTTATGTAGCTTCAGTTAAGAACCTTGTTGTTCTTATTAGCTGTAAATTAGAAAATAAAAGGATGCCGATTGGCATCCTTTTTTGTTGGTTCACTGTTTTAATCAGTTACTTCGAAGTATTACTATCATTTTTGCTAACTCGAACTCAGGCTATTTGCTTAAACTCAGATTGAACTTGATCGCGTATGCGTAGTTGAACTGACAGGGTGTTGGTAATGATATTCCGGACGTTAAGTGACCAATTCGAAATTAAATTCAAAGATAAATAGGATCACCAGCATGCTTTATGCCATCATAAAGGCATAGATAAGGGCAATGGATGTAATGCCCAAGTGATTGAGCTAGAAGCGGTCAGTGATGACGGTGTTCTAGAGTATATTCAAGGCCTTTAGTTGCCTTGGAAAAGGTAAAGATATGACTGAAGAAGAAAGAATCGAACTGCAACAAAATAACCCGCTGCATGGCTTAAAGCTTGAAACTATGATCACTGAATTAGTAGATCATTATGGTTGGGAAATTTTAGATGCAGCTATGCGTATGAACTGCTTTAACACTAAGCCTACAGTAGCAAGCGCAGTTAAATACTTGAAGAAAACGGAATGGGCTCGTGAGAAGGTTGAGAACTTCTATCTTTACCGTTTCAAGCGTATGCCTAAAGCATCGGATATCGAATATCAGATGCCTCCGCGCTCACGTACATTCCGCCATGGGCTAGAGCCTCGTGAGCCAATGGAACTAACGGTTGAGTCTATCCACGCTTCTCAAGCTAAAGCTGCGTCAGCGTTTAAAGAGCGCCGCGGCGGTAACGGTCGTAACTTTCGTCGTTAATAAGAAGGCTTCGTTAGTAAGAGCCGTCGTTAGATAAGGCGTAGATAATTAATGCGCTTAATTAGACAAGCGAAAAACACAAAAGGAGCCTAAGCGCTCCTTTTTTAATGCGTATAACTATTAAATCCGTCTAAAGCTTATTGTTCTTGAGCCTTAAGCTTCGCGGTTCTTTCTTTGATTCTTCCAAAGGTCGACGACATAGACAATGGCGCTGATCAGTAAGAATAGCGCTGACACAGAAAACAGAGCGGGCATTTTTAGGATCCACGCAAATGTGGCAGCAAGAAAAGCGACAAAGCAAATGAGTCGACTTGATGACATGACATGACCGAGTTTAATGTTCATAACGCCTCCTAATGAAGTCTCACATTCGACAGGAGAATTATCCCACCTTTGGCAAAATAAAGGCTAAAAAACAGTCTAAATTGTTATCAAATTTGCTAATTGAAAGATTCGCCTCACATATTTTGGCTTGGCTGTTTTATAAGCAATAAAATAGCGGAATAGGTATTGAGATCGTGGAGTCTTTTCGGTCTGTCTTTCATGTTGAAAGCCTATTGAACCGAACGTCTAGTTAGCATAAAAAAAGTAAGCGGTGATCAAAAAGCTAGCGATGATCACTGTGGTACGAACATATTGTTGAGGAATCCGGCGAGAGATTTTTGCTGAATAATAACCGCCAACCAATGTACCCAGTAATACAGCTATACCAGACGGCCAATCAATCGAACCATTGACGACAAAAAACACAATAGCGGCGAGTGAGGCACATGCGGACACGAGCAGTTTGATGCCATTCATCACGTTGATGTTGGTGTAACCAGCAAGTGCCAAATAACTCAATGTCACGATGCCCAAGCCAGCATTAAAATACCCACCGTAGACACAAACAATCAAAAGCAATAGAGCGGAAAAAAATGCACCTGCGCTGGTTGCATGTTTATGTTTTTCTGTGGCTTGCTTGAGCCATTTATTGAGCGTACCGCCAAACGTGAATAGCAGAGCAGCAAACAGTAATAACCAAGGAACGGATTGCGTGAACAGCGCTTCTGGGGTGTGCAGCAGTAGAAACGCACCGATACCGCCACCAACTATGCACAAAGCAATGGTCAGTTTTAACTGCTTAGTACCGGATTGAATTTCGTGGCGTAGAGCGTAGGCTCCGCTAATATAGCCTGCGCACGAAGCAAAGGTATTGGTCGCGTTGGCTGCAATAGGAGGCACGCCAGCAAACAAAAGAGCGGGGAAGGTGATGAAACTGCCTCCTCCAGCAATAGAGTTAAGCACGCCACCAATCACACCTGACAAGAATAGAATCAACCAATCCATAGTTTTAGAATCCAATGCGTTAAATGACTGGTTACCTTACTTGATTTCGCTGCGAATATCAGAGCTGCGGGGTTTGAAAGTACGAGTTTGTGAGTTCGCTACCATCTTAGGGCTGTGTTTATTCTCAAAGGGCGGATACGAAAAAAGGAGCCTGAGGCTCCTTTTAGATTTCGAATTGTGTTCAATGTCTTCTATGTGTTCTAGAGCTGCATGTTGATTACACCTCGACAGGTTTTGCTCTAAAACTCTTAAATAGCTTCACTAAAAGCGGGCTAGACAATACCAGTACCGCCAGAATAGTAAACGTCATGGTAATTGGGCGTTCCCATAAAAAGCTCAGCTCACCATCACTTATCATCAGTGCGCGTCTCAAGTTCTCTTCCATCAAACCACCCAATATGAAGCCTAACAGTAGTGGTGCCAGTGGGAAGTTGGCGAGCCTTAACGCGATTGCCGCCATCGCAACCAGTAGCATCACAAATACGTCCATTGTGTTGAAAGACACCAAGTACACGCCGGTGATTGAGAAGAAGATAATCATTGGTAGTAGTACAGTTCTTGGTACCGCGAGCAGTTTCGAAATATAAGGGATTAGGGGTAGGTTCAAGATAACCAGTACGATGTTGCCAAAGTACATAGAGATAATTACTGACCAAAATACATCTGGATGTTCAACGAACAAACGCGGACCTGGTTGAATACCATAGGCGATCAACGCACCAAGCATAATCGCGGTTGTACCTGAGCCCGGAATACCAAGCGTTAGTAGCGGAACGAATGAGCCACTTGAAGCTGCATTGTTTGCTGATTCAGGAGCAACAAGACCACGGATACTGCCTTTACCAAATTCTTTCTGTTTGTCTTTCGGTGCAAGGCTGCGCTCCATGCCGTAGCTTAAGAAAGCAGCGATGGTTGCGCCTGCGCCCGGCAGTACGCCAGTAAAGAAACCAAGAATCGAAGAGCGAATTGAAACCGGAGCCACTTCTTTGATCTCTTCTTTGGTTACTTTCATGCTACCAATATCTGACATCTTTTGGCTTTCTTCCGCACTGTTGTCTTGCTCAGGCTTAAGAATACCCATTAAGGTTTCACCGAGTGCGAACGTTGCCATAGCTAGCAACAGGAAGCTGAAGCCATCCATCAGATCCGTTAAGCCGAAAGTGAAACGTTCAACGCCAACCCCTTTGTCGATACCTACGGTTGATAGCATCAAACCAAGAATGGTCATCATCCACGCTTTAATTACCTGACCTGGGCCTGCAAACGCCGCTACAGCCGATAAACCTAGTAACATCAATGCAAAGTAGTCAGAAGACTGGAAGCTCAATGACACGCTTGCTAGAGCCGGAGCTGCGATCAAAAGCATGATTGCTGAAAGCGTACCGCCAGTGAACGAAGAGTAAGCCGCGAGTGCTAGCGCTTTACCTGCTTGTCCTTTTTGAGCCATCGGGTAGCCATCAAACGCGGTGACTACCGTTGAAGAACAACCCGGAGCATTGATTAAAATTGATGACGTTGAGCCACCAAATACAGCACCGTAATACACACCTGCCATCAAGATTAAGCCTGAAGAAGGGTCTAGGCCGTATGTAATAGGGATCATCAACGCGATTGCTGAAATTGGACCTAACCCCGGTAGCATGCCGATGAAGGTGCCAACGAAACAGCCCACAATTACCATCATGATGTTCATTGGCATCACAGCGGTCGAAAGTCCTTGTAAAATTCCGTCTAACATAATGTTATCCCTACCAAAGAGTGAAGATTAAACCAGGCTCTAGGTAGATATCTAAGCCTTGAGTTAATAAAAGAAAGAACGCGATAACGAAAGGAAACGACGCGCCAAATAAGACAGCTTTGCGGCGCTCGCCCAGAAGGTAAAAGCCCGCCAGTAAGAAGAAACTGGTCGCTAAAACAAAGCCAAGATAAGTCAGCCCAACACCGTAAAGCGCCATTAACACCAAGAAGCCAGTCAGTAGCTTCCAGTTCAACGGCGTTGTGTCGCATGTAACTTTCTTGTCCGGTTGCCCTGTTACTAATAGGATCAACGAAAGGCCAATGCCGATAAACGTCAATAGGGTAGGTAAGGTTCTTGCTGTAAAGGGTTCGTACTCGTCACCGGGGAATAAAGGAATCAGCGTGGTTTGATAGCCGTAGCACAAGCACGCCAACATAAAGATCATGGCTCCAATGCGATCTTTCGAAAGCAAAGATTCCTTACTTAGGAATTTGGTTGGTAAGTCCGACATATCCAACTCCATTTGGGGTGGTATAAAAAGTAAAAAAGCCGTACATGAGCGAGTTAATGAAGAATGTCTGGGATCACTAACCAAAGGTAAGCGAATTACAAGGCTTGGGTGGCCACTTGCCTCTACAACGAATCAGCAAGCTTTAGCAATACACTACGAATAAACAAAGGAGTTTTAGTTAACTCATGTACGGCAAAACAGGAAAGAGTAAGAGGGCACAAAGACCCTCTCTGGTTGATGGTTATTTCAAGAAGCCAAGCTCACGCATGAGATCGCCCATTTGTTTTTCTTGGTCTTCTAGGAAGGCGTAAAAATCTTTGTCAGCTTTGTAGTTGTCGATCCAACCGTTACGGTCACGAACCACTTGCCACTCATCGGTTTTGTACATTTTGCCAAGAGCTTCGTTCCACTCGTCGATTTTCGCTTGGCTTGTACCCGGTGCGGCGAAGAAACCACGCCAGTTAGCAAATACTGTCTCGTTGCCATATTCAGTTAGTGTTGGGATGTTAGGGGCAGCGTCAAGACGCTTTGGAGCCGTGACCGCAAGCACTTTTACTTGGCCAGACTTAGACATCTCTAATACTTCACCAAGACCTGTTGAAAGCAACTGTGTTTCGCCAGAAAGCAGTGCCGCCATCGCTTTACCGCCCGCATCGTAGGCAATGTAACGCACTTTCTTCGCATCAAACCCTTCGCCCTTGAACGCCGCAGCAACCACAAGGTGATCCATGCTGCCTCGAGCAGAACCGCCAGCAATTTTCACTTTACGTGGGTTGGTTTCGAATTCTTTAACGACGTCTTCCCAAGTGTTGTACTTAGAATCTGCAGACGCGACGATAGCACCGTAATCGGCAATGGTTGCGGCTACTGGAGTTAGGTCACGGAAAGATTGAGGAAAAATACCTGTTAGTGAGCGAACAACGATAGGCGTTGAGTTCACCATCAGTGTGTCTTCTTGGCGTTGTGCTGTTTCGATTAGGTGAGCAATCGCTTTACCGCCACCGCCACCAGACAGGTTTTGGAAAGAGACATTTTCTACGATGTCTGATTTCACCAATACATCACCCGTCCCACGAGCTGTCATATCCCAACCGCCACCAGCGCCGCCAGGGATTAGGAAGTGGATTTTTTCTACGTCAGCAGCAAAAGTGTTGAAAGAAAAGGTTGCTGCGATGATAGAAGCCGCAAGAGTAGGTTTCAGTGCCTTGAACATGGTTCACGTTCCTTATGTAGGGGATCTCTTCAATGGAGAGAAACTTATGTTTTATTTCCAGCTACTAAACAGATGAGTTGGATATTGCTTAGTAGATGAAACTAAAGTTAACGGTGTGTTAATGAAATGTCTGTAATGCGGCGATATTGAGAATAAAGAACATTGGATTAATACTGTTCATAAAGTTCACGGTAGAATAGTTCTTGGTCGCTTTATACTGCTATGTATCATTAAAGAGGGTACTTATTGTGACGCAAAGAGTGATATGGAAGGACGCTCTTGAATATATGGAATAATGTATTGCTAGAGACAGTATGCCGTAGTAATAATATAAATATTGCTAGCATGTTACATTTCTGGGCTAGTGGTTACTCAAGGATAGAATAATGGCAAACACAAAAATCTCGTTACGGTTTACCGTTGGAGGGATGTTCATACTCGCGACTGTGCTAACGGCTGTGGTTGCGGTCTCTCTTCAATACTACTTCAGTAAAAAAATGGCGACGGAGAATACTCTGTCAAAGTTGACGATGGTATCTCATGACCTGAGTGATTATATCGGCGAGATTGACTCTGACGCAGCCAACACCGCGCGTTTACTTGCTTCAGTGAAACGATCTATCAGTAACAAAATATCGAAAGAAGAGTCGCGTAGTATTCTTTCTGAAGCCATTAAAGATAACCCTCTCTTTTATAGTATTTACGTTGGCTCATCCAATGAAAATTTCTTCCAAATTATTAACCTAGAATCTGCCCCTGTCGTTAGAGAAAAAATAGGTGCACAACAAACGGATCGTTGGGTTGTGGTTGAGATTCATAATATAGGGGAGGAGCGCGTCCGTACGACGAAATATTTTGACCAAGAGTTTACGCTAAGAGACTCAACTACGGATCAGAGCAACTACTTTCCAACGACAAGGCCTTGGTATGTTTCTGCCAATGTTCAGTCGGTCGAAAAAACTCAGCCATACCTTTTCCAACATTTACAAATTACCGGGCAAACTTATTCTTTAGCGTTTGATGCGAAAATCGAATCTGAAGTTCAACATGTGATTGGTATTGATATTGTGCTGTCTTCTTTGGCTAACAAATTATCGGGTACGGCACTTGGATTAGCAGAAGATAGTAAGGTTGAGTCTTTCTTATATTCGAAATCGGGTAACATTATTGCGTCTAACCTCAAGGTTAATAATCAGGAACCGGAGTTTGATGTATCAAAACTGATGCTATCATCTGAGCAAAAAGCCTTGGTTAATGATACTCCTCCGCTGTTAGTGTCTAATCAAAATGATTGGGGGCCGATGGACTTTTCAGTGGCGGGAAAACCAAACGGCTATGCGATAGACCTTCTCAAAATGATTGGTGATATGACTGGGATCAGGTTTGAATTTGTGAATGGTTTTTCTTGGGGAGAGCTTGTCAATAAGTTTCAAGAAGGAACTATAGATGGGCTGCAATCGGTGCAAAATTATAAAAATAATGGCATAAACGGCCGCTACACCACTCCAATCTATGAATTACCGTTTGCTATCGTGACCAGAGAAGACGCGAAGACTATTACTAATTATGCCGAGCTTGAGGAAAAAAAAGTAGCCATTTTATCTGGGTGGTCAATTATTCCTAAGTTAAGGGAAGACTTTCCGAATATTGATTTAGTTGAGTTTGAAAACCTAGAGTCCGCATTTAATTCAATTGAAAGCGGAGAGAATTTTGCATTCTTAGACGCTGAACCCGTGCTCTCGTTTGCATTAGATAGGTTTTTCCAACCTGGCCTTGTTGTCAATGGGGCTCTAGAAGATCTAAAACAGAACTACTCAAATCAATTCCATTTGGTGTTGCAGAGCAAGCATAAGCAATTGCTTCCAATTATTGACAAAGCTATCAGTGAGTTAAGTGGTGAACAACTTGATGCCTTAGCGAAAAAGTGGCTCCATGATACCGGCTTTAATACGAATACGACGGTTCCTTATACTGAACTTTATGATTTGACTAATGAAGCAACGGTTGAAGGCAGTATGATAAGGGTAGAGTTGAATGGCGAGATCAAGCATCTCTATTTAAAGAAAATAGACACGGGCGAACACTACTCTGAGTATTTTGCGGTATTGATTCCCGAAACTGAAATCTTTAGTACAGTCAATAAACGTCTAGCAACCTCTGTTGGCGTAACGATGTTACTGATGAGTTTGACCTTGCCTATTGCTTGGGTTTTTGGTGCGCCGATAGTGCGTCCTATTCGTCAATTAGAGGAGGAGACTCATAAGATCAAGATGCGTGATTATGACAGTGTCGAGACTGTTGAGACTCGAATTAAAGAAGTGTGGGAGCTATCTGTGGCGGTAAAAGACATGGCGATGGAACTCAAACAACATGAGCTAACCCAAGAAGCCTTTGTTGAGTCGTTCATTAAACTTATCGCTCAAGCGATCGATGATAAATCCGCTTATACGGCTGGGCATTGTAATCGTGTACCAGAACTCGGATTGATGTTGGCTGACGCGGCTGAGAAATCACAGTCCGATAATTTCAAAGATTTTGAGTTTAAAAATGATGATGAACGCCGTGAATTCAGAATTGCGGCTTGGCTTCATGACTGTGGCAAGATCACCACACCTGAACATATCGTAGATAAAGGTACGAAGCTAGAAGCGAACTACAACCGAATTCACGAGGTGAGAACTCGATTTGAAGTACTTTGGCGTGATGCGGAAATCACCGCTTTGAGAAAGCAACTTGAAGGTACGCTATCAACCCAGCAGATCGCTGAAGAACTCTCAGTCACTAAGCAACGATTGCAAGACGATTTTGCGTTTATCGCGACATCTAATGTTGGTGGTGAATTCATGAGTGATGACAAAGTCACTCGTATTCGCTCGATAGCTGAGACGACCTGGACGCGTCACTTTGATGATCAACTTGGTCTATCACCGATAGAGGCAATGAATCGAGAGCCGAGTTCAAGTTTACCAGCCACAGAACCACTTTTGAGTGATAAGCCAGAGCACATAGTGAAAAGAGATAGGCCGTTAGAATTTGACCCGAAACATCAAATTAAAATGGATGTGCCTGAGCACTTATACAACCTAGGCGAAGTCTACAATCTGAGTATTGCACGCGGTACATTGACTGCTGAAGACAGATTTAAGATAAACGAGCACATGCTTGGCACGATTAAGATGCTTGAGAACCTGCCATTCCCGAAAGAGCTAAGTCGTGTTCCTCGCTACGCTTCAACTCACCATGAAACACTTAAAGGTACAGGGTATCCAAGGAAGCTGACTGGTGATGACCTCTCAATCCCAGAACGTATTCTGGTGATCTCTGATATTTTTGAGGCGTTAACCGCTGCGGATAGGCCTTATAAGAAGGCGAAGCCAATCAGTGTTGCTGTCGATATCATGTATAAAATGGCATTGGACGAGCATCTCGATATCGAACTGTTTAGATTGTTCTTAACCAGTGGTACGCATGTTCGTTATGCAGAAGAGTATCTCAAACCGGAACAGATTGATTTTGTCGATATCAATAAATACCTAGAAGTCACTCGTCAGATTGCTTGACTAAAAGTTGACTTGTTAGAACGAGTTCGATGAATGAAAGGCGCACATCAGTGCGCCTTTTTTGTAGCTGATAATCGGTAAGCATGTCGATAGACACAAAGGGATCTGCGTTTGACAAGTGCGGCTACAAGTTGTCGACACATTAGTTTCGAGTAATGTTGGGGTAGGTAAGGATTTAGTCGCTGTTTTTCTTTATAAGTTATTAAGTAACAGGTGGTTAGGTTGTTTTTATTTACATTTCGAGTGAGTTTTCATCGCCTATAAAAAATACTACATTAGTCTAAATTGTCGACAATTCTCTTGATTGTCGACAATTTAATCGTGTATTTTATGTTCATGTTATGGAATTGTTGACAATTAAGGTTCAGCAATCAGAAGTGAGCAGCGTGAATATGAATACTGCAATAAAAGATCTCAGCTTAAATGCAAACATGAAAACACGTGTGAGCGATAAAGAGAACACTAAATCAGAAAATCTCACTGAGTATCTCGTTGAGGCGATTGTTAGCGGTGAGTTACTACCGGGCAGTAAGATTTCGGAACCTGAACTGGCTAAACGCTTTGAGGTAAGTCGAGGTCCATTACGTGAAGCGATAATGCGTGTGGAGGGGCTAGGGCTTATTGAACGAATTCCTCATGTTGGCGCACGAGTTATTACTTTTTCGGCAGAAAAACTGCTAGAGCTCTACGCGGTGCGAGAAGCATTGGAAGGCATGGCTGCTCGCTTAGCAGCAAGACATATTACACAAGCAGAGCTTGTCGGGCTTGAAGGATTATTGTCGACACATTCAAAGCATATCGATGAAGTAGAAGGCTCTTCTTACTTTCATCAACATGGGGATTTCGATTTCCATTACCGCATTATTAAAGCGAGTCGTAACAGCAAACTCATTTCGTTGTTGTGTGACGAGCTATATCACTTGTTACGCATGTATCGCTATCAATCGCCAAGAGCACAGTCTCGTCCAAAAGAGGCGCTAGATGAACACAAATACATTCTACAAGCGATCCGTAACCGTGATGAAGAGCTAGCAGAAATGCTTATGCGAAGACACATATCGGGAAGTCGACTGCTTATAGAACAACAAATCCAATCCAAAGAACTTGATTAACTGGCGACTGGAATCTGTCAGCAGGTCAGAGCTGGCGATAACCCAAAGCCGTAAGTCTTAAAGATTAGCTAGAAATAAACAATTAACAGGGAGCGTCATTATGAAGTTATCAGCAGGATCTAAGTTCCGACAAGCTGTGCAAGACAACGACCCATTGCAGATCGTCGGCACGGTCAATCCGTACTGCGCGATGATGGCAAAGAACTTGGGCCACCAAGCTATCTATTTGTCTGGCGGAGGTATCGCCAATGCGTCTTACGGTTTGCCTGACTTGGGCATTACTACATTGAACGATGTGTTGGTCGATGTGGAACGTATTACTAACGCGTGTGATCTGCCATTGCTGGTGGATATCGATACGGGATTTGGTGGTGCATTCAATATCGCACGTACCATTCGCGCTATGGAGAAGGCAGGCGCTGCTGCAATTCACATGGAAGATCAAGTGGCCCAAAAACGCTGTGGTCATCGACCAAATAAAGCGATTGTAAGCCAGCAAGAGATGGTCGATAGAGTTAAAGCGGCAACCGATGCTAGAACGGATGAGAGCTTTGTGATTATGGCGCGTACCGATGCGTTGGCGGTTGAAGGCATTGATAGCGCGATTGAACGAGCGATTGCGTGTGTTGAAGCGGGCGCAGACATGATTTTCCCTGAGGCGATGAATCAACTCGACCAATACGTGAAGTTCTCGGCAGCTTTGAAATCCGCCACGGGTAAACACGTGCCTATCTTGGCCAACATCACTGAGTTCGGCCAAACACCACTCTACAACTGTAAAGAGTTGGCCCAATCAAGTGTCGACATGGTGCTTTACCCATTGAGTGCGTTTCGTGCAATGAACAAAGCGGCGGAGAATGTTTACAAACACTTGTTAGTTGAAGGCAATCAAGAAGCTCTGTTGGATTCAATGCAAACCCGTAAAGAGCTTTACGAACATCTGAATTACCACGACTACGAGAACAAGCTTGATCAGTTGTTTTCAAGCGAAGGGTAAAACCAGTTTCAATTAATCAAAAATCAACTTAATCCAATAACGTGAAATGGTTAGTCGCCATATCCAGTACCGATGATAAAGATCATCGGACGTATAAACAGGCAGCACCAAAGAGTGCAGGCGGCTAACACTGAAAAGGAGTTCACCATGTCTGTATCTTTGAGTGATAAAGCAGCTGTCGACAAGGCTTCAACAGAAAAACATCAACAAAGCGAAAAACCAGCAAGTTCACCAAAAGGCGCACCTGCAATCGGTGGCGCTGGTCTACGTGGTCAGAGTGCGGGAACCACTGCGCTATGTACGGTAGGAAAATCAGGAACTGGCTTAACCTACCGTGGTTATGATATTACCGACCTTGCCAATCATGCTCAGTTCGAAGAAGTGGCGCATCTGCTACTAAGAGGTCACTTACCCAGTGAAAAAGAGTTAGATGATTACAAAACATTGCTGATTGGTTTGCGTGGCTTGCCTCAACCTTTGAAAGCAGCACTAGAGTTGATTCCCGCAGACGCTCATCCAATGGATGTGATGAGAACGGGCTGTTCAATGCTAGGTAATCTAGAGCAAGAGTCTAACTTCTCCGAGCAACTGCCTGCGACTGAACGAATGCTTGCGCTTTTCCCTGCGATTATTTGTTATTGGTACCGCTTTAGCCATGATGGTGTGCGCATTGATACTGAAGATCAAAGCGAAGCCTGTCTGGGTGGCTACTTCTTGAAAATGCTAACGGATAAAACACCTAGTGAACTTCATAAGAAGGTGATGCACTGCTCGCTAACCCTTTACGCGGAACATGAGTTTAATGCTTCAACCTTTGCCGCTCGTGTGTGTGCATCAACGCTGTCGGATATCCACTCTTGTGTCACCGCAGCGATTGGTACATTGAGAGGTCCTTTACATGGCGGTGCGAATGAAGCCGCGATGGAAATGATCCAAGATTGGCAAACCGCTGATGAAGCAGAAACTAACATCATGCAGATGCTTGCTAACAAAGACAAAATCATGGGCTTCGGTCATGCCATTTATCGTGAAAGCGACCCGCGAAATGCTCTAATCAAGCGTTGGTCAAAAGAGCTAGCTCAAGAGGTGGGAGATGAACAGCTTTACGCCGTTTCAGAACGTGTTGAAGCGGTAATGAAGCGCGAGAAAGGCTTGTTCTGTAATGCTGACTTCTTCCACGCATCGGCTTACCACTTCATGGATATCCCAACTAAACTGTTCACGCCCATCTTTGTGATGAGTCGCCTTACAGGCTGGACGGCACACGTGTTCGAACAGAGAGAAAATAATCGCATCATTCGTCCGAGTGCAGACTACACCGGGCCAGAGCATCAAGACTGGCTACCTATACATCTACGTTAGCCCTCTATATCGAGTCGACTTATATCTTGAGGTGACTTCCGTCTTCATATGACAAGGCCTCAAGAAACAACGAATAGAATTTAACAGATAATGGTGGATGTATGTCTGATGTAAAACTTGAACAAGCTCAGTCCCTTGATAAAAATCAGTACCGGAAACTTTTACCCGGAACCCATTTAGAGTATTTCGATGCTTGCGAAGCGGTAGAAGCGATATCTCCGGGCAGTTATAAAACCTTGCCTTATACGTCGAGAGTATTGGCAGAACAATTAGTAAGACGCTGTGACCCTGAAATCCTTGAAGACAGCTTAAAACAGATCATTGAACGCAAGAGCGATCTGGATTTTCCTTGGTATCCAGCGCGTGTCGTGTGTCATGACATTCTTGGTCAAACCGCCTTGGTTGATTTGGCTGGATTAAGAGACGCGATTGCAGACCAAGGCGGAGACCCTGCCAAGGTGAACCCCGTTGTTGAAACCCAGTTGATTGTTGACCACTCTCTAGCGGTAGAGCATGCAGGTTTTGATAACCAAGCGTTTGATAAAAACCGAGCAATTGAAGAGCGCAGAAACGAAGACCGTTTTCACTTTATTGAATGGTGTAAAACCGCGTTTAAAAATGTCAGTGTGATTCCTGCGGGTAATGGAATTATGCACCAGATTAACTTGGAGAAAATGTCTCCAGTGATTCAATCTAAAGAAGGCATCGCGTTTCCTGATACCTGTGTCGGCACCGACAGTCATACTCCTCATGTTGATGCTCTGGGTGTTATTGCAATCGGAGTAGGTGGTTTGGAAGCTGAGACAGTAATGCTCGGTCGTCCGTCAATGATGCGCTTGCCTGATATCGTGGGCGTCAAGCTAACGGGTCAAAGACAAGAAGGGATAACCGCAACGGATATTGTGCTCGCAATAACGGAGTTCCTTCGCAATGAGAGAGTGGTTTCAAGCTACTTGGAATTCTTCGGTGAAGGGGCTCGTGCACTGACCATTGGTGACCGTGCGACTATATCAAACATGACGCCAGAATACGGCGCGACAGCGGGTATGTTTTACATCGATGAGCAGACCATTCAATACCTAAAACTCACTGGCCGAGAGCCTGAGCAGGTTGAACTAGTCGAACGCTATGCCAAGCAAACCGGACTTTGGGCTGATGACTTAGATTCCGCTCAATACGAACGTGTGCTTGAGTTTGATTTGTCTAAAGTTGAGCGTAACCTTGCGGGGCCTTCAAATCCTCATCGCCGTTTGCCAACCAGAGAGTTGGCTGAACAAGGCATCAGTCAAGCATCTTGGAAAGAGCAGCATGCTAAGCAGTACAGCGATGATCAGATGCCCGATGGTGCCGTAATCATTGCGGCAATTACTTCTTGTACTAACACCAGTAACCCAAGAAACGTGGTCGCCGCTGCATTGGTTGCTAAGAAAGCCAATCAGCTTGGATTAGTTCGCAAGCCGTGGGTGAAAACGTCATTTGCGCCGGGCTCTAAAGTTGCCAAGCTCTATCTTGAGTCGGCAGGTTTGCTTCCTGAACTTGAACAATTGGGCTTCGGTATCGTCGGCTATGCGTGTACGACTTGTAACGGAATGAGTGGGGCGTTAGATCCTAAAATCCAACAAGAGATCATCGACCGCGACCTATATTCAACCGCCGTGTTGTCAGGGAATCGAAACTTCGACGGTCGAATCCATCCTCATGCTAAACAAGCATTTTTAGCCTCACCGCCATTGGTGGTTGCTTATGCCTTGGCTGGCACGATTCGTTTTGATATCGAGAAAGACAGCTTAGGCACTGACAACAATGGTAAACCAATCTACTTAAGTGATTTATGGCCGAGTGATGCCGAGATCGATGCCGTTGTCGGTGAGCATGTTAAGCCTCAGCAATTCCAACAAATCTACGTGAAAATGTTCCAGCCAGATGAGGATCAGGTAACGACTGAACCGCTTTATGACTGGCGATCTCAAAGTACCTATATACGCAGACCGCCTTATTGGGAAGGGGCTCTTGCGGGAGAGCGAAGCTTATCTGGTATGAGACCCTTGGCTATTCTGGGGGACAACATCACTACGGACCATTTATCTCCTTCAAATGCGATTCTTGCTTCGAGCGCGGCAGGGGAATACCTCACCAAAATGGAAGTCCCGGAAGAGGACTTCAACTCTTACGCGACTCATCGAGGTGATCACTTAACCGCGCAACGAGCAACATTCGCCAATCCTAAGCTGTTTAATGAAATGGTGAAGGACGCCGGAGAAGTCGTGCAAGGTTCATTAGCAAGGGTTGAACCCGAAGGGCAAGTTACACGAATGTGGGAAGCGATAGAAACCTACATGAACCGTAAACAACCCTTAATTGTTGTAGCTGGTGCCGATTATGGACAAGGTTCATCACGTGATTGGGCAGCCAAAGGTGTGCGCTTAGCGGGTGTTGAAGTGATTGTGGCTGAAGGGTTTGAACGAATCCACAGAACCAACCTGGTTGGCATGGGCGTGTTGCCTCTGCAGTTTAAAGCGGGAACCAATCGCAACACTTTAGAACTGGATGGTACAGAGCTATACGACGTGTATGGCGACATTGAAGCAGGTGCTGATTTGGCTTTAGTGATCACTCGTAAAAGCGGTGAAAAGCTTGATGTGCCAGTAACCTGTCGATTAGACACCGCTGACGAAGTGAATGTGTACAGCGCTGGTGGCGTATTGCAACGTTTCGCTAAAGACTTTCTCGCACAGTAGGGGCCGATTATGAACATCAAACAGATAAAAGTACCAGCTACCTACATGCGGGGCGGAACAAGCAAAGGCGTTTTCTTCAACCTAGAAGACTTGCCTGATGCTGCGCAAGTCGCCGGAGAAGCACGAGACGCATTACTTCTGCGTGTGATTGGCAGTCCGGACCCTTATGGCAAACAAACTGATGGCATGGGTGGTGCGACATCCAGTACCAGCAAAACCGTTATTGTATCGAAAAGCAACAAGGCCAATCACGATGTTGATTATCTCTTTGGTCAAGTAGCAATAGACAAGCCTTTCGTTGATTGGAGCGGTAACTGCGGTAATTTGTCGGCTGCAGTAGGCCCATTTGCCATCCATAGTGGATTGGTTGATTCGAATCGTATTCCAGAAAACGGCGTGGTCGAGGTGCGAGTATGGCAAGTAAATATAGAGAAAACCATCATCGTCCATGTATCTATCGCTGATGGTGAAGTCCAAGAGTTAGGTGATTTTGAACTCGATGGTGTCACTTTCCCCGCTGCTGAGATTCAAGTTGATTTCCTAGACCCAGCCGATGCGAGTGGTTCAATGTTTCCAACAGGGAATGTTGTTGATTTTTTAGATGTTCCCGAATTGGGCTGCATCAAAGCGACATACATCAATGCAGGAATACCAACCATTTTTGTTGATGCAGAATCGGTTGGTTATCAAGGCACAGAGCTTCAATCGGATATCAACAGCGATTCAAAAGCCTTGGCATTGTTTGAATCCATCCGAGCACATGGCGCGGTTGCGATGGGGTTGATTGATTCTTTAGAACAAGCAGAATCGCGTCAACACACACCTAAAGTCGCGTTTGTTGCTAAGCCTCAAGCGTACCAAGCTTCAAGTGGTAAACCGGTATTAGCTGACGATACCGACCTTCTGGTGCGAGCTTTATCTATGGGGCAACTGCATCACGCCATGATGGGCACAGCTGCAGTCGCCATTGCTTCAGCGGCGAGTGTTCCGGGTACGTTAGTGAACTTGGCAGCCGGTGAGGGTTCCCGTGATTTTGTGACCTTTGGTCATCCATCAGGAACCTTAAAGGTGGGAGCTAAAGCTTTGCAGACCGAAAACGGTTGGAAAATTGAGAGGGCGATTATGAGTCGTAGTGCCCGAGTGATCATGGAAGGTGCCATTCGTGTGCCTTTTCCCAAGTAAAGCGATTGTGGTGAACGGTGAAACGTTCTGAAAACAACGCTGAGAAAAGAGTGCACCCCTGTACACTGCCAAAAAGTTAGGCGCTTGGAACAATGGATAAATCATGGAGGAGGCATTATGTCTGCTACAAATCGAATGAATAGAAAAACAGACTATATCACCGAGTATCAATGGGCTAAGGAAGACCCTAAATCATTCTGGGAGACACAATCACAAGCCATTGATTGGTTTGAACCACCAAAAACAATTTTACAAACTGACGATAATGGCATTGAACGATGGTTCCCTGATGGGGTGATGAACACGTGTTGGTTGGCGCTTGATTATCATTGCGAAAATGGCCGTGGTGACAAAGTGGCGCTGATTTACGACTCTCCAGTGACAGGAGCTCAATCCTCGTACACTTATAACCAGTTACGTGACCAAGTGGCTAAAGTCGCTGGTATGTTGGCCACGCAAGGTGTTACCAAAGGCGATCGTGTAGTTATTTACATGCCGATGATTCCGGAAGCGGCAATGGCAATGTTGGCCTGTGCACGATTAGGCGCGGTGCATTCTGTCGTGTTTGGTGGGTTTGCTCCTCATGAGCTTGCCGTTCGAATTGAAGATGCCGAGCCGAAGGTGTTGATTACTGCCTCCTGCGGTGTCGAGATAAACAAAGTCTTGCCATATAAACCGATGGTTGATCGAGCGGTCATGGACAGCCGTTGGAAGCCTGAGAAAGTAGTCGTGTTCCAAAGAGAGCAGGCTTTAGCAGAATTGAACAATGAACGTGATGTACTTTGGCAGCAAGCGGTTAACGATGCATTGCCGCACAGTTGTGTTCCTGTCTTAGCAACCGATCCGTTATATATCCTTTACACATCAGGTACTACAGGCAAGCCGAAAGGCGTGGTGCGTGACAATGGTGGTCATGCAGTCGCCATGAAATACTCAATGAGTACTATCTACGATATGCCGCAAGATGGCGTATTTTGGGCAGCTTCTGATGTGGGTTGGGTGGTGGGGCATTCTTATATTGTTTATGCACCACTGATTCATGGCTGTACGAGCATTTTGTTTGAAGGTAAGCCAGTACGAACACCTGATCCCGGCGCCTTCTGGCGTGTGTGTGAAGAGTACAACGTCGATGTATTGTTTTCTGCGCCAACAGCGTTTAGAGCAATCAAGAAAGAAGATCCTGAAGGCGAGTTGCTCAACAAGTATGATTTATCATCGCTTAAGTCGATTTTCATGGCTGGCGAACGTTTAGATCCGCCAACATTGGATTGGGTTGAGTGCCATACCAATAAACCAGTTATCGATCATTGGTGGCAAACAGAAACAGGTTGGGCCATTTCCGCCAATCCAACAGGGCTGGAATCTTTGCCGGTGAAAGCGGGTTCTTCCACGAAACCTGTTCCGGGTTACCAAGTGGAGATCCTCAATGAACTCGGTGAAGTCGCTCAGCCCAATCAACAAGGTTTTGTGGCTCTTAAACGCCCATTGCCACCCGGCTGCTTGCCAACGGTTTGGCGTAATCATGATCGATTTGAATCAGGATACTTAAGCCAATTTCCTGGGTATTATGTTTCGGGTGATGGTGGCTACCTCGATGAAGATGGGTATTTATTTATCATGGGCCGTATCGATGATGTGATAAACGTAGCAGGGCATCGTCTGTCGACAGGAGAAATGGAGGAAATTGTGGGTGGTCACCCAGCCATTGCAGAATGCGCGGTAGTCGGCATTCACGATGATTTAAAAGGGCCGCTACCTCTGGGCTTAGTTGTGCTAAAAGATGGAATAAAAGTCGACGGCATTGAGTTGCAAGCGGAGTTGGTTGGCAAGGTTCGTAATGAGATCGGCGCGGTCGCTTGTTTTAAGCAAGCCTTGGTTGTTGAAAGGTTACCTAAGACGCGTTCAGGTAAGATCTTGCGTAGAACTATCCGACAGATAGCCGAAGGTGAACAGTATGTCGTGCCTTCGACTATTGACGACCCTACAAGCTTAACGGAAATTGCACAAAAGCTCGGAAAATAGAACTGCGTTTGATTCGATACAGATTAATAGGCGATCCGACAGGTCGCCTTTTTATGTCTAAAATAATAATTTGGCTGCATAGGGTGAGTATTTTTTTGTGATACATAAATAAATTTATACATGAGTGAGCTTATACATAGCAGGCCGTTATGTTTTATCTAAACTTGGCTTTATTTATCTTGTTCACTCGTCTGCTTAATATGGCTTCAATCCAAACGAAGAACGAAGCGAGATTCCTATGAAATTCACTAAACCTTTTCTTTTAGCGACACTGATTGTGACTCTTTCTGGTTGTGCATCACCAGCAATGGATAACGAAAATGAGAACGCTGCACGTAATCGTGGTGCTGTAGGTGGTGCGTTATTAGGAGCAACAGCAGGAGCGTTAACTGGAGATGCAAGCTTAGCTGTAAAGGGGGCTGCATTAGGTGGTGTGACGGGCGGTGTTGCGGGTTCAATGAAAGATACGGATGATGCAAGAAACGCACAACGAACTCAAGTTACTGCAGATGGCTTGTCACAAGACAATCGTACCGATGCAGAGAAGCGAGTTGCTGAAGTTGAGGCTGAAATTAAACTTATTGAACTAGAGCAACAGCTTGCTGAACTCAAAGAAGAGAAAGAGGATAACGGAGCTTAAAACTACGGTTTTTGTATTCGCTTGATTCAAGATCATTCAAAAGAATGGCCACGTAATGTGGCCGTTTTTGTATTTAAAATACGCACTTTAAACAATGAATTAATTCAATAACTTGTATAGATACTCGCGACAAGTAAACTAGACTCAGTTTAGATATTAATTTGGTTTGAGAAGCGCAATAGTCATGAATGTCACCTTAAGGGCCGCAAAGCACGCGGATTTGGAACAACTTAACGAATTAATGTTCGATCTCCATCATCATCACCATCTTGCTAGCCCAGAGCACTTTAAAACGGCAGAAGAGATTGAGCAGGAAAAAAGCATTGCGCGTTACTTGGATGATCCGGAATGCTTGGTTTATGTGGCATTAAAAGGAGAGCTCATTGTTGGCTTTATCACCGGGCATTTTTGTGAACTTATTTCAACGGTGAGCAAACCTGTGCCGATGGGGAGTGTCGATGAACTGTTTGTCTTACCTGATTATCGAAAAGAATCGATTGCTGAGAAGCTGTTTAACAAAGTTGAAGCGACTTTTGACGATTATGGTGTTGAACAAGTCTTTGTAGAGGTTTGGGATTTTAATTCGCCTGCCAAGGACTTCTATCAAAAAATGGGGTTCACACCTCACATTCAATGGATGAGAAAGGCTTTGAACAAAACATAGACAGCGATTTTTTGTGGGTTTGATTACAATACGATGCATTAGCAGTCTTTAACTTTTTCTCTTATTTTTAGGTAAATTCGTTGGTTATTCGATATTTTTTCGTTTTCATATTGTCTCTTTTGAGTACGACTTCCGCTTGGGCAAACAACACTTTGCCCGATCATATCGCGGGCGCTTTGTGTGTAGTACGAGCTGATAACCAAATAGTGCTGGTTGATGAGCTGATCACGGGGCAGTTATCTCTGCCGGGTGGTACGGTTGTTTCAGGTGAGCCGCCAGCAGTCGCGGCGCAGCGCGAAACGTGGGAAGAGGCGGGCTTGTCGGTAACAGTCGGTGATGTGCTGGGTTATACCGACAGTGCTGTTGTGTTTGATTGTATCTCTGACTCTGAAGTGATCAGCTACAAAGCTCGAAATGAGTTAGGTGGCTTTGAGTTGCCGATTTGGTTTGCCCCTCATTATGGTGTGGAAGTCAGCCGAGCGATGTTAATTCCTCCTACTGAATTGCAAGATCACCAATACCGCTATCCAGAACAGTGGTCAGAGATTAACGAGCTGTTTTTATCTGCAACAGATCAACCGGTAACGTATGTGACTGAGCTGGTGGGCGCAGCACCGAAAGTTCATCAAGTTGAATTAAGTTGGATTGTGTCGCTTCAAAACGCGTTCAATAAGATGCCAAGCGTGTTTGGGAATACTGTTCTTTTGACTGACCTGTTAGCTAAACCATGGGTTTTCATCGTGATATTGCCGCTAATTGCGTGGCATTTTGGTCGTAACTTCGCGTTGAAGTTTGGCTTCACTTTGATTTCGGTGACACTGCTAACTTTGATTGCGCATCAAGGTTTTGGTTTTCCACGCCCGCATGCCTACCTGCCAACACTGAAGCTGGTAATGAGTAGTGGCTATAGTTTTCCGAGTCTGTTGGCTGCCTTATGGGTGAGCTTAACCTTGTTAGTCTTTTGGAAACTAAAGTGTCTCTTGGAACAAAAATCTATATTGATTGTGCTTGCTGGCTTACTTTGGATCATGCTGTTTAAGTCTTATTCAGGCAGTGCGTTCATTAGTGATGTCTTAATGGGGGGCGTATTAGGTGCATTAACGACGTGGCATATCGTGAGACTAGACGCGAAACCTGATGTTGATATTAGTGTCTTGTTGAGCTCTAAAGGTGTCTGGTGGGCATTATGCTTATTATCCATCGTTCTCACGGTGATATGGCCATTACCAACATTTTCATTCTGGGTCGCTATCTTGATGACGATTGCATGCCTAGTGACGTTAACAGACTCAAAACCTTTGGTCGGTCAGTTCTCATTCAAGATTGTTCTTGGAGTGATGGTGATGTTGTTAGCGGGGAATCTGTTGATTAGTTGGGCTGGAAGCTTTGTCTCTTTCAGTGGCATTGCTTCATTTATTATTGATACGTTACGTTTCCCAATCTTGATTCTGTTTGGTGTGGTGGCATTTCGCTTGCCATGGAAAAGAGAGTGAATCGACTAGCGTAAAATCAGAAAAGGCTGTGCGGTGCACAGCCTTTGTCATTTTTGAAACAAGAACAAAGTGATAGTCACTAATGCTTGTTGAGCGTTTACGAGTTGAAGATAAACTTCTCAATCGCCACTGCTACGCCATGATCGTCGTTACTTGCTGTAATGTGATCCGCCAGCTTCTTGGTTTCTTCCATTGCGTTATCCATAGCGATGCCAAGACCAGCATATTCAAGCATATGGTGATCGTTTTCAGCATCACCCATACAGATTACTTCTTCCGCTGCAATGCCCAGGTGCTTGGCTATTGCTTCAATACCGACACCCTTGTTTGAGTTAGGGTTTAGGAACTCCAAGAAGAAAGGTGCACTTTGCACGATAGTAAACTGAGTCTTAAGTTCTTGTGGCAACTTGCTGATGATTTCAGTCAGTTTGCTTGGTTCAGCAACAATCATGGTTTTGATGATTTCGTGGTCGTCTTCCAATTGAGCGAAATTGAACTCTGTAATCTCTAGGCCGTTAATACGCGCTTCAATGCCAGTGTATTCGTTGTTCTCTGGTGTAATTAAGCCGTGAACCTTGCTGAAGGCGTGAACATAACCACCAAGCTGCTCGGCAAGTGCTGCAATCTCTTTTGCAGCTTTACCATTGCTGATCTCGCTGTGGATGATCTCTTTGGTTGATACATTCTGAACCATAGAGCCATTGTAAAAGAGTACAAAGTCATCTTCGCCGTTAATTGAAAGCTCGTCTAACTTGCTTTGCATGCCTTCTAAAGGGCGACCAGAAGCGAGTACCACTTTCACACCTGCAGCACGCGCTTTGGCGATTGCGTCTTTGTTCTCTTGAGAAATCACTTTTTCACTGTTGAGTAGTGTGCCATCCATATCAAGAGCAATCAGTTTGTACATGTTGTTCCTTACTAAAAATTAAAAGCTAACGAAATCTAATGGGCGAAAGGATAAGGGAACTTGAAACTTCAGGCTAGGGCTTTGATCAACTCATTTATCAGTACTCATTTGTTTGACCAAAAGAGGGAAGTGCTTTAAGGTCTGCGGTTGATTTATTTCATCAAATGATTGAGCTGAGGGAAAGTTGTACAAGATTAATGAAATGTTTGAAACCATTCAGGGTGAGGGCGTATTTACTGGCGTTCCCGCTGTTTTTGTTCGTCTGCAAATTTGCCCAGTAGGCTGTTCTTGGTGTGATACCAAACAGACATGGGAAGCCTTGCCAGAAGATGAAACTAGCCTTGGCGACATTATGGTTAAGACAGAAGATTCACCGACTTGGTCAGCAATTGATGCTCAAGGAATCGTGAATGAATACATCAAGCAAGGTTACACTGCGAAACACATTGTGATTACCGGTGGTGAGCCGTGCATCTATGATCTTGTCCCTCTTACTGAAGCATTTGAGCAACACGGTTGTCGCTGTCAGATTGAGACTAGCGGAACATCAGAAGTTAAAGCAACATCTGACACTTGGGTTACGGTGTCACCAAAAGTGGCGATGAAAGCCAAACTGGAAATCTTAGATAGCGCCTTGCAACGTGCTAACGAAATTAAGCATCCAGTAGGGACAAGCAAAGACATCGAACAACTTGACGGTTTATTGGAGCGAGCTACGGTTTCTAGCAATACTGTTATTGCACTCCAACCAATCAGTCAGAAAGACCGCGCAACTCAGCTTTGTATTGATACCTGCATTGAACGCAATTGGCGCTTATCAATTCAAACACACAAGTATTTGAGTATCGCTTAGCTCTTCAAAGAGTAGATCGCTCGTCAGTTTTAGGTAGGAATGGAAATGAAAAAAGCAGTTGTAGTATTCAGTGGTGGTCAAGATTCAACAACGTGTCTTGTTCAAGCATTAAAAGAGTATGATGAAGTTCATGCGATTACGTTTGATTATGGTCAACGTCATAGACTAGAGATTGAAGTTGCTAAGTCATTGTCGAAAGAACTCGGTGTGAAAGCGCACAAAGTAATGGATGTGACTTTGTTGAATGAACTGGCCATTAGCTCTCTGACTCGTGACGATATTCCTGTGTCTCATGAGCTGCAAGAGAATGGGCTACCGAACTCATTTGTTCCTGGTCGTAATATTCTATTTCTAACTCTAGCGGGTATTTACGCTTACCAAATCGGTGCTGAAACCGTGATTACAGGCGTGTGTGAAACAGATTTTTCTGGTTACCCTGATTGCCGCAATGATTTTGTGAAGGCGATGAACTCAGCGCTTGTGCAAGGTATGGACAAGCAGCTTGATATCAAAACACCGTTAATGTGGCTAAACAAGGCTGAGACATGGGCGTTAGCAGACCAATACTCTGCACTTGAGCTTGTGAGAAACAAAACCTTGACTTGTTACAACGGGATTGTTGGTGATGGCTGTGGCGATTGTCCGGCATGTGAACTGCGTAAAGTTGGCCTTAACGATTACCTAGGTGATCGCGAGAGTATTATAGCTGAGTTGGTTCGTAAACAGGCTGAGAATAAATAATCTCAGGTAAATCAATCGGTTCGTTATAGGCATCAATAATGCAGTTTCGGCCGCTACTCTTTGCTTGATACAATGCTTGGTCAAGAACTGAATACAAGTCATCAAAGTCACTTAATGCGTTTGAGGTTGCTAAATAAGCAAAGCTCGCGGTTACATTAAGTGGCTTTTTACTTTCTGATAGGAAGGCACTGCTTGATATGGCGTAGTGTAACTCTTCAACACGCTCTCGCACTTCTGAAGGCTTGGTGTCGGTTAACATGATGAGAAACTCTTCGCCCCCTAAGCGTCCAAACAATTCACCATTCATTAAGTGTTTTCTAATTTGTTCACTAATATGGACCAGTGCTCGATCACCAGTAGGGTGCCCATGCTCATCGTTAATCTTCTTAAACTTATCTAAGTCGAGCAAAACAAGAACGTGTTTGTTTTCCTTTCCTTGACAGCGTTTTACTCGCTTAATTCTTCGTATTATTTCGGTTCGGCCGTACGCTTTTGTCATTGCGTCAATGGCTGCTTTCGCACGAACTGTTCTGTTTATCAATATCGTAAAGCTCGCAGCACACAACAACAGAATCACAACGATGTTGTACATCGATCTTTGATATTCCATTTTTTCAATTTGGAGGCG
The DNA here is from genome assembly GCF_002875705.1 of Vibrio sp. 10N.261.45.E2. GTDB lineage: Bacteria > Pseudomonadota > Gammaproteobacteria > Enterobacterales > Vibrionaceae > Vibrio. The sequence goes on from NZ_MCZZ01000155.1 coordinate 48,254, forward strand.
GTCGAGTTTCGCCTGATGTGTGAGGAAAGAGCTCTCCAGTTCCTGTTCATATTTGGCGTGCGTTAAGCCGAGCGCTTCGAGTGCGAGTCGATTATCGATGTCTCTAGCTTCCATTTGTATTGACGAGTATCGCTGGTAAAAATAGAAAGCTTGTTGGTAATCGCTGAGTGATTGATGAATATCAGAAAGCTGCAGAAGCGATTGCGCTATGTATTTATGCCTTGTGACTTGTTCCGCTAATTCTAGCGCTTGTTGAGCATAGTTGAGCGCTTCCGTTGGCAATTTTTGTTCTTCAAACATATCGCTGATAGCCAAGTAAGCATTGATACGGATGACATCATTGTTCAGTTCGTTCGAAGCCGATAGAGACTCGATCAAGTAGGTTCTCGCCAAATCATAATCTTTCGTTTGAGTGTACGCTTTTCCTAAGCCAAGACTTGTTAGTGCGATACCGTAGCTATGTGATGATGAGCTCAGCAGTGTTCTTGCTGTCTGAAAGTGGTGAATTGCTAGGTCACTTTGCTCTTGGTTAAGGTAGAGATCCGCAAGGCTGTGCTGCACTTGTGCTTTCATTAAATCTGAAGCGTTTTCTCTAAGAGTTAGAGCTTCTTGTAAATACTCCGCCGATTTCTCATATTGCTTTAATTCTTTGAGTAAGTTGCCCACGTCGTTGTAAATCCCCGAAATATCATGTCCTTGTGGGAAGACATTTATCAGTGATAAGTAGGTATCTAGTGCTGCTTGATAGTCACTTCGAAAATGGTGATTGTTTGCAATGACTCGATAAGTTCCGAATTTTGGTAATACAGGGTCAGCGATGTTATGTAAATCTGACTCAAGCGCTGAGCAGTAATAGTTTGCTTGATGATATTTAGCTTGCTCGTTAAGCGATCGGCATAGCTGGTACTTTAGTAACGCTTTTCCAGCCAAATCGCTGCGAGATTGCATTTTCGCCAAAAGTGTTAAAAAGCCTTGTTGCGCTTCCTCATATTGGCCTTTGCTGTCTTTCATAAGAGCAGAAATAAACGCTGTTTCTATGGCTTGGTAGTCACTGTCGTTTGAAGCGATTCCGTAGAACGGCTGATCTCGGTGGCTCATGTATTGGTAAAGAAGAGACGCAAGGTAAAGCTTATCTCCATAAACCGTTGAGCCGATGTAGCGTGTTTGCAACATGTTTAATGCGCGCTCAGGAGAGTGGTTTAAAGTAGAGAGATAAAGCGCGTTCCAATCAGCATTTGGAGTAGGAATTAAATTGGAGGTATAGACTGGTGAATTGTGGTCACGATCTGATGTTGATACTTGGCTATAAGAACAAAAGCTAATGAACAGTAGAAAGGTAACAAAAACGAAGTGATTCACAAGAGACGATCAATCAGATAAAGAACGATATTCTATTATTAGTTTGATATTGCTTCAAATTTTGAATGCTATAGCTATAAGGTTATGCGAGGTAGGTCTCTAATTTATTGATACTAATCAGAGGTATATCGGTCGCACGATTCGCGCGACCGATATCGGGAACTAGATGTATAATTTCGCTAGGTCAGAAGGCTCAAGTTCTTTGCCTTCTAATGTTGCATTCCAGTTAATACCAACAAGAACGCCGTCTTCAGCAAGAGTTAGTAACCAATCTTCTACAAAGATATCTAGTGGGATTTCTAATACTTCGAAGTCAGCCCACTCTTCTACGTTGTGAGTCTGAGCATCTTCTTTTGAAGACCAGAACGGCATCACTTCGCTGTTTTCGAATTCACTTGAGTCACATGCTAGCCAACCTTCTTCGTTTCGAAGGCCCCATACCAGTTTAGTTTCTTGTGTTTCAGAAACGAAAAGTTCTAGATTAGCTTGAGTATCAGCTGTTAGTTTGCTCATGGATTAATTCTCTATGTTGATAACGTGGCAAGATTAACATTATAGACGGCTTAGGTATATGCTATTCAAGGAATTATCACCATACTGAAATGTTAACTTAAGATAACGCTTCAGTATGGTAAAAGCAGGGTAGAGCCTACTTTTTAATTTTGGTGAAGATGTGCCATTCTTCTTTGATATTCCCTTTAAAGCCAACAACGGAAGCGACAACTTTTCGATGTAGTGCGTGATTGATTTCTGTGTCATCACTGCTGAATTCAGAGTCGCCATGACCTACGATATTAACTCTAGATGGCTGAATACCATTGCTTATCAGTGCACGCCTTACATGTAACGCGCGCTCTTTTGAGAGCTTTAAATTGTGTTCGGAATTGCCCACTTTGCTGGCATAACCTTGCAATTCAATGCTTGTACTCTCGTAGCGCTTCAAAAACGCAGCCATTTGACGTATCTGCCCTAGAAATACAGGATTTATTTCCGTGGAATTATTAGCAAAGAGTATATGAAGCTCTTTCTTTTCCGATGACTCGAAATATGAACCACAACCGTCGTTATCGATTTCCGCACCTATTTGTGTATCGGGACATAAATCTCGCGCGTTGATTACGCCATCATTGTCATCATCTTGAAGATCGTAAATTTGAGTGACTGGCGGTAGAGCTCGATATTCAAATTCGTCTTCGTTGTTTTCAGCTAAAGCACTAGTAGATACAACCATGAAGCAAAGCGATAATACTGTGTTGGTAAGCTTCATTAATACTCCACCTTTTCATTCCATTCTTCTGGGATTTCAACTCGTAAACCGATGAGTAGGTTACCAGTTGCGTTCATCACGCGATATTTTGCGTATTGCTCGTCATACTTAGCATCTAAATAGCCTTTACGAGCTTCGAACAGTTCATTCTCAGTGTTAAGCAAGTCGAGAAGGGTACGTTTTCCGATGCGGTATTGTTTCTCATATGAAATAACCGTGTCTGACGCCGAGTCTACGTGGTCAGATAGGAACTCTTTTTGCTGAACCGTTAAATCCAGTGCGCTCCATGAAAGCCGCAGACTCTCTTCTACATTGCGGTAAGTACTTTCGCGAAGGTCTTTGGCTTTGTTGAGTTGGTAAGCTGCACTCTCTGCACGATCTTGATCCGAACCACCGTTGTAAAGGTTGTACCTTAAACGAACCATCGCAGAAAACTCATCGCTGCTGCCTTCGGTGCCACCTGCGTCATCACGCCAAGTTTGAGCTGCTTCAAATGAGACAGTCGGATAGTTAGTACTTTTAGATTGCTTGTATTGGAACTTCGCTGAGTCAACATCGGCTTGTGCAATCTTAATGACTGGGTGCTGGTTAAACGCTTTTGCTAATGCGCCATCGACGGTGTAAGGATTGCACCCGCATCTGCCCGAGGGAAGGTTAAACCGAGCGGAGTTTGGCCTACGAGCCTCTTAAACTGAGTGTGGGTATCGAAAAGGTTGTTTTGAGCAGCAAGCAAATTCCCGTGTGCTTTCGCAATACGAGCTTCAACTTGTGACATATCTGCTGTGGAACCAATACCTGATTCCACGCGCTTACGAATATCGTTATATATCTCTTTGTGCGTCGCTAAGTTACTTTCCGAAAGAGAAAGCACCTCATAGGCTTTTACTGCGTCAAGATAAACCTTTGTGACTTCTAAAGCGATGTCTTGCGCGTTAGATAGTAGTTGATAGCGCACAGACTCTGCATCAGCTGCGGTACGGTCGATATCATTAGAGGTATTAGCACCATCCCAAATGAGCTGAGTGAGCGTGATTGTTGCTTCTTTCCTAGTCAGATCTGTTGTGTCTTGGTTGGTTGCAAGATCAGTATGTTCATAACCAATCCCACCATCTAAGTCTATACTTGGTCGATAAGCACCACCAGAAGCGTCGTTAAGGTAACGCTTACTGATATATTCGTTATAAGCACTTTTGATTTCAGGGTTGCTTTCTAAAGTAAACGCAACGGCTTGCTCTAGGGTTTGTGCTGTTGTCGGCAAACTTAGCGCTATAGCTAACCCTAATGTTGTCGTTTGAATGTAATTCAATTTCCATCTCTCCAAATTGGACTGCATCTAAACCTACGCTTTTTAATGTGCGAGATACGAAATTTAGATGAACCGCCAAAAAAATAACGTTCGCTCGAGAAGCTATCGTAAATGGTTGTAAGGTTGTTAACAGTTTGCTGTGCGTTTTATGATGATTTTAAGAACGTCAATTTTACGTTTTAGCCCTGTTATTTTTCGCAAACACAATAACTTATATTGATAGTGTGAGCACTTTCATTATTGTGTGATGTGATCAGCGTCATTACCTTGTCACTTGGTATGTTAAATGCTGAATTAATAACTAGGAATTATGTGATGTTAAATGTTATATTTTGGCTAATATTATAAATAAGATGTCACTAAATTGACGTGGCAAACGAAAATGGTTTTTAGGGGTTGATATGGACATTACTGCATTGAATTTGACCGGTGCCCTTGCACTGGGCCAGCGCATTGTTATTTCAGTGGATGGTACGGTTAGAGTACTTGAAGAGGGAGAGCCTCTTCAGGCAGGAGATGTAACGCTTGAATCTCAAAATGGACCTAATGAACCTCAGGTATCAGTTAAGCGCTTTTCACCTGAAGATGGTGAAGTTGAACTAGACCAAGATATCGCAAATATCTTTGCCGCATTAGAAGAAGGTGAAGACCCTACTGAGTTAGGAGATGAGTTCGCTACCGCCGCTGGTCAAAATGGTTCTAGCTTAGCAAATAGTGGGACTGTAGAACGAGATGGTGAAGAAACGATCCCAGAAACCGAATTTATAACAACGGGATTTGAAGCGCTGGGCTTATCTCGTACTCAAAGCTTAAGCCTTCTAGAGCAATTCCGTTTCGCACAACAAGAGCCAATTTTTGTAGACCTTTCTTTTAGTGCTCTTGAAGATGAAGTAAATGCATCTGTTCCAGAAGATACTTTGTTAAGCGGTCAGTTAACTGCGACCGATGCAAATAATGACCTTCTTACCTTCTCAGTTGAATCAGGCCCTTCTAACGGTAGCCTTACCTTAAATGAAGATGGCTCGTGGCAGTACACTCCAGATGCAAACTATAACGGCCCAGATAGCTTCGAAGTTACCGTGACGGATGAAACTGGCCTGACAGACACGTTAACTGTCACAATTGATGTTACGCCAGTGAATGATGCGCCAGTAGGAGAACCTGAGAACCGCTCTTTATTGGAGGATCAGGTTATCAGCGGTAACATCGATGCGACGGATGTAGATCAACCTGCAGGTGAACCATTAGTATTTACTACGGACACCTCAGTAGAAGGTTTAACTTTAAACGAAGACGGTAGTTATGAATTCGATGCGTCTTCTTATGATTATCTATCCGAAGGTGAAGAGTTAAAGATTGAAGTACCAATCATAGTAACTGATGACCAAGGTGCAACTGATACAACAACGCTAACTATCACAGTCACCGGTACCAACGACCTCCCAATTGCCAATGAAGACACCGGGGCTGTTCAAGAGAACAGCATAGTGACGGTGGA